>JAIUNK010000015.1 GCA_020161845.1 Actinomycetota bacterium
GGTGGAGGCGTACTGGGTGTTGCGCAACGCCATGGGTGTCGACCGCGCGGCCGTGCTGGACGCGTTCGCGCGGCTGGCGGCGGCCGCCGAGGTGCGGGTCGAGGACGGCGAGCAGGTGCGGTTCGCGGTCGATGCGGCGCGCGAGGGCGCCGATTTCGCCGACGCGCTCATCGCCTTCGCGGCGCGGCGGGCCGGGTGCTCGGACGTGGTCACCTTCGACGAGAGGGCCGTACGGCGGCTGGGTTTCACGGCACTCGATGCTGGCGCGTGAGGACGTCGCCGCGAGGCGTCGGCGCGTGAGTGCGGGGGGTCGAGCCGAGCACACGCCGTACGTCGTGAGCGCCGCGGCTCACACGGTCCGCGGCACCTGGCCGGTCAGTGTGAGGGCGGCACCGCGACTGCCCTGAGAGGCAATGGTAGATTTATGGTATGAGAACTACCATCGACGGCGCGGGCCGGGTCGTCGTGCCGAAGGCGCTGCGCGATGCCATGGGGCTGTCCGCGGGACGGGAACTGGACATGGTGTACGTCGACGGCTGCATCGAGATCTCGCTGCCTCCGGCGGACGTCCACGTCGACACCTCCGGGGCGCTCCCCGTCATCAGGCCAACCGCGCCACTCCCGCCGCTGTCCGATGACGTTGTGGCGACCACCATCGACCGCGTCCGCCGGTGACCCCGACCGCCGACACGAGCGTGCTCGTCGCCGCTCTCGCCGCGTGGCACCCCCGGCACGTCGAGGCTCGGCAGCGGCTGGGAGGGGTCGACCGGGTGGTGGCGCACGTCCTGGTCGAGACGTTCAGCGTGTTGACCAGGCTGCCGGCGCCACATCGAATCTCCGCGGCGGACGCCCAGTCGGCACTCGCCGGGCTGCCCTGGCAGGTCGTTGCGCTGCCCGCCGCCGGCTATCAGCCCCTCCTCGCGGTCGCGGCGGCGCAGGGCATCAGCGGGGGAGCCGTCTACGACGCGCTCATCGGCGTGACGGCGCGCGAGCACCAGCTCACCGTCCTGACCAACGACGCGCGGTCGCGGCGCACCTATGACGCCCTCGGCTGTCCGACCGTCCCCCTCTGAATTCCGCATCGGGAATCCTGGGACCCGGGCGGTCAGCCGCGCAGGATGCGCTCCATGGCCTTGCCCTTGGCGAGCTCGTCGATGAGCTTGTCGAGCCACCGGATCTGCTGCATCAGTGGGTCGTCGATGGTTTCGACCCGGTGCCCGCAGATCACGCCGGTGATGAGTGGGGCGTTCGGGTTCAGGGCCGGTGCCTGGGCGAAGAAGGTCGCCAGGTCCCGACCGTCCGAGAGGGCTTGCGCCAGGCCCGCCTCGTCGTACCCGGTCAGCCACCCGATGATCTCGTCCACCTCGGCGCGGGTGCGGCCCTTACGTTCGGCTTTGGTGACGTACAGGGGGTAGACGTCGGCGAAACCCGTCCGAAAGATGCGGCGCTCACTCATGGGTGGCACCTGAGGTTGGCGAGGAGCGTTTCGTCCTCGAGCTCGCCGGCGAGCCGCAGCGCCTTCGTGAAGTCGACGGCGCAGACCCCCATGTCGTACGTCGGCGTTTCGCGCCCGCGCAGTGACCGGCCGTCCGCGCCGTCGCGAATGGCTTCGTTGCGGGGCTCCCCAGCGGACACGCCTTCTCCCTGCGTTGGGACGACGAAGAGATGGTAGCTGGCGGACGGTGACCCTGGTCGGATGCGTCGAGGTCGTCAGAGGCTGATCAGCCCTGCTGCCTGTCGGATCGACGCCGCGACGCTCATCGAGGTGGAGCGGCGAATCCTGGTGTTCCTCGGCTTCGGGGCCTAAGACTGCTGCGCGCGCACGACGTCAGCCAAGGTCAGCGCAGGTCATCCCACGTCCGTGAACACCAGGACGGCCCGCGGACCCCGCCCGGGGGCGGGTGGTTCCGTCCGGGCGTACGCCGTGGGCACATCCTCGGCCGCCAGTGCCGGCAGCAACCGGCCCACCAGCACGCCGAGAGTGAATTCGTCCGGGGCCTCGGCCACGATCCCGTACTGCACCAAGTCGCAGCGCGCCCCGAGAAGGTCCGGCCGCACGCCCGCCAGGTGCGCGCGCGGGTGCCCGACCGGGATCCGCCCCAGCCCGTCGGTCAGGGCCAGGCGGCAGGCCCGCTGCGCCCGCACGTCCATCGGCTCGGGTGCCACGGAGCGCACTCCCACGTCGAGGGCGTCGTGGGTGCCCGGTGGTACGCCGAGCGCGGCGCGCACCGCCTCGACGTGACCGAGCGCGAACCAGTCCGACCATCCGCGCCGCACCAGGCCGTCCGCGCCGATCGCGCCCGTCGCTTCAGGGGGCGCGGCCGGCCAGCGCCAGCCGCGCACCAACGCCGCGGGCACACGATCGGCCTTCCCCTTGACCAGATCCGCCGCGCCGGCGAGCTCGTCCGCGACGGCGCGCACGGTCACGCCCAGCGCCCGGCCGTCGGCGTCCACGCCATCGCGCAGGTCGTCGACCACCGGGACCCCGGCGGCACCGATCGAGATATCGGCCTGCCCGAGGCGCCAGGGCCGACCCGCGGTGTCCGTGATCAGCACCCCCCATCGCGTGGGGCGGGCGACGGGGTTGCTGCCGCCGCGGCCCTCCAGGGCGGCAGCAACCCCTAGTAATAAGGAGTGGGCCGCGGCATCCGGGTCCTTCGGGAGCAGGAGCACGTGCTCGTCCCCCGGGCCTATGTTGCTCGCATCGATGCCGGCCCCCGCCAACACCGGACCCGCGCTGGCGGCCACGATGCGGGTGATGCCGGTCGCCGTGGTCCGTTCGGCCACCACCCGGTCCGATTCGCGGAGCACCAGGGCGGCCCGCTGCGCGACGTCAGCGCGCAGACCGGCCGCTTTGCTGACCACCTTGCTGGAGACGACCAGGACGTCACCGTCTCGCACGCTCCCGACGGTGGCCGCGATGGCCTCGGCCAGGGCGCCCGCCAGGTCGTCGCCCGCCACGATCTCGGGAATCCCGGTCAGTGGCCACACCTGCATCGGTGCGGGGTCGTGGCGCCGCCGCAGGTCCCGCGGCTCGCCTTGAGGTGGCGCGTCGACCCGGCCACCTGGCCCACCCACAAAAGGCTCTACCTCAGGCCCGGGGTTTCCGGCGGTCGCGTCGGCCGTCACGGGTTCGCCTGGGCTCTCAGGCTTAACGCGAGGTCAAGAGTTTCCGCGGCCAATCGGGCGGCGGTCGGGCGGTCCGGCATGAGCAGGTCGGTCCGGCGGACGGCGTACCGTCCCTGCGCCGCCACCGCGTCCTCGGCGGCGTCCTCGGTCGTGTCGATCAGCCAGCCGTCCAGGAAGTCCGCATAGAGCCCGGCCACGCCGGCGGGTGTCACCGGCACGTTCAGCGGCGCCAGGCAGGCGTCGGCGTGCCCGCGCACCGGCGCGCCGCCGACGATGGGGGAGACCCCGACCACGGGGGCTGTCGCCGCGCGCAGGGCCTCGCGCACCCCGGGAACGAGCAGGGTGATGCCGATCGAGACGACCGGGTTCGACGGCGGCAGCAGCACCACATCGGCGGTGCGGATCGCGTCGAGCACCCCCGGCGCGGGCGTCGCATGCTCCATCCCGACGGCGACGAACCGCTGCGCCGGGACCGCCGCGCCGTGCCGGACCCACCACTCCTGGAAGTGGATCGCCGTCGGACCGTCCCCGCGATCCAGCACCACGTGGGTCTCCACCGGCTGATCCGACATGGGCAGCAGGCGAATGCCGCGGTCCGGGAGGCCGAACCGCTCGGCGATCCGCGCGGTCACCGCCGACAGGGACATCCCGTGCCCCAGCCACTGGCTGCGCAGCACGTGCAGCGCCAGGTCGCGGTCGCCGAGGGCGAACCAGCTCGGCTCGGCCCCGTGCGCCGCGAACTCCTCGGCGAGGGTGAACCGTTCGTCGGCCCGGCCCCAGCCCTGCCCCTCGTGGACGGCGTCGCCGAGGGTGTAGGCGAGCGTGTCGAGATCCGGGCAGACCCGCAGCCCGAACAGCGTGATGTCGTCGCCGGTATTGCCGATGATGGTCAGCTCGGTGTCGTGCCGGCCGGTCGCGTCGAGGTGGTCGCGCAGCCCCCGCAGGAACCGCGCGCCGCCGACCCCGCCGGCCAGGGCGGTGATGCGCATGAGCGCCATCCAACCACCGCCCCGGCCGCCGCCAAGCCCCCGCCCATCCGTCGCCCAGCCCCCGCCCAGCCCCGCCCGTGGCGGCGGCGCCCGGCATGTGGGCGCCCAGCGGCGTGACGGGTGGGGCAGATGGGGTTTTTCGCAACGGAGCGCCGGGCGGTCGGCGATGCCCGCGAGCAGGGCGGGACGGTCCCGTCCGGCCGTACGACCTGAACGAATGCCCAGCTCCACTACCAGATCCCCGCTTGACGAACCCGAGATGACACGCGTGTAATTCCAGTGTTGTCGCTCTCGTGATCGGCGTAGGGAAGCCTGATTCGGATCGGACGCCTGCGGCGCCGGCCGCGCTCGTCACGGGAGCTGGAGATCAGTCCTGGAGGAGGGGCCGTGCAGGAGCTTCGATTGGTGTTCG
This sequence comes from Actinomycetota bacterium, assembly GCA_020161845.1. GTDB lineage: Bacteria > Actinomycetota > Actinomycetes > Actinomycetales > Dermatophilaceae > Austwickia. The sequence goes on from JAIUNK010000015.1 coordinate 4,531, forward strand.
GGGTCGAGCCGGACGTGGAGGAGAGCGAACTCTCCTGGCAGGACCGGGCGCTGTGCGCCCAGACCGACCCGGAGGCGTTCTTCCCCGAGAAGGGCGGCTCGACCCGGGAGGCCAAGCGGGTCTGCGTCGGCTGCGAGGTCCGGGTCGAGTGTCTGGAATACGCGCTCGCCAAGGACGAGCGGTTCGGCATCTGGGGTGGGCTGTCCGAGCGCGAACGCCGCAAGCTCAAGCGCCGCGCCGTCTAGGGACGCGCCGGGTAGGGACGCGCCGTGGGCGACGGGTGGGAGTGGCCGGGGAGAGGTCGCTCCCACCCGGGCTTATCCGGACCTGGCGGGGCTGGCATGGGTGGCAGGGCCGTGGCCAACCGAGCCAACCGGGCCCGGACCGGTCATCCCCGGTCGTCGAACCCCGGGTCCAACTCGGTGGGGTCCACGCCCAGGGCGACGGAGAGTTGCTCGACGACCACGTCGTTGACGACGGCGGCCAGATCGCGCGGGTCCTCCACGCGAGTCTCGATCGGGCGCCGGTAGAGCACCACCCGCGTCGCGAGGCCACGGTCCGCGGGGAACAGCCGCGACAGCGGCACCTGCTGGGGCTCCCACGGCGCCGGGTCCGACGGGGGCACCAGCTCGACGGCCAGTTCCACATCCCCAAGGCCCTGCGGCAGCCGACGCTCGATGCGCTCGACGGCGTCGAGCACCATGTCGTCGAAGGCGTCCGAGCGGGACCGCATCGCCGGCACCGGCGGCCACGCGAGGGGTCCCCGAACGCCCCGACCATGGCGGTCGCGGCGGCCCGCTCGGCGGTCGGCGGGTCGGGAGGTGCGCGGCATGGCCCGAGTCTAGGACCGCCCTGCCCTGACCCCGCCCCGGCTCCGGCACGACACGCGGTACGCCGCAGCGCGGCAGGCTCGGCACGCGGTGGGGCGGGGGGTTACCCTCACTTCCGTGACTGTCATGCGTCGGTGCTCCAAGACCGCTTGTCCCCGGGCGGCCGTCGCCACGCTGACCTACAACTACGCCGAACAGACCGCCGTCCTCGGTCCGCTGGCGACCTTCGCCGAGCCGCACACCTACGACCTGTGCGCCACCCACGGCACCCGGCTGACGGTGCCCCGCGGCTGGGAGGTCGTCCGGCTGGTCGGTGAGCTGGTGGAACCGGAGGAGGACGCGGATCTGCTCGCCGTCGCGGACGCCGTGGACGCCCGCCCCCGGGCGCGGGGCTCGGAGGCCAAGCGGCGCCGTGCGGAGGCGGCGGAGGAGCTCGGCGACGTCAGCGAGGCGAATGGGTCCGCCGCGGCCCGGCAGGCCACCAAGCCGGCTCCGCTGGGCCGGCCGCAGCTGCGCGTCCTGCGTGACATGTGAGCGCGTCGCTGCGCGACAGGTGAGCCGGCCAGGACGGCGTCGGCGCGGTGCTACGCCGCGGACTAGGCTTTCGGCGTGACGCAGCGCAGACTCACCGACTTCATCAAGGCCTACGACGTGCGGGGCACCGTGCCCGATCAGCTCGACGCGACGGTGGCTCGATCCATCGGTTCGGCGTTCGCGAGCGTGATCGCCCTGCCGGACGGCGCCCGCGGCGTCGTCGTCGGCCACGACATGCGCCCGTCGTCTCCGGAGCTGTCCCGGGCGTTCGCCGAGGGCGCCGCGGCGCACGGCCTCGACGTCACCCTCATCGGCCTGTGCTCCACCGACGGGCTGTACTACGCCTCCGGAGCCCTCGACCTGCCCGGCGCGATGTTCACCGCCAGCCACAACCCGGCGCAGTACAACGGGATCAAGCTGTGCCGCGCCGGCGCCCGGCCCGTCGGCCAGGACACCGGCCTGGCAGAGATCACCACCATCGCCCAGGGCCTGCTGGACGGCGCCCCCGAGGCGCTGCCGATGACCCCGGGCCGCATCACCGACCGCGACCTGCTGGGCGACTACGCCGCCTTCCTGCGCGGCCTGGTCGACCTGTCGCGCATCCGCCCCCTCAAGGTCGTCGTCGACGCCGGCAACGGCATGGGCGGGCACACCGTCCCGGCGGTCCTGGCGGGCCTGCCCCTGGACGTCGTACCGCTGTATTTCGAGCTCGACGGCACCTTCCCCAACCACGAGGCCAACCCCCTGGAGCCGGCCAACCTGCTCGACCTGCAGGCGGCCGTCCGCGCGCACGGCGCCGACCTCGGCCTGGCCTTCGACGGCGACGCGGACCGCTGCTTCGTCGTGGACGAGCGCGGCGAACCGGTCAGCCCCTCCGCGATCACCGCGCTGGTCGCCGCCCGCGAGATCGGCAAGCGGGTCGCCGCCGGGACGCCCGCCGGGCAGGTGACGATCGTCTACAACGTGATCAGCAGCCACGCCGTCCGCGAGGTCATCGCCGAGCTCGGCGCCCTCGGCGTGCGCACCCGGGTCGGCCACAGCTTCATCAAGGCGACGATGGCCGCCGAACGGGCCGTCTTCGGCGGGGAGCACTCGGCGCACTACTACTTCGAGGACTTCTGGTATGCCGACACCGGCATGCTCGCCGCCATGCACGTGCTGGCGGCGCTCGGTGGCCAGGACGGGCCGCTGTCGGAGCTGGTGGCGCAGTACGACCGGTACGCCGCCTCGGGGGAGATCAACTCCACCGTGGCCGACCCGGCCGCCGCCACGGCCGCCGTGCTGGACTGGGCGGCCCCACAAGGCGTTGCGGTCGACACCCTCGACGGCGTTACGGTCGAGCACCCGGCCGAGCCGATGTGGTGGTTCAGCCTGCGCTCCAGCAACACCGAGCCGCTGCTGCGGCTCAACGTCGAGGCGCGCAACGCGGCCACGATGGCCCGGGTCCGCGACGACGTCCTGGCGATCGTTCGGGGAGGTACGCCGTGAGGGGCGCGCTGCCGCCCTGGTTGCGCGCGATCCTGCGCTGCCCGGCCTGTCGCGGGGAGCTGACCGAGCGCACCGACGCCACCGGCACGGCATTCCTGGACTGCGCCGGAACGTGCCCGAGCCGGCCCGGTTATCGCATCGAGGACGGCATTCCGGTCCTGCTGATCGAGGAGGCGGTAGCGTCGCGGCAGTGACCCGCCTGCGCCCGGCGCGCCGGGACCTGCCCGAGCGACGAACGGCCGACCACGCGAAGGAGGCACGACATGCCCATGATCGATGAGGCGGTCCTCGACGACCTCGCGCGGCTCGCCCACGTCGACAGCCGGGACACCCTGCGGGCGCTGGCCACCGCCGGGGCGCAGACCCGCGAGGCGATGACCCTGGCGGCCGATGCCGGGATCGACCGGCTGCGCGGGCAGGAACGGCCGCGATCGGTGCTGGTGGCCTCCCTGGGTGGCTCGGCCGTGGTCGGCGACGTGCTGGAACTGCTGGCCGAGCCGGGCTCGCCGGTGCCCGTGACGATCCGGCGCAATGTGCCGCTGCCCGGCTGGGTCGGCCCCCTCGATCTGGTGGTGGCCGTCTCGCTGTCGGGTCGTGCGCCCGGTCCGTTGGCGGTCGCGGCCGAGGCCGCGCGGCGCGGCGCGTCGCTGGTCACCGTCGGCGCCCTGGACTCGCCGCTGGCCGCGGTCTGCGCGCGGGCCCGCGGCGTGCACATCGACGCCGGCCGCGGACGGACCTCCAGCCGTACCTCGTTGTGGTCGATGCTCACCCCGGTGCTGCAGGCCACCGACCGGCTCGGCGTGGTCGAGGTCCCGGACGCGCTGCTGGAGCAGGTGGCCGACCGCCTCGACGAGCGCGCCGAGGCGTGCCGCCCGGCCAGCGAAGCATTCGTCAACCCGGCGAAGGTGTTGGCCGTGGCGCTCGCCGAGACGGTGCCGGTGGTGCTGGGGGAGGGCGACCTGGGCGGCGTCGCCGCGATGCGCGCCTCCTCGATGCTGGCCCGTACGGCGCGGGTGCCCGCGACGTACGGCGTCCTGCCCGATGCCGCCTCCCAGGTGGTCGCGACCTTCGACGGGCCCTTCACCGCCGGCGGCGGCCAGGGCGTGACCGGCCTGCCGCGCGAGCGGGACATCTTCGCCGACCCCTTCCTGGACGGACCCGCGCAGCCGCAGCTCGGCCTGCTCCTGCTGCGCGACGCCGCCGGCCCGATCGAGAGCCCGGAGGACGCCGATCGGGCCGCGCTGGTGGACGGAGTGGTCGCCACGGCCCAGGACGCGGGGGTGCGGGTGCTCACCGTGCAGGCCGACCCGGGACCCCCGCTAGTGCGCCTGGCCGGGCTGATGGCGACGACCGATTATCTGGCGACCTACCTGGCCATCGGGCTGGGGATGGACCCGGCCGTGTCCCGGCACATCGCCGAGCTGCGCGACCACACCCGCCGCTGAGCCGTCACCGCTGACCCGTCGCCGCTGACCCGTCGCCGCTGACCCATGCCCGCTGGCACACCGGCGGCCCCGGGCTATCCTCCAGGGCGTGGACCACGTCGACCTCGCCATCATCGGATCCGGATCCGGCAACTCCCTGATCACGCCGGACTTCGACGACAAGCAGGTCGCCGTCGTCGAGTCGGGGGTGTTCGGCGGGACCTGCCTCAACGTGGGCTGCATCCCGACCAAGATGTTCGTCTACGCGGCCGAGGTCGCCCAGACCGTGCGCGAGTCGGGCCGGTACGGCGTCGAGGCCCACCTCGACGGGGTCGACTGGCCCGCGATCCGGGACCGCGTCTTCGGCCGGATCGACCCGATCTCCGGGGGCGGGCTCGACTACCGCCGCAGCGGCGCCAACACCCGCGTCTACCAGGGGAGGGCCCGATTCACCGGGCCCCGCGAGCTGGCCATCCGCGACGCCGGGGGCCTCGAGACGGCGCTGACGGCGGACCAGATCGTGATCGCGGCCGGGTCCTCAGCCGTCGTGCCGGAGGTGATCCGCGACTGCGGCGTACCGTTCCACACCTCCGACACGGTGATGCGCCTGGAGCGGCTGCCCAGCTCCGTCGTCATCGTCGGCGGCGGGTTCATCGCGGCCGAGTTCGCGCACGTCTTCTCGGCCCTGGGCGCGCGGGTCAGCCTCATCGTCCGCGGGCCGGCCCTGCTGCGGGTGGAGGACGACGCGATCTCGGCGGCGTTCACGGCGGGCGCGCAGCGCCGCTGGGACGTCCACCTGGGGGTGCAGCCGGCGCAGGTGGCGGCGCACCAGGACGGCGTCGCGGTGACGCTGACCTCGGGCGAGGTCGTCACCGGGGAGGTCCTGCTCGTCGCGACCGGACGCTCCCCGAACACCCCGGACCTGAACCTCGCCGCCGCCGGGGTGCAGGTCCACCCGGACGGACGGGTCGTGGTCGACGGCCACGGCCGCACAGGCGCGCCGGGCGTGTGGGCCCTGGGCGACGTCAGCTCGCCCTACCAGCTCAAGCACGTCGCCAACCACGAGGCGCGGGTGGTGGCCCACAATCTCGCCCACCCGGACGAGCTGAAGTCCTTCGACCACCGGTTCGTGCCGTCGGCGGTGTTCACCTCCCCGCAGATCGCCTCGGTGGGGGCGACCGAGCGGGACCTGATCGAGGCCGGTACGCCGTACGTGAGCAAGGTCCAGCGGTACGGCGACACGGCGTACGGCTGGGCCATGGAGGACACCGAGGGGTTCTGCAAGCTGCTCGCCGACCCGCGCACGGGTCGGCTGCTGGGCGCGCACGTCCTCGGGGCGGAGGCCTCGACGCTGATCCAGCCGGCGATCCAGGCCATGTCCCTGGGCGCGACGGTGCAGCAGGTCGCGCGCGGCCAGTACTGGATCCATCCCGCGCTGGCCGAGGTCCTGGAGAACGCGCTGCTCGGGCTCGAGCTGACGGCGGCCTCCGAGGTGCTGGAGATGCCGGTCGAGGGCGAGGGCGTGAGCCGACCCTAACCGCCCGGAACGGGTGTCACCAGGCCCGCAGTGTCATAATCCTGGACCGTCGTCCAGGATGACCGACCAGGAGTCTCCCGGGAATTCGCAGGTGAGACTAGGCTCGACGCGAATGACTGCGTTTGGTCAGGTGTCAGTCATGGGCCGTTCTAGGAGTTATGGTAGCTAGCGTCCAGGCTGTCTCGGCCCCCCTCGAGACCGCCGTGTACTACCGGCGGTCCGGTGCCCCTGGCCCTCCCGCGCGCGCCGCCGGCCGAGCGAAAGAACGTCGATGACCCCTCCGCGTCCCACCAGGCTGCGCCTTCCGCTGTCCCGGATCCTGGCCGGCGCCGCCGCAGCCGGCCTGACCATCGCCGTCCCCGGGCTGTGGTCCAGCGCCGCCGTCGTGCCCCAGGCGATCACCAATGTCTCCATCCGGCAAACCTCGACGACCGTCGGCTCGGGGATGACGCTGGACCTCACCTGGCGCGTTCCCGACGGGACCCGGGCCGGGGACACCTTCTCGTTGACCCTGCCGAGCGAGCTGTCGGTGCTGGGGGGCACCGATTTCGCGCTGCGTGATGCGACGCAGCCCGGCCCGGGGGCCGTGGTCGCGAATGCCTCCGTCGTGGGCCGGGTGGTGACCTTCACCGTGACCGATTACGCCGAGTCGCACACAGGGGTGAACGGGTCGGCGTATTTCACCGTCGAGCTCAGCCGTTCGGTCCAGCCCGGCCCGCACGACCTGGTCTTCACGGCCGACGGCACGATCTTCCGGGACCAGATCACCGTCGGGGTCCTGCCGCAGAACGACTATTCGACGACCGCCACGAAGTGGGCCAAGTGGCTCCCGCCGGACAGCCCCGGCGTTCCCGCCGAGGACAAGCTGCTGTGGTCGATCACCGGCCCGCGGGTCACCGGCCCCTCGCCGGTCACCTTCACCGACACCCCCGGCCCCGGCCAGGCGATCAACTGCGCCTCGTTCACGCTGTGGTCCGGGACCGCCAACATCGGCGGTGCGCTCGTCGGCACGGCCTTCGTGCCCGCGAACCGGATGAACGTGCTCGAGTGCTCCGACAGCAAGGCGGTCGTGCAGGTCGTGCCCACCTCCGCCGACGTCGGAAAGGTGTTCATGCTGCTGGGGCGGTCCCGAGTGACCGACACCACGCTGAACGCCTACACCAACTCCGGTTCCGTCGCCGTCGGCGGCGGGTCGATTCCGGTCACCACCGTGGTCGCCGGGGCCGGCGGCCAGGGCACCGGGTCTGCCACCTCGACGACGACGTCGGCCACCACGTCGCCGACCACGTCCACCACGAGCCCGAGCACCGGTACGCCGACCGACACGGGAACCGGTACGCCGACCGACACCTCGACCACGACCCCGTCGACCACCACGTCATCGACCACGCCGACCGACACGGGGACCGGTACGCCGACCGACACGGGCACCGGTACGCCGACCGGCTCCACCACCAGCACCACGACCGGCACTGGCACCCCGACCGATGGGTCCACCCCGACGGGTACGGCGACCCCGCCGACGACCGGCACGGCTACCACCACGACTTCCCCGGGAACTCCGACAACGGCTCCCGGGACCGGAACCGGGACCGTCACTCAGACGGTGACCAGCACGGTCACCGCGACCGAAACGGTCGTCTACCCCGTTCCCGGCGGAACGGTGACGGTGACCGCGCCGCCCGTCGCCACCGGGACCAGCGTGCCGACCTCGTCCACCACGACCTCGTCAACGACGACCTCGTCAACGACGACCTCGTCCAGCACCACCTCGAGCAGCACGACCAGCTCGGCCACTCGCCCGCCGGTGGAGCCGGGCACCTCGACGACCACGACGACCCCGCCGGTTCAACCGGGCACCTCGACGACTACGACGACCACCCCACCGGCGGTCGGTGCGGGCTCCGGCAACGGCGGCGCGGCGACCACCGGGACTCGCGTGACCGGCGTCAATACCGGTATCGCCGCTGAGGAAGGGCCGCAGGCGCTGCTCGTGGGCGGCGGGATCGTGCTCATCGCCGGATCCGGCGCCGGCTTGATCGCGGCGTCGCGGCGTCGCTCGAACGGCTGAGCTCGCCACGGGTCGGGCTGGCCTCGGGGCTGGTCCGCGTCGTCCTGGTGGTTCTGGCGGTGGCCGGCGGGGTGCTGCTGTGGCACGGCGTACATCCCGAGCCGCCCTCCGGCGCGCCCCTGCCGGCCCTGCCCTTCGACCACCGCCGCGCCGACACCGCGGAGCCCGCGACCCCGGTCGCGTCGCCGGCCCACCCGGCGTACGGCCCGAACCGGCTCGGCATCCCCAGTCTGGGCGTCGACGCGCCCCTGGTGGCGGAGCCCGTCGGCGCCGGGGGTGAGCTCGTCATCCCCGGCGACCCGGCGACCGTGGGCTGGTGGCAGGAGGGACCGCCGCTCGGCGCGAGCCGCGGTACGACGTTGCTGGCCGGACACGTCAGCGTGGCGGGGCTCGGCGACGGCGCCCTGGCGGGCCTGCACCGGATCGAACCCGGCGCTCTGGTCGTGACCACCGACGGCGCGGGCCGTACCCGGACCTGGCGGATCGACGCCCTGGTGGTGCGGGCCAAGGACGACCTGCCGGACTTCCCGGCGACCGGGCCGCGGCAGTTGGCGATCGTCACCTGCGGCGGTCCGCTGCTGCGCACCCCGGCCGGGAACACCTACCGCGACAACGTGATCGCCTACGCCGCACCGGTCAGCTGACGGGCCCGCTCAGCTCATCAGTGCGCCATCAGTGCGGCATCAGTGCGACGGCGAGGCATCCTTCGTGCGGCGCGGGATCACGTGCGCGATCGCCACGACCACCGCGCCGACGATCAGGCCCACCAGCGCCGACCCCAGCGTGTTGGTGAGCCAGCCGAGGAAGCCACCCAGCGCACCCGTGGCGCCGGCGACGGCCAACTCCGCGTGGTGGACGAGCGAGTACGGCGCGTGCCAGCCGAGCGTGTCGGCGCCGACCAGCAGGATGTGGCCGCCGACCCACAGCATGGCGACCACGCCGACGGTGGCCAGCCCGGCCAGCAGCTTGGGCATCCCCTTGACGAGCAGCTCACCGACGCGCTGCGCGGCCGGCGACTGACGGCCGCTCAGGTGCAGGCCGATGTCGTCCATCTTCACGATGAGCGCGACCACGCCGTACACCCCGATCGTGATGACGATGGCCACCACGACCAGGATGATCGCCCGGGGCAGCAGCGCCTCGGCGGCCACCTCGTTGAGCGCGATGACCATGATCTCGGCGGAGAGGATGAAGTCGGTGCGGATGGCGCCGGCCACCATCTGCTCCTCCTGCTCGGCACCGCGCTCCGCCGCCGGGGTGGGCTGGTGTTCGCCGTGCCCGGCGATCTTCTCCCAGAGCTTCTCGGCCCCCTCGAAGCTCAGGTAGGTCCCGCCCAGCATCAGGATCGGGGTGAGCAACCACGGCGCGAACTGGGACAGCAGCAATGCGCCCGGCAGGATGAACAACAGCTTGTTGCGCAGCGACCCCAGCGCGATGCGCTTGATCATCGGCAGTTCGCGGTCCGCGGTGAAGCCGGTGACATAGCGCGGCGTGACCGCGGTGTCGTCGACGACCACCCCGGCGGCCTTGGCGCTGGCGCGACCCGCGGCGGCCCCGACGTCGTCGATGGAGGCGGCGGCCAGCTTCGCCAAGGCGGCGATGTCGTCCAACAGGGCGACGAGTCCACCGGCCATGGTCCGTCCTTTCGGGTCGACACCGAGGGGCCGAGCGGGCCGCCTCGCATGATGCGGGTCCATTGTCGCGGTGCGCCGCCGCCCGTGGCGAACCGGCGCGGGATTCGGGGTGGCCGCCGCCGGGTTACCCTGAGCAGTGGCGCCTTTCCCGGCGCCTCTCCCGACCCGAAGGACCCGCACGTGTTCGACTACAAGGTCAAGGACCTCGGGCTGGCTACGGCCGGCCGGCACCAGATCCGCCTCGCCGAGCACGAGATGCCCGGCCTGATGGCGATCCGCGAGGAATACGCGGCCGCCCAGCCGCTGGCCGGTGCCCGCATCGCGGGGTCGCTGCACATGACGGTGCAGACCGCGGTCCTGATCGAGACGCTGGTGGCGCTCGGGGCGCAGGTGCGGTGGGCCTCCTGCAACATCTACTCCACCCAGGACGAGGCCGCCGCCGCCGTGGTGGTGGGCCCGAACGGGACGGCCGAGAACCCGCAGGGCGTGCCGGTGTTCGCCTGGAAGGGCGAGACCCTGCCCGAATACTGGGATTGCACCGAGCAGATCCTGCGCTGGCCGGCGGGGCCCGACGGCGCTGCGACGTACCCGAACATGATCCTCGACGACGGCGGCGACGCCACGATGCTGGTGCACCACGGCAAGGCCTGGGAGGCCGACGGCCGGGTGCCCGAGACGACCGAGGACGATTCGGAGGAGTTCGGGGTCTTCAAAGCGCTGGTACGCCGCACGCTGGCCGAAGACCCGACGGTGTGGACGCGGGTCGCCGAGCAGATCAAGGGCGTCACCGAGGAGACCACCACCGGCGTACACCGGCTCTACCAGCTCTTCGAGCGGGGCGAGCTGCTCTTCCCGGCGATCAACGTCAACGACTCGGTCACCAAGTCCAAGTTCGACAACAAATACGGCTGCCGGCACTCCTTGATCGACGGCATCAACCGGGCCACCGACACCCTGATCGGCGGCAAGACGGCCGTCGTCTGCGGGTACGGCGACGTGGGCAAGGGTTGTGCCGACTCCCTGCGTGGCCAGGGCGCCCGCGTCATCGTCACCGAGATCGACCCGATCTGCGCGCTGCAGGCCGCGATGGAGGGCTACCAGGTGGCGCAGCTGGAGGACGTCGTCGAGCAGGGCGACATCTTCATCACGACGACGGGCTGCTACGACGTGATCCGGCCCGAGCACATGGCCGCGATGAAGAACAAGGCCATCGTCGGCAACATCGGCCACTTCGACAACGAGATCGACATGGCCGGCCTGGCCCGGCAGGCCGGCGTGACGAAGACCGAGATCAAGCCGCAGGTGCACGAGTGGACGTTCGAGCAGGAGGGCCCCGCCGGCCAGCCCGCGGGCCGCTCGATCATCGTGCTGTCCGAGGGACGCCTGCTCAACCTGGGCAATGCGACCGGGCATCCGAGCTTCGTCATGAGCAACAGCTTCGCCAACCAGACCATCGCGCAGATCGAGCTGTTCACCAAGACCGCCGACTACCCGCTCGGGGTGCACACGCTGCCCAAGCACCTCGACGAGAAGGTGGCCCGGCTGCACCTGGACGCGCTCGGGGCCCGGCTGACCCAGCTGACCAAGAACCAGGCCGAATACCTGGGGGTGGACGTCGAGGGTCCGTACAAGCCGGAGCACTACCGCTACTGAGGCTTCAGCCTGCCCCGCGCGGCGCTCGATCACCCCGAGGAGACCCCCGGGTAGGATTCCCAGGGTCAGCCGGCAGTGAGGGGTAGCGGACATGAAGGCACGGGTGCTCGTCGTCGACGACGACCTGGCCCTGGCAGAGATGCTCGGCATCGTCCTTCGCGCCGAGGGCCTGGAGGTCATCCACCGAGCCGACGGACCCTCCGGCCTGGAGGCCGTGCGCGACGCGAAGCCGGACCTGGTGCTGCTCGATGTCATGCTCCCCGGCATGGACGGCATCGAGGTGTGCCGCCGGATCCGCGCCGATTCCGTCGTCCCCATCGTGATGCTGTCGGCGCGGACCGACACCATCGACGTCGTCGTGGGCCTGGAATCGGGTGCGGACGACTACGTGCTCAAGCCGTTCAAGCCGCAGGAGTTGATCGCCCGGGTGCGGGCGCGGCTGAGGCGCGGGGAGGACCCCGAGCCGGAGCGGCTCACGATCGGCGACCTGGTCATCGACGTCGCCGGGCACAGCGTCAAGCGGGCCGGCCGGATCGTGCCGCTGACCCCGCTGGAGTTCGAGCTGCTCGTCGCGCTCGCCCGCAAGCCCTGGCAGGTCTTCAGCCGGGAAGTGCTGCTCGAGCAGGTCTGGGGCTACCGGCACGCCGGGGACACCCGCCTGGTCAACGTCCACGTGCAACGGCTGCGCAGCAAGATCGAGAAGGACCCCGAGCACCCCGAGATCGTGGTCACCGTACGCGGCGTGGGGTATAAAGCCGGCCCGAGCTGACATGCCGCCGCTCATGCGCCGGGTCGGTCGTGACGTGCTGGACGCCGCACGGTGGGCCGGCCGGATCGGTCGCCGCAGTGTCCGCCGGGCGACGGTGGCGATCGCCCGCGGGGCCACCCGGTTTGCGCGATTCCTGGTGCGGTGGTGGCGGCACAGCCTGCAATTTCGGGTGGTCGTCGCCACGGTCGTGCTGTGCCTGATTGTGATGGGGCTGCTGCAGACGTTCCTCTACCAACGCATCGCCGAAGGCCTGGTCGACGACCGGCTGCGGATCGCCAAGGAGGAGGCGGCCAAGGGCACCGCCCAGATCCAGGAGGCGCTCGACAAGACCGACAAGCTCGACGCCGACAGCCTGCGCCAGATCAGCTACGACGTGGTCAAGCGGCAGGAGACCGAGAGCGCGGAGGGCGTCCGCAAGCTGCTGCTGATGCGGGCACTGACCAACGACGTCCGCGACATCGTGTTGCCCACGCTGGAGACCGAGACCGGGATCGAGCCGGCGGTCACCCCGAAGATGCGCGACGAACTCGCCAAGAATGCCCGGGTCCAGCAGGTGCAGATCGTCACCGTGCCCCGCGGTGGTGACCTCGTGCCCGCCATCGTCGTCGGCTCCATCGTCCAGGTGCCGGAGGCCGGTCCGTACGAGCTGTACTACATCTATCCGATGGAGCGGCAGCAGCAGATCCTCGCGATGGTGATGCGCACCTTCCTCCTCGGCGTGGTCATCTTCGCCGTCCTCGTGGGGCTCATCGCGCACCTGGTCACGCGCCTGGTCGTCGACCCGGTTCGGGAGGCCGCGGTGGTCGCCGAACGGCTGGCCAACGGCCGTCTCAACGAGCGACTCGACATCAAGGGCGAGGACGACCTCGCCAAGCTCGCCACCGCGTTCAACGGGATGGCCGACGCCCTGCAGGCACACATCTCCCGGCTGGAGGATCTCTCAGCCCTGCAGCAGCGGTTCGTCTCCGACGTCTCGCACGAGCTGCGCACGCCGCTGACGACCATCCGGATGGCGGCGGAGGTGATCTACGACGAGCGGCAGACCTTCCCGCCGGTCTCGGAGCGGTCCACCGAGATCCTCTACGGCGAGGTCGAGCGCTTCGATGAGTTGCTGGCCGATCTGCTCGAGATCAGCCGCATCGACGCCGGCGCCGCGTCCCTGGACCGGGAGACCGTCGACCTGCGCGACGTCGTCGATCGGGTGCTGACCGGAGTCATGGGCCTGGCCCGCTACAAGGGCAGTTCGATCACGCTGGTGGGCGCCGAGGAACCGATCCGCGCGGAGATGGACCCGCGTCGGGTCGAACGCATCGTCCGCAATCTGGTGATCAACGCGTTGGAACACGGCGAGGGGCGCCCGGTCCGGATCGAGTTCGGCAGCAATGACGCCGCGATCGCCGTGGCCGTGCGCGACTTCGGCGTGGGGCTGCGCCCCGGCGAGCCCGACCTGGTCTTCACCCGATTCTGGCGCGGCGATCCGGCTCGCAAACGGACCACGGGTGGCACCGGCCTCGGGCTGGCCATCGCCCTGGAAGACGCCCGACTCCACGACGGGTCGCTGCAGGCGTGGGGCGAGCCGGGCGTCGGCTCGCGGTTCCGGCTCACCCTGCCCCGGGTCGCCGGCCGACCGATCGGCTATTCGCCGCTGCCGTTGACCGACCCCAGCCCGGCGGAGCTCGGCGAGAACGGGGTGCCGGTGGGGGAGCCGATCAAGGCCACCGTCGACCCGACCGCCAGCACCCCGGTGCCGCCCCCGGCGGCCGGCGGCCCGCCCGGCGACCCGGGCGAGGGCGCTCCCACGGCAGCGCCCCAGGTGGACGGCGTCGTCGATCCGGAGCTGGACGGCGTCGTCGATCCCGAGCTGGACGGCGTCGTCGATTCCGAGCTGGACGGCGTGGATCCGCACCTTGCTGGGGTGCTGGATCCCGAGCTGGACGGCGTACCGGGGGGGGACCGCCCGTGAGCCGGCGGTCCGCAGCTCGGGCGAGGGCGCGGGGGGTGCGTGCCACCGCGCTGGTCGGGGTCCTCGCGCTCGGCCTGGCCGCCTGCTCGGGGTTGCCCCGGAGCAGCGACGTCATGCCGGGCGACTCCTTGGCGCCGGCGTTGCCGACGCCGGTCCGGATGCGACCCGCCACCCCGATGCCGGGCGCCAGCCCCGAGGCGATCGTGCGCGGATTTCTCGTCGCCGGGTCCGCGCTCAGCGACGACGACCGGCTCTCCGGTCCGCCCGTCAGCCAGGACTATCGGCCCGCCCGGGAGTTCCTCACCCCCGCGGTCTCGGAGGGCTGGGCCCCGGGGTCGCGGGCCGCGTTGATCTACACCACCGTGGCGACGACGATAGTGGCCTCCGACGAGCGCGTTGCCACCGTGCGGGCCACCGCCCGGGAGGTGGCCACCCTGGACGCCACCGGACGCTACGCCGAGCTACCCGGCGCCGTACCCCGCTCGGTCGACATCACCGTGAGCCGAGTGGATGGCGAATGGCGGATCTCCCGGCTCCCCGAGGACTTCGGGCTGTGGCTCGACCTGTTCTACTTCAACAAGTCCTACCAGCCGTTCACCGTCGCCTATGCCTCGCCGATCGCGCGGACCCTCATCCCGGACCGGCGCTTCTTCCCGATCACCAGCGGCCTGCCGACGGCGCTGGCGCGGGCCCAGCTGGCCCCGATCCCCGGCTACCTCCAAGGCGCCGTGGTCACGGGTTTCCCCACGAACACCAAGCTCTCGGTGGACTCCGTGACGGTCCGCAGCGGCACGGCGCGGCTCGATCTCACGGCGGCCGCCGTGACCAGCGGAGCCGAAGAGCGCCGGGCGGCGCTGGCCCAGTCGATCGTGACGATGACCCAGGCCACCGGGGTGGCGGGCGTCGCGCTGCAAGCCGAGGGCAGCCCGCTGGATCCAGTCGGAGTGGCCGGCCCGCCCTACGACCTGAGCTCGCTCGGATTCGAGCGGGCGCAGGGCCCCGAACCCGCGTGGGTGGTGCTGCGCAACGGCGACCGGTTGTGGGCCGTCCGGCCCGCCGATCTGCGCAAGGCCGACGCCGGGCAGAGCGGGCCGCAGCTGCCCCGGGTCAACCCGAACTACTCCAAGCTGGCCGTCGCGCCGGATCTGCGCGAACTCGCCGCCGTCACGGGGGACGGCACCGCTCTCTACCGGTTCCGCCAGAGCGGGGAGTCGCCCGCCACCGGCCAGTCCGCGCAGCAGACGCCGTTCGGCACCGATCTGGTGCGACCCGCCTTCGACACCCATCAGGGGCTCTGGCTCGCCGGGGTGGGCGCCGCGGGAGCGCCGACGATCTGGGTCATCGACACCCGCGGCGAGATCGGCCGCGCCGAACCTCGGCCGCTGAACACCCCATGGCTGGGTGCGCAGCGGGTCGTCGCCCTCAAGGTGGCCCCCGACGCCCAGCGCGTGGCGCTGCTGCTGCGAGGTTCCGACGGTCGGATCCGGATCGGGGTCGCCGGGGTGCTGCGGGGCCAGGACCAGCGCGCGGTCGGGCTGACCGAGCCGCTGACGGTCGGGGCCCAGGTCATCGACGCGACGGATCTCACCTGGACCTCGGCGTACCGCCTCTCTGTGCTCGGGCGGGTGTCGGCGGCCCAGGACGTCCGGGCGACGTCGGTGGAGTTGGACGGCCGGACCGAAGGCTCCGAGCTGCCCGCCATCCCGGGGGCCCAGACGATCATCCCGCTCGGCGGCGGCCGGATCGGCATCGTGGCGGGGGCGGGACTCTTCGCCTCCGTGGCGGTGAACTGGCAGGACCCGGTGGCGGTCACGGACGCCGTGGTGCCCTGAGCCCCAGGAGCTTGCGAGCGCCCGGAGTCCCTCAGCCGGCCCCGGCCGAAGGCCGGCGGCCGCTTCATCCACACCCCGACGCGCCGCGGCGGGTCGTCCCCAGGCGGCGCGGCCCGCACGGCGCCGCGGACCCGCCGACCGCCAGGCTGCCCCCATGCGATGGCACGACGCGATCACGGCGGCCCTGGAGCTCGGCCTGCCGGTCTGCTGCGCCGGCTGTGCCCGCCCCGGCGTCGGCTGGTGCCGGACCTGCCAAGCCGAGGTGGCCACGGCCTGGGGAGCCCCGCGCCCCGTCCGGCCGAGTCCCTGCCCGGACGACTTCCCGCCGACCTGGGCGGCGGCGCCGTACGAGGGCCCGTTGCGGTCCGCCCTCGCGGCGTACAAGGACGACGGCCGCCGCGATCTCGCCCGGCCCCTGGCCCGGTTGCTGGGCGAGGCGGTGCAGACCAGTCACCCGACGCCGGGGTCGCTGCTTGTCCCGGTGCCGACCACCGCGCAGGCCCGGCGCCGCCGCGGGGACGCGCCGCTGCTCACCCTGCTGCACGGGGCGGCGCGGTCCGCCGCCGAGCTGCGGGCCCAGCCCTCGGCGCTGACGACGCGGCGGGTCCTCGCCGACTCGGCGGGACTGACCATCGCGGAGCGCGCCGCCAACCTGGCCGGTGCCTTCGTCGCGACCTGCGACCTGGCCGGCGCGGACGTCGTCCTGCTCGACGATGTCGTGACCACCGGGGCCACCCTGTGCGAGGCCACCCGGGCGCTGCGTGCGGCCGGGGCCCGCAGCGTGACGGCGGCGTGCATCGCGGCCACCACGCGTCGCCGCCTCGTGGCGCCCGGCTGCGCTCGATGACCGTGCCCCCCGCGTCGGACAGGCTCGGTCGGTTCCCACTCGCTCCCTACTCGGTCCCTACTCGGTCCCTACTCGGTCCCTACTCGGTCCCCACCTGGCGCCGGTCATTATCGCGAACAGGCTGGTCAGACGGCTCGAAACGAACTACGATCAGGTCATGGGAGCACGCCTCGCGACCGGTCCGATGGGCTGGTGACGCGGGGCGTTCTGCTGCTCCCCGTGACCCGCGAAGGGGGAATGCCCGGCACGGATCAGCCAGCTCGCACGTTGTCTGTTTGCACACTTCCCCACTGGAGGTCCCCATGGAGATCACCGTCACCGGCCGTCACATCCAAATCTCGGATCGCTTTCGGCAGGTACTCGGCGACAAGCTGACCAAGGTCGAGCAATACGCCCCGCGCACCCAGCGGGTCGACGTCGTCGTCAGTCACGAGACCAGCAAGGCTGCACCGAAGGGGAGTGAACGCGTCGAGATCACCTGCATCGCCAAGGGCCCGGTGATCCGCGCGGAGGCGTTCAGCGACGACAAATACACCGCGATGGACCTGGCCCTGCAGAAGCTGGCCGAGCGGCTGCGCCGGGCCGGTGACAAGCGCAAGGTGCGCCGTCGCGGCCGCGGCACGGACGAGCCCCCCGTCGACGTCGCGACGTTCGCCCCGGTGCCGGAGCCTGTCGAGGTCGAGCAGGAGGAGCCGCGCAGCGAACTGGAGGAGAAGCTCGGCGCGCAGGGCGACATGCCCGTGCAGGTCCGCGAGAAGGTGCATGCGGCGGCCCCGATGAGCCTGGACCAGGCGCTCTTCGAGATGGAGCTGGTCGGCCACGACTTCTACCTGTTCATCGACAAGGACTCGACGCGCCCGAGCGTGGTTTATCGGCGCCGCGGCTGGGACTACGGCGTCATCGCGTTGGAGGTGCCGACCGACGCGGCGTGAGGCGGTCCACCCGCAGGACGGCGGCCCGGTCCCGACGGACCGGGCCGCCGTCGCGTGCGCCTACCGGTCGATCTGCCTGGCCCGGCGGTCGGGACGTGTCATGATGGCCGGGTGAACCGCGCCATGGAGGGGCAGCCGGAGCCCATCGACGGCGCGCCGACCCGCGTGGTGATCGTCGATGACCACGTGCTCTACCGCCGCGGGTTGGACCTGGTGCTCTCCTCCGAGCCCGACATCGAGGTCGTTGCCGAGGCCGACAGCGGCCAGGGAGCCCTCGCGGCCGTCGACGAACACCGCCCCGACGTGGTGATCATGGATGTGCGGATGCCACGGATGAATGGCATCGAGGCCTGCGAGGCGATCAAGGCCAAATACCCACAGATTCAGATCGTCATCCTCACCACCAGCGACGACGAGCAGGACCTGTTCGACGCCGTGCGCGCCGGCGCGAACGGCTACCTGCTCAAGGACGTCCCCCCCGAGGAGGTCGTCTCCGGCATCCGCACGCTGCGTTCGGGCGGGTCGCTGGTGTCCCCGACGATGGCGGCGAGCCTGATGCGGCAGTTCGCGTCCTTGGCGCGACACGACGACGACCCCGAGAGCAGCGGTGCGCGGCTCACCGAGCGGGAGCGCGAGGTGCTGGTCCACGTCGCCCGCGGGATGGGCAACCGGGAGATCGCCAAGACGCTGTTCATCTCGGAGAACACGGTCAAGAACCACGTGCGCTCGATCCTGGAGAAGCTACAGCTGCACAGCCGGGTGGAGGCGGCCATGTACGCCGTACGGGAACGCCTCGTCGACGACCACGGCGACCCGGGACCCGGGCTGCGGCGGTGACCTCGAGGAGCCGGGCCGGGTCGGTCAGACCTGGGCCGTCGTCCGGTCCGTCCGGTCCGCCCGGTCCCGACGGGCTGGCCGCGATCGAGCTGAGCCCGGCCCAGGCCCGCCGGATCGCGCTGGCGGCGCAGGGCTTCGGGTCCCGGCGCGAGTCCGCCGGGCCGGTGCGGGCGGCGCACCTGCGGGCCGTGGCCGACCGGCTCGGGATCGTGCAGATCGACAGCGTCAACGTCGTGGCGCGAAGCCACTACCTGCCGTTCTACGCGCGGCTGGGACCGTACGACCCGACCCTGCTCGATGGTCTGCGCGATGGCCCTCGCGATGGTCCTCGCGATGGCCCACGCGATGGCCCAGCTGCCGGCGGCGGCCGGGTCTGGCGGCATCTGGTCGAGTACTGGGCGCACGAGGCCTCCCTGATTCCTCTCGAGTCCTGGCCGTTGTTCGGCTTCCGGATGCGCCGGGCCCACGAGGACTCGTGGGGGTGGATGCAGAAGATCGCCGCCGAGCGACCCGGTCTGGTGGATTCGGTGTATGCCGAGATCGCCGCGCGCGGCCCGATGACCTCCCGGGAGTGCGAGGCGGCGCTGGCGCACGACGAGCCGGCGCGGGCCAAGGAATGGGGCTGGAACTGGTCGCTGGTCAAGGCCGCCCTCGAGCACCTGTTCTGGGGTGGCCGGCTCAGCAGCGCGGGGCGGACGGCTCAATTCGAACGGCGGTATGCAGTGCCGGCCGCGGTCCTCCCGGCGGAGGTGGTGGATAGCGGGCCGCTGGGGTCGGCGCCGATGTCCGACGACGACGCGCTGGCGGCGCTCGTCGAGCTGGGCGCCCGGGCCCATGGCGTGGGCAGCGAGCGGTGCTTGCGGGATTACGCGCGGCTCTCGGTCACCCAGGCGCGGCCCGCCATCGCGCGACTGGTGGCCGAGGGCGTGTTGCTGCCGGCTCGGGTGAGCGGCTGGCGGGCCCCGGCGTACCTGCACCGCGACGCCCGCATCCCCACGCGGGCGCCCCGCGCGCGGGCCCTGCTCAGCCCGTTCGACTCCCTGGTCTGGCAGCGCGAGCGGACGGCGGCGCTGTTCGGGTTCGACTATCGGCTGGAGTTCTACACGCCGGCGGCGAAGCGGGTCTACGGCTATTACGTGATGCCGTTCCTGCTGGGGGATCGCCTGGTGGGGCGGGTGGATGTCAAGGCCGACCGAGCCGCGGGGGTGCTGCGGGCGGGGCCGGCGCACTGGGAGGGTGGGGCGCTGCGACGTCGTCCGGATGCGCCGGCGGAGCTGGCGGCGGAGCTGGCACTGCTCGCGACGTTCTTGCGGCTCGACGGGGTGGTCGGCGCATGAGGCGGGCAGCCGTCGGGTCGGCGCCGTCGGCGCTAGTTCCGGCCGGTCGGCGCCGCCCCGAAGGCCGAGATCAACCGGCCCGCCTCGGGGGAGGCGGCGGCTCGCACGATCGCCTCGGCCTCCCGGCCCAGGTGCTCCTCGAAACCGGTGCCGTAGGAGCTCCGGATCAGCGTCCTGACGTTGCCCGCGGCGGTCGGGGCTTGGGCGACCAGGTCACGGGCCCAGGCCAGTGCCGTCTCGCGGGATGAGCCGTCGACCACGGCGGTGATGATGCCGAGGTCGAGCGCCTGCGGTGCGGATGCTGCGCGGGGACGCAGGGTCCAGTCGAGGGCCCGCTGGGTACCGATCGCGCGCGGCAGCAGCCAGGATAGGCCGCAGTCCGGGCTCAGCCCGATCGCGGCGTACGCGGTGGTGAAGCGCGCCTCGGGGGAGGCGACCACCAGATCGCTGAGCAGCACCAGGGACAGTCCGGCCCCGGCCGCGGCCCCCTGCACCGCGCAGAGGACGGGCACCTCCAGCCGGGCCAGCTCCCGGACGGCCCCGTGCGCCGCCTCGACGAGGTCCCGGACGAAGGCGGCCCGATCCGTGGCCGCCTGCATGGCCCGCACGTCCCCGCCGGCGCAGAACCGGTCACCCTCGCCGGCCAGGACGACGGCCCGCACGGTGGCGTCGTCGGCCGCGGCCCGGATGGCCACGGCCAGCCGATGGCACAGCGGGACGGTCAGGCTGTTGCCCGCCTCGGGCCGGTTGAGGGTGATCTGGGCGACCCCGTCGTCGATCTGCAGGTGCACCGGGTCGAGCGTCGTCATGTGGGCTCCTTCGTCGGGGCACGGTCCGGAACGGACCCCCGGTCAGAGTGCCTTGACGAGGGCCGACACGGCCTTGAACCGGGGGTGGGCTGCGGTCTGCAGCCACTCGAAGGCGACCATCTCGGCGGTGACGATTCCCGCACCGGCGACCCGCAGCCGGTCCAGGGCGGCATCCCGATCGGTCGTACGGCGGGAGCCGCACGCGTCGGCGACGACCCAGACTCGCCGCCCCGCCTCGAGGAGGCCGAGTGCGCTCTGCAGCAAGCACACGTGCGCCTCGCACCCACCGATGACGATCTCGGCCGTGCTGCCTCGGCTCGCGTCCCGGCGGGTCAGCGCCGCGTCCAGGTCAGGGCCGCAGCCGGCGAAGGTCATCTTCTCGACGGTCTCGTCGAGGTAGTCCGGGAGCGGCGCCAGGTTGGGCCCGAGCCGGGCGGGGTTCTGCGCGGTGGCGATGACCGGGACGTCGAGTTCGCGCGCCACTTTGGCCAGGAACACGGCCCGCGCCAGCACGGCGTCGCCGTCATGGATGGCGGGCATCAGCCGTTCCTGGTAGTCGATCAGCACGAGCGCGCTCTCCGCCGCCCGCATCCGCAGTGGTCTCGTCATCGGACTCACCCTTCTTCCGGTGGTTCTCGCGACCTCGGGTAATCGCGTGCCGGCGGCTAGGGGCCGGTGCTGTCGAGATCGCCGATGCGTCGCACGTTACGTGCTGCCGTCACGCCACGACAGGTGTACCGACACGGGCGATCTCATCAGGCCCGCGCTGCCAACGGGTCATGGGCTCCCCAGCGGGTGTGTGGCCGTGGTCGGCCGTCGGTGCGAAGCCGACCGCGGCATAGAGGCCGCGGCCAGCGTCATTGGCGTCGCGCGTCCAGAGGCTGAGGCGAGACCAGCCGCACGCCAGCAGGACGTCGAACAGAGCCCGGCCCGTGCCCCGGCGGCGATATCGGGGATCGACGAACACCATCGACACGTGGCCCGCGGGGCCGTCGCAACCGCTGCCGACGAACGGCTCTGCCAGAGCCATCCCTATCACCGCGCTGTCGGACATCGCGACAACGAGCAGCGCATCCGGATCCGCCAGCTTGGTCCGCACTCGAGCGATCCGCTCCGGCGAGGGCTCGAGGCCCTCTGTGCGCCGCGCCCGCAGCCAGACCGCGAGCGCCTCCTGGCGTAACTGCGACGCATCGGCGATTCGATCGCTCACGGGGTCCCAGCACGCCAGATTCCCCACGCGATCAGGTCTGCGATGTGTCACCAACACGCACTCGCCTCGCTCGATGATCGCTGCCACGACCGACGTCGGCAGGTCAGGCATCGTCGTCCTCCCGGGGTTGGGCCGGATTTGGTCGCCAGCGGGTACCAGGGGCGGGCTTGCTGTCGGCTGCGGACGTACAGTACTTGCTCTGACACGCTGACGGCATCTTTCGACACGGCTCTGACCTGCGTCGATGTCGACAGGCCCGAATATGCGCCGCGAGTTTGGCGAGTACTGTACGTCCGCAGCCGACAATCCCCTGCGAGGCCGGGCGATAACGGGCTGTGCCGCAGGGTTGCCGGACGACTCGGGGCCAATCGGGATCAGTGCGAACCCACCCCGGCCGCGCCCGAGCGGGTCGCGGCGTCGTGCTCGTCGGACGCCTCGGCAGTGGGCTCGTTGCGGGCCGGCAGCGTCAGGACCAGCGCGAACGTCACCACCGCGAGGCCGACGCCCACCCCGAACGCCCACCGGAACCCCTCGGCGCCGGCGCCCAGGGCGGCCAGGACGGTCACGAACGCCGCGGTGCCCACCGCTCCGGCCACCTGCTGGGTCGTCCCGAGCACCGACGAGCCGTGCGAATACAGGTGCGGCGGAACGGCCCCCAGCCCGAGCGTGAACAGCGGCGTGAACAGCAGGGCCAACCCGACCGAGAGCAGCATGTGCAACGCGACGACGGCCGCGAGCGGCGCACCGGTGCCCAGCGCCGCGACCCCCGCCAGCCCGATCAGGGCGGCGAGCAGCACCAGCGACCCCGGGATCATCAGCACCCGCGCGCCGTACCGATCCAGCAGCCGCCCCACCGCCGGAGCCGTCAGCCCCATCGCGATCCCACCGGGCATCACCACGAGCCCGGCGACCAGCGGCGGCTGCGCCAGCACGGACTGGATGAACAGGGTCAGCGCGATGACCACGCCCATCAGCGCCATGAAGGCGATCGCCATCGCCGCCATCGACCGCGCGAACGTGCCGATCCGCAGGACCCGGACGTCTAGCAACGGGCTGCCGCCGCGCCGCGCGAGCGCCAACTGGCGCCAGGTGAACCCGGCGATGCCGATCCCGCCGACCCCCAGCAGGGCGAGGCCCAGGCCACGGGTCTGCGCCGCGCCGACCTCGGACAGCCCGTAGACCAGGGCCCCGAATCCCACCGCCGCGAGCGGCACGCTCGTCACATCGAGGGACCCCGCCGACGGCTCGCCGACGTTGCGCAGGCCGCGCAGTCCCAGCAGGGTGATCCCGCCCGCCACCGGCAGCACCAGCAGGAAGATCCAGCGCCAAGCCAGCCATTGCAGGATCACCCCCGACACGGCGGGTCCGACCGCGGGCGCCACCGAGATGGCCAGGCTCACATTGCCCATCACGCGGCCTCGGTCGCGCTCGTGCACCACCTGCATCAGGGTGGTCATGAGCAGCGGCATCATCACCGCGGTCCCGCCCGCCTGGACGACCCGCGCGATCAGCAGCACGGCGAAGGACGGAGCCAGCCCCGCCAGGAGGGTACCGGCGCAGAAGGTGCCCATCGCGAGCGTGTATGCCGTCCGCGTGGTGAGCCGCTGCAGCAGGTAGCCGGTCGTCGGGATGACCACGGCCATGGTCAGCATGAACACCGTCGAGAGCCACTGCGCGGCCGACGCGCTGATCTGCAGGTCCGCCATCAGCCGCGGGATCGCCGTGGTCATGATCGTTTCGTTGAGGATGACCACGAACGCGGCCGCGACCAGCCAGAAGAGCACCTTGTGATCATGCTCGGCTGGTTGGGCAGGCACGCCGGCTTCGGTGCGCTGGGAGGTCATAGGGGGCTCTCTGCTGGTACGCCGAGACTGCGGCATCGACGCGGAACTGGGAACGCGAGCGCAACGGCGCGCCACGAGATGTGGGCCCGATCGGCCGTGGATTGGCCGGGGCCTGACCAGGGTAGCCGAGCGCCCCGATCCGGTCCGAACGGGTTTCCCACGGTTCGCACCGGGCCCGCCCCCGACTTGTCCACAGGGCGACCGTTCGTGACCTGCACCGATAGCACCATGGTGCCAAAAGGGCAGGTCACGAACGGTCGCTGTTGCCGCTTGTTGGCGAGCGGCCTTTGTCGGTGAGGGACGGGGTCCACCAGTGCAGGCGTCCGGCGGGGGGATCCGGGTCGTCGTGAAGGCGGCCGTACCGCCAACGATCGGGGGAGAGGTCTTCGACCTGGAGAGCCGGGCCCGTCGCGCCGGACGACGCCGCTTCGACGACCCGCGGGTCGACCCACCACCGCGTCAGCCCCGCCGCCGCCAACACCTTCTGGGAGGCGAGGTTTTCGGGGGTGGTGATCGCCGTGACCCGGCGCAGGCCGTACCCGCCCCGCTCGGCGGGAGTGAGCAGGTAGCCGACCAGCGTCCGTGCGGCCGCCTTTCCCAGCCCCCGTCCGCGGGCGTGCGGATGCAGCGTGTACCCGATCTCCGCATCCCCCGAGTAGTGCCGCCCGTCGAGCGCGAAGGCCCTGATGTACCCGACCGGCTCGCCGGGCGCGAACCCCGCGACGGGCTGCTCCGGGCAGATCGCCCAGCGCAGCGTGAACCGCCGATAGTTGCCGGCCAGGCCGCGGATGATCCACCGCCTGGCGTCGGCCTCGCTCGCCTCGGGACGATGCTCGGGCCCGAAGTCGGGGTGCCGCATGAACCGCGCCACCGCCGCGGCGTCCGACTCGGCGAACTCGCGCAGCTGCACGTCCTCACACCAGACCGCCTTGGGCGGTGTCCAGCCGCGCCGGTTGAACTCCCCGACGACGTCCCGGTCGTCGCCGGCCAGCACCTCGAACTGACACATGTCGACCCGCTCACCGGCGAAGCCGGGCCGGGTGTCGGGACGTTCCTCGCGGGTCATCCCGACGTACGTCATTCCCAGCCGCAGCATGGTCCGCACCGAGGCGGTGTTGGCGACGTCGGCGTCGGCCCGCACCCGCGCCAGCCCCAGGCCGCCCGCGTCGACCGGCGCGAAGGCATGGTCCAGGACGAGCCGGAGGGCGTAGAACAACCCCTGGTGCCGGGCGGCGGGCAGCACGAACACCCCGATGGTTCCGTTGCCGGCCCGTCTCCCGTGGTCGATCGCGAACAGGTGGATCCCGCCCAGCACGGCCCCGCTGCGCCCGTCGGTGATCGCCCAGGCCACGCCGGTGCCGCTCGCCTCGCGTTCGCGGCGGTCGAGCAGGAACGCCTCGTACGTCGTGCGTGTGGGCACCAGCTCCGGGAGGTACCGATCCGCCACCTCGTCGGTGACCTCGTCCAGCGCCGCTCCGTCCTCGTCGGCCCAGGCCCGCAGCACCGGTGCGGCGCCGTGCCCCGGCCAGCGCAGCTCCGGCGCGACGTACCACGGGTGCCGCGGCGTCGTCGGCTCGCCGACCCGCCAGGAGGCCGCCCACCCGTCGGCATCCCGCACGATCGCGCCGTCAACGCTGGCCTGCATCAGCAGCCCGCGCTGGCTGCCCTCGTGGGTGAACCCGCAGGACCACGCCACCCGACGGGACGCCCAGTTGCCGACGACGGCGCGCCACCGGATCACCTCGATGCCCAGCTCGGGATGGTCGGCGACATAGCCCTGGAGGAGCCGCAGCGCCCGCGCCATGAACCCGCGGCCCCGGCCGTCCGGGTGCAGCGCGAAGCCGGTCTCCGCCGACTCCCGTCCGGTGGGCCGCAGATCGATGGTGCCGAGGTACGTCGCGTCCGGGTCGTCCGCCGCCGCGATCGCCCAGTGCCAGGTCGTCGGTGGCTCCGCGATCCAGCCGGCGCGGATCGTGCTCAGCCATTTCTGGGCATGGCTCTCGTCGTACGGTCTGGGGATCGTCGTGAACACCAGCGACGCGGCGTCCTGGGACTGTGCCACGATGCGCGGCAGGTCGGCGTCGTGGTGCGCCCGCAGCCGGACCACCCCGTCGGTCAGCTCCGGGACGCAGGCGGGGAAGGGGTTCGCGGGGTCGTCGGCGGGCGTCGTCACCGGCCCACTGAAACCCGGCGTGCCCCGGCTGGGCAAGTGAATTGGCTCGCGTCGCCCGGCGTACGGCGGGGTGAGCCGGAGCCGCGGACGCGTCGATTACCCTGGGGTCGGTCGCGTTTCGCGCGGCCGATCCTCGCCGTGCCGTCCCGCCCCTTCCCAGGAGTCCACCGTGCCGAAGTTCGTCGATCGCATCCTGCGCGCCGGTGAGGGACGCGAGCTGCGACGCCTGCAGGCTTATGTGCCGCAGGTCAACGCCATCGAGGACGATTTCGAGAGGCTGTCCGACACCGAGCTGAAGGAAGAGACCGCCAAGTTCAGACGGCGGTTGGAGGACGGCGAGTCGATGGACCGCCTGATCCCG
Source organism: Actinomycetota bacterium (assembly GCA_020161845.1). Classification (GTDB taxonomy): domain Bacteria; phylum Actinomycetota; class Actinomycetes; order Actinomycetales; family Dermatophilaceae; genus Austwickia. The sequence continues at coordinate 30,616 of JAIUNK010000015.1, forward strand.
GAGACCTTCGCCGCGGTCCGGGAGGCGAGCAAGCGCACGATCGGCAAGCGGCACTTCGACGTGCAGATCGTCGGCGGCGCGGCGCTGCACTTCGGCAATGTCGCCGAGATGAAGACCGGTGAGGGCAAGACGCTGGTCGCGACGCTCCCGAGCTATCTCAACGCGCTGGCCGGCCAGGGCGTCCACGTGGTGACGGTCAACGATTACCTGGCCGAGTACCAGTCGGAGTTGATGGGCCGGGTGCACCGCATGCTCGGGTTGGAGACCGGCTGCATCCTGGCCCAGATGACCCCGGCACAGCGGCGGGCCGAATACGGCAAGGACATCACCTACGGCACGAACAACGAATTCGGCTTCGACTACCTGCGCGACAACATGGCGTGGGCCACGGAAGAACTCGTCCAGCGCGGCCACTTCTTCGCCATCGTCGACGAGGTCGACTCGATCCTCATCGACGAGGCCCGGACGCCGCTGATCATCTCGGGTCCCTCCGACCAGGCGACGAAGTGGTATACGGAGTTCGCGAAGATCGTGACCGAGCTGCACCGGGGCCGCCCGGGCGACCGGCTGCGGGGCATCGAGCCGACCGGCGATTACGAGGTCGATGAGAAGAAGCGCACGGTCGGGGTGCTGGAGCAGGGGATTGCCAAGGTCGAGGACCTGCTCGGCATCGAGAACCTGTACGAGTCGGTCAACACCCCGCTGATCGGCTATCTGAACAACGCCATCAAGGCCAAGGAACTGTTCAAGCGCGACAAGGATTACGTCGTGATGAACGGTGAGGTCCTGATCGTCGACGAACACACCGGTCGCATGCTGCCCGGGCGGCGCTACAACGAGGGCATGCACCAGGCCATCGAGGCCAAGGAAGGGGTGGAGATCCAGAACGAGAACCAGACCCTGGCCACCGTCACGCTGCAGAACTACTTCCGCATGTACGACAAGCTCGCCGGCATGACCGGCACGGCCCAGACCGAGGCGGCCGAGCTGCACCAGATCTACAAGCTGGGCGTCGTGCAGGTCCCGACCAATATGCCGATGATCCGCAAGGATAATTCCGACCTGGTCTACCGCACGGAAAAGGCCAAGTTCGACGCGGTCGTGGAGGACATTGTCGACAAATACGCGGCGGGCCAGCCGGTCCTGGTCGGGACGACCTCGGTGGAGAAGAGCGAATATCTCTCCCAGCAGCTCAAGAAGCACGGGGTGAGCCATGCCGTCCTGAACGCCAAGCAGCATGAGCGGGAGGCGGCCATCGTCGCCGACGCCGGCCGCAAGGGCGCCGTCACGGTGGCCACCAATATGGCCGGCCGAGGCACCGACATCATGCTCGGCGGAAACCCCGAATTCCGGGCCGTCGCCGCGCTGAAGAATCGGGGCCTGTCGCCGGAGGAGACCCCGGCGGAATACGAGGCCGCCTGGGACGAGGCCCTGGCCGCGGCCGAGAAGGAGGTCGCTGCCGAGCACGAGGAGGTCACCGAGCTCGGCGGTCTCTACGTGCTGGGCACCGAGCGGCACGAGTCCCGGCGCATCGACAACCAGCTGCGCGGCCGGTCCGGCCGGCAGGGCGACCCGGGCGAATCCCGGTTCTACCTCTCGCTGCAGGACGACCTGATGCGGATGTTCAACGCCGGCCTGGTCGACCGGTTCATGACGAGCGCCGGCATGGAGGACTCCGTGCCGATCGAGTCCAAGCTGGTCAGCCGTTCGATTCAGAGCGCGCAGACGCAGGTCGAGGGTCGCAACTTCGACATCCGCAAGAACGTCTTGAAGTACGACGACGTGATGAACACCCAGCGCAAGGTCATCTACGGCGAGCGCCGCCGCGTCCTGCACGGCGAGGACATGCACGACCAGATGCGGCACTTCATCACCGACACCATCGACAGCTATGTGGGCGCCGCCACCGCCGACGGCTTCAGCGAGGACTGGGACCTCGAGACGCTGTGGACCGCGCTCGGCCAGCTCTATCCGATCTCGATCACCCTCGACGAGCTCGACGCGGCGGCGGGGGGCCGGCAAGCGGTCACCCGGGAGATGCTGCGCGAGGAATTGGCCTCCGATGCCCTGCACGCCTTCGACGAGCGGACCGCCGCGCTGGGCGAGGACGTGATGCGGCAGGTGGAGCGCCGGGTCGTGCTGGCGGTGCTCGATCGGAAGTGGCGCGAGCACCTCTATGAGATGGACTACCTGCAGGAGGGCATCGGGTTGCGGGCGATGGCGCAGAAGGACCCCGTGGTCGAGTACTCCCGCGAGGGCTACCAGATGTTCACCGGCATGCTGGACGGCATCAAGGAGGAGTCGGTCGGCTTCCTGTTCAACGTCGAGGTCGAGGTGGCGCCGCCGGTGACGGTGTCGGTGGACGCCGCGGGGGCGGCCGGTACGCCGGGTGCTGCGGGAGCCCAGCCCGAGGTGCACGCCAAGGGCCTGGAGGAGCACAAGGCTGCCCGGTTGCACTACAGCGCGCCCGCCGACGACGGCTCGGTGCAGGAGCGCGACGAGGACGCCGACGGCACGGCCGTCTCGGCCGCTCCGACCGGGGGCAGTCGGGCGGAGCGTCGCGCCGCCAAGAAGAAGAACAAGCGCGGCTGAGCCTCGACTCATCCTGCTCACCCGGCTCGCTGTTCGGCTGTCGGCTCGGGAACAGCTAGCCCATCTCGAGGGCGGTGATCAGCCACCGACCGTCCAGGCCCTCCAGCCGGAGCGCCACCGGTCGGATGCGGTGCGACATCGCGATGATCACCGTGACCTCGACGACGCCGTCCCGGATGTGGCAGACCCGCACCCGACGAAGCAGCACCGGACGGCGCACCAGCGGTCGGCCGGCGCGGTGCGCCTGGCGGCGTACCAACGACTCGAACACGGTGGGCGCGCAGTGGCGCATCAGTTGGGTGGCCGGCCGGGCGCCCGCGGCCACTTCCACGACGGCGATGGCCAACCGGGCCGCGTGCCGGTCGGGCGGCGGCAGGTCGGCGGTGCCGGTCGGTTGGCGCTCGAAGGTCGTGTCGGGCCGCTTGCGGGTCTCGTGGCGGCCCCCGTCGGCGAACGGGAGTTGCTCCTGCACGGGCGTGTAGCGCCGATCGTCGACCGATCGCCAGGACAACGGTCCGGTCGGGCCGGTCCCGTGCGGCGCGGCTCCGACGGCGGTGGGCGTGGCCACCGTCAGGGGACCGTGGCCTCGGACGGCGAGCGGAACGGCGCTCATCGGGGGGCGCCGTCGGGGTCGGGAACGGCCAGCACCTGCCCGGGGTGGATCAGGTCCGGGTCGGGCCCGATGTGCCGGTTCTGCGCGAACCAGCGGGGCCATTCGACGGCGATCCGCGCCGCGCTCGCCCGGCCGCCCAGGTCGGCCGCGGCCAGGTCCCACAGGGTGTCGCCGGGGCGGACCCGCACCTGACGCGGCGTCGGCGGGCCCGGTGGGGCCTGCGGCGTCCCGGATGTGGCCGGTGGTCGATCGGGTCGCAGCCTGGGATCGGGCAGGTCTTCGGCGGGGCCCCGGTGCGCCGCCTCGCCGGCGACCGCCACCGGACCGGCCTGAGCGGCAGCCAGCTCGGCTGCCGCGGCCACGCCCGGGGCTGCTGCGCTCGCCGCCAGGGCCAGCGCGACGACCCGACGTACCACCGCCGGCGCCAGCCATCGGCCCAGCCCCCGCGCCGCCGCCCCCGTCCGGCCCGGCAGGGTGCCCAGCACGCCCAGGAGGTACGTCGTGGCCAGCCACGACGCGAGGCCCGCGACGCCGCAGGAGGCTCCCAGGCGCAGCCAGCCGCTCGGATCGAGCACGTCGCGATGCGGGGCCAGGGCCAGCGCGTCGGTTCCGAACCATCCGGCGGCGGCGAGCAGGGCGGCGGCCATCAGCACCGCGCGGAGCACGCCGCGCGACGTGGCGACGGGCTCCGACGACGTGCCGAGGGGCGTGGGTGGTCCGGCGGGGATGATCGTGCGCATGGAGGCACTCTAGGGCTGTATGGGCGCGTTTGGTGATGTTTGATGATGTTAGCTGTGGATCGGTGCGGTCCCGTGGGATGCTGTTGTGGACGAGGAGGGATGAGGAGGGGATCGGGTGCGGTGGGAGCGGCTGTTCGACGACTTGGCAGCCCAGTGGGCTGCCGCGCAGGCGCAGGAGCGGGCCGGCGAGATCGCGGATCGCACCCGGCGCGAGCGGGCGACCGTGGGGTTGCTGGACCGCCTGCTCGCCCATCGCGGTGAGCTCGACGTCGTGGTGCGCGGCGGGCAACGCTATCTGGGGACGCCGGTCGACCTCGGTCAGGACTTCGTCGTGCTGGCGTCCGGCCCGGCGCGGCATCTTCTGCCGCTCAGCGCGCTGGTCCAGATCACCGGGCTGGGCCGGCAGCTGGGCGCGCCGTCCGAGGCCACCGCGGCCCGCCGCTTCGGGCTCGGCTACGCCCTACGGGGCATCGCGCGCGATCGCGCCCCGGTGCTGCTCGACGACCTCGGTGGTCGACGACTGACCGGAACCATCGAGTCCGTCGGGCTGGACCACATCGACCTGCACGAACACCATCTCGACGTCCCGCCCCGGCGCGATCAGATCACCGCCGTCCGGACGATCCCGTTCGCCGCCCTGATGGCCGTCAGCTCGGCCTGAGCGGCGTCAACCCCTCAGCGGTCCTGCTGATGGTCGATAGTGGCGCGCTGCTCGGCGTACTTGGCCGCGATGAACTCCTCCAGCACGCTGGCCTCCACCCGCCACTGGCCCCGCCCGCCGATCTGGATGGCCGGCAACTCCCCGGAGCGCACCAAGGCATATCCCGCTGCCGAGGAGATGGCCAGCATCTCGCAGACCTCGGACAGGGGGAGAAACCGGCTCGTCATGCGGGGTCCTTTCCACAGCCGGTGCGGACCGGGGGCGGTCCCGCACGGAGCGCGCCGGGCCGTGCTCGTTGTTTATCACATCGGCGCGGGCAGGCCCCTGGCGCAATCCACAGACCAGGTCGGAACCCGGGGCGTCCGCGGAACCGCGCTGCCATACTGACGGGGCGATCAGAGTCGTCGGGGGACGGCACGCGCCGCCGGGCGCCGATCCGCGGGGGCAGGGGGACCGATCACGTGAGCGCACCCATCGACGCCGCGCGCCGGTTGCGGCGACCGTCCTGGCGGGACGGCCGACTTCTGGTGGGCGTTCTCATCCTCATGGCGTCGGTCGCGCTGGGGGCCCGGATCGTGGCGGCCGCCGACCGCACCGTCCCCGTGTACGCCGCAGCCAGCGCCCTCGTTCCCGGGGAACGGCTCACCCCGGACCGGTTGACCCGTGTCGACGTGGCCCTGGGGGCCGCGTCCTCGACCTATCTGGCCGCCGGGGCGGCCCTCCCGGAGGGCGCGGTGGTGGTGCGCGAGGTTCGACCCGGCGAACTGGTGCCGGTCGCGGCGCTGGCCCGGGCCGAGGATGCGGCGCGCACCCCCGTCATGGTTTCGGTCAGCGCCGACTCGGCCCGGGTGCTGGTCACCGGCTCGGTCGTCGACGTGTGGGTCAACGACAAGCAGGCGGGCAGCGGAAGCCCGGTCTACGGCACGCCGCGGCGGTTGATCCAGAGCGCGCCGGTCGGGCGGGTGCCCGGGGCCGACGAGGGTCGGCTGACGGGCCTGGGGACCGCCGGGGTGCAGGTGCAGGTTCCCAACGGGGATGTCGAGCGGTTGATCGCCGCCATGGATCAGGGGGCGAAGATCACCCTGGTGCCGGTGGCCGGATCGGCCCAGCGGGACCGCTGATGCGCACCACGGTCCTGGTGGCGGTGCCTGAGGCGTGGGAGACCGCCGTCGTCGACGCCATCGCGGTCAGCCCTGGGCTGGAACTGAGCCGTCGCTGCGCGGACCTGCCCGAGCTGCTGTCCACCGCGGCGGCGGGCTTGGGGGTCAGCGCGGTGGTCGGGCGTGCCCTGGCCGGCCTGGACCGCACGGCGATCGCCGACCTGGGCCGGCTCGGCGTGCGCGTGGTCGGCGTGGTGGGCGCCGGTGACGAGGCCGCCGAGCGCGCGCTGCGAGCCATGGGGGTGGTCGCGGTGCTGCCCGCCGACGCCGCCGCGGACCGGCTGGCGGCCGTCCTGGGCGGAGCGCCCGATCCCGAGCTGCAGGCCTGGCTGGGCGGGATGGGGTCGCTGGTGGCCCCCTCGGCGCCCCCGGGAGAGCAGCGTGACGGGGCGGACGGGCGCACCGGCGGGCCGGACCGGCCCGGGGAGGGCGCGCCGCCACCGGGACCCGCCTGGACCCCCGCCGCGGCCCGGGCGCAGGACCGGATCGCGGCTGCCTGCGGGCAGGCGGCGCAGGCCGGTCCGGCCAGGGAGCCGGGCGGGCCCGAGCCGGGCGGGGCAGAGCCCGGCGGGCCCGGGGTGACCGAGCAGCCGCCGCGGCCACCGGGCCGGGTGGTGACCGTGTGGGGACCCGCCGGTGCCCCCGGGCGCAGCACGACAGCGCTGGCCCTGGCCAGCGAGGCGGCCCGGCTGGGCGCGGCGACGCTGCTGATCGACGCGGATCCGTACGGCGGCGTGCAGGCGCAGCTGTTGGCGCTGCTGGATGAGTCGGCTGGGCTGGCGGGCGCCGTTCGGCAGGCAGACCAGGGCACCCTCGACGTCGCGGCGCTGCGCGCGCGCTGCCTACGCGTCGCGCCGGAGTTGTCGGTGCTGACCGGCATCTCGCGGGCCGACCGCTGGCCCGAGCTGCGGCCCGACCCGCTGGAGACCGTCCTGGCGCTGAGCCGCATGATCGCCGAGCTGGTGGTCGTCGACGTCGGCTTCTGCCTGGAGGACGACGAGGAGCTCAGCTACGACACCGCCGCGCCCCGGCGCAATGCGGCGACGCTGGTGTCGCTGGCCAGCGCCGATCATCTCGTCGTGGTGGCCGCCGCCGAGCCGGTCGGGTTGCAACGGTTGGTGCGCGGTCTCCAGGAACTGGGCGCCGTGCGGACTCCGCCGAGTCGGACCGTCGTGGTCAACCAGCTGCGCGAGAGCGCGGTCGGGCCGGATCCGCGGGCCACCGTCGCCGCCGCGCTGGAGCGGTTCGCCGGCCTGACGCAGGTGCGCTTCGTGCCCGCCGATCCCGCGGCGTTCGATCTGGCCATGCTGCACGGACGCACCTTGGCGGAGTGCGCGCCGGGGTCCCCGGCCCGCATGGCCCTCGCCGACCTCGCGGCGGAGCTGCTCGGTCGGTCGGCTGCCGACGGCGCCCGACGTACCGGGCCGTCCCGCCGCGGCCGCCGGCGGCCTTCCCCCCGGCAATCCCCCCGGCACTGAACGAAGCCCGCACGGACCCCCGCCGGGTCCCGCAGGGTCCCGCCAGACCCCGTCCGGCGACTCGCCCGGCGACCCGAATTGCCGTAGCGGTATGCCCGTATCCGGACCCCAACCGGTGAGCGTGTGTGAGCATGGGGTTCGTGGAGGATCACCTCAGTCCCCTCGGCGCCTCCTTTCTCTATCTGGAGGAGCCCACCACGGTCATGCACGTCGGCTCCGTGCTGGTGCTGCAACCGGGTCCGCAGGGCTTCGACAGCGATCGGTTGACCCAACTCGTGGCCAGCCGGGTGGCCGGCGCGTCCCGCTATCGGCAGAAGGTCCGCGAGCTGCCGGGGCGGATCGCGAGCCCGTTCTGGGTGGATGCCGCCGACTTCGACCTGACCTACCACGTGCGCTTTTCCGCCCTGCCGCGGCCGGGCACCCCGGAGCAGTTGGAGGAGTTCGTCGCGCGGATCCTGTCCCGGCCGCTGGACCGGGCCCACCCGCTGTGGGAGCTGTACGTCGTCGAGGGTCTGGAGGGCGGCAGGGTCGCCATCGTCACCAAGACGCACCAGGCCGTCGTGGACGGCATCGCGGCCGTCGACATCGCCCAACTGCTGCTGGACGACGACCCGGACGTGCGGCCCGATCCCGTGCCCGAGATCGACCCCAAGCGCGAACCGACCGACCTGGAGTTGCTCGCCGGCACGGCCATCGACATCGTCGCGCGTCCCAACCGGTGGGCCGGACTGGTCGTGGGCAGCGTCGCCGAGGTCGCCACCATGACCAAGCGGGTGCTCTGCCAGACCCGCAATGTCGCCACCGCGGTGGCGCGGACCGCGACCGATCCTGCGCCGACCAGCCCCCTCAACGTGCGGGTGGGCGTGGCGCGCCGAGTCCGCTTCATGGCGGTCCCGTTGGATTCCTTCCGGGCCGTTCGGGACGACTATCAGCGGTTGCGGGAGGCGCGGGACTGCACGGTCACCGACGTCATCCTGACCGTGCTGACCGGAGCGCTGCGCACCTGGTTGCAGAGCCGGGGCGAACCCGTGCACGGCGCCGCCCGGGTGCGGGCGCTGGTCCCGGTCAGCGTCTCGGAACGGGACGGCGACGTCGGCTTCGGGTCCTCCGTGCGGGCCTGCTTCGTCGACCTGCCCGTCGGGGAGCCGAACCCCGTGATGCGGCTGGAGCAGGTGACCTTCCAGATGCGCCAACAGGTCCGCGGCGGTCGTGCCGTCGGCGCCCGGGCGCTGTCCGACATCGCCGGCTTTGCGCCGACCACGCTGCATCATCTCGGGGCCCAGCTGGGCAATGCGGCCTCGCGCCGCTTCTTCAACCTCGTCGTCACCAACGTGCCGGGGCCGCAGCACCCGCTGTGGGTCGCCGGCAGCCGGATGATCGTGAGCTATCCCGTCATCCCGCTGGCCCTCGGGCAGGCGCTCGCGGTGGGGTTGACCTCGTACGACGGAACGGTGGGGGTCGGTCTCAACGGCGACCGCGGGGCCATGCACGACCTCGACGCGTTCACCGAATACCTGGGGGACGCGCTCACCGAACTGTCCGAGGCGCTGACGGCCGAGGTCGGCGACCCCGGCTGGACCGAACCGAAGGAGCCCGCCGTGCGCGCCACCCGCGTCTACCTCGCCCTGGGCGCGGCGGGGCTGTCCGCCCTGGCCGACGCCGGTCGTCTGGAGCCGGGCGCGGTGCGCGCGTCCGCGGTGACCAAGACCGTCCGGGCCGCCTTCCCCAGCGATGACGAGGAGGAGCTGGAGTACGACGCCATGCTCATCGCCGCCGAGATGCTCGGCGAGCAGGAGCCGGGCGGTCGCATCGTGGTCGCCGCGGCGGACCTGCCGGCCGCGGAGGTCCGGGAGGTCTCCGGCGCCGGGGCGTACGACGGCTATGAGGTCGCCCTCGGCGCGGTGACGGTGGACCGGGTCGTCGCGCTGCACGTCGCGGACCCCGGCGCGGCTGCCGATGACGAGCTGTCCTGGTACGACGCCAGCGAGCTGCACCGCCTCGCCGCCGGCCAGAGCTGAGTCGGCTCGCCGCCGGCCAGAACTTCCGGCTGAGCCGCGTCAGCCGGGGGGCGCCCCGAGCCACTGCGCGCCGACCCGCTGCTCGGCCTCCAGCGCGGAGCGCACGATCGGCTCGACGGCTCGCTCCACCTTGCCGCCGAGGAAGGGGATGTGCGCGACCAGGTCGCCGGAATAGGTGATGGTGGTGCCGCCGGCGGAGGGGACGACCGTCGCGGTGGCCTCGAGCCGCACCGGTTTGCCCTCGACCGCGACGACGACGGTCCCGGTCCAGCCGGCATCGGTGCGCGCGCCGGGCCACCGGGTCGACTGCACGACGATGATGTGGTGACCCACCAAGGCCCGCATCGCGTCGGGGAGCCGGTCGGTGGGCAGCCTGCGCGAGGTCCGGACCTTGGCGCCGTCGGCCGAGTCGAGCACACTGACCCGCGCCTGCGCGTCGCCGGTGGCAGAGCACACCTGCCGCTGGAATTCCTCGTCCACCAGCATCCGCCCGATCTGGCTCGGCGGGGCGGCATAGGTCAAGGTCACGGTCAGTTTCATGGGCCCTTACGGTAGCGGCCCGGCCGGCAGGATGCGGCAGCACGCGTGCTGCAATCGGCGACGCGCCCGAGCGGCGAGGGCAAGCGCCGCATTGCGCTCCAGGTCGCGCGTGCCGGCGGCGTACTCCCGTTGGGCCCGACCCAGGTCCGCGCCGAACCGCTCCAGCGCGTCCGCGAGCGCGCGCGCCGCCGCGGCGGGCTGCGGGGCGAGGTCGGCCAGCACGGCGGCCTGAGCGCGCAGCACCGCCGCCGCGGACCGGCACGAGGACGGATCGCCGGCGAGGCGGGCGTCGTACCCACCGCCATCCCGCGGCTGATCCCCTGCCTGCGCCGACGGCGTCCCCAGCGGCGAACTCATCGCGCGGGCCCGGCGACCGAGCGGACCCCCGCGACGATGCGGTCGAGTGCATCGCGGACGACCCGTTGATCGGCCACGCTGCCGACGTCCAGGGACAGGTCGTCGAGGATCTCCAGGCACCGCTGTACGGCGTCGCTGGGCGGGCTCGGTCGGCTGGTCGTCACCGGTGCAGCCTAGCCACGCGAGGACGGTCCGGGCGTGCCCGGCAGTGGCCCCTGTGGACTAGCCCGGGCTAGCCCCTTCTAGCGAAACGCTCACCCCTGCTTGGCATCCCGGCCACCCCCGAGTGGGGCTCTGACTAGGCTGGATGGGAGCGGCGCACGATGTCGTGTGCCTGCCGGACCGGTGAAGGTGAGCCCGCCATGACCATGACCCTCGAAGAGTCCCGCGACCAGTTGCTGCGCTCCGCCGCGCAGATGGGTGGCCGATCGCCGGGGGAGCCCGTCGAGAACCTGCTGCAGCGCTACTACCGCCATGTGGTGACCGAGGATCTGCTCGCCCGTCGCCCGGAGGACCTGCTCGGCGCGACCCTGTCGCACCGCGGGCTCGCGGCGAACCGCCCGGTGGGATCGGCGAACGTGCGCGTGTTCACCCCGACGGTGGAGCAGGAGGGCTGGACCACCGGCCATACGGTCATCGAGATCGTCACCGACGACATGCCCTTCCTCGTCGACTCCGTGTCGGCCTATCTCGCCCGGGAGCACCGCTCCGTGCACCTGCTGGTGCACCCCCAGCTGGTCGTCCGGCGCGACGCGGCCGGCCGGCTGACCGAGGTGCTGGACGTGAACCTGCAGGAGGCGCCGCACGACTACGACATCTGCGTCGAGTCGTGGATGCACCTGCAGATCGACCGGGAAAGCGATCCCGCCAGCCGGGAGCAGCTGGCCGACGGGCTGCGTCGGGTGCTGGGGGATGTGCGGGTCGCGGTGGAGGACTGGCCGCGGATGACCGAATGTGCGGACCAGATCGCCACGGAACTCGCGCAGCGGCCCCCGGCGGGAATCGCGGCCGCGGAGGTTGCCGAGGCCGAGAGCCTGCTGCGCTGGCTCGGTGCCGGGAACTTCACCTTCCTGGGCTACCGGGAATACGAACTCACCAGCGAGGGCGCGGCCAACGTCCTGGTGCCGATCCAGGGCACCGGCCTGGGCCTGATGCGCTATGACACCGAGACCCCTGCCGCGTCCTCGTTCAACCGGCTCACCGGGGTGGCCTCGGAACGAGCGCGGGAGAAGCGCATTCTCGTCGTGACCAAGGCCAACACCGTCTCGACCGTGCACCGGCCGGTGTATCTGGACTACGTCGGGGTGAAGACCTTCGACGCGGCCGGCGAGGTGCGTGGCGAGCGGCGGTTCATCGGTCTGTTCACGGCCGGGGCCTACACCAACTCGGTGCTGACCGTGCCGTTCATCGCGCAGAAGGCGCGCCGGGTCCTGGAGGGCAGCGGCTTCGCCCCGGACAGCCACCTGGCCAAGGACCTGCTCGGCGTGCTGGAGACCTATCCCCGGGACGAGCTCTTCCAAGCGGACATCGACGATCTGGCCACCATCACCCAGTCCGTGGTCCACCTGCGCGAGCGCCGCCAGGCCCGGCTGTTCCTGCGCAAGGACGACTACGGGCGGTTCATGAGCTGCCTGGTCTACATCCCCCGGGATCGGTACACGACGACGGTCCGCCTGCGCCTGGAGTCGATCCTGAAGCGGGCCTTCAACGGCGACACCGTGGAATACACCACGCGGGTCTCGGAGTCGGCGCTGGCCCGGCTGCACTTCGTGGTCCGCGTCACCCCTGGCGAGGAGGTGCCGGACGTCAACGTCGAGGACCTGCAACGCCAGGTGCTCGACGCGACCCGGACCTGGACGGAGGACCTCGCGGAGGGGGCCCGCGCGGAATACGGGGAGGAGGCGGCCTCGCGGCTGCTGTCCCGGTGGGGGCAGGCCTTCCCGGAGGCCTACAAGGAGGACTTCCAGGCTCGCGTGGGGGTGGCGGACCTGCGGCACGTCGATTCCCTCGACGAGGGCGGCGAGCTCCGGATGAGCCTGTATCACCTGCCCGGCGCCCCCGCCGCCGAGCGTCGGCTGAAGCTGTACCGCTCGGGCGGGCTGTCGTTGACCTCGGTGCTGCCGATCTTCACCAACCTCGGCGTCGAGGTCACCGACGAGCGTCCCTACGAACTCGAGGGCTCCGACGGCCACGTCTTCATCTACGACTTCGGGCTCCGGGCCGAGGCCGAGGACGTGTGGACCCGGGGTCAGGACGGCGCCCGGCAGCGGTTCCAGGACGCGTTCAATGCGGTCTGGTCCGGTGCGGCCGAGAGCGATGGCTTCAACAGGCTCGTGCTGTCCGCGGGTCTGGACTGGCGCCAGGTCGTCATCCTGCGCGCGGTGGCCCGCTACCAGCGCCAGGCCGGCACGCCGTTCACGCAGGCCTACACCGAGGACACCTTGGTCGCGAACGCCTCGCTGGCCACGCTGCTGGTGCAGCTGTTCGAGACGCGCTTCGACCCGGACCGCTTCGACGGCACGGCCGGGCCGGAGCGGGACGCCGCTGAAGAGGAGATCGTCGGCAAGATCCGCGAGGCGCTCGACGATGTCGCCAGCCTGGACCACGACCGGATCATCCGGGCCTTCCTCGGGGTGATCCGGGCGACGCTGCGGACCAACTTCTACCAGCTGCCCGACGACGCCGAGACGACCGGCGCGGAGGCCAAGGCCACCCTGTGCTTCAAGCTCGACCCGCAGAAGGTGCCGAACCTGCCGGCGCCCCGGCCGATGTTTGAGATCTGGGTCTACGGCCCCCGCGTGGAGGGCGTGCACCTGCGGTTCGGGAAGGTCGCCCGCGGTGGCCTGCGCTGGAGCGACCGTCGCGAGGACTTCCGCACCGAGGTGCTCGGCCTGGTCAAGGCGCAGATGGTCAAGAACGCCGTGATCGTCCCGACCGGCAGCAAGGGCGGCTTCTTCGCCAAGGCGCTGCCGGACCCGGCGGTCGACCGGGACGCGTGGCTGGCCGAGGGGATCGCGGCGTACAAGCTGTTCATCTCCTCCCTGCTGGACGTGACGGACAACCGGGTCGGCGCGGAGATCGTGGCGCCGCCGCGGGTGGTCCGCCACGACCCCGAAGACCCCTACCTGGTCGTCGCGGCGGACAAGGGCACCGCCAGCTTCAGCGACATCGCCAACGGGGTCGCGCAGAGCTACGGCTTCTGGCTCGACGACGCGTTCGCCTCGGGCGGCTCGGCCGGATACGACCACAAGGGCATGGGCATCACGGCCCGCGGCGCCTGGGAATCGGTCAAGCGCCACTTCCGCGAGATGGGTCGCGACATCCAGACGCAGGAGTTCACCGCTGTCGGGATCGGCGACATGAGCGGTGACGTCTTCGGCAACGGCATGCTGCTCTCGGAGTGCACCCGCCTGGTCGCGGCGTTCGATCACCGGCACGTCTTCCTCGACCCAGCGCCGGACGCCGCGACCGCGTACGCCGAGCGGCGGCGCCTCTTCGAGTTGCCGCGCTCCTCCTGGGCCGATTTCGATACCGCACTGATCAGCGAGGGCGGCGGGATCTACCCCCGCACGGCCAAGTCGATCGAGATCACTCCCCAGGTGCGGGACCTGCTGCAGCTGCCGGAGTCGACGACCGCGCTGACCCCGGCGGAACTGATCAAGGCGGTCCTGCTGGCCCCGGTCGACCTGCTGTGGAACGGCGGCATCGGCACCTACGTCAAGGCCGCCACGGAGAACCACGCCGACATCGGCGACCGTGCCAACGACGCGATCCGCGTCGACGGCGGGCAGCTGCGCGCCCAGGTCGTGGGCGAGGGCGGCAACCTCGGCTGCAGCCAGCTCGGCCGGATCGAGGCGGCCCAGGCCGGGGTCCGCATCAACACCGACGCGATGGACAACTCCGCCGGCGTCGACACCTCCGACCACGAGGTCAACCTCAAGATCCTGCTCACCGGGCTGACCCGCGAAGGCGACATGACGCTCAAGCAGCGCAACGCGCTGCTCGCGTCGATGACCGACGACGTGGCCGCGATGGTGCTGCGGGACAACTACGAACAGAACGTGCTCATCGGCAACGCCCGCAGCCAGAACGCCGACATGCTCGGCGTGCACGAACGGTTCATCAAGTGGCTGGAGGAGCGCGGCGAACTCGACCGGGCTCTGGAGTTCCTGCCGGATGAGGCCGAGATCGAGCGACGGCGCCAAGCGGGTGAGGGACTGACCTCACCGGAGCTGTGCGTGCTGATGGCCTACGCCAAGCTCGCCGTGAAGGCCGACCTCGCCACCAGCGGCCTGGCGGACGAGCCGTGGTTCCACCGGACCCTGTCGGACTACTTCCCGCAAGCGATCCGGGACGGCTACGACGGCTACCTGGCCGATCACCCGCTGCGGCGCGAGATCATCGTGAACTCCGTGGCCAACTCCCTGGTCAACCGGGGTGGGATCACGTTCGTGTTCCGGGCCACCGAGGAGACCGGCGCCGACACCGAGACGATCGCCCGCGAGTTCGTGGTCGCCCGGGAGGTCTTCGACCTGCGCGGCTTCGTGGCCGCAGTGGAGGCCCTGGACAATGTCGTGCCCACCGAGGTCCAGACCCGGATGTACCTGCGATTCCGGCGGCTGCTCGACCGCACCGTGCGGTGGTGGCTGCAGCGGCGCTCCGGGGATGTCGACGTGGCCGCGGAGATCGAGCACTTCTCGCCGGCCGTCGGACGGATCCGGGCGCAGCTGCCGGAGCTGCTGCACGGCCGGGACGCCGAGCGGTTGCGGCGGGACACGGCGGCCCTCGTCGAGGCGGGGGTGCCCGATGAGCTCGCCCTGTGGTGCGCGGGGTCGCTGGACCTCTTCGCGGTGCTGGACATCGTCGAGATCGCGGACGAGACCGGCCAGGACGAGGTGTCGGTGGCCCGGATGTACTACGCGGTCTCGGAGCAGTTCGGCATCGAGGACACCCTCACCCGGGTCGCCCGGTTGCCGCGCATGTCCCGCTGGGATGCCCTGGCCCGAGGGGCGATGCGCGACGACCTGTACTCGGCCGTGGAGTCCCTGGCCCGCTCGGTGCTCTCCGCCACCGACCCCGAGGCCTCGGTCCACGAACGCCTGACCGCCTGGCGCGAGGCCAACGCCCCGGCGCTGCACCGCGCCAACGTCGCGCTCGAAGGGGTGCGCGAGATGGAGACCCCGGGCCTGGCCCCGCTGTCGGTGGCGCTGCGCACCCTGCGGGGGGTGGCTCGCGCGGGCGGCGCCAGCTGAGTCGCCCCATCGGGCGCCTGGGCGGATCCGGCCGAGCCGGGCGGGCCCAGGCGCCCGGCGGGCGTCGTACGACGTGCGAGGCGCGACCCGGCTCGCCGGGTACGCTCGGCCCGTGCCCACCCTGAACGACGTGCTGGTCGGCCATCCGAGCCTGGCGGCCACGGATGTCGACTGGCTGCATCTGCTGGTGGGGGATTGGCAGATCCTCTCGGACCTGTCCTTCGCCGACCTCGTGCTCTGGGTGCGGGGCACGACGCTCGCCGCGGACGGCTGGGTCGCAGCGATGCATGTGCGCCCCAACACAGGACCGCTGGTGTTCTTCGACGACATCGTGGGGTCGGTCGCTGGGGCGGGCCGGCAGGCCCTGCTCGACCTCTGCGCGAGCCGCGCCCGGGTGATCCGTGACCAGGGGCTGCAATGGCGGGACGACGCCCCGGTGCGGGAGGACGCGATCCCGGTGGTGCGCGCCGGCCGGGTGCTCGCCGTCATCACCAGGCACAGCAACCTCGCGGCGATGCGCAGCCCGAGCCGGCTGGAGCTGACCTATCGCGGCATCGCCGACACCCTGGCCCGGATGATCGCCAGCGGGGAGTTCCCGACGCTGGGAGCGCCTACCGGGCTGCGGCGCGGCGCGCCGCGGGTGGGCGACGGCGTTCTGCGGCTCGACGTGGAGGGGGTGGTGATGTATGCCAGCCCCAACGCCATCTCCGCGCTGCACCGCCTCGGGCATCACGGCGACATCGACGGGGTCTCCCTCAGCGAGGTCACCACGGCCCTGATCCCGGACTACACCCAGGTCGACGAGGCGCTTGCGGTGGTGGTCACCGGCCGGGCCCCGTGGCGCACCGAGGTCGAGTCCCGGTTCGCGACCCTGTCGCTGCGCGCCATCCCGTTGACCGAGGGCGGCGCCCGAATCGGGGCGCTGGTCCTGGTCCGGGACGTCAGCGAGTTGCGCCGGCGGGAGCGCGAGCTGCTGACCAAGGACGCCACCATCCGCGAGATCCATCACCGGGTGAAGAACAACCTGCAGACCGTGGCCGCCCTGCTGCGCCTGCAGTCGCGACGGGTCGCCGACGAACATGCGAGGTCGGCCCTGCAGGAGGCGGAGCGCCGGGTCGCCACGATCGCGCTGGTGCACGACACGTTGAGTCGCACCCTGGACGAGGTGGTGGACTTCGACGAGATCGTGGCCCGCGCGCTCAACGCGGTGGTGGAGGTCGCCAATCAGGACGACGACATCTCCTGGCGACGGACGGGTCGGTTCGGGCATCTGACGCCCGACGACGCGACCTCGATGGCGATGATCGTGACCGAACTCGTGCACAACGCGGTCGAGCACGGGCTGCGGCCCGGCGGCGGGGTGGTCACCGTCGATGCGCATCGTGAGCGGCACGGTGACGACGACTATCTGACGGTCGTGGTCGGCGACGACGGGGCGGGCTTGCCGGCGGACTTCCGGCCTGGCGGCTCAGGCTTGGGGACCCAGATCGTCAGCGCGTTGGTGCAGGATCTGCGCGGCGAGATCACCTGGCGGGCCCGCGAACCCCGGGGCACCGAGGCGCGCTTGCAGGCGCGCTTGCGGCGCCTGCCGGCCACGGGTGGCTGGCGTGACTCGGCTGCCGGCGGCTTGCGCGACCCGGCGACGGGCGGCTTGCGCGACCCGGGAAGCGCCGGCTGGCGCGACCAGTGAGGCGGACGTCCGTCTGCTTCGGGCCGAAACGGCGGTCGGCGCGGGGTGACCGAATGGTCGCCCCGCGCCGACGCGCGGATGGTGCAGGGGTCAGCCGGCCCGACGGGCTCGGGCGTTGCGGCGCTTCAGCGCGCGACGCTCGTCCTCGGAAAGCCCGCCCCAGACACCGGCGTCCTGCCCGGACTCCAGTGCCCACTTCAGGCAGGTGTCCTGTACGTCACAGCGACGGCACACGGACTTGGCCTCCTCGATCTGGAGGAGGGCAGGCCCCGTGTTGCCGATCGGGAAGAAGAGTTCGGGGTCCTCTTCCAGGCATGCAGCGCGGTCGCGCCAGTCCATGGTGTGCTCCTGTGGGGAATCGTGCGGTGCGGTTCATGCTGGTGTGAACCCAAGCCTCCGAAGAGGCAAGCGTCAGCCCGGTTGAGATCGGGGAGTCGTGGCGGCGATGGGGCCGTCGTCGAGCGCTAGGCACTCAAGGAGTCGACGAATCCTGCGCGACGATGCCAACAACGATGGTGGCCGCCTTGTTCCACACCATCAGCACCTCCCATGGTTCGCGTAGCGAGTCTGGTTGACTCGTGGACGTCGAACGCCAGGCGCTGATCGACTTGTTAGTGTAGGTCGTTCCCCGTGCGCGGGGGAAGGGTTTAGGGCGAATGTGCGCACAGAATCCGCTGTGATTTTCCTGGGTGTCGCGAACCTCCCTGCGGCTCTGCCAAGTCGGGCGATCGACCTGGTGGCCTGCGGCGAGACCGGCCCCATGGTTGTCGGACCGCCCCGCCGTCGGAGCCCGTACGGTGGGCGTGTGTCCCGTCACGTTGACCAGCGCCCCCCCGGTTCGGCCGGGTCCGACGAGGTCCCCCGCGGGTTTCGTCTCGCCGCCGCCCTGCTCGCCGTGCAGGTCCTGGCCATCCTGGGCTTTTCCGGCTTCTATCTGGTCGAGTTGGCGCTGGGCGCCGAAGCGAACGCGACGCAGACCGTCATGTCCGTCGTCACGTTCCTGGTCGGAGCCGCCGCTTTGGCGGTGGTGGCCCGCGGGCTGTTCCGGGGCGCCGGGTGGGCCCGGACGCCGTCGGTCCTGTGGAATGTCCTGGTGCTACTGATCGCCGTCAGCCTCGCCCAGTCGGGCCAGCTGCCGTGGTCCCTCGCCGTCGGTGCGGTGGCGGTGGGCGGCATCGTCGGCGTCCTGGCGGCGGGCCGGACCGCCCGCCACCAGAGCGGGGCTACTGCTGGTCACGACGGCTCACCGGCGCGCTGATCGGCGACCTGGACCGCGCGGACCCGGTGCTCCTCGACGAGGAAACCGCGCCCCGGCAGGGGCGGCTCCCCGTCGGGCAGGGCGATCCCGAACAGCTCGGCGCCGCGCGGACCGGGGCAGAGGAGCAGCCCGTACGTCGAGCGCCGCAGCACCCCGACGACACCGCGGTAGGCGGAGACCAACGTCCCGAGCGTCCCGGCCAGCACCAGCGACCCCGCCCGGGGGTTGGTGGCGAACTCGGCCAGCACGTCGTCGTACGGTCCGCCGAGCAGGGCGTCCACGTCGTCCACGAGGCAGACGGTCCCCTGCTGGTCGCGGAGCTGCGCGCCCAGCTCGGCGGGGCTGAGCTGGGGGTCCCGTCCCGACAGGGACAGTGCCGGCGGCCCGCCGGCATCCTGCAGGACCGCGAACAGGCGCCGCAGCGCGGTGCTGCGGCCGCTGCCGCGCGGTCCGGCGACGATCAGGCCACGGCCGTCGAGGACGACGGTGGCGACGCTGCCGTCGCCGGCCAGCCCGAGGGCCAGCGCACCCGGCTCCCCGTCGGCGCGGAGCTCCTCTGGCCCGACTCGGCCGGGCAGGCTGCGGACCCGCAGCCGCGGGCCAGGGCATCCCGTGTGCCGGGCGAGCGACGAGGCGGCGCGGGCGGCGATCGTCGGTTCCTCGGTCGGCGCCGCCGTGGCGATCTGCGTCTGGTCATGGGCGTGCTCATGGACGGGGGCAAGGGGGCCGTACCGGGCCACCTGCGCACCGAGACCGGATCCGCCGAGCCGAACCCGTCCCGGGGGCACGCGACCCGCCCGGACGTCCAAGCCGGCCAGGTAGGCATCGGTGGGGTCGGCCAGGTCCAGCACGAACCGCTCGGCGAGGATGGTGGCCAGCGGTCCGGTCAGGAGCTCTCGGCCGCCCGCGGCGAGCAGGGTCAGTCCGGCGCCGCCGCGAACGGCCTGCACCAGGCTCTCGGTGCCGCCGCCGTGATCGATCCGGTCGAGCACCGCGCGGAGCTGTTCCCAGCCGTCCACGACCAGGAGCCGGACGGCCCCGTCAATGGGTCTGCCGGCCTGAGCGGCGTCGCGCAGGGCACCGACCAGGCGCCGCAGCGCGCCGTCCTCGTCCAGCCGCAAATACGCCCCGACGTGCGGGTAGCGGGCGAGCGGTGCGAGGGCGCCGCTTCCGTCGATGAGGTACGCCGTGAGCCGGGCGGGGCAGTGGGCATCCAGCGCGGCGACCGTGAGTGATCGCAGGGTCGTGGAGCGGCCACTGCGAGGGCCCCCCACCACGGCGAGATGGGAGCCGGCGACCGGCTGCCAGGTGCCGGCCCACTGCCGTTGGCGCGCCGGGTCGTCGACCAGCAGGACGGGGGCCAGTGGGGTCTCGCAGTCCCGCCGGTCGGCCGGTGGGTTCGCGGTGGGGTGGTCCGCTGGGGCGGCGGTGGGGTGGGCCGTCCCTCGTGCCGGCGTGACCTGGCCCACGTCGTACGACGTCAGCTCGCGCACCGCCACCGACGTGGGCAGCGGCGGGAGCCACGGCGGGGGCGCCGGGTGGGCGTCGACGAGCATGGCCGCCTCGGCGAGGGTCCGGGCCACCCGGCGCACGTCGCTGTCCGCGGGCGAGGCGTCCGCGGGCCGCGGCAGCGCGTCGGGATCGGAGGTGGCGGAGGTGGCTGGGGCGGAGGCGGCGGAGGCGGCGGAGGCGGCGGCCAGGATCGGCAGGTCTGCCCAGGGGGTGAGCAGATCGGCGGCATCGAGGCGGTGGACCTCGATCGGATCGGTGCCGTCGCCGGTGGTGGCCGTCCCGCCGAGGTAGCTGGTCTGGATCACCAGGGGGGTGGCCGAGCCCGTGCGCACCACCGCCCGACCCGGCCGCCGCGGGCTGATCGCGGCCGCCTGCTCGGACTCGACGATGTCGAGGGAGTCGACCGCATCGCGCACCCGCAGGGCGATCCGAAGGGCCAGGTTGGCGCGCATGTCGGCCGAGACGATGCCGGCGGGGCGTTGGGTCGCCAGCACCAGGTGCAGTCCCAGGGACCGGCCGAGGGCGGCGAGCCGGACCAGGCCCGTGACGAAGTCGGGGAGCTCCTCGGCCAGGGCGCGGAACTCGTCGACGACGATGACCAGGCGCGGCAGGTGGTGCAGGCGGGTGCCGTCCGGCGCCGTGGCACCGGCGTCCACCCGGGCGGCGTACTCGTCGAGGTCGCCGGCCCCGACGGCCCGCAGCCGCGCCTCCCGGGTGGTCAGTTCGGCCTCCAGCCCGGCCAACGCCCGCCGGGTCTGCTCGGCGTCCAGGTCGGTGACCAGCCCGACCGTGTGCGGCAGGTGCGCGCAGGCGTCGAACGCCGCGCCGCCCTTGTAGTCCACCAGCACGAACGCCAACCGGTCGGGCCGATTGCCCAGCGCGAGGGCCACCAGCAGGGCCCGCAGCAGTTCGGACTTTCCGGCGCCGGTGGTCCCGCCGACCAGGGCGTGCGGGCCGTCGCGGCGCAGGTCGTATTCGGCGGGGCCGGCCGCGTCGAGGCCCAGGATGAAGGCCGTGCTCGCCGGGCGGGACCGCCACCGCTGCGCTTGCCGGGCAGCGTCGAAGACGTCCGGGCCGTAGCTGTCGGTGAGTCGGACGACGTCGGGCAGCGCGGCGCGGCTGCCCGGGGTGACATCGCGCAACGGGGCCAGCGCTCGGCCGAGTCGGTGGGCCAGCGTCGGACGCAGCCCGTCCGGTCGAGCCACCACCAGGTCCTGCGGGGTGACCAGGCGAACCGTGACGCCGGCGCCCGACCCGGCGACGGTGGCCACGGCGCGACACTCGCCGGGCAGCTCGTCCGGACTGTCGGCAAGGCAGAGGGCCACCAGGCCCCGGGCCGGGCCGTCGCGCAGCAGCCGGGCCAGGCCGGGCTGCTGGGCGAGGCTGCGGCCGCCGGCGAGGAGCAGCAGGTGTCCGGGTGGCGTCGGGTCGGGGCCGCCCAGCCCCGCCGGGCTTCGGTCGGCGCCCGCCGGGTCGTGCTCGTCCAGGATGCCGGTCAGCTCGGCGACGACGCGGGCCAGGCTCTCCCCGGGTACGCCGCAGCGCGCGGGATAGGGCGACTCCGGGTCGCGAGTGTGCGGTGCGGCGCACAGCCAGGACCATTCGGCAAGGCCGGCCGGGTCGGCGGCCAGCACCCAGATCCGCAGGTCGGCGGGGCTGTGCCAGGCCAGCGCCTGGGCCAGCACGGCCCGGGCGAGCGCCGCCGAGGCCGCCGTCCGGTCGGCGTGTGCGGGACCGGGCTCGTGCGGCTCGTGGGGGTCCAGGGCATCCGGCGCGAGCCCGACGACGCCCCAGCGAGGCAACGAGACAGGCACCGGGAGCTCGGCCAGTTCGGGGTGCGCCACCACCCCGTCCGGGCCGCGGACGCCGGCCCTGGCGCGGACGGATCCCCACCCCAGCGAGAGTTCCAGCCAGTCGGCATCACCGGGGCGCCGCGCCCACAGCGCGGGCGTGCGGTGCAGGCAGGCCTGCGTGAGCACGTCCAGGTCGGGGCAGTCCGCCCGGCGCTCGGCCCGTTCCCGCTCCAACCGTCGCGCGAGGTCGTCGCGTAGCCGGGCCAGCGTCTCGGCATGTCGTTGGCCGTCGGCCACGGTGCGTTCCGCGTGGCGCCTGCGGTCGGCGCGGAACTGGGCCACCGACATGGCCGGTCCGAGCAGGCCGAACGCCAGATAGACGGGGGTCTTCAGGACCACCGCCGCCACCGCGGCGACGACGAGGGGCAGGACCAGCACGAGCATCGAGAACCGCGGCGGGTCGCCGGGGTTCGGCGCGGCCGGCAGCGTCACCCAGGACTCGGCGCGGGCGGCCCGCACGCGGGGGGATCGGTGCACGCCCACCGTCCCGTCGTCGGCGGGGCCGCGCGAGTTCGCCGGGGTCCCGCGGAGTGCGTTTTCGGCCTGCGCCGGGGGGCGGTGGCCGACCGCGAGGTGGAGCACCGTCGAGCTCACCGTGACCGGCAACCCGGGCGGCAGGGGTCGCGGTACCGAGCCGATCGGCACGCCGTCGACCGCCGTGCCGTTGGCCGTGCCGAGGTCCGCGATGGTGACGCCGTCGCGTGCCACGACCAGGCGGGCGTGCCGCCGGGACAGGCCGGGGTCGGCGAGGCACAGAGCCGCGCCGGATCCCCGACCGAGGATGGTCGGGCCGTCGGGCAGCGGCAGGATCAGCCCGGCGTCCGGCCCGGCCATCACGCGGACCTCGAGGCCGGTCGGGTTGTCTTGGCCCGCGCAGGGTGCCGGTCCCAGGCCTGCGGAGGGTGCCGGTCCAGGGTCCGGGGAGGGCGCCGGGCGCGGGTCCGCCGGGCGCCAGGCCAGCTCGGCGCCGTCGACCAGCGGCTCCCGTCCCAGCGGCTGGGTGTCGGACAGCGGGTCCGTCCCGCACCACCAGGTCGCCCCCGGCGGGGCGCCGGCAGCCCTGGACAGGAGCGGACGGGCCGCCCCGAACGGCGTACCGGCACCCGCGCGCACCAGCACCCCGATCCGCGACGATGCGGCGTCGGGTGCTCCGGCGGCGCGCAACTCCAGGGGCAGGTCCACGGGCCGCATGCTCGCGCACCACAAGGGGGCGGTGCGGACGCCCGGACCAAGCCGGGACCGGCTGGGGACGGCGGCGCGGGGTGTGGACAGCGGTCGATGCGACGGGGCCGGTAGCGTACTCATCGGGCCGGCGTGGCCGCGCCGGCGACCGCTTACGAGAGGCAGCACCCTGTGATCCGCGAACCGGCGCCGATGATCATCCAAGGCGGGATGGGCGTGGCCGTCTCCTCGTGGCAGATGGCGCGGGCGGTGGCTCTGGCGGGGGAGTTGGGCGTGGTCTCGGGCACTGCGCTGGATGCCGTCCTGGCGCGCCGGCTCCAGGATGGCGACCCGGGCGGCCACGGCGTACGGGCTCTGGCGCACTTCCCGGACCAACGCCTCGCGGGCCGGATCCTGGACCGCTACCTGCGCCCGCAGGGGCGCGGCGGGGCGCCGTACCGGCCGCACCCGACCCTGACCATCGAACCGACCCGCGACGCCGTCGAGCTTTCGCTGGCGGGGAACTTCGCCGAGGTCTGGCTCGCCAAGGAGGGGCACGACGGCGTCGTCGGGATCAACTTCCTGGAGAAGATCCAGATGGCCACCCCGGCCGCGGCGCTCGGGGCGATGCTCGCGGGGGTCGACTACGTCTTGATGGGGGCCGGGATCCCGCGGGAGATCCCGCGACTGCTGCGCGATCTGGCGGCCGGCCGGCCGGGCGGGGTGACGATCGACGTGACCGGTTCGACGCGGCGCCACGTCAGCGAGGTCGACCCGGTGGCGGCGCTGGGGGAGTGCTTGCCGGCGTTAGCACGGCCGAACTTCCTCGCCATCGTCTCGCTGCACTCGCTGGCCAGCTATCTGCACCGGGATGAGGAGATCCGCCCCGACGGTTTCGTCGTCGAGGGGCCGCCGGCGGGCGGGCACAGCGCCCCGCCGCGGGGCAAGATGCAACTCGATGCCGACGGCGATCCGATCTACGGCGATCGGGACCTGGCCGACCTGCGCAAGGTGGCCGAGGTGGGGCTGCCGTTCTGGGTGGCCGGGGCGCGGGCCACGCCGGAGGCGGTCGCGGAGGTGCGGGCGCTGGGCGCGGCGGGCGTGCAGTGCGGCACCGTGTTCGCGCTGTCGACGGATTCCGGGCTGGCGCCGGAGGTGCGGGAGCGGCTGATGGTGGGCCTGCGCGAGGGCACGCTGGTGGTCCGCAACGACCCGCGGGCCTCGCCGACGGGCTTCCCGTTCAAGGTCGCCCAGGTGGAAGGGACCGTCTCGGAGGAGGCGACGTACGCCGCGCGCCCGCGCCTGTGCGACCTGTCCTATCTGCGCGAACCGTACGAGCGGGCGGATGGCTCGGTGGGCTACCGCTGCCCGAGCGAGCCGGTCGAGGTGTTTGTCCGCAAGGGCGGGGCACTGGAGGACACGGTGGGCCGCAAGTGCCTGTGCAACGCGTTGATGGCGAACATCGGGTTGGGCCAGGAGCGCAAGGACGGGTACGTCGAGCGGCCGGGGATCACCCTCGGCCAGGACCTGGAGGGACCCCGGCGGTTGCTGGCCTTGCACCCGCAGGGCTGGTCGGCGGTTCAGGCGGTGCAGTGGCTGCGGACGGTCGCCTGAACGGTGGCCTGCGCGTCACCGTTCGCCGCACAACCCCGCACACCACGCTATGAAGGGGGGCGCGGTGGGGGGTGTGACTTAAATCACATAGCCCGCTCGCGCCGGCGAATCCCGTTCTGGCTCCGCGCGAACCGGGACCGCTTCGGCGCGGCAGGGAGCGGCGGGTCTCTTTCGGGCCTGTGGACAGAGCGCCCGGCGCTGGCCCGGCTCCGTAGCCTCGGTCTCCTGAACGCCCGTCCGGTTCGCGCGAGGGCGCGTGGGCCGCGCAGACACCCCGGGGGGTGGTGCCGATGCCACCGGCCGTCGAGCTGGTCGAAGAAGAGGTCCGTGAGCTGGTACGTCGGGCCGGCCTGGACCCCATGGTCGAGCGTGGCGCGCTGCGCGAGCTGGTCGAGGCCGCTGTGGAGGATTACGAGCTGCGGTCCCTGCAGGGGGTGCTGCCGCGGCTGACCGATCCCGCCGCGGCCATCCGATCGGTGATGGATGCGGTGGCGGGATTCGGGCCGCTGCAGGCCTACCTCGACGACCCGCAGATCGAGGAGATCTGGATCAACGGTCCGCGGCAGGTCTTCGTGGCCCGTGGCGGGATCGCCGAACTCACCACGACGCTGCTCACCGATGAGACCGTGCGGGACCTCGTCGAGCGGATGCTCAAGTCCTCCGGCCGCCGCGTCGACCTGAGCAGCCCGTTCGTCGATGCGACCCTCGCCGACGGCAGCCGCCTGCATGTGGTCATCCCCGACGTCGCGCGCCGGCATTGGCTGGTCAACATCCGCAAGTTTGTCGTCCGCGCGCAGCGGTTGGACGACCTGGTGCGGCTCGGCACCCTGACCCGGCCCGCCGCGCACTTCCTGGAGGCCGCCGTCGTGGCCGGGCTCAACATTCTGGTCGCCGGCGGCACCCAGGCGGGCAAGACCACCCTGCTGAACTGCCTCTCCAGCGCCATTCCGCCGCGGGACCGGGTGGTGACCTGCGAGGAGGTCTTCGAGCTCAAGCTGGCGGTGCGCGACTGGGCGGCCCTGCAGTGTCGCCAGCCGAGCCTGGAGGGCACCGGCGAGGTGCCGTTGCGTCGCCTCGTCGTCGAGGCGCTACGGATGCGCCCGAACCGCATCATCGTCGGGGAGGTGCGCCAGGCGGAGAGCCTGGACCTGCTGATCGCGCTCAACAGCGGTGTGCCCGGGATGGCCACGGTGCATGCCAACACCGCCCGGGAGGCGGTGCTCAAGATGTGCACGCTGCCGTTGCTGGCGGGGGAGAACGTGGGCTCCCGCTTCGTCGTACCCACCGTCGCCGCCTCGATCGACCTCGTGGTCCACATTGCTCTGGAGCGCGACGGGGTGCGCCGGGTGCGCGAGATCGTGGCCCTGCCCGGCCGGGTCGAGGGCGACGTCGTCGAGGTGGCCGACCTGTTCGTCCGGCGCGGCGGCGCGTTGGTCCGCGCCGACGGGTACCCGCCGCACCTGGACCGCTTCGAGCGGGCCGGCTACGACCTGGCCGCGCTGCTCAACGCCTCCTTCGCCGGCGACCGCCATGACGGGGCGGTCCAGGGCGGTACGTCGTGACCGGCGCGGCCCTCGGTCTGCTCTTCGGGCTCGGCGCGTGCTGCGTGTGGTGGTCGTTCTGGCCGCGGGCTCCCCGCATCTCCGGTGAGCCGGCCTGGCTGCTGCGGCTGCGGGACGACCTGGTGCAGGCCGGATTCGCCCGTGTCGGCCCGGTGCGCCTGTTCGCCACCTGTGCGGCCGTCGCGGTGGTGACGGGTCTGCTGGCGGCCGCGCTGACCAAGGTCGTCCCGATCGGCGTGACGTTCGGCGCGCTGCTCGGCTACCTGCCGGTCGCGGTGGTGCGCTCTCGGGCGCGGACCCGAAGGCTGGCGCTGCGCGAGGTGTGGCCGGACGTGGTGGACAACCTGGCCTCGGCCGTTCGTGCGGGGCTGTCGCTGCCGGAGGCGATCGGCCAGATCGGGGTGCGGGGCCCCGCCGAGCTGCGGCCCGCGTTCTCGGCCTTCGCGGAGGACTATCGGGCCACGGGCCGGTTCGCGATCTGCCTGGATCGGCTCAAGGGCGCCCTGGCCGATCCCGTGGCCGACCGCCTCGTGGAGTCGCTGCGGATCGCCCGCGACGTGGGCGGCAGCGACCTTGGGCGGCTGCTGCGCACGCTGTCCGAGTTCCTGCGCCAGGATGCCCGGACCCGCGCCGAGCTCGAGGCCCGGCAGAGCTGGACGATCAACGCGGCCCGGCTCGCCGTGGCCGCTCCGTGGCTGGTGGTCGCCATGCTCGCGACGCGGCCGGAATCCGTGCAGGCCTATTCGAGCCTCACCGGCGCGGTCGTGCTGATGATCGGCACCCTGGTCTCGGTCGCCGCCTACCGCCTGATGACCGTGCTCGCCCGGCTCCCCGACGACGAGCGGGTGCTCCGGTGACCGTGCTGACGCTCCTCGGTGGATGCTGCGGCGCGCTGTTCGCCGCCGGACTGGCCCTGATCTGGGCGCGCTTGCCGATGCGGCGCCAGCCGGGTCTGGCCGAGCGCCTCGAGCCCTATCTGCGCGACGCCGCGCCCCCCAGCGGGCTGCTCCGCTCGACCACCCCCCGTGGCCAGATCGGGTGGTTGCGGCCGCTGGTGGCGCGGCTCGCTCGAGTCCTGGAGAGCGTGCTCGGTGGCGCCGCGTCGGTGGCCCGGCGGCAGGCCCGGGCCGGTCGGCCGGTGGACGTCTCGGCCTTCCGGGCCGAGCAGGTGACCTGGGGCGCCGCCGGCGCGGCGGCCGGGGCCGCCTTGGGCGCGCTGGCCTGGCTGCGCAACCCCGGATCGCCGGTCGTCCCGGTGCTCGCGGTCCTGCTCGGCGCCATGGCCGGGGTGCTGCTGCGCGACCATGCGCTCAGTCGCGTGGTGGCCCGTCGCGAAGCCCGGATGGTAGCCGAATTCCCGACCATCGCTGAGCTGCTCGCCCTCTCGGTGAGCGCCGGCGAGGGCACCGCCGCGGCGGTCGAGCGGGTCTGCCGGCTCTCCTCGGGGGAACTGTCCCACGAGCTGCGCCTCTGCCTGGCCGACGCCCGCGCCGGGGGGAGCCTGCCGGTAGCCCTGCAGGGCCTGGCAGCCCGCACCGGTCTGCCGGGCCTGATCCGGTTCGTCGACGGGATCGGCATCGCGCTCGAACGCGGCACCCCGTTGGCCGAGGTGTTACGCGCCCAGGCCCAGGACGCCCGCGAGGAAGGCCGCCGCGCGGTCCTGGAGGCGGCCGGCCGCAAGGACATCCACATGATGATCCCGGTGGTCTTCCTCGTCCTGCCGGTCACCGTGCTGTTCGCGGTCTACCCCGGGTTCGTCTCGCTGCGCCTGAGCCCATGACCCGCCCTGCCCCGCACTCCATCCCGCACTCCTGCGATCCCTCCTCCCGCACCGAAAGGACTCCACCCATGCCGACCGCCCCCCGCCCACACCGCCACCCCGACCAGCTCCGCCAGTGCGACCAGCCGTGCGAGGCCCGGCGGCGTCGCCCCGCCGGGCGCGGGCCGGGCGTCCTGATGGCCGCCCTCGCCTCCCGACTCCAGGCACCGCTGCTGCTGATCGGCTCGACCATGGTCGCTGCGCTGACCGTGGTCGGCGCGTACGCCGTGCGGACCACCGATCCCGAGGGGGCCCGCGCGGCGAAGCGGCGGGCGGCCGAGCGCGGCGACGTCCCCGGCTGGGTGCTCATCACCCTGATGACGGCCGGCCTGGTCACCACGATCTGGGCGCTGGCCGGGGCGCAGCTCGCGGAGCTGTTCACGCAGGCCATCTCGTCCGTGACGGGCCCCGGCAAGAGGTGAACCGGGCCCGGACGGGCGCCGCGTCGGCGCAGGCGGGGTCGGCGGTCGTCGACTTCGTCCTGGTCGGCGCGCTGGTCTGCGTCCTGTTCGCGGCGCTGCTTCAGCTGGGCTTGGCGCTGCACGTGCGCAACACGCTGACCTGGGCCGCCTCGGAGGGGGCCCGGGCCGGCTCCCGGATGGACGCGGCCCCCGAGGACGGTGCCAGGCGGACCCGCGAACTCATCACCGAGAGCCTGTCGGGGCAGTACGCCACGGATGTGACGGCCTCCCGGCGCGTCGAAGGCGGCGTGGCGATCGTGGAGATCCGCGTGCAGGCCCCGGTCCCCGTCGTCGGGTTGTGGGGGCCCCCGGACATGGTGACCACCCGGGGCCGGGCCTTCGCCGAGGACCAACGGTGAGCCGGTCTGTCCTGGGTTCGGTCCGGGTTCGACCAGGTCCGGACCGAATGGTCCCGCGCCGCGACAGCGGCGAGGACGGTTCGGCGGTCTTGGAGTTCGTCGTGCTCGCCGTGGTCCTGCTGATCCCCACGATCTATCTCGTCCTGACGGTCGGGCGGCTGCAGGCTGCGGCGTACGCCACCAGCACCGCGGCCCGCTCGGCGGCCCGCGCCTATGTCACCGCCCCGCCCGGCTCCTCCCCGCAGGCCCGTGCCGATGCGGCGGCCGGACTGGCGTTCGGTGACCACGGCTTCGACGGGGGCCACATCACGGTGCGCTGCGCCGCGCAGCCCTGTCTGACCCCCGAGGCCCGCGTCGACGTGACTGCCGAGGTGGACGTGCCGCTCCCGCTGGTCCCGGACCTGATCGCGGACCGGCTGCCCGCGACCGTACGGGTGAGCGCCGTCGAGGGCTACACCGTCGACCGGTTCCGGGATCCCGGCTCGTGACCAGCGCCGGGCCGCGGCCGGACCACCCGCGCGACGACGGCCAGGTCGGCCTCCTCGTCCTGGGCGTCTGTGTCGTTCTGCTGACGTTGGTCGTCGGGATCATCGACGTGACGGCCATTCAGTTGGCCCGGGTTCGGCTGTACGACGCCGCGGATGCCGCCGCCGTCGACGCCGCGGACGCGGTGTCCGACGAGCGGGCCTATCGGGACGGCATCGGCACCCGGATCCCGCTGTCGCAGGAGGGCGTCCGGACGCAGGCGGCCCGCTTTCTGGCCGGGACGGACCGGCCCGACCATGTCACCTCCTGGGGGCTGGCCGACGGCACTGGAACCTCCGACGGCCGCACCGCCACGGTGGTGCTCACCGGCACCGTCGAGGTGCCCCTGGCTGCCCCGCTGCTCGGCGCGGTCCTGGGGCCGGTGACCATCACCGTCACCGCGACGGCGCAGGGCCACGTCGACCCGGCCGGCGCCGGCGCGCCCGCCCCGCCCGGCGCGCCCGCCCCGCCCGGCGGTCCCGGTCCGCCCGGCGGTCCCGGTCCGCCCGCCCCGCCCGGCGGACCGGAGGGCTGACCGAGTTGGCCCGCCCCACCTGCCACGACGTGGCTAGTCTCGACTCATGTCGAGTCTGCGTCGCCTGCGTGCCCCCAAGCGGGCCCAGCTCGTGCGGGTCGGCCTGTGGGGGCTCGGAGTCTCGGCCGCCACCCAGATCGGCGCCGCCGCCACCGTGATCGCGGTGGACGCCGTTCGCAAACGCCGTACGGAACCGCCCGGCGAGTTCCCGCGGACCCCGCCCAGCACGGCGGACGTCGCCGGCTCGGCCGTCACGACGTACACCTACGGGGCGGACCTGTACGCCGACATGCTCGCCGCCATCCGCGGCGCGAAGCGGGTCATCTTCTTCGAGACGTTCATCTGGAAGGGCGACGAGGTCGGCGCGGAGTTCAAGACCGCGCTGATCGAGGCCGCGGCGCGGGGGGTGCACGTCTACGTCGTCTACGACGCCTTCGCCAATCTCGTGGTGGACCCCCGCTTCTATCGGTTCCCGGACACCCTGCACGTGCTGCGGTTCCCGGCGTTCCGGGCGGGCATGTTGATGCTGCAGCCGCGCTACTTCGGCCGCGACCACCGCAAGATCCTCGTCGTGGACACCGAGGTCGGCTTCGTCGGCGGCTACAACATCGGCTCCCTCTACGCCACCAGCTGGCGCGACACCCACCTGAGGGTGCGCGGACCCGGAGTGTGGGAGATCGAGAACACCTTCATCGACTTCTGGAACGAATACCGGGGCCGCAAGCGCCCCGAGATCCCCGACCACGGCGCGCGCGAGTGGGAGCCGCGGATCCGGGCGGCGCGCAACGCCCCCAACCGGATGCTCTTCCCCGTGCGCGGGCTCTATCTCGACGCCATCGACCGGGCGGCCGAACGGATCTACCTGACCCAGGCCTATTTCCTGCCCGACCGGGAGATCCTGGGGTCGCTGCTGGCGGCGGCCAAGCGCGGCGTCGACGTCCGCATCCTCATGCCGGAATACAGCAACCACATCGTGGCGGACTGGGTGGCCCGCGGCTATTTCGCGGCGCTGCTCAAGGGCGGGGTCACGATCTGGCTCTACCGCGACACGATGGTGCATGCGAAGACCGCCACGATCGACGGCCGCTGGTCCACGATCGGCACGGCCAACATCGACCGCCTGAGCCTGCTCGGCAATCACGAGGTCAACCTGGAGCTGTTCAGCGACGACCAGGCCGCACACATGGAGCAGGTCTTCGCTCGGGACCTGTCGCACTGTCGGCAGCTGCACCTCGACGACTGGCTGGCGCGCGGGGTGCTGGCTCGGGTGGGGGAGCGAATCCTGTCCCGGATGCAACCGCTGCTCTAGCCGCAGTCCCGCGGTGGTTGGCCTGAGACACAAGTAAATTCACAGGTCTCCGAATCAATCTGTCATTCTCCGGTCATGCCAGTGCGGCAGCTGGTCCGCGAGATGACCGCAGAGAGCGCGCCGAACCCGCTCTTTCAGGCCGTCCGCCGTCGACTCGATCCCCTCAGCTCGCCGTGGACGGCCCATCCGGTGTGGTTCGCGACGTACTGCCTGTCCGTATGGGTGGGCCGGGTGCTCCTCGTCGGTGACTCTCAGGTGGCCGCGACGTGGCCCGCCGTCGGGATCGCGTTCGGTTGGCTCATGCCGTATGTCGCGGACCGGGCCAATTACCGCAAGGCACCGTTCTGGGCGGTGGTCGCCGTGATCGTGCTCGCCTCGGGGATCATCGCGACCACGACGGGTCAGCGCACACCGCTGGGAACCGTCTCCGGGGTGTCCGGGACGATCGCGGCGGTCGCTACGGCCGAGCTGTACCTCACCCCGCGCGGCAGCAGGCGCAGGGATCTCATCGTCACGGCGGACCTCGTGCGGTACGTCGTGGCCTGCCTGCTCGGAGTCGGGCTGGCGTGGCTGGTCGTGCCGGGCGTGGGCCTGCTCACCGGCAGCATCGACCTCGCCGGCAGCGGCTACTGGTATCTGCGCAACCTGAGTTCGTTGATCTGGCTCGGCCTGCTGGCTCTCGTCGTCCTCGGCGACCGCCGGCGGTACGTCGCCCGGGAGGCCTCCTGGCCCATCGTCCCTGTCGCGGTGCTGGCCACCGCGACGGCGGCCGTCGGCCTGCAGGCCACTGAATTGAGCGCGCTCTTCGCCTTCGGTCTGCTGCTCTGCGCGGTCATCGTCAGCTCGCTGATGTCGGTCCTGCAGTGCTACGGCTACTTCTTGGTCATGGGGGCCGGCCTGGTCGCCCTGACCGTGACCGGCAAGGGCCCGTATCCGCAGCTGGGCTCGGGGTCCCGTGCGGCCATCCTGCACCTGATCCTGGTGATAGCTCTCATCGTCTCCGTCGCCCTGACGGTGGACCGGGAGGAGCGCGCGGTCCTCTTCGAGGAGATCGCCCGCGACCGGCGTCGACTGGCCGATCAGTCCACCCTGCTCCGCACGATCCTCGGGTCGATGAATGAGGGCGTGCTGGTGCTCGAATCCGACGGCACCGTGCGGATGCGCAATCAGGCCGCGGTCGGCCTGCTGACCGGCGAGCTGACGGGCGCGGGCCGGCTGGCGGACGCGAGCGATGACACGGTCCTGCCGCGCGAGGGGCCCCCGTCGCCACCGACCGATCTGGTGCTGCGCGACGGCACGGGAGCGCCGGTCCGCACCGTCTCCGTCGAGTCGCACCTGCTCGGTCCGGTCGCCTCCGGTGCCGGGTCGGTCGCGATCCTGCGCGATGTCACCCGCGAGCGACGCCAGATCAGCGCGTTGCGCACCTTTGCCCGGGTGGCGGCGCACGACCTGAAGCAACCCCTGGCCGCCATCGGGCTCTGGGTCGACACCCTGCGCGATCAGCTCGCTGCGGCGGACGGTTCGCCGGTGGCGGACAGCCTCGACCAGATCGCCGACGCCGCGGACCGGATGGACACGCTCCTGGCCGACCTCCTCCAATACAGCCTCGCGCGCGACGGCAATCTCGAGGTCAGCGAGTTCGACCTGCAGTCGCTGATCACCGAGGTGGCCGATCACCGCCTGCGCAGCGAAGTCGACCGGGCGCCGCGGCTGCACATCGCGGCGCCGGTGCGACTGCGCGGCGACCGCGCCTTGATCCGTCAGGTCGTCGACAACGTGCTGGGCAACGCCCTGAAGTACCGGCCCGACGGGGTGCCGGCCGAGGTGGAGGTGACCGCGTCGGAAACGGTGCCGGGCTATGTCACCCTGACCGTGGCGGACCGGGGGATCGGGGTGCCGGCCGGTCAGGAGGCGCTCATCTTCGAGGAGTTCCACCGGGTGCCCACGGCCGCCGCCCGCTACCCGGGCACCGGGCTGGGCCTGGCCATCTCCCGGCGAGTCGTCGAGCGGCACCGCGGTTCGATCCGGGCACGACAGCGTCCCGGCGGCGGCACCTGCGTGGACATCACCCTGCCCTGCTGACCGCGGCCGGCCGGGGGCGGCGGCTGCGGGCCCGGTGGGCGCACCTGGACCGAAGCGCCCGGCCTGCGCCGATCCCGTAAACTCGCTCTTCGTGGCCACCGACTTTCCCGCGGAGATCAAAGCCTTGCGCACCACGATGTCGTCGGTGCGGGAGGTGACCGATGTCGCGGCGCTGCGCACCCAGATCGCCGAGCTGGAGCGTCAGGCCAGTGTCCCCGACCTGTGGGACGACCAGGAGAACGCCCAGGCGGTGACGAGCCGACTGTCCCGCGCCAACTCCGAGCTGGAGCGCATCGAAGGGATGGACGCGCGCATCGAGGACCTTGAGGTTCTCGTCGAGATGGCCACCGAGGACGGCGGCGACGCCGAGACGCTGGCCGAGGCGGAGGCCGAATTGCGGGCGGTGCGGCGGGCCGTCGGGGAGCTCGAGGTGCGCACGCTGCTGGCGGGGGAGTACGACGCGCGCGAGGCGGTCATCACGATCCGGTCGGGAGCCGGCGGTGTCGACGCCGCGGACTTCGCCGAGATGCTGCTGCGGATGTATCTGCGCTGGGCCGAACGGCACGGCTATCCCACCGCGGTCCTCGACACGAGCTACGCCGAGGAGGCCGGGCTGAAGTCGGCGACCTTCGAGGTCAAGGTGCCCTATGCCTACGGCAACCTGGCGGTCGAGGCCGGCACGCATCGCCTGGTCCGCATCAGCCCGTTCGACAATCAGGGTCGCCGGCAGACCAGCTTCGCCGCGGTCGAGGTCATCCCGCTGATCGAACAGACCGACTCCATCGAGATCCCCGAGAACGAGATCAAGGTGGACGTCTTCCGCAGCTCGGGCCCGGGCGGCCAGAGCGTGAACACCACGGACTCCGCCGTGCGGATGACGCACCTGCCCACCGGCATCGTCGTGTCGATGCAGAACGAGAAGAGCCAGATCCAGAACCGCGCGGCGGCGCTGCGGGTGCTGCAGTCGCGGCTGCTGCTCAAGCGCCAGGAGGAGGAGGCCGCCGCCAAGAAGGCGCTGGCCGGCAATGTCAAGGGCGAGTGGGGCGACCAGATGCGCAGCTATGTGCTGCACCCCTACCAGATGGTCAAGGACCTGCGCACGGAGCACGAGGTCGGCAACACCTCCGGGGTCTTCGACGGCGACATCGACGCCTTCATCGAGGCCGGGATCCGCTGGAAGCGCTCGCTCGAACGGGACGAGGCCGCGAACTGACATCAGGCCACACCGTGGCGCGGCTCGGCGGTCAGCGCCGCGGACGCCCGCGGTGGGCGCCGTACCAGGCGAGCCCGACGAACGCCGTCGCGGCGAGCAGCGTCCCGGTCAGCGGCGGGGCGAGGTCGGCCCACCCGCTTGCTGCCGTGAGCAGCGCCCCGGGCGCCCACCGCGCGGCGGCGGGGATCGCGGCCAGCAGCGGCAGCCCGACGAGCAGAAGGGCCGCCATGATCCCGAGCGCCGGCAGGGGGCGCCGCAACCAGGTCGCGACGGCCGCGGCCAGGGCCACGGCGAGCGTGAGATAGGCGGCCCCGCCGATGAGGGCGCGGGCCAGCAGGGTGGCGTCCAGCCCGCCGATGAGCACGGCGGTCTGGTATCCGGCGCAGGCCCAGCCCACGACGTACGCGGCGACCGCGGTCAGCAGTGACACCGCGAGCCGGGGCGCGAGCAGCCGCGGACCGGACGGCTGGCGGGTGCGGTAGTAGCAGGCCAGGGGGTACGTCGCGTCCAGTGAGCAGGCAGCGATCGTGACCCACGCGGCCAGCAGCGCCCCGAGCTGGGCGGCCTGGCCGAGGTAGGCGCTCAGGGCCAGCGGCGCGGTCGGTTGGGGGAAGCTCATGCTCACGCCGCCGCCACCGACGCGGGCCATGATCTGTGCGGCGTACCGCAGGAAGACCGGCTGGCTGAGCCCGAGCACGGCGAAGACCAGCACGGTTCCCAGGAGACGGTGGGTGCGCAGCACCCGCAGCCATTCGACGCGGGTCGGGGACAGGCCCGGCGTGGTCATCGCGCCCGCTCCAGGATCGCGGCGAAGGCGGCGTCGAGGTCGCCGCCGTCGGGCTGGGCGGACACCAGGGGGATTCCGGCGGTGGCCAGGGTCGGGGCGAGCAGCCTCGCCCCGGTGGCCAGGTCGGCGAAGCTCACCGTCAGGGTGGCCGCGCCGGCGGGCGCCGCGGCGGTGACGCCGGGCTGGGCGGCAAGCGTCCGGCTCGCGACGGCGAGATCGACTCCGGGCTCGGTGCGCAGGGTCCAGCGAGGTTGCAGGGCCGCCCGAATGAGCTCGCTCAGCGGCGCCTGCGCGATCAGTCGCCCGGCCCGCAGCACCCCGACGACCTCGGCGACCTTCTCCACCTCGGACAGCGAGTGACTCGAGAGCAGCACGGCGCGGTCGGCGGCGAGGGTGCGGATCAGCGCCCGGATCTCGTGGCGACCGGTCGGGTCCAGGGCGCTGGTGGGTTCGTCGAGAATGAGCAGCTGGGCGGGGACGACCAGGGCGGCCGCGATCCCGAGACGCTGGGTCATGCCGCGGGAGAACGCCCCGACGCGTCGGTCGGCGACGGGCGTCAACCCGCAGCGGGCCAGGGCCTCCCGGGGCGCGTGGGCGGGGCCGCGGGGTCGGGCTCGGCCGGCCAGGGTGGCCGACTGGGCCAGCACCTCGGCAGCGGTCAGCCACGGTTCGAACGCGGGCGTGTCCGGGCAGTAGGCGATCGCGTCACCGTCGGGTGCCCAGGAGATGCTCCCCGCGTCGGGCCGGTCGATGCCGGTGAGCAGCGTGAACAGGGTCGTCTTGCCAGCCCCGTTGGGGCCGATGAGGGCATAGCAGCCCCGCTGCGGGACCGCGATGGAGACCTCGAAGACGCCGGCGCCGCCGCCGAAGTCGCGGGTCAGCCCGGCGGTGCGGAGCAGGTCAGCCATGGTCTCGGTGGGACTCCTGGCGGCGCCCCAGCCAAAGGTAGGCCAGCGGTCCCAACGGGAACGACACCAGCACGATGACGGTCCAGGCCCACCGGGGCAGGTGGGCCGGCGCGCCACGGCGCCACAGGTCGATCAGGCAGCCCACGTCGACGGCGAGGGCGAGTACGACGAGGGGGGCCACCGCGGCCCACCACGGCGAGGCGTCCATGACCTCTCTCCCCATCCCGAAAAGGTCCCACTTCGTGACCGAAGTAGTTCTACTTACTCTAGAACAACCCTGCGCGGTTGGGCTACTCTTGCGGGGTGTTCGTCGTGCTGCATCCGGATCACCGCAACCCGCTGTACCTGCAGCTGGTCGCGGCCATCCGCGGGGCGATCGTCCGCGGGGACGTGACCCCCGGGGAGCGGCTGCCCGCCGCCCGAGACCTCGCCGAGTCGCTGGGGATGAACATGCACACGGTGTTGCGGGCCTACCGGATGCTTGCGGACGAGGGAGTGATCGAGTTGCGACGTGGTCGCGGTGCGGTGGTGACACGTCGCCCCGAGGGGCGCGCTCAGGTCGAGGCGGCCGCGCGCGAGCTGGCCGACCTGGCGCGGGCCCACGGCATGGCGCGCGAGGAGGTGCTGGCCCTGCTGGCCGACGAGTCGCCGGGCCGGTCGCGATGACCCGCCCCGTTCGCCCGGTCCGGGTGCCGGCCGACGGCGTGGCCGTTTGGACGCAGCTGGCCCGCCCGCGCCCCTGGCTGCCGGCCGTCCTGCTGGTCGGCGCCGCAGCCAGTCTCGGCGGCGGTCTCCTCGCGGACTCCCCGACGCAGGTCTGGGGCAGCGCGGCGCTGGCCGTGGCGGCCGTGGCCGTCGGCGGCGTACGGGTCACCGTCGATGCTCGCGGGCTGACCCTGAGCGGCCTCTTGGGCGTGCCGCGCTATCGGGTCCCCTTGGGGCGGATCGCGGCCGCCGACGTCGTCGAGGTGGCGCCGCTGGCCTTCGGCGGCTGGGGCCTGCGCCTGTCCCGGCGCGGTGAGGTCGGGGTCATCCTGCG
The DNA here is from genome assembly GCA_020161845.1 of Actinomycetota bacterium. GTDB lineage: Bacteria > Actinomycetota > Actinomycetes > Actinomycetales > Dermatophilaceae > Austwickia. Next base: position 67,714 of record JAIUNK010000015.1, read on the forward strand.
GGCCGGCCCGGGGCTTCGGGTGGACCGCATCGCCGGCCGTCCGCTCGTGATCACCGTCGACGACGCGGCGACGGGTGCGGGCTTGCTCCGGGCGCTCCTGGCGCAGCGTTGATCGTGGGCCACCCCGGCCGACGTACGCCGTTGCGGCGAGACCTTCCTCACGTTAGCGACTCGTAAGTACTTTTCCACTCATGCGCCTGACCTCGGCGAACGATGATGTGAGGGTGAGCGCAAAGACATCGGGCAGCGTCCCGTCCGGATGGCCGTCGTTCGTTCTCGCCCCCGCCGAGGAGGCCCCCGAGGTGTCCCTGCACCAGATCGAGGGGCTCAGCGGCACGCGGCCGTTGGCGGCCTCGCCGGCCGCCCGTCCCACGGTCGGCACGCAGGCTCCGCGGGCGCGCGCCGCCACGTCAGCCTGACCGACCGTCCGCACCCTCCGCACGGTCAGCGCCGTCCGGAACGGTGCGGGACGAGGGCTCGGAGGCTGACCCCGGCGAGGGAGCCCGCTCCCACAGAGCCGCGCTCTCGGCGAGGCTTCGGTCCACGATCTTGACCATGGTCTCGAAGGCGCATGCGGCGTCGCCGCGTTGCACCGCCTGGGCGACGTCCATGTGCCATTGCAGGGCTTCCTGAGCAGGGCGCTCGGGAAACAGGCCGTACTGGTGCCGGCCGGCCAGAACCTCCGCGACGGCGTCGCCGAGGTGGGCGAACATGTCGTTCCCCGACGCTTGCAGGAGCAAGCGGTGGAACTTCAGGTCGTGAGCGAGGAACTCCGGGCCGCGACCGGCGCTGCCGGAATCCCAGAGGCGGGCCGCGAGGACGACGAGTTCGGTGGCGGTGGCGTCGGGGCGACGCTGCGCGGCGAGCCGGGCGGCCTGAGGCTCGATGGCGGTGCGTAGCTCGGTGAGTACGACGAGTTGGGCGAGGCGATCCGAGGACGCCAACCGCCACCGGATCACTCGAGGATCGAAGGCCATCCAGCGCGTCGTCGGCTGGACCACCGTGCCCACCCGGCGTCGCGAGGCGACCAGCCCCAGGGCGGTCAGCACCCGGCACGCCTCGCGGACGACCGGCCGGGAGACCCCGTGCTGCGCCGCGAGGGCGTCGATGGACAGGATGTGCCCGGCTGGGAAGACGCCGTCGCAGATCGCCGTGCCGATGGCCCCCACGACCTGGTCGTGGAGCGACTGGGGCACCCGCCCGGAGGCTGTCATGCGCTCAGCGTAGCCACCTTCGGGAAAATATGGCAGGTGAATTCACCCAATCTGGTTGTTTTCATATGTCCATATCCGTACAGTGAGGGAACTCGGCGGCCGCCATACCGTGGGACGGCCGGCCGATCAGCTCATCCGCCGCCGAGCCGCGCGGCGGCCGTCAACGATGGAGTTGAGATGCGTCGTACCGTTCCGCTCAGTCTGGCTCTGGCCGTTGCCCTCACCACCGGGCTCTCCGCCTGTGGGGGAGGTGACTCCGGCACGGCCGGCGGCGCGGGCGGGGGTGGCTCCAAGACCCTGCGGGTGACGCTCGCCAACCACCCGTGGACCGACACCATCAAGAAGTCCCTGCCCGACTTCGAGAAGGAGTCCGGGCTCAAGGTCGAGGTCAACCAGCTCGCCGAGGACCAGCTCTCCGACCAGTACAACGTCAAGTTGAACGCGGGCACCGACGAGATCGACGTGATGATGTACCGGCCGCTGCAGGAGGGCAAGCTGTTCGCCAAGAACAAATACCTCGCGGCGCTGCCGGACAGCCTCAAGAACGACGCCGACTGGGACTTCAAGGACTTCCAGAAGGGCCCGGCGGACGCCGTGACCTACAACGGCAAGGTCGTCGGTGCGCCCATCATCACCGAGCGCGAGGTCCTCTATTACCGCAAGGACCTGCTCACCAAGTCCGGTCTGACGGTGCCGACCACGCTGGATGAGCTGCAAACGGCCGCCGCCAAGCTCAAGGCCGACAACCCGGGCGTCGCCGGCTTCGTGGCGCGCACCGGCAAGTCGGCAGCGGTCACCCAGTTCAGCAGCTTCCTGTTCAGTTTCGGCGGCGACTTCGACGCCGACGGCAAGGCCACGCTCGATACCGACCAGGCCAAGAAGGCCTACTCGATGTACGGAGGCCTCATCAAGAATTCGGGCCCGGCCAACGTCAGCACCGACATGAGCTGGCAACAGGCCATGGCGATTTTCACCCAGGGTCAGGCGGCGCTCTACACCGAGGCCGATTCGCTCTACAAGAACGCCACCGATCCGGCCAAGTCGAAGGTCGCCGACACGGTCGGCTTCGCGGTCTTCCCCGCCGGTCCCGCCGGCAGCAAGCCCTACAACATTCCGAGTTGGGCCCTGGGGGTCAACGCGGCCAGCAAGAACGGCGACAACGCCTGGAAGTTCATCAAGTGGGCGACCAGCAAGGCGATGGTGGCCACCATGCAGAAGGCCGGCAACCCCGGCCCGCGCGAGTCCGTGTGGGCCAGCGCCGACGGCATCTCGACCTACCCGAAGGATCTGGCCGAGGCCATCAAGAAGAGCGCCGCGGGCGGTGTCGGTCACGACCGTCCGCTGGTCGTGAGGGTCGCCAAGGCCCGCGAGATCGTCGGCCAGCCCATCGTCGACGCCATCACGGGTGCCGACGTGGCGGCCTCGGTCAAGAAGGCCCAGGACGCCTACAGCGCGTTCCTGGCCGAGGACAAGTAGGCCCGCCGGCCCGGGCGCGCACCGCAGCTTTCGAAAGGAATCTCATGGCGTTGGCAGCGCGCCCGGGCACGGGGGACTCGGGCTTGTCTCGATGGGCGAATGCCCACCGCAAGTGGTTGTTCGCCGCGCCGGCGATGATCTTTGTCGCCGCGCTCATCATCGTCCCGCTCGCCTGGACGATCTATCTCAGCCTGACCGACTCCCAGGGTTCGGTGCGGGCCGAGGCCGAGTTCATCGGCATCGGCAACTACACGAGCATCCTGACGGACACCACGCGATTCTGGCCGGCGGTGTGGCGCACCTTCGCCTTCACCGGCGTCACGCTCACGGCGGAACTCATCCTGGGCATGGGCATCGCCCTGCTGCTGTGGCGTCCGTTCAAGGGCGAGCGCTTCGTGCGGGTCGCGGTGTTGTTGCCCTTGGTGGCGACCCCGGTCGCGGTCGGCATGATGTGGCGGCTGATCTTCGATCCCAATATCGGCTTCGCCAATTCGGTGCTGGGGGCCGTCGGGATTCCCCCGCAGCCCTGGCTCGCCGGGGAGAGCACGGCCTTGCCGACCACGATGCTGATCGACATCTGGCAATGGACGCCGATGGTCGTCCTCATTCTCCTGGCGGGACTGACCAGCCTGTCGGAGGAACCGCAGGAAGCGGCCAAGATCGACGGGGCCAACGCCTGGCAGCGGTTCCGGCACGTGACGCTACCGCTGCTCATGCCCACCGTGATCGTGGCGGTGCTGCTGCGGGGCATCGACGCGCTGAAGACCTTCGACATCCTCTATGCCACCAAGGGCAAGGGCGGTGGCTCGTTCCATGAGGTGGAGACGCTCAATGTCTACGCCTACGGGCTCAGCTTCGACTACAACGAATATGCGAAGTCCTCGGCCGTCCTCATGGTGTTCTTCCTCATCATCATCGGCGCGATGTGGGTGCTGACCCGACGCAGGGACGAGGTCTGAGATGGGCAAACGCGGATATCGCCTCTTCCGGGTCGGCGCCCTGGTGATCGTCGTCGCGACCCTGCTCGGGCCGCTGGTCTGGATGGTGATGGCTTCACTCAAGACCAATGTCGACATCTATGACAACGCCAAGACCTTCGCCTTCACGCCGACCCTGGAGAACTACACCAACGTTCTGCAGCAGGCCAATTACACGGCGTTCATCTGGAACAGTTTCCTGGTCGCCGCGGTCTCCACGGTCGCCTCGCTGGTGCTCGGCGTACCCGCGGCCTACGCCATGGCCCGCTTCGCGATGAAGCGCGAGGCTCTGGTCGTGTTGATGGCCCGGGTCATCCCTGGCGTCTCGCTGCTGGTGCCCTGGTATTACGTGTTCTCCAACCTGCGGATGGTCAACACGTACGGCGTCCTGATCCTCGCCCACATGTTCGTGGCGCTGCCGCTGATCGTGTACATCATGATGGGCTATTTCGAGTCGATGCCCCTGGAGCTGGAGGAATCCGGACTCGTCGACGGGCTCACTCACATCGGGGCGTTCTGGCACATCACGCTGCCCTTGGCCCGGGCGGGGATGGCGACGGCCTCGATCCTGGCCTTCATTTTCAGCTGGAACAACTTCATGTTCGCGCTGGTGCTGTCCGGGCAGCGCACCAAGACGCTGCCGGTGGCGATCTTCGACTTCGTCGGCTACGCCTCGATCGACTGGGGTGGCCTGATGGCCGCGGCCACCATCGTCACGCTGCCGATCATGCTCATCGCCCTGTTCACGCAGAAGTACATCGTCTCCGGCCTGACCGCCGGGGCCACGAAGGGATGAGGCGGATGACGACAGCGGTCCCGGGCCCGCGCCTCTCGCGCGTCGAGACCTTCCTGGTCCGGCCGCGCTGGTTGTTCGTGCGGCTCGAAACCGACGACGGCATCGTCGGCTGGGGCGAGGCCACCTGCGAGGGCCGCAGCGCGACCGTCGCCACCGCCGTCGCCGAGCTGTCCGAGCTGATCATCGGCGCCCCCGCGCTGCGCATCGAAGACCACTGGCAGGTGCTGACCAAGGGCTCCTTCTATCGCGGCGGACCGATCCTGGCCAGCGCCGTCGCGGGGATCGACCAGGCACTGTGGGACATCGCGGGCAAGCACTACGGGGCGCCGGTGCACCAGCTGCTCGGTGGTCCGGTGCGCGACCGGATCCGGGTCTACGGGTGGGTCGGCGGCGACGAACCGGCTCAGGTGGCGGACGCGATCGCCCAGGCCGTCGATGGGGGGCTGACGGCGGTGAAGATGAACGCCAGTGGCCGGATTTCGCCGATGGCCAGCGTCGCCGAGCTGGACGCCGTGGTCGCGCGCGTCGCCGCGGCCCGCACGGTGCTCGGCGACGACAGGGACGTCGCGGTCGACTTCCACGGGCGGTTCTCGCTGGCCAGCGCCCGGCGGGTCGCGCCGCTGCTGGAGCCCTACCGTCCCTTCTTCCTCGAGGAGCCGACCGCCCCGGAGAACCAGCACCTCATCGACCAGATGGTGCAGGGCACCTCGACGCCGATCGCCACGGGCGAGCGCCTCTATGGCCGCCAGGAGTTCCTGCCGGTGCTGCAGGCCGGCGTGGCGGTCGTCCAACCCGACCTCTCGCACGCCGGGGGCATCACCGAGGTGCACAAGATCGCCGCCCTCGCGGAGACCTTCGGGGCCTTCCTGGCCCCGCATTGCCCGTTGGGTCCGCTGGCGCTGGCCGCCTGCTTGCAGGTCGGCTTCGCGGCGCACAACCATCTCATCCAGGAGCAGAGCCTCGGCATCCACTACAACACCGATGCCGACCTGTTCGACTACCTGCTTGACACGGCCCCGCTGCGGCACCGGGACGGCTACCTCGACCGGCCCACCGGGCCCGGTCTCGGCATCGAAATCGACGACGCCGCGGTACGTCGTGCCGCCGTCGTCGGGCACTCCTGGCGCGGGCCGCTCTGGCGCCAGCCCACGGGGGAGTTCGCGGAGTGGTGAGCCTCCTGCCCGCGGAACTGCTCGACCTGCTCACGCGGACCCGGTTGGTCGCGATCATCCGCGGCGGCTCTGGCCAGGCGGCGGTGGCGAGCGCGCTCACGCTGTTTGACGCCGGCGTCCGGGTCGTCGAGGTGGCGCTGACCACCCCGGGCGCCCTGACGGCCATCGAGCGGATCGCCGCGGCCACCGCCGGGGCGGCCCGCTCCTGCCACGTCGGCGCCGGCACCGTGTTGACCCGCGGCGACCTCGCCGGGGCGATCGCGGCCGGCGCCGGCTTCGTGGTGACCCCCGGGATGACGCCGGCCGTGCCGGCCGCCGTCGATGCCGGCCTGCCGGTGCTGGCCGGGGCCTATACGGCCACCGAGGCGATCGCCGCCCGGCTCGCCGGGGTCACCGCCGTGAAGCTGTTCCCGGCCTCGGTGGGCGGCCCGGCCTACCTGAAGGCCCTGCGCGATCCCCTGCCCGACGTACCGTTCATCCCGGTCGGCGGCGTCGGCCTCGCCGAGGCGGCCGACTACCTTCGGCTCGGCGCGGTGGCCGTGGGCGTCGGCTCCCCGCTCGTCGGCGACGCCGCCTCCGGCGGGGACCTGACGGCGCTGGCGGAGCGTGCCCGGCGCTATCTGGCGGCCACCGCAGGCGCGCCCGGAGCCGGGGAATAGCCGCCGTGCGAGACCTGGTGACGCTCGGTGAGGCCCTGCTCTCGGTCCGGACCGTCGGGGCCCTGACCCCGGGGGGTGCGGCCAGCACCCACATCGCAGGCGCCGAGACCAACGTGGCGATCGGCATGGCCCGGCTCGGCCACCGGGTCGCCTGGGCCGGCGTGGTCGGCGCGGACGCGCCGGGGGACGCGGTCCTGCGTGCGCTGGCGGCGGAGGGCGTGGCGAGCGATCTGGTCCGCCGGGACCCGACGCGGCCGACCGGCACCATGCTGGTCGAGGCCCGCACGGCCGACCTGACCCGGGTCGCCTACAACCGCACCGGGTCCGCTGGGTCGGGGGTGAGCTATGCCGACGTCCGCGCCGCCCTCGACGCCGCTCCCCGGCTGCTGCACGTCACCGGGATCACGCCGGCGCTCGGGCCGGGTCCGGCGGCGGCGCTCACCGAGGCGCTGGCCCGCCGGCCGGCGCTGACTCGCGCCTGCCTCGATGTGAACTACCGGGCCGGGCTGTGGACCCGGGCCGCGGCGCGAGCCGCCTTGGCGCCGCTGGCCGACGGCACTGCGGGCGCCTGCGTCGACATCGTCGTCGCCTCCGCGGACGAACTGGATCTGCTCACCGAGGAGGGGACCGACGAGGCCGTCTCGGTGACGCGGCTCTTCGAGGCCGGGGTCAGCGAGATCGTCGTGAAGCGCGGCGCGGAAGGCGCCAGCTGGTTCGGATCCGACGGCGAGCGGGTCGACCTGTCCGCGCGGCCGGTGACCGTCGTCGACGCGGTCGGCGCGGGAGACGCGCTCGTGGCGGGCTATCTGTCCGGGGTGTTGGACGGCCTCGACGCCAGGGGCCGCCTCGCTCGGGGCATCGACTGCGCCGCGTTCTGCGTGGCGACCCGCGGGGACTGGGAGGGATTGCCCACCCGCGCGGAACTCGCGCTGCTCCCGGCGCCTGGGGCTGAGGCCACGCTGCGCTGACCAGCCGTGCCGTGCGGCGCGGGGCACCGATCGCTCTGGTGGCGAAGGGGCCCGGTGGCGGGCCGGCGCCCGCGCCTGCCAGGGTGGGGTCATGGGATGGGCACAGAAGTTGGGACTGATGTCACCGCCGCCGGAACGCGGGGCCGCGGACCTGCGGCACCGCGTCGCGGTGCTGGAGGCGCAGGTCGCGCAGTTGGCCAGGGTGGCGGGCGTCGACCTGGGCCGGCTGCCACCTCCGGCGCGTACCTCCGACCGCGTCCGTCAGCTGGCCCTGTCGGGCCGCACGATTGCGGCGATCAAGGTGCACCGCGAGGAGACGGGTCTAGGGTTGGCCGAGGCCAAGGCCGACGTGGACGCCATCCTCCGCTAACGGGGCTCTTCCCAATTAACGGCCAGGGGCGCCCGGTCGGATCGACCGGGCGCCCCTGCACGTCGTACGTCAGTGCTTGCTCAGGCCCATTCGAGCAGAACCTGGCCACCCTGGACGGCCTCGCCGACGGCGACGTCCACCGCGGAGACGGTGCCGTCCGCGGGGGCGGTGATCTCGGTCTCCATCTTCATGGCCTCCAACAGCATGAGGGTCTGCCCGGCCTTCACCGCGTCACCCTCGCTGACCATGATCTTCACTACGGTTCCCGCGAGGGGTGCGGTGAGCCCGTTGCGGGCGTCCGCGGTCGCCTTCGCCGCTGTCGGCGTCACCCCGTAGGCCGAGGTGCTGCCGATCATGATGGCGCCGAGGGTCGGGGCGGGCTCCTCCTCGACCTCGACGTTGACGTCGTAGGCGATTCCATTGACCGTGACCTTGAGCTTCATATCCGTCGTCCCTACCCCTTCTACCAAGACTGGCCGTGCGAGATGTGGTGCGAGTGCTGCACGTCGGACCGGCCCATCGCGGCCCAGGTGTTCGTCCGACGGCGCACGTGCACCTGCTTGACCTTGGCCCGGTGACCGAGGTAGGCCGCGCAGGCGGCGCTGATGGCCAGGAGTACCTCCTCCGGCACGTCGCCCGGCGGGTGGAACTGGTGCATGTGCTCCTCGAGTGCGTCGATCCGCTCGGTGAGCTTCTCGATGGCCTCGAGCAGCTGCGCGACCTCGACGTGCTGTGCGTCCTCGCTCATGGAGTTCCTTCCTGGTCTGCTCGGATGCCGATCACAGCGGGATCAGGCCGTGCTTCTTGGCGGGCCGCATGTCGCGCTTGGTGAGGAGCACCTCGAGGGCGCGCGCAATGTAATGGCGGGTCTCGGCCGGTTCGATGACGTCATCGACGTAGCCGCGGGCCGCCGAGACGTACGGCGTGCTGAAGGCGTTGCGATAGAGGTCGATCAGCTCCTGCCGCTTGGCCGCGGGGTCCTCGGCGGCGGCGATCTCCTTGCGGAACACCACGCCCGCGGCGCCCTCGGCACCCATCACGGCGATCTCGGCGCTGGGCCAGGCATAGACCCGGTCGGCCCCCAGATCCTTGGAGCACATCGCGATGTACGCCCCGCCATAGGCCTTGCGCAGCACCACGGTGATTTTGGGCACCGTGGCCGCCGAGTAGGCGAACAGCAGCTTGGCGCCGTGCCGGATGATTCCGCCGTACTCCTGCTGGGTGCCGGGCATGAAGCCGGGTACGTCGACCAGGGTGACCAACGGGATGTTGAAGGCGTTGCAGAACCGGACGAAGCGGGCCGACTTGTCCGAGGCGTTGATGTCGAGCACCCCCGACATCTGGTTGCACTGGTTGGCGATGAAGCCCACCACGTTGCCGGCGATGCGGCCGAAGCCGATCACGATGTTCATCGCGTAGCCGGCCTGCACCTCCAGGAAGTCCCCGGCGTCGGCGAGCTTGACGATGACGTCGCGCACGTCGTAGGCCTTCTTGGGGTCGTCCGGGATGATGTCGTTGAGCGACTCGTCCGGCTCGACGATGTCGTGGCCCGGGACGAACGGCGGGTCCTCGGTGTTGTTGCTGGGCAGGAAGCTGAGCAGCTTCTTGGCGATCAGCAGGGCCTGCTCGTCGTTCTCGGCCACGAAGTGGGTCACGCCGGAGCGCACCATGTGGGCCATCGGGCCACCCAGGTCCTCGCCGCTGACCACCTCGCCCGTGACCTGCTTGATGACGTCCGGGCCGGTGATGAACATCCGGGCCGCATTGGTCTGGATGATGAAATCGGTCAGGGCGGGGGAGTAGACGGCGCCGCCGGCGCAGGGGCCCATGATGATCGAGACCTGCGGGCACACCCCGGAGAGCATGACGTTCTGGTAGAACACCTTGCCGTAGCCGGAGAGCGAGTCCACGCCCTCCTGCACCCGGGCGCCGCCCGAGTCGTTGATGCAGACGAACGGCGTGCCGTTCTCCAGGGCGGCATGCTGGGCCTTGCTGACCTTGGTGTTGTGCATCTCGCCGGCCGAGCCACCAGCCACCGAGAAGTCCTGGCTGGCGAAGTGGATGGGCCGACCCAACACATGGCCGGTGCCGGTGACCACGCCATCAGCCGGCATGACCGCCTTGTCCATGCCGAACATCGTGGTCCGATGCTCGGCGAACAGTCCGATCTCCTCCATCGTGCCCGGGTCGAGCAGCAGGTCCAGGCGCTCGCGCGCGGTGAGCTTGCCCGACTCGTGCTGCTTGTCGTGCCGGGCGGCCCCGCCGCCGGCCTCCAGCCGGGCGCGCCGCTCCCGCAGCTCCGCGATGCGCTCCGCCATCGTCTTCGGTGTATTCGCCATGACGGCCTTTCTCCGGTGTCCGTGGGGTCCGTGCGCCGGTCAGACCGGCTTGACGGCGACGTTGTGGGTGCGACCGTCGATGGTCACGTCGTACTTGATCGGGGTGCGTACCGGCCCGCTCTTGCCGTCGCCGAGCGCCGCGAGCTTTTCGGCCTCCAGCTCGGCGGGGTCCTTGGCCACCGACTTGGGCCCTTCCGGCCGCGTCTTGAAGAAGCCCGGCGCCACCTTGGGGAACATCGCGTAGGTCAGGACGTCCTCGTCGGTGCCGTTGAAGCCGTCCAGCGCGGCGGCCTCCTTCTTCAGGGTGTCGAACTCGGCGGGGATCAGGTCGGCCGGCCGCTGCTCGATCGGCTCCTTGCCGGTCTGCTCCTTGGCCTTGGCGACGACCGCCGGGTCGTACTGGCCCAGGGTGTGCCCGTAGTAGCCCAGCATCAGGTCGGCGAATTCGGCGGTGAGCACCTTGTAGGGACCCATCAGCACGTTGAAGACGGCCTGCGTGCCCACGATCTGGCTGGACGGGGTCACCAGCGGCGGGTATCCGGAGGCCTTGCGCACGTTCGGCACCTCCGCCAGGACCTCACGCAGCTTGTCGCCGGCGCCCTGCTGCTTGAGCTGGGACTCCATGTTGGAGATCATCCCGCCGGGGATCTGGCTGTCGAAGATGTCGGTGTCGACGGTGAAGGCGCTCATGAACTGGGCGTACTTGGGCTTGACGGTCGCGAAGTGGTCTCGCACCTTGCGCAGCAGCGCCTTGTCCAGGTCGGCCGCGTAGTCGGTGCCCTCGAGCATCTCCTGCAGCGACTCGGTGGGGTTGTGGCCGGGGCCGAGCGACATCGAACTGATCGCGGTGTCGACGACGTCCGCGCCCGCCTCGATCGCCTTCATCAACGACACCAGCGTCACCCCGGTGGTGGCGTGGCAGTGGATGTTGATCTGCATGTCGGGCATCTCGGCCTTGATGGCCTTGACGATGTCGTATGCCGGCGCAGGCTTGAGTAGCGCGGCCATGTCCTTCAACGCGAGGCTCTGGGCGCCCATGTCCCGCAGCTGCCGGGCCAGCTGGACGTAGCCGTCGACGGTGTGCAGCGGCGAGGTGGTGTAGCAGATGGTGCCCTGGGCGTGCTTGCCGGTTTTGTGCACGGCGGCCATCGCGCGCTCGAGGTTGCGCGGGTCGTTCAGGGCGTCGAAGACGCGGAAGACGTCCATGCCGTTCTCGGCGGCCTTGTCCACGAAGTGGTCCACGACGTCGTCGGCATAGTGCCGGTAGCCGAGCAGGTTCTGACCGCGCAGCAGCATCTGCAGGCGGGAGTTGGGCATCAGCTTGCGGAACGTCCGCAGCCGCTCCCAGGGATCCTCGTTGAGGAACCGGATGCAGGAGTCGAAGGTGGCGCCACCCCAGCACTCCACGCTCCAGAAGCCGGCCTTGTCGATGTCTGCGCACGCATCGACCATGTCCTCGATGGCCATGCGGGTCGCCATGAGGCTCTGGTGCGCGTCCCGGAGGGCGAGCTCTGTCACACCGATCTGTCGCGTCATGGGCCTCATCCAACCATGGCGGGACGTCCTGTTTCGATGCCTCGGAGGAATCAAGGACGAAGGTCGGGGACGCGTGCGACTGCCCTGGCCCGGGACCGGCCGCAGTACCGGGCGGTTCGTTCCGCCAGGTGGCAACGAGCCGATCGGTCAGGGGAATTGCCGACCGCCTCGACGCAACGCCACGCGCGCCCGGGTGGCCGGCGCGACGCCGCGCGGCGCTTAGGCTGGCGGCAGCGCACCGACCCCCAGGACGCATAAGGATTGCCTGAACGCATGATCGACTTCGACGGCGTCTCCAAGCGATACGGGCGTAAGCAGCGACCCGCCTTGGACGACGTGACCTTGACCATCACCGACGGCGAGTTCGCCTTCCTCGTCGGCGCCTCCGGATCCGGAAAGTCGACGATGCTACGGCTCGTCCTGTGCGAGGAGCGCCCGAGCCAGGGCCGGATCACCGTCGCGGGCCGGGAGGTCACCAGCATGCGCCGCCGCCAGGTGCCGGGCCTACGCCGCGACATCGGGATGGTCTTCCAGGACTTCCGGCTGCTGCCCGAGAAGTCCGTCTACGACAACGTGGCCTACGTGATGCACGTCCTGGGCCATCCCCGCCGGGTCATCCGGCGGGCGGTGACCGAGTCGCTGGAGCTGGTGGGGTTGACAGGGATGGCGAAGCGAATGCCGCACGAGCTCTCCGGCGGCGAACAGCAACGGGTCGCGATCGCCCGGGCGGTCGTGAAGAACCCGACCCTGCTGCTGGCCGACGAGCCCACCGGCAACCTGGACCCGACCACCAGCCTGGAGATCGTCTCCCTGCTCGACGACATCCACGGCCGCGGCACCACGGTCCTGATGGCCACCCACGACGACGAGATCGTCAACCAGCTGCGCAAGCGGGTCATCGAACTCGCGGACGGCGCGGTGGTGCGCGACCAAGCGCGCGGTGTCTATGGCAGGGGGCGGCGATGAGGCCCCTGTTCCTGCTCGGCGAGGCCTGGACCGGGCTGCGCCGCAGTGCCTCGATGGCGATCTCGATCATGATCGTCACCGCCGTCTCGCTGCTCTTCTTCGGCGTCGGGCTGCTGGCCCAGCGCCAAGTCGAGACCGCGAAGGGCTATTGGTACGACAAGGTCGAGGTGTCGATCTTCCTGTGCATCAAGAACTCCAGCGAACCGAGCTGCGGCCGGCAGGCGGCCACCCAGGAGCAGATCGACCGGATCGGCGCCGACCTGGAGTTGATGCGACCGGTGGTCAAGGAAGTCACCTTCGAGAGCCAGGACGAGGCCTACCAGCGGTTCAAGGAGCAGTTCACCAATCCGGCGTTCCAGGACACGCCCAAGGAGGCGATCCCCGCGGCGTACCGCGTCAAGCTCGCCGACCCCAAGGACTACGACACGATGTATACGGCTTTCAGCGGTGCCCCCGGGGTGTCCTCGGTCAAGGACATCCGGGCCATCCTGGAGCCGCTGTTCCGCGTCATGGACGTGCTGCGCAATGTCGCCTGGGCGCTGGCCGGGCTCATGCTGGTCTGTACGGTGTTGCTCACCTCGACCACGATCCGGCAGGTCGCCTTCAGTCGGCGGCGGGAGACCGGGATCAAGCGGGTGGTCGGCGCGAGCAAGGCGGCGATCCAATTGCCGTTCATGCTGGAGACCGTGCTGGCGGTGCTCGTCGGCGCCGGACTGGCGGTGCTGGGGTTGTGGGCGATGGTGCGGTACGGCGTCACGCAGCTCGCCGCCCGATTCCAGGACTTCCGGTGGATCGACATGCCGGATGTGTGGGCCGTCGCGCCGTGGACCGTGCTGCTCGGCCTCGTCGTCGGGGTGGTCGTGTCCTGGGTGGCGCTGGTCCGGCACGTCCGGGTCTGAAGCCCAGCCGTCGCCGTGCGGGCCGGGCCCGCGCCCGCCCGCCGCGCCGGCCCCCCGCGCCAGCCTCTGGCGAAGGCCCCCCGCTCACCGAAGAGCCTTTGTCATCAGTCAAATTCGCTGAGACGGGTCAAGACTTCGCGGTCCGAGCCGATAGGATTCGACGGGTTCTTGTATCCCACTGCTCCGGCCGGCTGGCGTGTCGTTGACGCCGGCCTGGTCAGCCGCCCCTACGGTGGAAATGTCATCCAGCGCAGGCGGTTTGGCCGGCACGACATCCGGCCGGACGATGGTTCTCCCTGGCATTGGTTCTCCCCTGGCATTGCGGTCACCCCGAAGGCGGTTCCCTGGTGTACGAAAACGATCCGAAGGCTCCCTACGCCGGACGTCGTCGACGCTCTCGCGCGACCTGGGTGGCGACCCTGGGCGTGGCTATCGTCGCGGCCGGAACGCTGGGCGGGCCCGCGGCGGCGGACGACATCGACGCCCAGCGGGACCGCGTTGCCAGTCAGCTGGACGCCTCCCGCGCGAAACTGGCTAACCTCTCGGCCGCCGCTCAGACCGCCGTGCTGGCGCTGCAGAGGACCCAGGAGAACATCGCCGCGGCCCAGCGAGCGCTGGCCAGCGCCCAGGCCGAGGAGAAGGCCGCCACGGACCGCAAGGTCGCTATCGACGCCGACCTGGCCAAGGCGAAGAAGGAGGAGGCCGACGGCCTCGCCCGGATCGAGGCGATCAAGGCCGAGCAGGCCCGCAACACCGACATCCGCAACAACATCGCTCGGCAGGCCTACGAGGGATCCGGCCTGGAGCGCCTCGCCGCCGTCCTCAACACCGACAAGGCCCAGGACCTGGCCGACAACATGTATGTCCTGGAGAAGGTGAACGACAACCAGAACGCGCTGCTCGCGGACCTGGCCGTCGCCAAGGCCAAAGCGGACGCCGAACAGGTCAAGCTCGCCGAGACCCGGCGCCAGATCGCGACCCTGCAACTGCAGGCCCAGGCCGCGCTCGCCCAGGCGGCCCAGGCCCGTCAGCTCGCCGATCAGACCAGGGCGCAGCTGGTGACGCTCGAAGCCCAGCAGAAGGACGCCGCCGCGGCCGTCGCCGCCCAGAAGGGCGACGAGGAGAAGCGGGTCGCCGCGCTGCAGGCCGAGTCCGACCGCATCGCAGCCCAGCTCTCCGCCCGCTACGGCGTACCCAGCTCCAGCTGGTCGGGCGGCAACGGACAGTTCGCGCTCCCCGTGAACGGGCCTTTCACCAGCGAATTCGAGTGGCGCATCAACCCGATTCTGGGCACCCGCGAGTTGCACTCGGGCCTGGACATCGGGGTGCCCTGCGGCACGCCCGTGCATGCCAGCGGCGCCGGAACGGTGATCCACGCGGCATACACCGGCGGCTACGGCAACGCGGTCTGGATCGATCACGGCGGCGGCATCGTCACGACGTACAACCACATGCAGGGTTATGCCACCAGCGCCGGCGCCCGGGTCAACCGCGGCGACGTGATCGGCTACATCGGCAGCACAGGGCTGTCCACCGGCTGCCACATGCACTGGGAAGTGCGCGTCGGCGGCGCCCCGGTGAACCCGCGCGGCTGGTTCTGAGGCCCGGCGCGCCCACGGGTAGGCTGGCAGGCCGGTCCGGGGGCGAGAGCGAAGGAGGTGCGCCGTGGCCAAGGACAAGGGCACCAATGTCGTCGCACGCAATCGCAAGGCGCGCCACGACTACCACATCGAGGCCACCGTCGAGGCTGGGCTCGTGTTGCTGGGCACCGAGGTGAAGTCGCTGCGGATGGGCCGCGCCTCGCTGGTGGACGGCTTCGCGACGATCGCCGACGGTGAGGCCTGGCTGGAGGGCGTCCACATCCCCGAATACAGCCAGGGCACCTGGACCAACCACGCGGCCCGGCGCAAGCGCAAGCTGCTGCTGCACCGCGACGAGATCGCCAAGCTCGCCGGCAAGAGCAAGGAGGCCGGCCACACGCTGGTGCCGCTGTCGCTGTATTTCAAGGACGGCCGCGCGAAGGTCGAACTGGCGCTGGCCAAGGGCAAGAAGGAATACGACAAGCGGCACGCCCTGCGTGAGCGGCAGGACCGTCGCGAGGCCGAGCGGGCCATGTCGCACCGCGCGAACCGCTGACCAGCGCTTGCGGCAGGGCCGGGTCGCCGCACGTGGACAGGCCCGCCCACGGCGCCCGGCAGCCAGGCCCCCCCGGGCCTACCCCGCGGTCCCTTCCGTCCATTCGGTCCGCCGGCCGGACTAGGCTTCCGGGCACGGGCCGCCCCGCAGGACGACCACCGGGCGGGCAGTCGCGATCGAGAGGAAGCTTGCGCTATGAGCGATGACGTCGTGACCACACTCGATGAGGAGCGCTGCTGGGAACTGCTGGAATCGCACGAGTTCGGGCGGCTCGCGTTCGCCGTAGCCAACGACCCGGACATCTGCCCGGTCAACTACTGCGCGCGCAACCGCAAGCTCTACATCCGCACGGCCGCCGGCTCGAAGTTGCTCAGCGTGACGATCAATCACAAGATCGCGTTCGAGTTCGACCAGGTCCGCCCGACGGAGGCGATGAGCGTCATCATCTACGGACGCGCCCGCGAGCTCGACACCGACGAGGAGCGCGAGTTCTTCGAGTCGTTGCCGCTGCGCCCCTGGGTACCCACGGAGAAATACCACTACCTGGAGATCACCCCCGACGAGATCAGCGGTCGGCGCTTCAAGCTCGCCCCGCAACAGCGCAGCTGACGTGCCGCGCGAGGGGTCGACGCCGGAATAAGCGTCGACGGTCGGGGCGTTGCGCAGGTAGTCTGAAAGACCGCCGCGCCGGCCAGAGAGGTCCGGGGCGGCACCGGGTCCGCCGTACGACGGGCGCCGGCTTGACAACTGCACAGCGTGACGCGCCCGCTCCATGGGGGTGATCGGTTTCGACGACGGTCGTCATTCCAGGGGAAGCGGGTCGAGGATGTCGGGTTATCTCGTTAACGATCCCGGCAAACCAATAGGTGCCGATTCCAAGCGCACCGACTTCGCCCTCGCCGCCTGAGCGAGCCTCGAAGTCCGTCAGCCTGAGTTCGCTGCCGACTCAGTTCCTGGCGTCAGCTAGGTAGCTCGCTGCGCCGTCATGTCGGGGGACGGCGCGGGACTCTAACTCGACTGGGCCTGTCAGGGGACGTGTGCGCGCGAGCCCTGAGGCCGAGAAAATCCATAGCGCACTGCACCCGGAGAAGTCCTGGTTCGGTGCCGGCGGACGCGGGTTCGATTCCCGCCACCTCCACCAACCGCGGACGCGTCACGCAGCAGGTCGACAAAGGTCCGAGCCCTGAGGGTTCGGACCTTCGTCGTGCTGCTGGTCGGTCGGTGTGGACGGTCAGGCGTCGGCGGCCGGCTCGCCCGACTGCTCCTGCTTGGCGATCTCGGCCCGCACGGCGTCCATGTCGATGCCGCGCATCTGCTCGATGACCTGCTCCAGCGCCTGCGCGGGCAGCGCCCCCGGCTGGGCGAACAGCAGGACGCCGTCGCGGAACCCGAAGATCGTCGGGATCGAAGTGATCTCCAGCATCCCGGCCAGCGCCGGCTCGGCCTCGGTGTCGAGCTTGGCGAAGGTGATGTCGCTGTGCTTCTCGGAGGCGGCCTCGAAGACCGGCGCAAACTGGCGGCACGGACCGCACCACGCGGCCCAGGCATCGACCAGGACGATGCCGTCCTGGGTGACGGTGGGTTCGAAGGTCTCTGCGGTCAGGGCTTGAGTGCTCATGGCCCGTACAACACGGCCGCGACGCGGCAGCATTCCCGCTGGTCCGGTTCGAGGCGGGAGACAATGCCCGGGTGACCCGGACGCAGGGGGCTCAGCCCACCGCCACGACCCGGCCCCGGCTCCGGCGGGCCCGGCCCTGGGCGGCGCTGCTGGCGGCGGCCCTCGTCGTGCACCTGTACGTGCTCTACGACCCCTCACCCGGCGGTCCGACGTTGTTCGCCGGCGCCGACAAGATCGTCCACGTGACCATCTTCGCGCTGCCCGTGTGGTTAGCATCCCGGGTGCTGCGCCGATGGGTCGTACTGGCCGTGGTGCTGGCGATCCACGCTCCGGTGAGCGAGGTCATCCAGGGCCTCGCGCTGCCGCACCGCAGCGGCGACGGGTGGGACGTCGTCGCCGATCTGACCGGAGTCGCGATCGGTGCTGCCCTGGCCGCGATGGTGCCGCGCCGCAGCGATCCTGGCCGCTGGTAGGATGGCCTTTCCCGCGGCTCGCGGGAAGTCCGCGGCGGGCGCGTCGCTCGCGCGGAGACCACTTCTCTCACGCCCACGGCGGTGCATCGTTGCCTGCCGTCGGCCGCCGGGTTGGCGTCCTGCCTCCCGGCCCGTTCGCCGGAGATGACCGGCGACGGCACGATCACCGCGTTCATGGTGCGGCTCATCGTGCCTGTTCAGATCAAGGATCACGATGAAGCCCCGCAACACCACGACCACGCGCAGCAAGCCGCGCTGGACGCCCGCCGAAAAGGCCGCTGCCCGCGCCGCCCGAGCCACCCGCCGCGGTGCGGCGCCGAGCCGCGGCGCGGCCAAGGCCGCGCGCGACCAATACTTGCGGCGTGAGGACCGCCCGGACGCGCGCCCGGCGTCGACGGCCGCCTCCCAGGATCGGCGGCGGGATGCCCGTACGCCGTATCGCCGCGACGACCGGGCGCCCTATCAGCGGGATGACCGTCGGCCGGAGCGGCGCGATGACCGTGCGCCGTACCGCCGTGACGACCGGGCGCCTTACCAGCGCGACGACCGTAAGCCGTATCAGCGCGACGACCGGGCGTCCTACCAGCGGGATGACCGTCGGCCGGAGCGGCGCGACGACCGGGCGTCCTACCAGCGTGATGACCGGACGCCGTATCGCCGTGACGACCGGGCGCCCTATCAGCGCGACGACCGGACGCCGTACCGCCGCGACGACCGGGCGCCCTATCAGCGTGATGACCGGACGCCGTACCGCCGCGACGACCGGGCGCCCTATCAGCGTGATGACCGTAGGCCGGATCGGCGCGACGACCGGACGCCGTACCAACGTCGTGACGACCGCAGCGAGCGGACGCCGTACCAGCGGCGCGACGACCGGACGCCGTACCAGCGGCGCGACGACCGCACCGAGTCCGCCAACCGCTGGGACAAGCCGGCGAAGCGGCGACCGAGCGAGGCCGGCCCGGCCCGGCGGCCGCACCGTCCCGACCCGCACGCGGACCGGATCCGGCGCCAGGAACCGACCCGGCGCGACGCCCCGGACCACGGCCCGGCGGTGGACCCGCCCGTCGGCGCCGACAACGCCTTCCTGAGGCTCGGCCTGCCCGAGGTCCTGGTGCGGCGGCTCGCCAGGGACGGGATCGCGGAGCCCTTCCCGATCCAGGCGGCGACGATCCCCGACGCGCTGGCCGGCCGTGACGTTCTCGGCCGCGGGCGCACAGGGTCGGGCAAGACGCTCGCGTTCGGCCTGCCGACGCTCGCCCGGCTGGCCGACGGTGGCCCCGCCGCGCCCAAGCGGCCCCGCGCCCTCGTGCTGGTCCCGACCCGCGAACTCGCGATTCAGGTCAGCGACGCGCTCGAGCCGCTGGCCCACGTCATCGGCGTGCGGCACAAGCTCGTCGCGGGCGGACTCGCCTATGCCACCCAGTTCGCGGCCCTGGACCGCGGCGTGGACCTGCTCATCGCGACCCCCGGGCGGCTTCTGGACCTGGTGGAACGCGAGGCGGTGGCCCTCGACGACGTTCGCGTCGCGATCCTCGACGAGGCCGACCACATGGCCGACATGGGGTTCCTGCCCGACGTCACCGCCCTACTCGACATGATCCCGCCCGGTGGGCAGCGGCTGCTGTTCTCCGCCACGCTCGACAAGGGCATCGACGAACTGGTGGCGCGCTACCTGATCGACCCGGTCGAGCACGCCACCGACGCGGCGACCGCGAGTGTGACGACGATGGCGCACCACGTGCTGCTCGTCGACCCCGCGCACAAGAAGATCGTCACCGCCCAAGTCGCCAACCGGGACGGCCGCACGATCGTCTTCGTGCGGACCAAGCTCGGCGCCGACCGGGTGGCGCGGGAGATCCGCGAACAGGGCGTGCTCGCCGCCGCGCTGCACGGCGGCCTCAACCAGGGCGCCCGCAACCGGGTGCTGGCGGCGTTCCGCGACGGGCGGATGCCCGTCCTGGTCGCCACCGATGTCGCCGCGCGCGGCATCCACGTGGACGACGTGTCGGTGGTCCTGCAGGTCGATCCGCCCGGCGACTCCAAGGACTATCTGCACCGGGCCGGTCGTACGGCGCGGGCCGGCGAGCAGGGCAGCGTCGTCACGCTCGCCCTGCCGCACCAGCGGCGCATCATCGAACGGCTGGTCAGCGCGGCCGGCGTCGAGGTGACCCCGGTCCGGGTCGGACCCGGCGACGAGGAACTGCTGTCGGTGACCGGCGCCCGGCGTACCTCCGGCGTGCCCGTCGCCGAGGAGGCCTACCAGCGCATCGTCGAGGGTCCGCCGCGCAAGTGGGGGCCGCGGCGCGGTGGCCCCCCGGGAGCCGGCCGCGGCTCCGGTGGCCGCGGTCCCGGCGCTGGTCGTGACGGCGACCGGCGGCGCATGAAGGATCGGCGCGCGGGGTAGCCGGTACCCGTGACTTCGCTGACCGGGCAGCTTCTCGTCGCGACGCCGCGGATCACGGAACCGATGTTCCGCCGCAGCGTCGTGCTGCTGCTGCATCACGACGAGGGCGGCGCGCATGGCGTGGTCCTCAACAAGCCGCTCGGCGTCGACGTCGACCGCGTGCTGCCCGGCTGGTCGAGCCACCTCAGTGGTCCGGGCGAGCTGTTCCAGGGCGGCCCGGTCGGCCTGGACACGGCGCTGGGTCTGGGCTGGGTCGTCGGCGTCGAGGACCGGGAGGGTGCCGGGGCGCCGTCCATCCATCGGTTGTTCGCGGCGGTCGGCGTCGTCGACCTGGACGCGGAACCCGAGCAAGTCGCGCGCCACACCGGCGCGCTGCGGATCTTCGCCGGGTACTCGGGCTGGGGCGCGGGCCAGTTGGAGGCGGAGTTGGGGGAGGGCAGCTGGTACGTCGTGAGCCGTGAGCCGACCGACCCCTTCACGGGCGAGCCCGGCACGCTGTGGCGCCGGGTGCTGCGCCGTCAACCCGGGCGGCTCGCGTTCGTGGCCCACCTCCCCGAGGACCCCGAGCGGAACTGACCCGGCGCGAGGGTCCGCCTACAATGACGGCCATGACGCCGCCTTGCCCGCCGCCCATGCCCGCCGCCGCGAGCGTCGACCCTGGTGGGCCAGGGGATTCGGACCCCTTCGACCCGTACGGCCCCGGCGGTCCCCTCGGCCCGAGCACCGCCACCAGCGTCCTGGAGCGCGAGCAGACTGCCGGCCAGACGCAACTGCAGGAGCCCGGCGACCACGAGCGGTTCGCCCACTACGTGCGCAAGGAGAAGATCCTTGAGAGCGCGTTGTCCGGCGCGCCGGTGATCGCCCTGTGCGGCAAGGTGTGGGTGCCGGGGCGGGACCCGCAACGCTTCCCGGTGTGCCCGGTGTGCAAGGAGATCTTCGAGGGACTGCGCGAACCCGCGGACGGCGACGCATCCTCCGACTGATCCGGTGCCGGCGCGCTGAGCTGGCCTTTCGTGCCTGCGTAGGCCAGTCTGGGCCGGCGCGCCACCGACACGCCCGCGCGGCCGGACAACGTCGGGAGGCCGTGGAATCGTCGGGTACGGTGGCCGGGCGATGAGTACCTCGGCCGCCTCCCACCTGTCCCCAGCCTTCCCCGAACGCGCGGCCTGGGGGACGGCCGCGAAGCTCCGTGCCTGGCAGGCCGAGGCGCTGGAGCGCTACCTGAGCACCAACCCCCGGGACTTCCTGGCCGTCGCCACGCCCGGCGCCGGCAAGACGACATACGCCCTGCGGGTCGCCACCGAACTGCTGGACCGCGGCGTCGTGCGCAAGATCACCGTCGTCGCGCCGACCGAGCACCTGAAGACGCAGTGGGCCGACGCGGCGGCCCGGGTCGGCATCCACATCGACCCGAACTTCAGCAACGCCGCGGGGGGCACCAGCGCGGACTACGACGGGATCGCCCTGACCTACGCCGGGGTCGCCACCCGCCCGCTGCTGCACCGGGCCCGCACCGAGAGGGACCGTACCCTCGTCATCCTCGACGAGATCCATCACGGCGGTGATGCGCTGGCCTGGGGCGATGCGATCCGGGAGGCGTTTGAGCCGGCGACCCGGCGACTCGCGCTGACCGGCACACCGTTCCGCAGCGACACCGCGCCGATCCCGTTTGTGCGTTACGAACCCGATGCCGACGGGATCCGGCGCAGCGCCAGCGACTACACCTACGGCTACGCCCAGGCGCTCGCCGACGGCGTCGTACGGCCCGTCATCTTCCTCGCCTACGGCGGCAGCATGCGTTGGCGCACCAAGGCCGGCGACGAGGTCAGTGCCCGGCTGGGTGAGCCGCTCACCAAGGACGCGATTGCGCAGGCCTGGCGCACTGCTCTCGACCCGCGGGGGGAGTGGATCGGCTCGGTGCTGGCGGCCGCCGACCAGCGCCTGTCCGAGGTCCGCCGGCATGTCCCGGACGCCGGCGGCATGGTGATCGCGACGAACCGCACGCAGGCCCGTGCGTACGCCGCGATGCTGCGCCAGATCAGCGGCGAGGCGCCGACCGTCGTCCTGTCGGACGACCCCAAGGCGTCGGCGAGCATCGAGACGTACGCCGCGAGCCAGGCGCGCTGGATGGTCGCGGTGCGGATGGTGTCCGAGGGGGTGGACGTGCCGCGCCTGGCCGTGGGCGTCTATGCGACCTCGACGTCGACGCCGTTGTTCTTCGCCCAGGCCGTGGGGCGGTTCGTGCGCGCCCGGCGCCGTGGCGAGACCGCCAGCGTCTTCCTGCCCAGCGTCCCGGTCATCCTGGAGCACGCCTCTCGGCTGGAGGACGAACGCGATCATGCCCTCGACCGGGTGGTCGCCGCGGAGACGACCTGGTCACCCGAAGAGGATCTGCTGGCCGAGGCCAACGCCACCCGCAGCACCGCGGACCTGGCCGAAGACCAGCCCGGCTTCGAGGCGCTGGAGTCCGACGCGCAGTTCGACCACGTGCTCTTCGACGCCGAACAATACGGCTTCGCCTCCGCGGCCGGCTCGGCCGACGAGGCGGACTACCTCGGCCTGCCCGGGCTGCTCGAACCCGATCAGGTCGCGCACCTGCTCGCCGAGAAGCAGCGCCGGCACGCCGGCCGCGTCGGGGGTCGGCGGGCCGCCGAACCGGCCGTGACCGGGCATCGGGCGCTGGCCGGTACCCGCAAGGAACTCAACTCCCTGGTCGCGGCGTACGCCCGCAAGACCGGCCAGCCGCACGCCGTCGTGCACGCGGAGCTGCGCCGGCACTGCGGCGGCCCGACCCTGGACCAGGCCACGCACGAGCAGGTCAGCGCCCGGATCGAGAAGATCCGCGCGTGGTTCGTGGGGCGCCGCTGAGCCGGCGCTTCGGCGGGTGACGCGGGGGTCAGGCGGTGCGACTGGCCGGCTCGGAGCGGTCCTTCTCGCGGCCGTCGCCGTCGACGATGGCCTCCCGCACCAACGGGAGCGTGCGCCGTTCCAGGTGCGTGGCCAGGGCGATCTGGGTGGACACCCGCTGGATGTCGTCGTGGTCGACGACGGCGTCGATGACCCGCTGCAGATCCTCGTTGCTGCGGGCCACCACGATGACGAAGACGTCGAACGTGCCGGTGATCGTGTAGGCCTCGATCACCTCGGGGATCGCGGCCAGGTGTTCGCCGATGGGGGATTGGCCGGTGGTTTGGCGGATCTGCAGGCTGCAAAAACCCGTCACCGGGAACCCCAGGGCCGCCGGGCTGATGGTCGGGGCCATCGAGGAGATGACGCGGCGCTCCTGGAGGCGCTCCAGGCGGGCCTGGACGGTGCCTCGGGCGACGCCGAGGGCTCGGGAGGCCCCCAGCACGCCGATGCTGGGTCGCTCGGTGAACACGGAGATGATCCGTGCGTCGAGCTCGTCCACGCCGCTGTTCATGAGCAGGAGGGTAGCCCTGCCACGGGGCGTCCCGTGGCGGTTTCCCCGGACCGAGCACCGTCGGGGTCGTCTGACAGGATGGCGGCATGGCCTCTCCACCGCCCGGCTGGTACGACGACCCCGCGGGGAGTGCGCTGTTGCGCTACTGGGACGGCTCCAGCTGGACCGATCGCCTCGCGGACCGCCCGGGACAACCCGAGGCGGCCCAACGGTCGCCCGAGGGGGGCGCCGGAGCCGGACCGGCACCCTGGCCGTTCGACACCCCGCCCGCCCCGGACGGCCCGAACGCCCCGGACGGCCCGAACACCCCGAACGCCCCGGCCGCGCCGCAGACCCAGCAGGCCGACCCCGGCCGCCCTGCTGGCCGCATCGCCGGCCGCCCTGCTGGCCGCATCGCCGGCCGCACCGCCGCGGACGGCGCCCCGCTGGCCCCGTGGTGGCGCCGCCTGCTCGCGTGGATCGTTGACCAGGCGATCTGCACGCTGGTCGCTCTGCCGATGGCGCTGGCCCTGTTGGCCACCCGGTGGGAGCAGCTGGATTCCTGGACTCGCTCGGCGCAGGACGCGGCGGCCCGCGGTGCCGAGCTGCCGGTGTTGCCCGACGCGTTGGCCGGTGCGATCGCCGCCGCGGGGGTGGCCGGCACGCTCGTCTACTTCCTCTACGAGTTGATCGGACTGACCCGGTGGGGCACCACGGTGGGGCGACGGATGGTCGGCATCCGGGTCCGCGGCCCCGGCGGCGCGGCGGGGCCGCTGACTCTGCAGGTCGCCAGCCGCCGCAGCGCGGTGAAGGTCGCGGGTGCGGTGATCGGCGGCGCCCCGGCGCTGGCGACGCTGGGGACGATGGTCATGCTGTTCGATCTGGGCCGCGGGGTGCTGGACCGGGACCGCCGCACCCTGCATGACCTGGTCGGTCGTACCGACGTGGTGCTCGCTCGACGCGGGGGCGACACGGCCTCGCGCTGACGGGCCGAAGCGGCCGGGTGTGGCACCGTGGGGAAACGGAGCCCTACCAGGAGGACCGCGGTGCACCAGCAGGTATCGACCGTCGCGGCGCGGCACCGTCCGGCCGTGCCGGGCGGACCTGACGAACCGGCGGCACCAGCGGCACCCGCGGCACCGGCAGCACCGGCAGCGGCGACGCGGCGGGGGGCCCGCTATCTGCCCGGGCTGGACGGGCTGCGCGCCGTCGCGGTCTGCGCCGTGCTCCTCTACCACGTGGATGTGCCGTTCGCCCGGGGCGGGTTCCTCGGCGTGGACGTCTTCTTCGTGATCTCCGGCTATCTCATCTCGAGCCAGCTGTGGGCCCGGTGGAGCCTGCAGCCGGTCGATCTGCGCGGCTTCTGGGCGGCCCGGGTCCGGCGGCTCGTGCCGGCGGTCTTGGCGCTGCTCCTGGGAACCACGGTGGCCATGCTGGTCGCCGGGCGAGATCAGCTGGGCGGCTACGTCCGGGACGTGCTGGCCGCTGCGACGTACACCTCGAACTGGTGGTACGTCGTGGCCGAGCGGTCCTATTTCGAGGCGTCCGGACGGCCGCCCGTGTTGCAGCATCTGTGGAGCCTGGCCGTCGAGGAGCAGTTCTATCTGTGCTGGCCGCTGATCGTGGCCGGGGTACTGCGCTATGCCCCCAACCTGCGGATCTGCCGGCTGGCCTTGTGTTATCTCAGCCTCGCCCTCGCCGCCGCCTCGGCGCTGCTGATGGGGGTCGGATCCGCGCTGACCCGCACCCCGGAGCTCGGCGATCCCAGCCGCTGGTACTTCGGCACCGACAGCCACGCGACCGGTCTGGCCCTCGGCGCGGCCCTGGCGTTCTGGCGCGGGGGCGCCGGGTTCGGTCCGCTGACGCCGGTGCTGCGGCCCGCCGGGCGCACCGCGACGACGCTGGGGGTGCTCGCGCTGGCGGCGCTGGCGGCCGCGGTGGTGCTCATCGATCCGTACGAGCCCGCGCTCTACCGCGTCGGCTTCGCCGTGGTCGCCGTCCTCGCCCTCGTCGCGGTGGCGGTGGCGGCCCGGCCGGGCCCCCTGGCCCGGGCGATGTCCGCTCGGCCGCTGCGCTATCTGGGGCAGCGGTCCTACGGGCTGTACCTGTGGCATTGGCCGGTCGCCGCGTTCACCCGCCCGGAATTGGACCTGCCCTGGAGCGGGGTGCGGGTGATGCTGCTCCGGCTGACGCTGACCGTCGTCCTCGCCGAGCTGTCCTACCGGTGGGTGGAAGAGCCGGTGCGGCGCAACGGGTGGGCGTCTGCGGCGGCGACGGCGGCGACAGTGACCCGGCTGCTGCGTGGGCTGCCGCATCGGGCAGCGGACGCCGGGCGCCGGATCGCCCGGGCGGTGGCCGCCGTACACCTGCCCCGCGACCTGGAACAGCTCGGTCTGGCGCGGCAGTGGTGGTCCGCGCGGCGGCCGTGGCGCGCCCTTCCCGACGTACTGCGCCTGCCGGCGATCCAGCTGCTCGTGGGTCTGACGCTGGTCCTGGTGGTGCCGCCGCAGCTGGAGCTGCCCAGGTGGCGCGCCCCGGTCGCGGTGGCCGCCCAGCACGCCGTACCCAAGCCCGTGCCCACCCTCACCCCGCAACAGGTCACGCCGCGCAAGGACCTGTCGGTGACGGTGTACGGCGACTCGGTGGCCCTCGGGGCGCAGCCCGCCCTGGTGGACTGGTTTGGCACGGCGACCAGCTATGCCCGCGAGGGCCAGCACAGCTGGGTGATGTTGCCCCAGGTCACCGCGGACGCCCGCGCGGGTCGGATCCGCTCCGACGTGGTCGTGATCCACACCGGCGACAACGGCGTCGTGCCGCAGGACGAGTTGCGGACGGCGCTGGACGCCCTGGCTGGCGTGCGGTTGGTCGTGCTCGTGACGCCGAAGGTGCCCCGCCCGTGGGAGGCCCGGGCGGTGGCCAGCATTGCCGCGGTGGTGCCCGACTACGCCAACGTGCAACTGGCCGATTGGAACAGCTATGCGACCGGGCAGCCCACGTGGTTCGAGGCCGACGGGATCCACCTGGCCGGTCCCGGGCGTGAGGCCTATGTCCGATTGGTCGTGTCCCGGATCCCGGTCCCGCTGCGCTGACTCCGCCGAGCCGTCCCACCTGGTGGAATGCGCGTTCCGACCCGTGTCGGAGCAACGGAACCATGGGGGTTGTTTGGCACAGTGGTTTCCGTGCGAGAGATGACTCCCCAGCAGGCAGCAGCGCTCATTTTCGCCCGGGGTGACAACCCGCGCGTCGTGGTCAGTGGCAACGGTGCGGTCCCCTGGACCATGATCGCGGCGATCGACGCCGCCGTCCCCGAATACCGCCTCTTCCTCTTGAACGGCCCCGCCGGGCTCCCCGACCGGGACGGCGTCACCCTGGAGTCGGCCTTCGTCGGCTCGGGCATGCGCAAGAGTCCGCGCCTGGAGTACTACCCGGCCCGGCTGTCCCACGTCCCCCGCTACTTCATCAAGGGCTTCCTCGGGGTGGACGCCGTCGTCGTGCACACCTCCGAGCCGTGGCATGGCAACCTCAGCCTCGGCAACGAGGTCAACATCCTGCCCGGCGTCATCGAGGCGGCCAAGGCCTCCGGGGCGCTGCTGATCGCGCAGACCAACCCGACGATGCCCTACACCTTCGGCGACGCCGAATACGAGATCGACACGTTCGACGTGATCGTCCCGTCCGACCAGCCGCTTCAACCGCACGCATGGAAGCCCCCGCCCCCCGGTGGGCCGGTCGATCGGGTGGAGTCCGCCCGGGTCATCGGCGACCTCGTCTCCAGCCGCGTCAGCAACGGGTCGACGCTGCAGCTGGGCATCGGCGAGATTCCCGACGCGACACTCGCCGGGCTGAGCAAGAAGCGCAAGCTCGGCATCTGGACCGAGATGATCTCGGACGGAATCCTCACTCTCGACGAGGCCGGCGCGCTCGACATGGGCCGCCTCATCACGGCGTCGTTCGTGTTCGGCTCGTTGGACCTCTACCAGTGGCTCAACCGCAACCCCCGGGTCCGGCTGATGCGCACCGAGACCACCAACGCCCCCGCCCTGATCAGCCAGAACCCCGGCATGACCAGCATCAACACCGCCTTGCAGGTGGATCTGCTGGACCAGGCCAATGCTTCTCGGATCAACGCGCGGATTCACTCCGGCTTCGGCGGCCAGACCGACTTCACAGTCGGGGCGATGCACGCCCCCGGCGGCCAGGCGATCATGGCCCTGCGCAGCTGGCACCCCAAGGCCAATGTCTCCACCATCGTGCCGCTGCTCGATGAGCCGGTCACCTCGCTGCAGCACACCTGCGTCATCACCGAGAACGGTGTCGCCGAGTGCGCGGGCCGCTCCGAGAAGCAGCAGGCGGCCAATCTCATCGAGCAGGCAGCCCACCCCAGCATCCGCGCCGAGCTCTGGGAGGAAGCCCGGAACATGGGCCTCGCCTGACGGGTCAGGCGGGCAGGAGGCTCAGGCGGGCAGCGTGCCGGCCAACTCGACGCCGGCCTCGCGCAGCTGCGCGAGCGCCTTGGTCGTCGTGTCCGGGGCGACTCCCGCGGTGAGGTCGAGCAGCACGCGGGTGGCGTAGCCGTGCCGGGCCGCATCCAGGGCGGTCGCGCGCACGCAGTGATCGGTGGCGATGCCGACGACGTCGACCGCGCCGATGCCCGCCTCGCGCAGCCAGGCGTCCAGGCCGATGTGGTGGCCGTCCTCGGTGGTCAGGCCCTCGAAGCCGCTGTACGCCGCCGCGTGGCGGCCCTTGCGGAAGACCGCGTCCACGGCGCCCGAGGCCGCGGCGTCGGGGTCGGGCTCGGCCACCGCGGCCCAGGCGGGGTGGAACTGCGCGCCCGGCGTGCCGGCCCGGCAGTGTTCCGGCCAGGTGTCGACATAGTCGGGCTCGGCGGGGGCGCTGGCCCAGTGCTCGCCCGGGTTCTCGTGCCAGTCGGCCGTGGCGACGACCGCGGCATAGTCGCGGCCGTGCCGGCGGACGTGGTCCGCCACGTCCGCGGCGACCTTGGCGCCGCCGGTGACGGCGAGGGAGCCGCCCTCGCAGAAGTCGTTCTGCACGTCGACGACGATCAGCGCCCGGGCGCTGGTCCCCGCGCCGCCAGGGCGCGGGGCAGGGGTTCCGGCCATGGTCACTAGGGCACCATCCTTTCAACGGATGTCTGTGAGGCGTTCGTTGTAGGGACTCGGCGAGGGCCGAGGTGACGGCCAGCTGTGGTCGCCTTTTGAGGGCCTCCATGACACCGCCGCCCTCGGT
>JAIUNK010000064.1 GCA_020161845.1 Actinomycetota bacterium
CCAGCGCGAACCTGCTGATGCGGGCCCGTGCCGTCGCCCTGGCCGGGTGATGACAGGGCGGTAGCCTGCCCGAAAACGGCCACAACGGCCCGAAAGAGCAGATCAGAGGGGCCACCAGCAGCCTCATTGGCACCGGATCCGCCAACCCCGGCGCCGCACCCACGAATTGGCCGATAGATCAGCGCTTCCCTAGCAGGTCGGCATCGGCGGCCAGCACCAACCGACGCAGGGTCGAGATCGCTGGCGTACCCGGCCCGATCCCGACCCGGGACAGCACAGATCGGGGCAGGTCAGCGATCCATTGCGCCGCCGCAGCATAGGAGGTGGCCCCGGCGCACGCGGCCGCGATCAATGCGGTCAACACCGCCGCGAAACCGATACCGCCGTCCCTGCGCCCGTCGAGGATCAGGCAGCACCGAGAGCACTTGAACCAATTCGGGGACATCACCAACCTGGATCGAGGACCGACTTGGCGATAGCCCAGCAACAAGAGACGATACGAACGCAGGCATGACGACCTCCGGGGTCTCGGGCGACTTTGACACTCACCACGATCCCGCGGCCGTCATGCCTGCCCACTACACCCCCGCCGGCGTGTCGTCACCCCGCCACGCCGACAACACCAGAATGAACTGGCCCTGGTCACCGACGGCCCGGCCACCACCAGCGAACGGCCATGCAACATCCGGGCTAACGAAATGGCTAAAGTCGGGTTCGACGCTGGGATATATCGCACCCCACAAGAAGTCCTGGACGGGTACTACGACAGCCAACAACCCGCCTGAAAGCCAATACCAAGGTGTCCGGAAAACACGGGGCAGCCCACTTTGTCGCTTCTTCACGACGGTCAGAAACCGGTCAGACGCTCGCTTTCGGAGAGGGCTCGTACACGAAGTCTGGCTCCCTCATCCCCACACCGACCAGCTCCTCGACGGCCGCGGCGCAGCGCGGGACGGCGTGGCCGTCGCCGTACGGGTTGACGGCTGTGGCCATCGCCTCGTACGCCACCTCGTCGCTCAGCAGCCTGCGCAACTCGCGATAGACATCCTCCTCGGCGGTCCCGACCAGCCGGGCCGTGCCTGCGTCGATCGCCTCCGGACGCTCCGTCGTGTTCCGAGCGACCAGCACCGGCTTCCCGAGACCCGGACCCTCCTCCTGCAGCCCGCCGGAGTCCGTGACCACGAGGCCGCAGCGAGCGAGCTCTCCGACGAACTCCACGTAGTCCATCGGCTCATGGATCGAGATGTTCGAGTGCGCCTGCAGGATGGGGATCACCACACGCCGTACGGCGGGGTTGAGGTGCAGCGGCACGACGAAGCACACGTCTGGGGACTCGCCGGCCACCCGAGCCAGGGCCCGCGCGACGCCGGCCATGGTCTCCCCCAGGTTCTCCCGGCGGTGCAGGGTCACGAGGACGCGCCGGCGGTCCGCGTACAGCGCCGTCCCCGAACTGATCCGATCGACGACGCTGTGCAGCGCATCGATCACGGTGTTGCCGGTCACGACGATCCGCTCGCCCGGCACCTGTTCGGCGAGCAGGGCCTGTCGGTTGCGCTCCGTGGGAGCCAGATGCAACGTTGCCAGTCGCCCGACTATCTGGCGATTGGCCTCCTCCGGAAAGGGGCTGGCGAGGTCATAGGTGCGCAGGCCGGCTTCGAGATGGACCACCGGCACACCCGCGTAGAAAGCCGCCTGCGCGGAAGCGTTGGCCGTGCTGGTGTCCCCGTGCACCACGACGGCATCGGGACGGAGTTCGTGCAGTACGGGAGTGAGGCGCAGCAGGGTCTTGGCGACGATGCTCTCGATGCCCTGGCCAGGCTCGAACAGCCCCAGGTCATGGTCGGGTTCGATGCCGAACACCTCATTCACCTGGTCCAGCATGTGCCGGTGCTGTCCGGTGGTGATCACCTGGACGTCGGCGCGACCCCGGTCCCTGAGCCCGAGAACGAGCGGGGCCGCTTTGATCGCTTCTGGCCGGGTGCCATAGACGACGAGGACCAATGGGCGGGGTGCACCGGCAGACCGCCGGTGGGAGATCGTCACGTCGCGCATCCTGCTTCCTGTCACTTTGGGTTCCACGATTCTCCGCACAAACCTAGGACACGGGCGGTCGTAACAGCCGGTGAATGCCGAGGGGCCGCCAGCGCCATGGACCGAAGACCTTCTTGACAGTGTCGCGCACTGTGAACACTCAACGGAACCTCCGGCTGCCAGCCAGGGCCCCGGAAAGGTCGCCATGAGAGGCCCTGTGCGCAACACCGCCATCAGCATCCTGCGCCTGAAAGGCACCACCGACATCGCAGCCACGACCAGACACCACTCACGCAAACCAGAGCGAGCCATCACATGCACCCTCACCTGCTGAAACACGACCTTTCCGGGGCCCTGGGCTGCCAGCCCCCGCGATCGCTCTGCACCACCGCCCTGCCTGCGTGTTCTCCCTCGGGGCCCCCGTTGTTGGGTACGAGTTGTCCTCTTCGTCGGTTGCGAAACAAGCCGGTGTTGGGCTACCGTCCAATACGAGCGATTCGCATCACGTGTCGATGCGACCGGTCTGAGGTGGATCTGGGTGACATCCACCGTTACTGGGGTGTTGTGTTGGGTAGGGGATATCGATGCATGGTGCTTTTTTTGTGCACGTTTCAAGCGGGGCCGGGTTCGAATTGGCAATTCTCGCCTCCGCTTTGCTTCTCCTGGCGGGGCTACTTTTTCTCCTCTATTCAGCCGCCTTCGTTGCCTCGATGCTGTACGGCTCACTGGCCGGTGCGGGTCGCCCCGCCCGACACCGAGCCGACCCGCACCGGCCTGGGTTGATGGCCGGGGCCGAGTGACGTGGTCGAAGTCTGGCCCCGCGCCTCAGCGGTCCTCGACGTCGCTGCGATCGTGTTCATCGTCACCGTGCTCACGCACGCCATGATCCTGCTGGTCCTGTCGCGGCGGCCCACGCCGGAGACCGCGACTGCGGCGCCCGACATTCGGGTCGTCTTCACGATTCCCTGCCTGGATGAGGAGCGGGTGATCGGCGCCAGCATCGACCGCCTGCTCAGCCTTCCGTACGACGACATCGTCGTGCTCGTGATCGACGACGGTTCGCAGGACGGCACCGCGGCCATCGTGGAGAGCCGAACGGATTCACGGGTACGACTCCTGCGTCGCCGCCCGCCCGAGGCGCGGCAGGGCAAAGGCGCGGCCCTCAACGCGGCGTACGCCCATGTGCTGTCCTCCGGCATCACCGACGGCCGCCCGCACGACCAGGTCGTCATCGCCGTCGTCGACGCCGACGGCCGCCTCGAGTCCGACGCGTTGAGTCACGTGCTCCCGCTGTTCGCGAACGCCGACGTCGGAGGCGTCCAGACGGCGGTGCGCATCAACAACCGCCACGTCAGCACCCTGGCCCGCATGCAGGACATGGAGTTCGTCATCTTCACGGACGTCTTCCAGCAGGCACGCAACCATATCGGGAGCGTCGGCCTCGGCGGCAACGGACAGTTCATGCGGCTGTCGGCGCTGACCAGCCTCGGCGCTCAACCGTGGTCGAGCTCGCTGACCGAGGACCTCGACCTCGGACTGCGGTTGACCACGCACGGCTGGCGCAACCTCTACTGTCGGCGTACCGCCGTGCATCAGCAGGGAGTCGTCCGCTTCGACCGGTTGCTCCGCCAGCGCGCTCGCTGGTTCCACGGGCACCTGCAGTCCTGGCGGCTCCTCCCGGAGGTCGTGCATAACACTCGGGGCTGGGCGCGGTGCGACCTGGTCTACCACATGACGGCACCGTTTCTACTGCTCTGCGCCTCGCTGCTGACTGCCTCATTCGTCTTGGTTCTGGCCGGGGTCGCGCTGGGGGGGCCATCGCCGCAGACCGGCTCCTTCCGCTGGCTGCTGGTCGCCTACGCCCTGGCCGTCGGGCCCGCGCTGGTGTATTCGCAGGTCTACTGGTCCCGGGACCGGACCGACGGGTTGAGCCGCGGTCGAGCCGTGATGATGGCTCAGTTCTACGCGCTGTACGGACTGATGTGGTACCTGGCCGGCTGGCGCGCGGTGGGCCGGATCCTGCTCGACCGCACCCACTGGGCCAAGACATCACGAGAGCTGGACACGGCGCAGACCACACTTCCCCCGGTGGCCGGGGGCACCGGGGGAATCGCGCCCCCCCAGGCCCTTGGCACTCCGCTCACGGCGGACACCGCCCGGTGAGGCCGGCCAGCCGCCCGCTCCATCTACTCGCCGCGGTCGCGATCGGCGCCACCGCCTGCAGCCCGACGCCCCCGGAGGCGGCTCCGTCGCGGTGGCAGGAGGGCGAGACGCACGGACGGTGGCAGGTCGAGTTCACCGGGTTCGGAGCGGTGACCGGCTCTGACGACGACGTCACCCTGGCCCCCGATGTCGCGGTGGACCCCGACAAGACCCACGGCGCCCTCGTCGTGGACTACTCCGCACCGACCGACCTCGCGCTGACCATCACCGTGCGCACCGTCGCACAACTGCGTGTCGGGCGGCCCAACCCCTGGGAGGTGGGCTGGGTGCTGTGGCGGTTCACAGATCCCGATCACTTCTACGCCGTCGTGCTGAAACCCAACGGCTGGGAGCTGTCGAAACAAGACCCGGCCTATCCCGGCAAGCAACGTTTTCTCGCCTCGGGAGAGAGCCCCGCGTTCCCGGTAGGAACCGAGCACACGCTGGACATCGTGCAGGTGGGTGACGCCACCGCCATCCGAGCGAACAACACCTCGCTGATCACCTTCCGAGATGCGGAGAACCCCTACCCGGAGGGCGGCGTGGGCCTCTATACCGAGGACGCGAAGGTGCGCTTCCGGGTGACCTCGATCGCCGCCGCCACCGCTTTGCCCCCGTGGACCGCCCCCGCTACACCCGCGTCGCCACCTCCGCCAAGGAGCCCGTCATGAGCCGTCGACCCCGTCCCCTGCGCGCAGGATCGGTAATCATGGCGCTGTTCCTGCTCATCGTCCTGGGCCTCGGCACCGCCATCGCGCAGGTCGAGCGCGCGGCGTACATCGCCAACCAGCCATCCCCCCCGCCCAGAGGCCATGCCCTCGGCATCGACGCCTGGGACAACGGGGGAGCCACACCACGGCCCGTACCGGCCGACGTGGTCCTGCGCTCCGGCTCGGCCGTCACGTTCGGACCGGCCAGCGGCGCCAAAGCCCTGGTGCTCTACGACACCGGCGGAAGCTTCGCGGCCCAAGCCGAGATGTACGGCTTGGCCGCCGCGCACCTGGCCACCCACTTCGGGCGCGTCACCATCAAGCCTGCGCTGGACTACACGCGTGGGGAGGCCACGTCGTACGACGCCCTCCTCTACGTCGGCTCCGACTACCTCCGCCAGCTGCCCACGGCATTGATCGACGACGTCGTCGGCGGGACCACCAGTGTGGTCTGGGCCGGCGCAAACGTCCGCGGTCTCGCCGCCGGCACCGGCGGCGACGATCAGCCCCTCCGCCGCGCCCAGTTCGCCCAGCGTTACGGCTGGGACCCGCTCGTCTCAGTGCAGGACGACCAAGACCTGTTCGGCGCGGTGCGATACAAGGGCCGAGATCTGGCCCGGGACGGCGAACGCGACAAGGGCGGGCTCGTCGTACCGCATCTCACCGACCCGGCGAAGGTGACGGTGCTCGCCGAGGCGGTCTGCGGAGTCCCCAAGCCGGGCCCCTGTGTCGGTGCCGACGCGACCGTGCGGGCCGGAGCCACCACCGTTCCGTGGGCCATCCGGTCCGCCAACCTGACCTACATCGCGGAAGCCCCGTTCTCGTACATGACCGAAGGAGGGCACTACCTGGCCTACGCCGACCTGCTTTACGACGCCCTAGGGCGCGACCGCGACGAGGTGCGCCAAGCGGCGGTGCGGCTGGAGGACGTGAGCCCCAACTCGGACCCGGACACGATCCGTCGCTACGCCGACTACCTCTCCGGCGAGGGCGTGCCGTTCCAGATCGCCGTGATCCCCAACTTCGTCGACCCCAACGGTTCCACCCTGGCCGGCGAGCCGCGCAATCTCACCCTCGCCGACCGGCCGAAACTGGTGTCGGCGCTCACGTACGCCCAATCGCGCGGCGGTGTCCTGGTGCAGCACGGCACCACACATCAACGCGACACGCTGGACAACCCCTATTCCGCGGCGTCCGGCGACGACTTCGAGTTTTTCAAGGCGGGCTGCTCGAGCAGTCCGAACCCGCCGTACGAGATCGTGGAGTGCGAGGAACACACCGACGTGCAGCTCCTGGGGCCGCTCGACGGCGAGTCGGAGGACGCGGACGCCAGACGGATCGCCGGGGGGCGCGGCCTGTTCGAACGGGCCGGTCTCGCCGCCCCCACGCTGTTCGAGACGCCGCACTACACGGCGTCACCCGCCGCCTACCGGGCGATCCGGAGGGTGTACGGCGTGCGCTACGAGCGCGGCCTCTACACCGACGGCCTCCTGTCCGGTCGCCCGTCGACGGGCTACATCTTCGACCAGTACTTCCCGTACTCGGTCACCGACGTCTTCGGCGGCAAGGTCCTGCCCGAGAACCTGGGCAGTTTCGCGCCGAGAACCTACAGCGGGCACCGGGTGCGCACGTCGGCCGACATCGTCGCCGCAGCCCGCGCGAATCTCGTGGTCCGCGAGTCCACCGCGAGCTTCTTCTTCCATCCGTTCCTGCCGCTGGAGCATCTGCGGGAGATCGTGACCGGGATTAAGGCCGCCGGGTACACGTTCGTCCCCGCCGAGAAGCTGCGCTGAGACCTGCGGACCGACTACATCCTCGCCATGAGGGCTTCGAGGGTGGGCCACATCGACCGCGAGGTCCGGGCACGCAGGGCGTCCTGGTGGTACGTCCACCAGAAGTAGCCGCCCTCGTAGCGGGATCCGACGGCTCCGAGCAGGGCCGCGTGCATGCCGTAGTAGCGGTTGGCGACGGCCTTGCGCTCGGCGAGCGAGGGCTCCCGGGCGAAGCCCGAGTCGATGCCCTGGACGCCGACCTCCCCAAACCCCACCCGGGCGTTCGGGAAGGTCTGGGCCAGGCGGGTGAAGGCGCCGGTGAACTGCGTGACGCTGGGGCGAGCGACCGGATCGCACGCCGTCTCGTAGAAGCTCAACCAGGCGTGATCCGCGCCGAGCCGGATGGCTTGAGGCAGGGCCGCTGCGAAGGAGTCCGTCGCCTCCCACGGCTGGGCGTAACAGTCCGAACTGGGCCAATAGTTGAGGGTGACCGCGCTCTGCAACTTCAGGCCGGCGTATTCGCGCTCGACCACGTCGAACGCGGCCTGGGCCTTGGCGCGGATGTCGGCCGGCTCGCCCAGCCACTCGCCGTTGAGCTCGTTGCCCACCTCCCAGATGTCGATCTGGGCACCGAAGGCCTTCACGAACTGCCGGGTCCGATCGCGGACCTGCGCGACGGAGTACTCGGCGACCGCGGTCGAGTCCAGGACCGTGCCGACCAGGTAGGCGTGCGGCCGCAGCCGGCGTACGGCCGTGGCGTAGTCCGCCGGGCTCGTGCCGGCTTGGAACACGATCCGCACGGTCGCCGGCTTGGTGTGGGCAGCTAGGGCCGTCACGAGGGCCTCGAGGCGGTCCACCGACTCGATGGTGACCCCCCGCAGCGGGGCGGGCACCGCGCGCCCGGCAGTCGTGCTCAGTCGACCAGTCGCCGCAACCGTCGTCACCGCACCAGTCTCTGCCCGAGACGGCGCCTGCGGGAGGGCGACCGCGGTCGCGGCCGTGCCCACGGCTGCCGCAGCGGCGGTCAGGAGCGCCTGCGGGAGGGCGACCGCGGTCGCGGCCGTGCCCACGGCTGCCGCAGCGGCGGTCAGGAACGCCGCGGCGCGCAGCGATCGACGGTGGGAGCGGACCTGAGGACGGGTCTTCGACGCCATGGCGGTCTCCTGCGACGCAAGGGGGCTACTCGGTCCTCATCGGCAGGGCCAGGCGGTTCTGAGCAAAGCGCCGCGCCCGGAGCGAGTGCTTGCGCTCGGGGCACAGCGCGGGGCCCAGCCGAAGCTGGACCCCCCGAGTGGTACGCGTGCGGTGCGGCCGGCCTCAGGCCGAGACCACCGCCAGCTTGACCGTCGCCTGGACCTCCGGGTGGAGGCGGACCGTCGCGGTCGCGTCGCCGGTCGAGCGGACCGGCGCGGCGAACTCGATCGTCCGCTTGTCGATCGTCAGGCCCACGGCCTTGGCCGCCTCGGCGACGTCCGCCTGGGAGACCGCACCGAACAGGCGGCCACCGGCACCGGCCCGCGCCGCGATCGTCAGGGTCCGCGCCTCGAGCTGGCCGCGCAGATCCTTGGCCGCGTCCAGGGACTTGATCGCCCGGGTCTCGCGCCCCTTCCGGATCGAGTCCACCTGCTTTTGGCCACCCTTGGTCCACGGCGTCGCCAAAGAGCGCGGCAGCAGGAAGTTGCGGGCGTAACCGTCCTTCACCTCGACCACGTCACCCGCCGTACCGAGACCGGTCACCTCATGCGTCAGAATGAGCTTCATCTCAATCTCTCCTCAGTCCGATAACCGGCGGCTCAGCGGGCCGAGCTCGAGTACGGCAGCAGCGCCATCTCGCGGGCGTTCTTGACCGCCTTGGCGATCAGCCGCTGCTCCTGCAC
>JAIUNK010000016.1 GCA_020161845.1 Actinomycetota bacterium
CCAAATACAGACGGACCATCTGGTCACGATACTCCGGATTGAACTTGTGCCGTGCCCCACTCATGTCGTTCTCCCTTCAGATAAGGATCCTATTGGACCTCATGTCCGAGAGAAATAGGGCACCTCAGCGCAGTGTCGGCGGTGTCGGCTCGGTAGATGTCGTGTCGCTCGTTGACGGCGGCTGCGGCGACGTGCCGGGTGTGTCGGCCCTTGGCTGGCCACGCTTGGTGGCCTTCCTCGCAGTGGGCCTTCAGCCGTTGACGCATTCGTTCGGTGAAGGCGGGCAGGGCGTACCGGTGCCACTCTTCCAGAGCGTCGCTGGACAACGCGGTGGCGGCGCGGCGTCGTTGGTCGGCTAGGACGGCGATTTCGTGGACCAGGTGAGGGTGTTGCGGCCAGCAGGAGGGCATCATGGCGGCGACGTCCCAGACGTATTGGCTGTTGAGCCAGGTCACCACGGCCTCTAGCCACTGCCACAATTCGAGCCGTAGGTCGGGGTTGGTGCAGCTGCCTGGCTCCCAGGGTCTGGGAAGGGCGTTGAGGTCGCCTAGGGCTTTGAGCTGCTCTTTTGTTCCGGTCGCTGCGATCTGAAGTTCGCGGTAGGCATGGGTGATGAGCCGTCCTGGTTCAGGGAAGACCGCGACCATCGCGGGCCTTGCCGTCGAGGGCGCCTGGCTCATCACTGTGTCTCATCCTCCGTGGCAAGTCCTCGACGGCGGGCTTCCACCAGTGCTGCGGTGCTGCGGACTTCGGGAGTGATGATCATGACGCGGTCGTTGTCGAGTTGGGAGCGCAGCTCGCGTTGGTCAGCCAGCAGCTGTTTACCGGTCTTGCCGTCGATGCAGCGACGGAGTTTGGCGATCATGGGTCGCCCGTTCTCCGAGACGACCAAGGCGTGTCGTTCCTTGAGTTGACGCACCTCGGCGCCGGTCATGATGGGGATGTCTTCGGCCGTGGTGGTGCGTCCGCCCATCTGCCCGGTCTGCCAGCTGGTGCGGGTGACCCGGACCGGGCCCAGCAGGTCGGAGATCTCCTGGTTGAACGCCACGTCCTTGGAGCCCCCGAAGAGGATCAGGTTGTTCGTCAACCCCAGCAGGGTGCGGGCCTCGTGTTCACCGAAGATCGAGGTGAGCTGGGGCCTGGTCTGGGCAGCCCACATGAACGACAGCCCCAAGGCGCGTTCGTTGGCCATGCGGGTTCGCAGCGTGGGCAGTGGCGCAGTCGACGGCAACTCGTCCAGGAAGGCGTGAAAGGGCGGACACAGACGACCGTGCGGGGACGCGTTCGCCGCCGCCAAGGCGGTGTCCAGGGCGTCTTCGGCGACTGCGGTCATCAGAGGCGAGGCACTGGCGTACGGATCTTCGCGCCCCAGCAGATAGATCGTTCCGCCGCGCCTGATGACGTCGCGCAGGTTGGTGGCAGGCCGCCCAGGCCCAGGCACACAACGGCGTCGGATCGGTTCCTGGAAGAATAGCGACATCGCTTGCTGCACGGTCGTCACCGTGTTCCCGGCCGTGCGGTCATCACCGTGGAGGGCGCCGTGGAGCAGCCCGTGCCAGAACGGCGCGGCGTGTGGGTGTTCGCGCAGGATCTCGGTGGGTTCGCTGGCCGACAGCGGGTTGGCAACCCAGCGCAGCACATCCTCCAGGCTGCGCCCAGTCAGCGCGGCCGCGTGGAAGTACGCCTGGAGCACCTTGGCGGCCTCAGCGGCGTAGAAGCGTGCTGCGTCGTCCCCATGTCCGCCGGCGACTGCGCCCTTCACGGTGCCGGCGCAGAAGGCCTTTGCACGTCGCTCAGCGGTCATCGGGTCCACGCAGCCGGCGATCGGGTCCCACACCAGCTCAGGCAGACCCGCAGCGATCCCGAACGGGTCCAAGACGACGCACGGCCGGGGGCCACTGGATCGAGAGGTGAAGGACAGCAGAAGGTCGTCGGGTTTGGTCAGCGTCACCAGCGCCGCACCTGGAGCGTCCAGCAACGCGGGGATCAACAGGTCCAGGGTCTTACCGCTGCCCTGAGGCCCGATCATCCCGGCGGTGCGATCCCAGGGGACCCACAGCTGCCCGCCACGTGGTTCGTGCGCCCGTCCTAAATGCCACCCGATCTCCGTGGGGGTGATCCTTCCGATCATCGTCGTCCTCCCCCACGCGTGGCGCCGTACAGGTCCGGCCGCACGACGGGCGCGACCTTGCGCAGTCGTGCGACGCTGAGCAGCTGCTCAGCCTCTGTCTTGGACGCCATCCCCTGGATGCGTCCTGGACCCCACCGGTCCAGCCCATACTTGACGGCCAACCCCAACACGATCACCGCGAGGAGCTCCACGACCGACATCCAGGCGTGCAAGGCGAGCGGCCCAGCTGGATGCAACAGATGCGTCAGCCCTGCTGACGCATCCCCCGCCAGCAGCCCAGGAAGAGCCGTGAACAGTTCATCGGCAGGAGTGAACCGCCAACCGTTTCCCGCGACCGCGTTCGCCAACGATCTGGCCAAGTGCAGCCCCAGGTTCAACGTCATCACCACCCCAACCACGACGGCTAGGGGAATCTCCCAAGTCATTGGATAAGGGTTCGCTCGTCGAGCTCGCTGCATCGGGTGCCACTCCCCTCTGTGTCAACCTTGGGTGAGGCATCCGCCCGCTGATATTTACTGACCTGAGGGCGGGGATGGAGATCGTTCCCGAGATGACAACGACAGTGAGCCCGTTGCTTCGTGCGACCGGGGTCGAAGACCCTGGTCGGGTGGAAGACGCTGGGGCTGGACGGCCCGATCCGGAGGTACCCGAGCGGGCCAAGCGTCGCACGTTCACCGCGCGGTACAAGCTGGACATCGTGGCCGAGTATGACGCCGCGCCGGAGGGCCACAAGGGTGCGGTGCTGCGCCGTGAGGGCCTGTATTCGAGTCATATCATCGAGTGGCGTAAGGCTCGTGATGCCGGGGCGCTGGCTGGGCTGAAGGCCACGCGCGGCCCGAGGCGGCGTGACCCTCAAGCTGAGCGGATCGCCCGGCTTGAGGGCGAGAAGAAACAACCTGACGGGCGGGGCAGACGGCTCGGTCGGGCTGAGGGACGTCTTGGCGTTGGTGCCGACCGACGATCTGGCTGGCCTGTTCGGGGACCTGGTGGCGCTGCGGGCGTTGGCGGAGGGGGCCGCTGCGGCGGTGCTGGCCGAGGCCTTGTCGCGCGGCGTGGTCGCCGCGAGTGACGACTCGCCGCGGCCGATCGGGCCGAAGGTCACCGCGTGGGTGCAGGACCAGGCCGCCGCGGCCGGGACGCCGGTCACGGCCGGGGTCGCCGGGACGTATCGGACGTGCTGGGAGCAGTCCCGGCGGCCCGAGCTGGCGCCGCTGACCGAGGCGGTCCGGGCCGGGCGGATCTCCCTGGCTGTCGGCGCTCGGCTGGGTGCTGACCTGTCGACGTTGGCGGTCAAGATCCCGGCCGACTGGTGGGAGGCGGCGGCGGGTGAATTGATCGCGCACGCCGCCACGGGTGCCTCGGCGACCCAGTTGGCCAGTCTCAAGGAGGCGTTGATCGCCAACTACGGCGACGAAGGCGACTTCGAGGAGCAGCAGAAAGAGCTGCACGGCCAGCGGCGGTTCACTAACCCCGTCAAGGACAGCACCGGGATGTGGGTCGGTCGGTACGCGATGACCAACGACGACTACGCCGCCCTCAAAGCCGCGCTGGATGCTCTTGCTGCGCCGACCCCCACCGCGGACGGCGAAATCGATGCCCGCACCGCGGAACAGCGCAACCTCGACGCGATCATCGAGATGGCCCGCGTCGTGGCCACCGATCCCACGTTGAGCGGCCATGTCCGGCCGGGTTCAGCGGTCAAGGCCCAAATCATCATCACCATCGACCACGACCTGCTGGCCGAGAAGGTCCGCGCGTACTACGCCCAGCGCGCCGGCCACGAGTGCGCCCAGCGCGCCGGCCACGTTTGCACCGAGAGCGCAGGCCACGACTGCGGCCGGAAGGACACGTGCGACGTGCAGGCATCGACGGGTAGCGCCGGGTCGACGGGTAGCGCCGGGTCGACGGGGTCGGCCGGGTCGGCGGGGCGAGGGGCTGGGTGGGGGTACGGGCTGGATGGGCATGGCACCCCGCTGACCCCGGCCACGGTGCGGCGGTTGGCCTGTGATGCCCGGTTGATCCCGGCGGTGCTCGGTAGTGACGGGGCGATCCTGGATTTGGGTCGTGCGGCGCGGCTGGCCAGCCCCGACCAAGTCCGGTACCTCCGCCTGCGGGACGGGTGCTGCACTTTCCCGGGCTGTGATCGACCACCGTCCTGGTGCGAGGCCCACCATCTGCGCGAATGGACCACAGACCTCGGCGAGACCAATGTCGACAATCTTGCGCTGCTGTGCACCCGGCACCACACCGACGTCCACCGCCGCGGCCTCATCGGCCAGCTCATCGACGGCACCATCCGCTGGCGCCACCGCGAATAGCCCGAAATAGCCCGGTCACGCACCGAGGCTCTCGATGGTAGTCGGTGCCCAGCTTGCGCAGCGACTCTTCGATCGAGGCGGCGGCCGCGGCCTCGCCCGCGTTGCTGATCCACACCTTGGTCGTGAGGAACAGTTCCTCGCGCGGCACCCCCGACCCCGCGACGGCCGCGCCCACACCCTCCTCGTTGCGGTACGCCTGGGCGGTGTCGAGCGACCGGTAGCCGACCTCGATCGCCTCGCGCACACAACGCTCGCATTCGGCCGGGTCGACCTGGTAAACGCCGTACCCGAGCATGGGCATGACGACGCCGTTGTTGAGGGTGACGGTCTGCATGGTGGTCATCGGGTGGGTTCCTCTCGGGGGGATGGGGGAGTACGTCGTACGTCGTGTCTCGCAGTGCGCACTGCGCCGATGAGTCTCGGCGCCGGCGCTCGGCGTACGCTCTGCCGCGTGACCGACGATCCGGCAACCGAGGCAACCGAGGCGGCGCGCGGCCGCTTGCGATGCCGTACTGGACCATTGGGCCGCCCAGCTGCGGGCGATGGACGACGGCGACGCGGCCGCGCTGGAGGGCCTGTTCGCCGCGGAGGCGACGCTACGGCACCTGACCGGCACCGTGCAGCCGCTGCCGGAATGGCTGGCCGGCATCCGGGCGCGGATCTGAGCCGGTACGGCGAGCGCTGGCTGTGCACCGCCTCGCGGGTGACCACCTGGTAACCGGCGCGATGACGACGACGACTTCGGTCATGTTCCCCTCCCGGTTCATGGTGCGGTGCGGTGTGCTGCAGTGCGGAGCGCTGTGGTGCGCTGTGGTGCGGTGTGGTGTGCTGCGTCGTCCTTGGTGATGAAGCTGCCGCAGCTGCGCTGAGCATGCGAGGAAACCGGTAGATATCGGCTATCACGGCCAAATGCCGGCACGGCCCGCTTGTGAGTGGCCAATTCCGGTCGATAGGAGGCGCATTGGGAGCACCGCACGGCTGTGGCCGGCCGCAGATGCGCCCGGCGACCTGAAGCCGCAGCCTCCTCGGGGCGGGATCATCGCCGGGCCTGGCAGGACGACCACCGGGCGAGGGCATGGCGATCGCACAACGCCACGTCGTCGAGGTGCCGATCGGGTGCAGATGAGGGAGCCGCTTGGTGAAAGGACTACTGCCCACCAGGGGCGTTCAGCCGTCCTCGGAGCAGGACCTGGGACCTGCCGTCGAGTCGCTGAACCGACTTATCGAGCAGCTGGCCGACCTGCACACCTCACAGGACATCATCGCCACCGCACTGCGGGCCCTGGTCGAGGACTTTCCGATGGGGTACGCGTCCTGTTGGTGGGCAGACCACGAAACGGACACCCTGGCGATGCTCGCCGATGCCGGCGACCCGGACGGCGGCATGGCCCAGGCGAGCCAGGGCCTGCTGATCGGCAAGGGCATCGGGCCGCTTGGCCAGGCCTGGCGGGACGGCACCATCGCGGTATCGGATCAGATGCGCACCTTGACCCAGTCCAAGCGGGCGATGCTCGCGGTCAGCCGCGGCCTGGAGGTCGCCGTCGCCTTCCCGCTGCGGTGCGAGGGCGAGGTCGTCGGGGTCCTGGACGGGCTGGCCACGCTCGCTGCCGCGCCCACCGACCGGCACCTGACCATTCTGCTGGTCTTCGGCAGGCTGGTCTCCCAGGCGCTGGAACGGGTGCTGCAGATCGAACACCGTCACGCCACCGACCAGGACATGGCGGTGGTCAGCCGGGTGGTGGAGGAAGCCGCCGTGGCCGTCGACGAAGCCGCCGCCGTCACCGTGGTCCTGGAAGCGCTGCGCACCGGATACGGCTGGCAGCACGTGCGCTATCGCGACCTCGCCGACACCGAAGCGAGCAGTGCGGTGCTGGCCCGTGCCGCGGCCGGTGAGCTCGTCATCGAGACGGACCTCCCGGCTGCGGATCAGGCCCACTTCCCCGCCGGTACGTCGTGTGTGGTGGCCACCCCGGTCCGGCTCGACTCACGGGTCGTCGGCGTGATTGAGGTGGCCAGCAGCACCGTCGTACAGCTCACCAGCGACCGGAAGACCACGCTGCGCAACTGCGCCGCCGTGCTGGGCGCGACGATGGGCAACCTGCGCGCGGCAGCCCGCGTGCACCAAGCCGGCAAGGATCTGCTCACCTCGATGACGCAGGTCGACGGTGACGTCATGCACGCCAGCGAGGTCGCGCAAGCCGCGCAGCACACCACCGAACAGACCGGTGACCTGGTCGGCCGACTGCACACCTCCAGCACCGAGATCGGGTCCGTCATCAAGGTGATCTCGGCGATCGCGGGGCAGACGAACCTCTTGGCCCTCAACGCCACCATCGAAGCGGCTCGCGCCGGCGAGGCCGGCAAGGGCTTCGCGGTGGTGGCCAACGAGGTCAAGGAGCTGGCCCGGGAGACCGCCCAGGCCACCGAACAGGTCGGCACCCAGGTCAACGCGATCCAACGGGACGCCGAACTCGTCGCCCAAGCCTTGGGGCGCGTCGCCGACGGGGTCACCGACATCAACCGGTCGCAACAGGCGATCAGCAGCGCCTTGGCCGATCAGCAACGCACGACCGCAGGGGTGCTCGGCGGCGCGGCGCGCTGACCCACGCACGGCCCGACGTACGGACAGCGTCGTCGCACTCGGCGCTGACTGCGCCGCCGCATACGCGGCCGTGTCCCACGGCGCGGCACGCGCGCGCGGTGTCCCGCGCGGGGACACCGCGTCGGGCAGGGGGTGGCCTTGGCCTGTAACGCCCGCACCGGGATGGCTACGCTCACCGCCATGAGAGCAGCCGTCGTCACGGCCTTCACCGGACCGGACGGGGTGGCGGTCCAGGATATTCCGGAGCCCGAACCCCGCCCTGGCGAGGTGCTGATCGACGTGCACGCCGCCGGCGTCATCTTCCCCGACGTCCTGCAGACCCGCGGGCAATACCAGC
This sequence comes from Actinomycetota bacterium, assembly GCA_020161845.1. Lineage (GTDB taxonomy): Bacteria > Actinomycetota > Actinomycetes > Actinomycetales > Dermatophilaceae > Austwickia. The sequence goes on from JAIUNK010000016.1 coordinate 7,389, forward strand.
TGCGGCCCGAGCTGCCGTTCGTCCTCGGCTGGGAGGTCGCGGGGGTGGTCCGGCACGCCGCCGGTGGCCACCCGGTCGGGGACCGGGTGGCCGCGATGCCCGTCATCGGCGGGTTCGCGCAGACCGTCGCCGTCCGTCCCGACTGGGTCTTCCCGCTCCCCGACGCCGTCTCGTTCGAGGCCGGGGCCGCCTGCCGGTGAACTACCTGAGCATGCACTTCGCCTACCGGCTCCGGGCTCACCTCCAAGCGGGCGAAACGGTCCTCGTGCACGGCGCGGCGGGTGGGCTCGGCTCGGCGGCGTGCCAGCTCGCCGCGGCGTACGGCGCCCGCGTGCTCGCCGTCGTCTCCAGCCCGGCCAAGGCGGACCTGGCCCGCGCCTGCGGCGCCCACGACGTCGTACCGGCCGACGGCTTCCTCGACCAGGTCCGCTCGCTCACCGACGGACGCGGCGTCGACGTCGTCGTCGACCCCGTCGGCGGGGACCGATTCACCGATTCGCTGCGCGCGCTGGCCACGCACGGGCGCCTCGTTGTGCTCGGCTTCACCGGCCGCGAGATCCCGACCGTCGCCGTCAACCGCCTGCTGCTGCGCAACATCGCGGTCCTCGGAGCGGGGTCGCGGGAGTACTACCAGGACCATCCCGGCGCCGCCGCCCGCGCCTGGGCCGAGCTCACGCCGCTGATGAACTCCGGCGCGATCGCCCCGCCGGTCACGGCGACGTACCCGCTGGCGCAGACCGCGGCCGCGCTGCGGGCCATCGACGAGCGCCGCGCGCTCGGTCGCCTCGTCATCCGCCTGCGTTGAGGCGCTGGCGAGGCGCCCGGCGAGGCGCCCTGAGCCGCCGTCAGGCGATGCTGCGCGAGCCCCCGTCGATGCCGATGGTCTGGCCCGAGATCGAGCGGGCCGCGTCGGAGGCGAGGAAGTAGGCGAGGGCGCCGATGTCGTCGGGGTCGACCATGTACTTCAGCGACTGCAACGCCAGCGCCTCCGCCTCCACCTCGTCGATCGGGCGTCCCGCCGACTCGGCGCGGCCGGCGAACACCCGGCGTACGCGGTCGCCGTCCACCAGCCCCGGCGCGATCGCGTTGACCCGGATGCCGTGCTCGCCGAGCTCCATCGCGAGCGTCTCGACCAGGGCGAGGGTGCCGCGCTTGACCACGGCGTACGGGGCCCGGCGGGGATAGCCGTGCCGCCCCCCGAGCGAGGACAGGAAGACCATCGAGCCGCCGCCGGCGCGCTTGAGGTGCGGGATCGCCGCCCGCGACACGAGGAACTGGCCGGTGAGGTTGACGTCGAGCACCCGCCGCCAGTCGGCCAGCGACATGTCCTCGACCAGGCTGGTCGGCCCGGCGATGCCGGCGTTGTTGACGACCACGTCGATGCGGCCCAGCCGCTGCGCCGCCGCGGCGACGAACTCCTGCACCGCCGCCTCGTCCGCCACATCGCAGACCTGACCGGCGACCTCGCCCGGGCCGGCCTCCGTGAGGTCGGCCGTCGTGGCGGCGAGGGCGTCGGCATCGACGTCGCACACGTACACGCGGTCGCCGGCTCGGGCGAAGGTCGCGGCGATGCAGCGGCCGATGCCGCCGGCTCCGGCGGTGACGAGCACGCCGCGGGACGGGGTGGAGGGGCTCATCGGACGTCTCCCAACGCGCGGGGGCGGGTGTGCCCCCGAGTATCCCGCGCGGGGCGGGTGCGGGTACGCCGTGCACCCGCCCCAAATGCTCCGATCGGGGCGTTGGTGGGGAGGGGACCCCACCAACGCTCCCGTCGGAGCGCCGGTCCACCGGACTCGGTGCGCGACGCCGCCGGTCAGCCCAGCGTGCCGTTGATCTCGTTGGGGACCCGCGGCAACTGCACGGTCTTGACGAGCGAGCCGGAGGCCAGGTCGACGAGGTGCAGCAGACGGTCGGCGGGCTCGGTGACGTAGGCCGTCCCGTCCTGGACGTGGATGGCCGGCCGAGGCTTCTGCCACTCCTTCGGCTCCTCCCAGGGCTTCGTCACGGGGATCTCCGTGGCGATCTTGCCGGCCGTCACGTCGATGACTCGCAGGACCCCGTCGGTGCCCAGCACGAGGCCCGCACCGTCCGGGGCGCGCCGCAGGGAGCGGAAGGAGTAACTCGCCGGCAGGTCGAGCAGTCGCAGCGTGTTCGTGCGGGTGTCGGTGAGCGAGATGCGCTGGGGCCGTTCCAATTCCGCGCCCTTGTCGACCTTGTAGTCACCAAGAACGATCGGGGACTTCGCCGAGCCGGCCTGGTTGCCGATGCGGCCGTACGGGTCAGGAGCGACCACCTTGGTGAACTGCGAGCCCTTGACGATGAGGATCCCGTTCTCGCAGCCGAACGCGAGCACGTGGTCGGCGGCCGCGGCCTCGCCGTGCAGTCCGGGGCAGTCGGAGTTCTCGGCGATCTTCGTGCGGGCCGCGTCGAGGATCACCACCCCGTCGGGCTTGGCGGGCGGCGCGGCCTTCGACGTCACCAGGGAGCCGTCGGCGCGCAGCACCGCGACGCCGTGGTGTGGCTTCGGGTCGGTCCAGATCTGCGTCGTGGGGGCCGTGCCGGACTGCATCGCGGCCGAGTCGAAGGACTCGACCTTGCCGTTGCCGTCGCCGTAGAGCACCGTCGTGCCGTCGTGGACCACGACGTGGCCCGGCTTCTTGCTGGTGAAGGCGATGTCCGTGGGGCGGGGGTCACCGGCGTAACGGTGCGCGTGGTCGCCGTGCGGTTCCGACCAGGCGCCGAGGTCGAGGACGCGGAACTCGTCCCCCTCGGTGAGGAACAGATGCCGCTCGTCGCCCGCGGCGTTGAGGCGAGTAAAGCCCTTCGCGGGCAGATCACCCAAAACCTTGGCGGTGAGGCCGTCGAGCACCAGGACCCCGCCGTCGTAGGTCACGGCGATCCGCGGCGACCTCGCCTCGACCTCAACGGCCGTCGCGGTGCCGCGCGGGGCGGTCGCCGGCGTCGTGGCCTCGGGGACCGGCTGGTACGTCGGGCCGGTGCTGGTCGTTCGGGTCTGTGACGACCCAGCGGCACTCGCGGCACCAGCGTCACCAGCGGCAGCCGTGGTGGCCGGTGATTGGCCGCACCCGGCGGCGGTCACAGCAAGGCAACACAGGGTGGCGGTGAGGGGGAGGCGATGATGAGGTCTCATAATGAGAAGGATTATCAAAGTCAGGAGACGCGTCAAGTCATGGGGAAGGCGGGGGCGCGAGCCACGAGGTCCCATGGCCCGAGCCCCCCAAGCACCACGTGGGGTCGTCAGCGGGGCGGGGACTCGACCAGTCGGCCCAGCGGGTCGTCCCAGATGTCCTCGCGGGCCTGGGGATTCGCGGCGATGGCGGCGAGCAGCTGGGCGAGTTGGCGGGGGTTGCTGTATTGCGGCCAGTGCCCGCAGTCCATCCGGATCAGCCGCAGGATGTTGTGCTCGGCGACGAGTTGCTCCTCCCGTGCGGCGTACTGCACGTCCTGGCCGCGGCTGAGCTGCACGATCCACACCGGCACCCGGAAGCCGGGGATGCGCTCGAGCGTGGGAAAGTACGGGCTGTCGCTGGGGAACCGGCCGACCATGGCCACGTCCGCCGGGTCGGGTTGGTGGATCCAGGAGCCGTCGTCCAGATAGCGCAGGCTGTATTCCCGCTCGTGCCAAAGCAGGTCGATGTCCTGCAGCAGCCAGTCCGCCGAGGACCGCGCCACCACCTGGGCGAGCAGCTGCTCGGCCGCGGCCCGGCCGGTGCCGCGAGCGCCGAATCCGAACCGGGTGCGCATCGCCTCCTGGAAGAACTCGGACGCACCGACCTCGCAGACGACGGCCATCTCCTCGCGGGTCCGCGCGATGCTGCCGCCGATTGCGACGCCGCCGCAGAACAACTCGGGCGCTACCGTCAGCGCCTCCGCCACGACCAGGCTGCCGTGGTCGTGCCCGACCAGGAGGGTGGGCCCGAGGTCGAGCGCCCGCACGACCGACAGGACGCTCTCGAAGACGTCGTACGGCGTCCGCATCCGCGCGCTCGACTGCCCATGGCCCGGCAGGTCGAGGGCGAGCACCCGACACGTGGCGGCCAGCGGTGGGGCGACGCGATCCCAGTTCACCGAGCACATCCCGAGGGCGTGCACGAGCAGGACGGCAGGGCCGTCCCCGCCATGGTCCCGAACGGCGAGTACGCCGTCGCCGTAGCTGACGTTGAGTGTGCGTGGCTGGGTCATCCGAATCGCGGCGTCCTCGACTGGCGCTCGGGGACCCCGACCCGGGCGTCCCGGCCGCGGGCGCGACCGGGCGGTGACAGTGATCCGGCGGTGATCGCGCCGGGGGCCCCGGGTGATCGCCGGCCGTGCCGACGGCGCTTGACCGGGTAGGGGGCCACGCCGTCGCGCGTGACACCATCGCACACGCGCGGACGCGGCGGAAGAGTTGCACGCGTCGAATTGTCTTGATCGTGCGCAAACCGGACGAGAACCGCCGATCCGCTGCGCCGGGTCCGCCCCAGCGACGGCCCTCAGGCGGATCCGGTGGCCGGCCGCGGGGCGGTCACGGCAGCTCGACGCGCATCATCGTGGCGACCATGGTCGCGCAGTGGGTTTCGGCGCCGTCGCGCACGGCGTACGCGTCCCCCTGGCACACCGTGATCGTCCGGCCGCCGCGCACGACCCGGCCCCGGGCCACCAGCCGCTCGCCCGCGGCCGGAGCGAACAGGTTGATCTTGAACTCGACCGTGAGCACCTCGGAACCCGCCGCCATGAGGGTCAGCGCCGAGTAGCCGCAGGAGGAGTCGACGATCGACGTCGTGACCCCGCCGTGGAAGAGGCCCTGCTGCTGGCTGAGCTTCTCGTCGTACGGGACCTCGATCTCGACGTGGCCCGGCTCGACCAGGCTCAGCCGCGCGCCGAGGGTCGCCATGAGCCCTTGCTTGGCGAAGGACTCCCGCACGACCGTCTCGAAGCGGGGGTTGCGGGCGGCGAACGCGCTCATGGGGCTCCTTCGGGGTGGCGATCGATTGCTCGATTCGGGCGATCGTAGGCGGTCGGCGCAGTGCAGGCCTCTCCCAGGGTCGAGGGGGCGGCCGCCGGAGATGCTCGCGGCCGTCTTGGGGCACGCGCAAACCATCGACACGGGTTCGCCCGTTCGGGGCCTCTCGGGCACGCTGGCCTGATGACGAACTCCGCTGTCGGCCAGAACTTTCGAGTGCGCCAGGTCGCCGTGACCGCCGCCGCGCTGTTCTGCGCCTTCGGGACGCTGGTCGGGACCGGCGTGCTCGGCGAGCGGGTGGCCGAGACCTCCGGTGGGGACCTCGCGGCCGACGCCACCCTCATCGCCCCGGCCGGGCCGGCCTTCGCGATCTGGTCGGTGATCTATCTGGGGCTGGCGGCGTACACGATCTGGCAGTGGCGCACCGCGCACGCCGACACGACCCGGCATCGGCGGACGGCCTGGCTGGCGGCGCTGTCGATGGTGCTCAACGCGCTGTGGCTGCTGGTGACGCAGGCCGGCTGGCTGTGGCTGAGCGTCGTGGTCATCGTGGTGCTGCTGTGGGCCTGCGCGACGCTGGTCACCCGGCTCACCGAGGAGCCTTCGCGGTCCTTGGTCGAGACCATCGTGGTGGACGGCACGTTCGGGCTCTACCTCGGCTGGGTCTGCGTGGCGGTGTGCGCCAACGTCGCGGCCACGCTGGTCGCCGCGGGCGTGCCCGCGACGGGGACGGTGCCCACCCTGGTCACGGTCGTCGTGCTGCTGGTCGTGATCGCGGTGGCGGCCCACCTGGCCCGGGTGCTCCGCGGCAACTGGCTCGTGGCCGCGGGCATCGCCTGGGGGCTGGCCTGGGTGGCCGTGGCCCGGCTGACCGACCGGCCCGAATCCGTGCCGATCGGTGTGGTCGCCGCCGTCGCGGCGCTCGCCGTCCTGCTGGTGACCGGGCTCACGGGTGGTCGAGGAGCGCGGCCAGGGCGTCGATCTGACGCCGTACGCCGTCCGTCGCGACCGAATAGTGCGCCCACCGGCCGCGGCGTTCCCGGGTGAGCAGCCCGGCGTCGACCAGCTTGGCCAAGTGGTGGCTCATGGTCGGCTGGCTGATGCCGAGCGCGTCGGGAAGCGTGCAGGCGCACGCCGTACCGCCCGGGGTGGCCGCGAGGTAGTGCAGCAGCCGCAGCCGCACCGGATCCGCCAGCGCCTTGAGCGTCGCCGCCTGCGCCAGCGCCTCGTCCTGTGGCAGCAGGGCGACCGAGGCGCCCGTGGCGCACTCCTCGATTGTGGCGGACGTCGTCATGGAGCCAGCCTAGATCACATTGACGAGCGTCGATATGGAGACTAGCGTCTCACATTGACATCGATCGATATCGACACTTGGCGGGGAGGGGTCATGGCGCACCGGCTCCAGGCCCACCCCGCGGGGACTGGTCGGGGCGCGTCCCCGGCCTGGTCCGGTCGCCTCGTGGCGCTGCTGCTCGCGGCGGCGGTGGCCTGGGCGGCGCTGTACGCCGCGAACGAGCGCGTCTGGACCTGGCTGTTCGCCGACCTCCTGCACCTGAACCTGGCCGAGCACGGCCCGGGCGCCGCGCATTTCCTGCTCTACGACAGCGCCAAGGTGCTGCTGCTCCTGGTCGGGATGATCTTCGTCATCGGGATGCTGCGCACCACGATCCGCCCCGAGTCGGTCCGCGGCTACCTGCACGGCAAGCCGCTGCCGCTCGCCCTGATTCTGGCCGCGGGGTTCGGCGCGATCACCCCGTTCTGCTCCTGCAGCTCGATCCCGCTGTTCATCGGCTTCGTCGCGGCCGGGGTGCCGCTGTCGGTGACGCTCACCTTCCTCATCGCGTCCCCGCTGGTCAACGAGGTCGCGGTCATCCTGCTCGGGCAGACGTTCGGGTGGGGCGTGACGACGGCGTACGTCGTGAGCGGGCTGAGCCTCGCCGTCGTCCTCGGCGCACTCTTCTCCCGGTTGGACCTCGAGGACCAGGTGGCCGACTTCGTCCGGGACATGCCCACCGCCAAGCTGCACGCGACCGGCCACCGGCCCACCCTCGCCGAGCGCGTCACCGCCGCCCGCGAGGAGACCGCGCAGATCGTCGGCCGCGTCTGGAAGTGGGTGCTCATCGGGGTCGGCGTCGGCGCGCTCATCCACGGCTGGGTGCCGGCGGAGTTCCTGGCCGCGTACGCCGGAGCGGACAACCCGCTGGCCGTGCCGATCGTCACCGCCCTCGGCGTACCGCTGTATGCCAACGCCGCCGGCGTCGTCCCCATCGCCGCGGCGCTGCAGGCCAAGGGGATGGCCACCGGCACGGTGCTCAGCTTCATGATGGCCACGGTGGCGCTCTCGCTGCCGGAGTTCATGCTGCTCAAGCAGGTGCTCAAGCCCCGATTGCTGGCCCTGTACTTCGGCTCGGTCGCCCTCGGCATCATGGCGATCGGGTTCGCCTTCAACGCCTTCGCCTGACCCCAGGTATCGCCCCCGAAAGGACGACTCGATGCACATCAAGATCCTCGGCCCCGGCTGCAAGAACTGCACCACCTTGGAGGCCGAGACCCGCGCCGCCGTGGCGGGCCTCGGACTGCAGGCCACCATCGAGAAGGTCACCGCGTATCCCGACATCGCCGCGTACGGGATCATGTCCACCCCGGGACTCGTCGTCGACGAGGAGGTCCTGGTGTCCGGGCGGGTCCCCAAGCGCGCCGAGATCGAGCAGCTGCTGTCCCGCTGACGCTGAGACCTTCGCGGGCACCCTGGTGCCGGCGGACCCCGACCCCACTGTCATCCCGAGAGCGAGGCCCCGTGCCCACCGACACCGCGCATCAGCGCGCTCACCACGACTCGGTCGCGGCGAGACTGTCGACCCTCGACCGCTACCTTCCCGTCTGGATCGGCGTCGCCATGCTCGCCGGCCTGGCGCTCGGCCGGCTGATCCCCGGACTCGGTTCGGCATTATCCGCCGTCGAGATCGACGGCGTCTCGCTGCCGATCGCGCTCGGGCTCCTGCTGATGATGTATCCGGTGCTGGCCAAGGTCCGCTATGACCGGCTCGACACCGTCACCGGCGACCGGCGCATGCTGCTGTCCAGCCTGGTGCTGAACTGGCTGATCGGGCCGGCGCTGATGTTCGCCCTGGCCTGGCTGCTGCTGGCCGATCTGCCGGAGTATCGGACCGGCCTCATCATCGTCGGCCTGGCCCGCTGCATCGCGATGGTCATCATCTGGAACGACCTGGCCTGCGGGGACCGGGAGGCCGCGGCGGTGCTGGTCGCGCTGAACTCGATCTTCCAGGTGATCGCCTTCGCGGCGCTCGGCTGGTTCTATCTGTCGGTGCTGCCGGGGTGGCTCGGCCTGAGCCAGGCCACGCTCGACGTCTCGCACTGGCAGATCGCCACATCCGTGCTGATCTTCCTCGGCATCCCCCTGCTCGGCGGATACCTGTCCCGCACCCTCGGGGAACGAGCCAAGGGCCGGGACTGGTACGAGGGCACCTTCCTGCCCCGGATCGGGCCCTGGGCGCTCTACGGGTTGCTGTTCACGATCGTCGTGCTGTTCGCGCTGCAGGGTGACAGGATCACCGCTCGGCCGCTGGATGTGGCCCGGATCGCGCTGCCCCTGTTGGTCTACTTCGCGGTGATGTGGGGCGTCAGCTATGCCCTGGGCAGGGCGATCGGACTGACCTACGAGCGCACCACGACGCTGGCGTTCACCGCCGCGGGCAACAACTTCGAGCTGGCCATCGCCGTAGCCATCGCCACCTTCGGAGTGACCTCCGGACAGGCGCTCGCCGGGGTCGTCGGCCCACTCATCGAGGTGCCGGTGCTGGTCGGGCTGGTCTACGTGAGCCTGGCCCTGCGCCGCCGCTTCCCCAGCCCAGCTTGACCGTTCCGCTGGTTGTCCCAGCGAAACGACACCCTCGACCCCGAAGCCCGAGGAGGCCTTCGTGCGCACGCCCAGCGTCCTGTTCGTCTGCGTCAAGAACGGCGGGAAGTCGCAAATGGCCGCCGCCCTGATGCGCCAGATCGTCGGCGACGCGGTCGCCGTCCACTCCGCCGGCACCAAGCCCGGCAGAGCCCTCAACGCCGAATCGCGCGCTAGCGTCGAGGAGGTCGGCGCCTCGATGGCGGGGGAGCACCCCAAACCCATCGACCCCGCGTTGCTCGACAGTGTCGACCGGGTCGTCGTCATCGGCGACGAGGCGGTCATCGAGAGCCCCGGCACGGCGCCGGTCGAGGTGTGGGAGACCGACGAACCCGCCACGCGCGGCATCGAGGGCGCCGAACGGATGGCCCTGATCCGCACCGACATCACCGAGCGCGTCATCACTCTCGCCATGGAGCTGACGGGCCAACCGCCCGAGCATGCGATCCTCTACCGGCGCGTCGTCGCCGACCTCATCGACCGGTTCCGGGGCGTGGTCGACGAGGACGAGGTGCGCGCCGCCGTCCGCGAGGCCCACGCCGCTCTTGTCGGGCGCACCCGGGTGATGAACTTCCTGCCGGTGCTGGTCGAGCGGTACGCCAAGGAACAGCTCATGGCGCAGACGCAGGCCGACGGCCGGGCCAGCAAGCCGCTGCCGGAACTGTTGTTCGTGTGCGTGCACAACGCGGGACGTTCCCAGATCGCCGCGGCGCTCGCGCGGCACCTGTCCGGCGGACGCGTGAACGTCCGCTCGGCAGGGTCGGCCCCCGTTGGGGAAATCAATCCGGTGGTGGCGCAGGTGCTCGCCGAGCGCGGCGTACCGATTCCGGACGCCTACCCCAAGCCGCTGACCGATCGGGTCGTCCGCGCCGCCGACGTCATCGTGACGATGGGTTGCGGTGACGAGTGTCCCTTCGTGCCCGGCAAACGTTACGAGGACTGGGCCGTGGCCGACCCGAACGGAGCTGACCTCGCGACGGTACGCCGCATCACCGACGACATCCAGGTCCGCATCACCGGACTGCTCGCCGAGCTGCTGCACTGACCCGCCCACCACGTGCCCGGCCCCGACCCCAACCCGCCCAAGGAGCCCTTCGTGTCCAGCAAGCCCAGCGTCCTGTTCGTCTGCATCCACAACGCCGGCCGCTCCCAGATGGGCGCCGCCTACACCCACCATCTCTCCAGAGGCGCCGTTGAGGTCCGATCGGCCGGGTCGGCGCCGGCCGAGACGATCAACCCAGCGGTGCGCGAGGCCTTGCTCGAAGACGGCATCGACATCTCCGCCGAGACGCCGAAGATCCTGACTACGCAGGCTGTCCAGGACTCCGACGTCGTCATCACGATGGGGTGTGGGGACACCTGTCCGGTGTTCCCCGGCAAGCGCTACGAGGACTGGGCCCTGGCCGACCCCGCTGGTCAGGGCGTCGAAGCCGTTCGCCCGATCCGCGACGACATCAAGGCCCGGGTGAGCGCGCTGCTCCGCGAACTGGGGGTGCAGCCGGTGCGGTGACCGCGGCCGCTGACGTACGTCGTGCCGGCGCCGCCTCCTCAGGCGCTGAGCCCACCGCCTGCGCTCGTCACGGTCGGGCGAGGAACGCCTCGATCTCCCCGATCAGCTCCCGGGGCTCGATCAACAGGTCGAGGTGTCCGCCGCGATACAGATGCAGCTCGCTGCGTCGCGCCAGGAGGGACACCAGCCGGCCCTGGATCGGATGGACCACGGGATCATCGGTCCCGTTCAGGATCAGGATCCGCTGGTTGAGCAGCGGCAAGAACCACGCGCTGGTCCAGCCTAGCCCCGCGACGAACTGCTCCCACGAGCCGACCGGCCGGGCCGCTAGGGTCTGGACCTTCACCACGTGGGCTGCGACGGCGGGATTGGCGCGCGCCTTCCCGCCGTACATCGCTCCGGCGAGCGTTCCGAGCAGCCCCGTACGCCGCAGCATCCGCCGGGAGGTGAGCTGGCGCAGCGCCCCGGGAGCGAGCGGCGGCGGTGAGTACGAGGTGCCGCTGGACACCACCACCAGGCGCCGACACCGCCGCGGGGCCTGCAGGGCGATCTGCTGGGCGAGCGCGCCGCCCCAGGAGATCCCCAACACATCGACCCGGTCGTAGCCCAGATCCTTGAGCAGCCGGATCACGGCCCAGGCCAACTCCGGCAGCCGGTAGGGCCGCAGGTCGGTCGGTGAGCGGCCGACGCCCGGCGGGTCGACCCGGATCACCTCGATCGCCGGATCGAGGCGGTCGATGAAGCCCTGCATGAGCTGGGCCGGAGCGCCGATCCCGCTGCACACGAGCAGAGGGGTGCGGGCCCGGTCGCCGCGGGAGATGTGCACGAAGAGCCGCCGGGTTCCGGCCCAGCGGACCTCTGTGTGGATCCGCCGGGACCGTCGACCGCGTGGTGCGTCGCTGGTCGCCGTCTTCCGCGGCCCCCGTGATCTCACCGTCGTCACGCCCGATCTCGCCGTCGTCATGCCCGCCCGCCCGTTGCGCCGCAGTGGAACTCACCCGGTCCTCCGGGGTCGGCTCGACCCTACGCCACGGCTGAGGGAGGCCCCGCCGAGCTGTGGGATCTGCTGCGGTACGATAGGAGCGCGTCCCGGGCCTTCTGCGCCCGACGCCACCGACTTCCGGTCGACGCCTCCGCCTCGCGACAACTCCGTCGCGCCGTGCGGACCGACCACCCCACTTCTTCGGAGTTCCTCATCACCTGCACTTTCAGCACGCTCGGCGTGCCCACTGCCCTGACCGCGGTTCTGGCCCGGGCCGACATCACCACTCCCACCCCCATCCAGGCCGCGACGCTGCCCGACTCGCTCGCCGGGCGCGACGTGCTCGGCCGCGGCCGCACCGGCTCGGGCAAGACGTACGCCTTCGTGCTCCCGGTCCTCGCCCGGCTCGCTGCCGCATCGGCGCAGGCCCGGCCCGGCCGGCCGCGCGCCCTGATCCTTGTCCCCACCAGGGAACTAGCCGGCCAGATCGAGGCGGCCCTCATCCCGTTGGCCCGGCCGCTCGGGCTCCGGTCGCACTGCATCTACGGGGGGACAAACCAAAACCCCCAAGTTCGAGCGTTGCGTACCGGCGTCGACATCGTGGTGGCCTGTCCGGGCCGCCTCGAGGACCTGATCGGCCAGGGCCACGTCCGCCTCGACGACGTGGCCGTGACGGTGCTGGACGAGGCCGATCACATGGCCGACCTCGGATTCCTCCCGGCCGTCCGGCGGCTGCTCGACCAGACCCCGCGCACGGGCCAACGCCTCCTGTTCTCGGCCACGCTGGACGCGGCCGTCGACGGCCTGGTCCGCCGCTACCTGCACGATCCCGCGACCCACCACGCGGATTCCGCAACCTCGCCGGTCAGCGCGATGACGCACCGGGTGGTGCGGATCGCCGAGGGCGGCCATGTGGGCGCCCTCGTCGAGCTCACCGCCACGTCCGAGCGCACCGTGGTCTTCACCCGCACGAAGAGCCGCGCCAAGCGCTTGGCGAAGCAACTCAACAGCGCCGGCGTCAGCGCCGTCGAGATGCACGGCAACCTGTCCCAGAGCGCCCGGACGCGGTCGATGGCGGCGTTCCACGCCGGCGCGGTTCGGGCGCTGGTCGCTACGGATATCGCGGCCCGCGGCATCCACGTCGACGACGTGGGGCTCGTCGTGCACGCCGACCCCCCGACGGAACACAAGGCCTACCTGCACCGCTCGGGCCGCACCGCCCGGGCTGGCGCCGCCGGCGCGGTCGTTACGCTCGCCACCGATGCGCAGTCCGCGCAGGTCGCGGCGCTGCTGCGGCAGGCCGGGGTCCGCGCCGAGGTCGACGCACCCGTGGCGCAGCCGCGACGCTCGACGCCGGCACAGCCGCGACGCTCGACGCCGGCCCAGCCGCACACCACGCACACGCCGGTCCAGCGCGTCCGCCGGCCGAGGCGAGCGCAGCGAGCGGCCAACCGCGTTCCGGCGTAGGGTCGCGGCGTGGAGCCGCCGGGCTCCCGAGGGAGCGGTGTCATGTCCGATAAGTCGCCTCGCCAGAAGATGTCCACGAAGACCACTAAGACCATCAAGGAGAAGCGGCGCGACAAGCACGCCGCCCAACCCGCCTCGGGGGTCGAGAAGCTCACCGCACCCACGAAGGGCGGTCGGCCGCGCTGACGGGATCGCCCCACGCCGAACCGCGTGACCGAGACCCCGACGGTCGCCCACGCCAGGCCCGTCCTCGGGACGACCTGGGCCGGCCGTTGCCGTACGGCGCCGTCGGGGCCCCGCCGGTCGACGAGACGCCCAGATCCCCCGAGCAGACCATCGCGGCTGCTCAGGAGCTGCTAGCGGCGGGGCGGCCGTTCGCCGCGCACGAGACCTACGAGGTCGCGTGGAAGCATCGCCCGGACGCCGAGCGCGATCTGTGGCAGGGACTGGCTCAGGTGTGCGCTGGCCTGACCCACGCGGCGCGCGGCAACGCCACCGGTGCGGCCCGGCTGATCGAGCGGGGCGCGGAGCGGCTCACGGCGTACGCCGACGGTGGTGGCCCGACGTACGGCCTGGACCTGCCGACCGTCCTCGCGCAGGCGCGATCCCGCCTGCACTGACGGTGAGCCTGGCCAGACGCGTCAGAACGGTGGCGGTCCGGGGTCGAGGCTGGGCGGTCTGACGGGTCCAGGACTACGGCGCCCTGGGCCGGGCCGTGGCGCTGGTTTGGTGGGGGCGGTTCGGCCTCGAGGCCGATGGTCGATGGGTGGGCCCTGGGCGAGGTCGGCGGCGACCGCGGGGTCATCGTTGACCAGCTCATCGTTGACCGGCTGATCGTTGACCGGCGCGGTGGAGAGGTCGGCCAAGGGGCTGGTCGAGGGGCTGGTGTCCCCGTCCGGGTGGGGGCGGCCGGGGGCGTTCTGGTCGTATTGCCGGGGGTAGGTGGTGTATTCGCGGCCGGTGCCCATGGTCCACACGATCGTGCCGTCGGGGAGTTGGCGGCTGGCCCATTGGCCGCGGGTTTTGTGCAGGTGGGCGCGTCGGGATTTGGCGGCGAGGTTGTCGGCGGTGGTGGGTCCGGCGGGCCAGGGGGTGTTGTGGTCGAGATCGCAGCGGCTAGCCGGGATGCGGGAGCCAGGCGCTCGGCAGGTGCCGTCGCGGGCCTGGATGGCTTCGCGGAGTCGTGGCGGTGGGGTGTAGCTGGTGGTGGATAGCTCGAGGGCCTCGCCGGTGATGGGATCGGTGACCAGGCGTCGCCACGTGGATCCGGCGGCGAAGGCGAGGTCACGGACGGTGTCGGCGGGCAGGGCGGTGCCGTTGGCCAGGGTGCCGGGGTCGTCGGAGAGCTCAGCCAGTGTCGCGGCTGAGACGACCACCCAGAGCAGAGCGGGTGGCAGCCCCCCGGGGAAGTATCGGACCCATGCGGGGGTGGCCGGGCACGCTTCGCCGGTGCTGTCCTGGCCGGTGGTGTTCTCGGCGGGTGTGGCCTCGGGGTTGCTGGTGGTCCTGGGGGTGCCAACGACGGTGCTGGTGGGCAGGGGTGTGCCCAGGGCGGGGATATCGCCGAAGATGATCAGGTCCAGGGCGATGTCGCTGCGCAGTTGGGCCAGGGTGCGGCCGTCCCCGCCGCGGCGGATGGTGCGGGCCAGGGTGTCGATGCGGTCGATGGCGGCCTGAATGCGCTCGGCGGCGCCGGAGACGGTGATTTCCCCGGTGCCGTGCGGGGTCAGGGTGGCGTAGGCGTCGCGGCGGTCCAGTTCGTAGTCGCGTTGGGCGGCTCCGCCGCGATGCGCCAGGAGGCGGGCGGAGAGCCGGTCTCGGAACAGGGCGTAGGTCAAGGCGGTGCCGTCGCGGCGAGGTCGCAGGCAATAGCGGGCGATGTCGTCGGCGACGTCGGCCGGCACGTCCGCGGTGGCCTGGGTCCAGGCACGGGCCATGGCCCAGGAGCACTGTCCGCCGGTGAGCGCGGTGCGGATCTGCCCGGCGCGGGCGTGCGGAGACCGGCCGAGGTCGACCCGGGCGGTGGCGTCGGGCAGGTTCAGCCCGGTCGCGAGGCGGATCTCGTCGACGACGGCCGCCTGGGCTTCGGTCAGGAAGCGTTCTTGCACGGTCCGCGAGGCGTCGGGACCGGCTTCGGCCAGGGCCGCAGCCCGGCGTCGCTGGGCCAGGATCCCTGCCGCGGTGGCGGAGAGGCCCGCGAGTGCAGCGGTGGCTGCCTCGTAGGTGTGCATCGCCGTGAGGATCTCGTCGTCGGTGTAGGTGTCCATCGCCAGGGGATGCGGCACGGGAAGGAGTGCGTAGGCTCCGCGCCGCTCCACCCCTGTCATCATCGCTCCCGAGTTCGAGGTCCATGTTCGTTACTACGTTCGACCTTAGAGCAACCCGAACGACCCG
This sequence comes from Actinomycetota bacterium, assembly GCA_020161845.1. GTDB lineage: Bacteria > Actinomycetota > Actinomycetes > Actinomycetales > Dermatophilaceae > Austwickia. The sequence continues at coordinate 22,621 of JAIUNK010000016.1, forward strand.
CACAAGAGTCCGAAAAAGAAGCGGAATAATCCGTGTGTAAAGGCGGTCAAGTCCTTGCGAGAGCCCGGGCGGCGAACCGTCCGGGCTCTCGATCAGCAACGGTGGCCGGGCCTCGCCGGACTTGCGGAAACGCGCGTAGCAGCACGATTGCTCCTCGCCGCGGAGCCCGTATTCGGGGCATGCCCGCCGCGGCAGCGGGTATGAGCAGGCCATGACTGAGGACACCCCGGTAGTGGGCCGGCCATGACCGAGGACACCGGGGCGGCGCCGTTCGACGCGCGCGTCGCGGCACAAGCGGCACAACTCGACGCCGCGGACGGCGACAAGGTCGCGCCGCCCTCCTCGGCCCCGGGACCGGATCCGATGAGCCGGGTGATCGAGGAGCACGCCGAGGCGAGCGCCGCGGTCGATCCGCAGGACCTGACCGACGGTCGGGAGTGGTAGACCGACCGTGGTGAGCGCCCCCGCGCCCGGCGACCTGGTGCTGGTCACGGGTGCCACCGGCTACATCGGCGGTCGGCTCGTCCCGCGACTGCTGGATCTGGGCTACCGCGTCCGCGTCACGCACACCGACCCGAGCCAGGTCAAGCGGGCCTGGTGGTCCGACCGGGTGGACACGGTACCGATGGACGTCGGCGATCCCGACCAGGTCTTGGCGGCATGTGCGGGGGCCGCCGCGGTCTTCTACCTGATGCACGGCATGACCAGCGCGAACTTCGCCGAGCGGGAGCGGCGGGCCGCCGAGAACATGGCCGCCGCGGTGACCCGCCACGGCGTACGTCGGGTCGTCTACCTCTCCGGCATCGTGCCGCCCGGGCCGCCGGGGCAGCTCTCCCCGCATCTGCAATCCCGCTGGCAGGTGGAGCGGATCCTGACCGCTACGCCCGCCGAGGTGGTCACCTTGCGGGCGGCGGTCGTGCTGGGCAGCGGGTCGACGTCCTTCGAGATCATCCGGCAGATCAGCGAGCGCCTGCCGGTCGCGGCGGTGCCCACCTGGTTGCACGCCAGGGTGCAGCCGATCGCGGTGGTGGACGTGCTGGAGGCGCTGGTCGGCGCGCTCACCACGGGGGTCGCCGGCAGCTACGACGTCGGCGGACCGACGGTGCTGCCCTACCGGGAGCTGCTCGCCGTGTACGCCGCGCGCGCCGGCCTGTCCCGGCCCCGGGTCGCCGTACCGTTCCTGTCGACCGACCTCATCGGTGCCCTCACCGCGGCGTTGACGGATGTGCCCGGCGCGACCGTCCAGGCGCTGGTCGAGAGCCTGCGGCACGACATGGTCGCCGCGGACGATCGGTTCCTGGCGCTGCTGCCGCCCGGCTACCCCCTGCTGGAGGTGGGTGAGAGCATCGAGCGGGCGCTCGCCCCGGCGGACACGGGCGTACCGCCCGCCCGGCGCGACCCGATGAGCCGGATGCCGCAGGATCCGTTCTGGACCGGCGGCGGAGTGCCCCGGCCGTTCGCGGTACGGGTGCTCGACGCCCTCGCCGCGGTCCTGCCCGAGCGGCGTTGACGAGGCGGTACGTCGGGAGCCAAAGGGTACGTCGAGGGCCAGACGGTACGTCGAAAGCCAGACGGTACGCCGGGGCCAACGGGTACGTCGGGAGCGGCTCAGACCCGGCGTACGTCCAGGGTGAACCCCTGCGTCCGCAGGCGTCCGATGAGGTGAGCACCCAGTGCCGTCGCCGGGGTGAGTACGCCCCCGCCGGTGGGCAGGTCGTCGTAGGCCAGCGCCAACGCCGACTGGCCGAGCATCACGGCCGTGCCGCTGTAGCCGGGGTCCAGGTCGGCGGCGACCCGGGCCACATACCGGGCGCCGGTCGTCGTGGTCGTCTCGATGTCCAGCACGAACCGGCCGGCGGCCTGCGCCGCCGCGCTGGGACCCTCCCCGGGCTTGGGGGCCACCCGGTCCAGCACCGCCCGTGTCGGCGCGAACGACAGTCCCGCGGCGGCGCCGGCCAGGACCCCGGTGAGCAGGCCCGCCTTGACCGCGCCGCCGATCCCGGCGCCGCAGTCGGTGACCTCGGCGTAGCGGAAGTCGCGGCCGTAGCGGTAGCCGGACAGCGCGTTGGAGCGGCGCACGATCCGGGTGTTGTGCGAGGCCATCACGAACGGGGCGGTCCAGCGGCCGGTGTCGGTGCGCCGGATCGGGACGGCGGCGCCGACGCGGTGCAACACACCCGCCACGCCGGGGCGCACCGGGGCCCGGTTCCGCGACGGGGGTTCGGCCGCGCGGTCGGGGGACAGGGCGTAGGCGTCGCCGACGGTTTGGCGAGCCGGCGCGGAGGAGGCCATCGCCACCGCCTGGCCGCGCATCGAGGCGATGGTGCCGCCGGAGAGTCCGCCCTTGAGGGTGCGCACCCGCAGCATCGTCTCCGTCAGGGTGCCGGCACCGTCGGCAGCGGCCTGTTCGGCCAGCAGCAGCACCCCGAGGTCGGAGGGGATCGAGTCGAAACCGCAGCTGGTGACGAGCTTGGCGCCGGTGGCCTCGGCCAGCGACTGAAAGTCGTCGATGACGCGGCGGACGAACAGCACCTCGCCGGTCAGGTCGGCGTAATGGGTGCCGGCGGCGGCACAGGCAGCCACCAGCGGCAGCCCGTACTCCGCATACGGCCCGACCGTGCTGACCAGCACCTTGGTCGCCGCGGCCAAGTCGCCGAGCCGGGCTTCGTCGGCGGCGTCGGCGACCTCGATCGGCCACCCGGCCGCGGCCTCGGGCAGCGCCCGGCGGGTCGCCTCCAGCCGCTCGCGGGACCGCCCGGCCAGGGCGATGCGCGCGCCGGGCGGCTGGGTCGTGGCGAGGTGCCGGGCGGTGAGCTCCCCGACGAAGCCGGTGGCGCCGAACAGGACCAGGTCGTAGTCGCGAGCCGTAGAGGACATGGCGTGATCCTATGCAGCACCACCGACAACCCATGAAGCGCCGAGCAGCGCCCGAACCCTCGGCCCGTCAGGTCCCGCAGTAGGTGACGTAAGGCCCCGCGTCGTCGGGGGCCGGCCCGGCCAGATCGGCATCGCCGGCCCGCTCGTCGTACGGCTGCGACACCGCCGCCAGCAGCCGCTCGAAGGGCGCCAGATCGCCGGACCGGGCCGCGTCCAGGGCCTCCTCGACGCGGTGGTTGCGCGGGATGAAGAGCGGGTTGACCCGGTTCATGGCGGTCGCGACGGCAGCGCGCGCGGCCGGGTCGGTGGGCAGCAGCGCGTCGCGGCGCGCGGCCCAGGCGTCGTACGCCGCGGGCTCGGGGAACAGCTCGCGCGCCGTGCCGGCGACCAACGCCCGGAAGAAGCCGGTGTAGTCGACCCGTTGCGCCTCCAGCAGGGTGAACAGGTCCTCGGCCAGCGCCTCATCCGGCGCCGGCAGGCCGAGCTTGGCCGCCATCCCGGCGCCGACCCGGCGCTGGTAGTGCGGCCCGAACTCCCCGAGCACCTCGGTCACCGCGGCGACCGCCGCGTCGGCGTCATCGGCCGCGACCTCGCCCGCGGCCTCTCCCGCCGCCTCGCCCCCAGCGTCGGACCCGTCCTCCGCGACCAGCAGCGGGATCAGCGTCTCGGCGAACCGGGCGAGATTCCACAGCGCCACGGAGGGTTGGTTGCCGTAGGCATAGCGGCCGCCGTCGTCGATCGAGCTGAAGACCGCCGCGCGATCGAACCGGTCCAGGAAGGCGCACGGGCCGTAGTCGATCGTCTCGCCGCTGATCGTCATGTTGTCGGTGTTCATCACCCCGTGCACGAACCCGACGAGCATCCACTGCGCGACCAGGTCGGCCTGGGCGCGCACCACCTCGCCGAGCAGCGCGAGCACCGGCCGCTCGGCGTGCGCCGCCGCAGGGTAGTGCCGCTCAATCGCGTAATCGGCGAGTGCTTGCAGGAGGTTGCGGTCGCCGGTGAAGGCGGCGTACTGGAAGGTGCCGACCCGCAGATGGCTCGCCGCGACCCGACAGAGCACCGCACCGGGCTCCGGCCCGCGGCGCAGCACCGCCTCCCCGGTGGCGACGACGGACAGCCCCCGCGTCGTGGGGATGCCCAGGGCGTGCATGGCCTCCCCGATCAGGTACTCCCGCAGCATCGGCCCGATGACCGCCTTGCCATCGCCGCCGCGGGAGAACCGGGTGCGGCCCGAGCCCTTCAGGTGCAGGTCGACGCGCCGCCCACCCGGGTCGACCAGTTCACCGACGAGCAGGGCCCGCCCGTCGCCGAGTTGCGGCTGGTACCGGCCGAACTGGTGCCCGGCGTAGGCCTGCGCGAAGGTCGGTACGGCGTCGCCCAGCCGGCCCGTCAGGAGCGCCGGATCCGCCCGCAACTCCTCGGCGTCGAGGCCCAGCGCGGCGGCGAGCGGCTCGTTGAGGACGAGCAACCGCGGGTCGGGGGCCGGATCCGCGCGCCAGGGCACCGACAGCCGCGGCACGGCCGCCGCGTAGCTCTGCTCCAAGCGCCCCAGCCACGATCCGGACATGGTGGTCAGGCTACGGGCGCCCGCCGAGCCTGGCCACGTGGAGGGCGCGCACCCGCTGCGCCAGCTCCGGGTCGGGACCGTCGACCACGACACCGGGCACGATCGCCTGGATCGGCAGGGTCTGCACCGGCCCGGGTGGTACGCCGAGCGCGGTCAGCCACTCGCTGAGCTGGGCCGATGAGCTGGCGTAGACAATGCGCCCCAGCCCCACCCAGCCGTGCGCCGCCGAGCACATCGGGCAGTGTTCCCCGGAGGTGTAGACGGTCGCCGCGGCCCGGTCCGCCGGGCTCAGATGCTGGGCGGCCCAGCGGGCGATCGCGAATTCGGGATGCTGGGTGTGATCTCCGCCGGCGACGTGATTGTGGTCCTCGAAGAGCACCTCGCCGCCTGCGGCGACGAGAACCGACCCGAACGGCTCGTCGCCGCAGGCCAGGGCCGCCTCGGCCAGTTCGACGGCGCGGATCAGAGGGGGACGGTCGGCGGCACAGATCGGCATCCGGCTACCTTACGGGGTGCGTGTCGCGGCCGGGGCGCGTGTCAAAATGGCCGGGTGACCTCGGCAGACCCCCGTCCCAGCCCGCTCGCCACGGGGTGGGGGCCGCCGCCGGCAGCGGGGCGGGGCTACGTGCCGCACTGGGAGGCCGACATCCTGCTGGCCGACGGCCAGGCCGCCCACCTGCGCCCGCTCGGACCGCGGGACGAACCGGCCCTGGAGACCTTTTGGGCCGCGCTGTCGCCGAAGACCCAATACTTCCGTTTCTTCGCGGCGCACCCGAGCCTGAAACCCGCGGACCGGGAGCGCTTCCTGCAGGCCGACCACCAGAACCGGGTCGTGCTCGGGGTCTTCACCGGCCCCGATCTGGTGGCGATCGGCGACTTCACCCGGACCGGCGACACCGAGGCTGAGGTGGCCTTCGTCGTCATCGACACCCTGCACGGCTACGGCGTCGGGGGGCTGTTGCTGGAACACCTCGCGCAGATCGCCCGAGAGCTGGGGGTGACCCGGCTCACGGCCGAGGTGCTGCCCGACAACGACCGGATGATCCGGTCCTTCCGTGCCGCCGGCTACGCGATGCGGACCACCCTCACCGGGGACTCGCTGCACTTCGCCTTCCCGGTCAAGCCCACCGACACCTCGATGGCGGTGATGGCGGCCCGGGAACAGCGGGCCGAGGCCAGCTCCATGCGGCGGGTGTTCCAGGCCCGCACGGTGGCCGTGATCGGCGGCACGAGTCGACGCAGCTCCACCGGTCGACGGCTGCTGCGCAACGTGCTGGCGAGTGAGTTCGACGGCCGGGTCTACCTGGTCAATCCGTCGATCGAGGCCGCCTTCGGCGTACCGGCCTATCCGTCCGTGCTCGATCTGCCCGAGCCCGTCGACCTCGCCGTGATCGCGGTCCGGGCCGAGTTGGTGCCGCAGATCGTCGCGGACTGCGCAGCGAAGAAGGTGCACGCGGTGCTGGTCGTCTCGATCGGATATGCCGAGGCCGGTCCGGCGGGGGCATGGCGCCAGGCCGCGCTGCTGGCGCAGTGCCGCAGCGCGGGCATCCGGCTGATCGGCCCGTGCGCGCTGGGGATCATGAATCCGGCCGGCAACGCCCTGAACGCGTCGATGTGTGACGTCCAGCCCGAGCCCGGCCCGGTCGGATTCTTCTGTCAGTCGGGGCCGCTCAGCCTGACCGCCCTGCGGATGCTGGTCGACCGCGGGCTCGGCGTGTCGAGTTTCGTCTCGGCGGGCAACCGGGCCGACGTGTCGGGCAACGACCTGCTGCAGTACTGGGACGAGGACGAGCACACCGAGGTGATCCTTGCCTATCTGGAGTCGCTCGGGAACGCCGAGAAGTTCTCCCGGATCGCCCGTCGGGTGAGCCGCCACAAGCCGGTCGTCGTGCTCACCTCCGGGCGGGGCGGGTTCTCCCTGGGGCTGCGGCCCGAGGAACCGGCCGAGGACGCGGCCGCGGCGGGTGTGCCGTCCTCGGCGCGCGGTGACGCGGCAGTCGTCGGCAGCGCGACCGCGTCGGCGGCCGTCGTGGATGCGATGTTCCGACAGTCCGGCGTCATCCGCGTCGACCACATCGAGCACCTTTACGACGTCGCCCAGGTGTTGGTGCGCCAGCCGCTGCCGCCGGGCAATCGGCTCGCCATCGTGGGGGATTCGCCGGAGCTGACGATCATCGCCGCCGACGTGGCCACGCAGGCGGGGTTCGCGACCCGGGCCACCTGGCTGGGCCTGGGCGACCTGTCAGCGGCGGGCTATGAGGAGAAGTTGCGCGAGGCGATGGACGACCCGGAGGTCGACGCGGTGTTGGCCGTGTTCGTGCCGGCGCCCGCCGAGACCGAGGTCGCGCTGGACGACATCCGCGCCGCGATCGCCAGCCACGGCGCGCACCCTGTCAAGCCGGTCCTGGCCGTCGTCTCCGGCGGGGATTGCGACCAGAACCTGCACCTGTCCGCCGATCCGCTTGGGGCTGACCGGCCGCGCACTGACGGGGGCGCGCGCAGCGTGCGGACCCCTCGGGCGTTGCGCGGCACGGTGCCCGTCTACCCCGGTCCGGAACGGGCGATCCTCGCCCTCGCCAAGGCGTGGGATTACGCGCAGTGGCGGACCCGCGCCGAGGCCAAGCTGCCGATGCTGGCCGATGTGCTGCCGGCGGAGGCGGCGGCGCTCGTCGCGGGCGTCCTGGCCGCGACCCCCGACGGCCGCAGCCTCACCGACGAGGAGGTCATGGCCCTGCTGGGCTTCTATGGGGTGCCGGTGCTGCCCTACCGCCGGGTCTCCGATCTGGCCGAGGCGGTCGCGGCGGCCGAGGAGCTGGGCTGGGAGATCGCGGTCAAGGTCACCAACCCGGGCCAGGCGGACGCCTCGGCGCAGCGCGTCTGGGCGCAGATCGTGGACGAGAACGAGCTGGCCGTGGCGTGGCGGCAGCTGACGGAGACCTTCGGGGACGCCGCCGCGGCGCGGGTCGTCGTCCAGGCCCGCGGCGGCGCCGGCATGCACGTCTCGATCAGCGGGTGCGAGGACCGCAACCTGGGCCCCGTGCTCTCGTTCAGCATCGCGGCGCCGGCGGCGAAGATCCTGTACGACGTGAGCTACCGCCTCACCCCCTTGTCGCGGGCCGACGCCGCCGCCATGCTGCGCGAGGTCCGGTTGGCGCCGATGCTGACCGGTGCCACCGGCTTCCCGGCGCGTGACGTCGCCGCCGTCGAGGAGCTGCTGCTGCGGATCGCGGCGCTGAAGGAATCCCAGCCGGACGTGGATTGGATCGACGTCGAGGTGCTGGCGCACGAGACCGGCTGCTCCGTGGTCGGCGCTCGCGTGCGGGTGCGCCACCCCGACCCGCGGCCCGGCGTCTACGCCCGCCGGCTCAGCTCCTCACCGGACGGCATCTGACCTCGCTCGCCAAGTCTTGACGCGCAATTGCGTTGTCCATAGACAATTCTCACGCGCATCCCAGGAATCACGCGCAAACTTGCGGTCATGGACCGCGGCGGACAACGGCGACCGGGCGGGGCTCGACTCCGTTCCCTCGTGCATCAACTGGCGAACAGCGAGGACGAGTTGCGCAGGTCCACCGAGGACGACCCGCTCCGGCGCGGCCGGATCCTGCGGCACCAGCAGGAACTGATCGCGCAGCTGCGCACCGACCGGCCCAGCTGAACCCCGGTCCCGGGTCACACTGGGACGGTGCCGGCCCTCGACGACCTCCCCGTGATCGCGCCCATGCTGGCCACCGCCGCCACCGTGCCCGACCTCGGTGACCCAGAACGGTGGGCCTACGAGGTCAAGTGGGACGGTTATCGGGCAGTGGCCGCCGTCGTCGGAGACCGCCCGGGGGTGCCCGGCCGGGCCCGGCTGCGCAGCCGCTCCGGGCAGGACTTCACCGCCACCTATCCCGAGCTGGGCGAACTGCCCACCCTGCTGGCCGGCCATGACGCCGTCCTCGACGGGGAGATCGTCGCCCTGGACGCCCAGGGCCGCTCCGACTTCGGCCGACTGCAGCACCGCGGCACCCCGGCCGGGGGGATTCGGGTGCACTACCTGGCGTTCGACGCCCTGTTCGTCGACGGGGTCTCGCTGCTCGCCGAGCCCTATCCCCGGCGCCGCGAGATCCTCCAGGCGCTGCTGCCCGCCGGCGCCCACGCGCAGGTCCCGACCACCTTCGGCAGCGATCTCGAGGTAGCGCTGCAGGTGAGCCGGTCGTTGCGCCTGGAGGGGATCGTCGCCAAACGACTCGACGGTGCCTATCTGCCCGGCCGCCGGTCCCGGACCTGGCTGAAGATCAAGCACCTGCGCACCCAGGAGGTCGTCGTCGTCGGCTGGACCCCGGGCACCGGCCGACGCGCCGGCACCATGGGAGCGCTGCTACTGGCCCTGCCCGTGCGGCTGCCGGATCCAGCGGTCGGCACCGGCTGGGACTACGTCGGCAAGGTCGGGACGGGGTTCACCGACCGCGCCCTGGAGGAGATCCGCGCGGAGCTGACACCGCTGGAGCGCACCACACCCGCCGTACCGGCCGTCCCCCGCGCCGACGCCCGCGAGGCGCACTGGGTGGAGCCGGCCCGGGTGGGCGAGGTCAGCTACGCCGAGTGGACCGGCGCCGGGCGGCTGCGGCACCCCGTGTGGCGGGGCTGGCGGCCGGACAAGAGCCCGGAGGCCGTACGTCGAGAGCCGTGAGCACCCGACGTACGGCCTGGGTCGCCGTGCGCCGCAACCGCGTTCGCGGGTTTAGCTGGCGGTTCTAGGAGGAGTAGTCGTAGAAGCCGCGGCCGGTCTTCTTGCCGAGGAAGCCGGCGTCGACGAGGCGGTTGAGCAGCGGCGGCGGGGCGTACATGGGGTCCTTGAACTCGTTGAACATCCCCAGCGTGGCGCCGCGCACGGTGTCGAGACCGATGTTGTCGATGAGTTCCAGCGGGCCCATGGGGTGCCCGCAGCCGAGCCGCATGCCCTTGTCGATGTCCGCCGCGGTCGCGTGGCCGCCCTCGAGGAGCCGGATGGCGCTCATCATGTAGGGCACCAGCAGCACGTTCACGACGAAGCCGGGCCGGTCCGGGGCCTCGATGACCTCCTTGCCGAGCCCGTCGCGGACGAACACCAGGGCGCGCTCCTTGGCCTCGTCGGCGGTGGCCAGCGAGGGGATGACCTCGACCAGCTTCATCAGCGGCACGGGGGAGAAGAAGTGCAGGCCCACGGTCCACTCCGGCCGGCCGGCGGCGGTGCCGAGCCGGATGATCTGCAGCGAGCTGGTGTTGGAGGCCAAGATCGCGTCGGGCCGCTGCACGATCTCGCCGAGCTTGCGGAACAGCGCATCCTTGGCGTCCGCGTTTTCGGTGGCCGCCTCGATGACGATGTCCGCATCGGCCGCCGCGTCGATGGAGCCGGAGAAGGTCAACAGGCCCATCGCGGCGTCCGCGTCCTCCTGGGCGAGCTTGCCCTTGGCGATCGCGCGGCCCATCGACTTCTCGACGCGCCCCTTGGCGGCCGCGGCCGCCTCGTCGGAGATGTCGGTGACGACCGTGGTGATCCCGCGGCGGGCCGCGACCTCCGCGATGCCCGATCCCATCAGCCCACCGCCGACGACCGCCAGCTTGTTCTCGCCCATGCCTGCCTCCCGCAGTTCAACTCGGCTGCCTCCATCGAGCGCAAGCCTGCCGTGCCACGGCGGTCCGCGGGGCTGTGTCGACCGTGGCGTTGGCCTCAGGCGTCCCGCGCGACGATCAATACCCCCGATTTCGGGCCCAACAGGGGCCACTTTCGGCTCTCCTGACACATCTGTGGGTCAGGAGAGCCCCATTTTCGAGGTATTGATCGTTCCCGGGGACGCCGACGACCGCCGATCGGGCTGGCAGGGGCGGCTCAGACCCGCGGCGGTCGGCGATAGCCGGTGCGCAGGTCTGGCCGCGAGAGCAGCCGGAAGATCACCAGCAGGACGGCGCTGAACGCGATCTGCTCGGCGATCATCCACGCCGGGTAGAGCCCTGGGATCAGGCAGGTCGTCACCGCGATCACCGGGAACACGACGCTGAACAGCCGCAGCCGCGAATAGGCCCACCAATAGCCAAGACTGGCCCGCCAGAGGAAGTAGAACAGCGTCCCGGCGATCAGGAAGATGACGATGAGCCGCCACCACACGATGCCGGACACGGGCGCGCCCTCCACGGTCTGCAGGATGGCCTCGCCGACGGCGCCCGAACCGATGACGAAGACCACGACGAGCAGTGCCGCCACGCGGCGGAATGTCGTTCGGGTGCGGGGGTCTTCGCGGACGGACTCGGCGACGCGGTACGCCGCGTGCCGGCCGCCGCCCACTCGGTCCAACCGGCGGGCGACATCCTCGACCCACGGGCTCGTCAGCATGGTCCCCAGTGTGCCGGTGTCGTCCAGTCGGCGAGGTCCCGGGGCCGCCGACTTGAACGGCGTTCAAGTCGGCGATTAGGTTGACGCTCATGGACTGCGCCACCCTGGACCGCCTCGTCGAGACCGCCTGTGCCGGTGCGACCGTCGACCCCGCCGACGCCCTCGCGGTGCTGGCCGCCGACGACGACCTGGTGCTGAGCATCGTCGCGGCCGCGGGGCGGGTGCGCCGGCACTTCTTCGGCCGCCGGGTGCTCCTGAACCACCTCGTCAACCTCAAGTCGGGGATGTGCCCGGAGGACTGCCACTACTGCAGCCAGGCGCTGAGCTCGACGGCCGACATCCCGCGCTACTCGTGGCTGTCGCCCGAGCAGATCGAGCAGTCCGTCGCGGCCGGGGTCGCCCAGGGGGCCAGCACGGTCTGCCTCGTCGCGGCGGGTCGCGGCCCGTCGCAGCGTGAGGTGGAGCGGGTCGCCGCGGCGGTGGCCGGCATCCGGCGTACCCACCCCGACGTCAAGATCTGCACCTGCCTGGGATTCCTCGACGAGACCAAGGCCGCGACGCTGGCGGACGCGGGGGCGCACCGCTACAACCACAACCTCAACACCGCCGCCGCCAACTATCCCGAGGTCTGCGCGACGCACACCTTCGCCGACCGGGTGGCCACCGTGCGGGCGGCGACCTCGGCCGGGCTGTCGCCCTGTTCCGGGCTGATCGTGGGGCTGGGGGAGAGCGACGAGCAGTTGGTGGAGGTGGCGTATGCGCTGCGGGAGCTGGCGGTCGACTCCGTGCCGGTGAACTTCCTGCTGCCGTTCGAGGGCACGCCGCTGGCCGGCGGCCCGAGCGGGGCCGCCGCGCTCACCCCGTTGCGGGCGCTGAAGGTGCTGGCGATGGTGCGGTTCGTGCATCCGGACGTCGAGGTGCGCTGTTCGGCGGGCCGGGAACACCACCTGCGCAGCCTCCAGCCGCTCGCGCTCGAGATCTGCACCTCGATCTTCCTCGGCGACTACCTGACGTCCGAGGGGCAGCCGGGGGCGGCGGACCTGGCGACGATCGCCGACCTGGGGTTCGAGGTCGTGGGCCGAGACGCCGATGCCGGCGAGGTCTGCTGGGGTCACGACGAGCGGGTCCTGAGCCGCCGAAGCGCCCCAGCGTCGATCACCTGAGCCCCAGCGGTGCGGTTGGCCAGGGAACCCGGCCTCGCAGCTCAGAGCCGCGCCGCGAGTCGGGTGCCCTGGTCGATGGCCCGCTTGGCGTCCAGCTCGGCCGCGAGGTCGGCGCCGCCGATCAGGTGCAGCCGCGCCGGGTCGACACCGGCCTCCACCAGCTCGTCATAGAGCCCCCGCTGCGACTCCTGCCCCGTGCACAGCACGATCGTGTCCACCTCGAGCACCCGGTCCTGCTTGGCGACCGTGATGTGCAGCCCCGCGTCGTCGATGCCGTGGTAGGTGACCGCAGGCAGCAGGGTCACCCCACGATGGGCCAGCTCGGCGCGATGGATCCACCCGGTTGTCCGGCCGAGCCCCTCGCCGAGCTTGGACGCCTTGCGCTGCAGCAGCGTCACCTCCCGAGCGGCGGGCTCACGGACCGGCTTACACAGGCCACCGCGCCCGGCGTACGTCGTGTCGATCCCCCACGTCGCATAGAACCGGTCGGGGTCGACGGCCCCGGACGGCCCTGCCTGGGTGAGGAACTCGGCCACGTCGAAGCCGATGCCGCCGGCCCCCAAGATCGCGACCCGCTGCCCGACGGGGACGTGACCCAGCACCACGTCGGCGTAGGTCACGACGCTCGGATGGTCGACACCCGGCACATCGGGGATGCGGGGGACGACTCCGGTGGCAAGGACGATCTCGTCGTACGCCGCGCCGTCGGCCACCAGTTCCCCGCCGGTCACTCGGCGTCCGAGCCGCAGTTCCACCCCGGCGTCGGTGATCTCGTGCTGGAAGTAACGCAGCGTCTGCGCGAACTCCTCCTTGCCCGGGATCTGGCGGGCGATCCGGAACTGCCCACCGATCGCCGCGTCGGCCTCGAACAGGGTGACCGCATGACCGCGTCGCGCGGCGACCGTCGCGCACGCCAGCCCCGCCGGGCCCGCGCCCACGACCGCGATCCGGTTGCGCTGCGCCGCAGTCTCTACCGGCGCGATCACCAGTTCCGTCTCGTGACAGGCTCGCGGGTTGACCAGGCAGGACGTCATCTTGCCGCCGAAGATGTGGTCCAGGCAGGCCTGATTGCAGGCGATGCAGGTGTTGATCGCCGCGGGGGTGCCCGCCGCCGCCTTCGCCACGAACTCCGGATCGGCCAGGAAGGGCCGCGCCATCGACACCATGTCGGCGCAGCCCTGCGCCAGCACCTCCTCGGCGACGGCCGGGTCGTTGATCCGGTTCGTGGTGACCAGCGGAATCGTCACCTCGCCCCGGAGCCGCTTGGTCACCCAGGCGAACCCGGCCCGTGGCACCGACGTCGCGATCGTCGGGATCCGAGCCTCGTGCCAGCCGATCCCGGTGTTGATGAGCGTCGCGCCGGCCGCCTCGACGGCCTTGGCAAGCATGACGATCTCGGCCCAGTCCGAGCCCTCTTCGACGAGGTCGAGCATGGAGAGCCGGTAGATGACGATGAAGTCCGGGCCGGTCGCACGGCGTACCGCCTCGACGATCGCCACCGGGAACCGCATCCGCCCCGCGTAGTCGCCGCCCCAGGCGTCGGTGCGCCGGTTGGTCCGGGCGGCGGTGAACTGGTTGATCAGGTAGCCCTCGGAGCCCATGATCTCCACCCCGTCGTACCCGGCGTCGCGCGCCAAGGCCGCGCACCGCGCGAAGTCGGCGATGGTCTCCTCGATCTGCGCCGCGGTCAGCTCGGCGGGCGCGCAGGGCGCGATCGGAGCCTGCAGCGGGGACGGTGCCACCACCTCGTTGTGGTAGCCGTAGCGCCCCGAGTGCAGGATCTGCATCGCGATGCGACCACCGGCCGCGTGCACCGCGTCGGTGACCACGCGGTGCGGCGCTGCCTGCTCCGGCGTCTGCATCACCGCGCCGCCCTCGAAGACGGCGCCGGCGGGGTTCGGCGAGATGCCGCCGGTGACGATGAGGCCGACGCCGCCGCGGGCCCGCTCGGCGTAGAACGCGGCCATCCGCTCGTACCCGCCCGGCACTTCCTCCAGTCCCACGTGCATGGACCCCATCAGCACCCGGTTGGGCAGGGTCACAAAGCCCAGGTCGAGCGGGGCCAGCAGGTGCGGGTACGCCGTCATCGTCGCCTCGTCGCGTCGCGGGGCCGCCGTCCGGCCCGGTCACTCCGCAGGCTACTCACGGGTTGGCCTGCGCGACGAGCTACAGCGGTTCCTGAGGAGCCATGGCGGTTCCTGCGGACGACCATCGATGCCCCCGGACTCACCGGCCGGTCTCAGCCGGGCGCCCCTACCAGGGAGGATGCCGACGTCCCGGGGGAGGCCCCGCATCGATGGTCGTCGGTGGTGCCGGTTCGCGGACCTCAGCGGTCGATGCAGTGCACCTCGGCGGGCAGGGGGTGGCAGACGGTACGCCGGGCGACGCGGCTGCGGGCCTCGTGGCAGGCGCCGACGGTCGTGGGATGGGGACGGCAGGCTTCGCCGGGGTGGGCCCGGCAGATCGGGCAGGCGACACGCAGTTCGAGGATCATGCGATCCTCCTTTGCCAGGTGGGGGCGCCGGTGGGCGGCGTCGGTGGGGCGACCGCGCGGCCGTCGCCCCCTGAATCGGCTAGGCCTGGTGCGGGTTTAGCGATCCGGTGCGGCATTGTGCGCACCCGCCGAGACGCCGTGTCAGCATCGAGGTCGTGTCTTAGTCGAAGCTCGCCGACCGAGCGCGAATGATCTGAACCCCCGCCCCCGACGAACTACGGGCGGCGGGGCGGGCGCTGCGGCAGAATGGGCCGGTCCGCCGCACCGTCGCGGCGAGCACCCGGGAGGGGCGATGGCGGTCTTCGATGTCCTGCAGCGACAGCTCGTGTACTTCCCCATGCGCGGCCCCGTCCGGTCTGCCCGCCGGTACGCCGAGAGCGCCCGCGACATCACCCTCACCACCGACGACGGCCTGACGCTGGGGGCCTGGTGGTTCCCCGCCAGCGGTCCCGCCGGGCTCGACCGGGCCACGGCCGTCCTGTTCACCCCGGGCAACGGCGGCCACCGGGAGGGCCGGGCGCCGCTGTTCCTGACCCTGGCGCGGCACGGGTTCTCGGTGCTGGGGCTCGACTATCGCGGGTATGGGGAGAACGCCGGTACGCCGTCCGAGGCGGGCCTGGCCGCCGACGCTCGGGCCGCCGTGGCCTGGATCCGCGGCGCCGGCTACGGACCCGAACGCACCCTCTACCTCGGCGAATCCCTCGGCACCGGCGTCGCGGCTCGCCTGTCGACGACCCACCCACCCGCCGGGCTGCTGCTGCGCTCGCCGTTCCCCTCCCTCCTCGACGTCGGCCGCCACCTCTACCGGGGGTTGCCGCTGGAGCGCCTGATCGGGGACCGCTTCGACACCAGCACGCACCTGGCGGACTGCCCCGTGCCGGTCAGCGTGCTGCGCGGCGAGCGGGACGGCATCGTGCCGAGCGCGCTCAGTGCTCAGGTGGCGCACGGCATACCGCACCTCCTGGAGGACATCGAGGTGCCGGGCGCCGACCACAACGACGCGATCTGGTACGGCGAGTTCGTCGCCGAGGCCCTCGACCGGTTGGCGGCCGCAACCACCGCAGGGTGAACGATCGGGCACGGTGACCGGAACGATCGCCCCCAAGTGGGTGACCGGTGCTTCTCTCCGGTAGCTTTCGAGCACGACGCGTGTCGCTCCGATCCCGCACGCAAGTGCCCGGTTACCACCAGCGCGCCGCCCCGACCGAGGAGGAGATCAGCCTTGACCAGCGAAGGCGTACTCACCACCGGAGACACCACGCTCGACCTGCCGATCGTGGCGGCCACCGAGGGCAACCACGGGTACGACGTGTCGGCCCTGCTCAAGGAGACCGGGAACACGACGTACGACGTGGGCTTCGCCAATACCGCCGCCTGCCGTTCGGCGATCACCTATATCGACGGGGACGCGGGCATCCTGCGCTACCGCGGCTACCCGATCGAGCAGCTCGCGGAGCAGTCCACGTTCCTGGAGACCTGCTACCTGGTGCTCTACGGCGACCTGCCCACCAAGGAACAGTTCGAGGCCTTCGAGAACACCGTGCGCCGGCACACCCTGGTCGACGAGCGAATGCGCGACTTCTTCCGCAGCTTCCCCCGCCGCAGCCACCCGATGCCGGTGCTGTCGGCGGGCGTCACGGCGCTGTCCACATTCAGCACCGAAACGGTGAGCATCTCCGACTGGCGGGCCATCGACATGGCCACCTTCCGGCTGCTCGCGAAGCTGCCGACGCTGGCGGCCATGGGTTATAAGAACTCGATGGGCGACCCGTTCATGTATCCGGACAACTCCCTGGGGTACGTCGAGAACTTCCTGAGGATGTCGTTCGGTTATCCGACCGAGCCCTATGAGATCGACCCGATGTTTGTGCGCGCCCTCGACATCCTGCTGATCCTGCACGCCGACCACGAGCAGAACTGTTCGACCTCGACGGTGCGCCTGGTGGGCTCGGCCCACGCCAACATCTATGTCTCCGTCGCCTCCGGGATCAACGCGCTGTCCGGCCCCCTGCACGGCGGTGCGAACCAGCAGGTCATCGAGATGCTGGCGAAGATCCGTGACGACGGCGGCGATGTCGACAAGTTCGTCGCCAACGTCAAGGACAGCAAGAGTGGCGCGAAGCTGATGGGCTTCGGGCACCGGGTCTACAAGAATTACGACCCGCGGGCGGCCATCATCAAGAAGCACGCCGACGAGATCCTCAAGTCGCTCAAGACGCAGGATGCGCTGCTGGAGATCGCGCTCCAGCTGGAAGAAGTGGCGCTGAACGATCCGTATTTCAGCGAGCGCAAGCTCTATCCCAACGTCGACTTCTACACCGGGCTCATCTACGAGGCGATGGGCTTCCCGGTCAACATGTTCACCGTGCTGTTCGCGCTCGGCCGGCTGCCCGGCTGGATCGCCCAGTGGCGCGAGATGATCTCCGACCCGGAGACCAAGATCGGCCGGCCGCGGCAGGTCTACACCGGCGAGACCGAGCGCGACTACGTCGCCATCGACCAGCGCTGATCCGCCGGGGCGTGGTCGGCCAGGAACCGCACCGCGGGGGCCAGGTGCCCCTCGAACCAGGGGGCGACGTGATCGCCCTCGTCGAACAACGTCGTCGCGCCCGGCACCAGCTTCGCGAAGGCCTCATTGCCCGCCCGGAACCGGTCCTTGTTGCCGCAGGCCAGGAACAGCGGGATGCGGCTCAGGATGTCGGTGCGGGCGAACACGTCGTGGGCCTGATAGTCGGCGGAGTCGTCGAACCGCTCGGGAGCGGTGCCCGCCGCCGACGTCCGCAGCGCCGCAGCCAGCGTCGCGACCGCGAACACCTGCTCCGGCCCGAGCAGCGAGGCGATGTAGAGGCTGCCGTAGCCGCCCATCGACACCCCGAGAAGACCGATCCGCTCCGTCGGCAGCCCGCGGTCGGCCAGCAACGGCAGGAAGTCCTCGATCACCATCGCCGCCGTATCGGTCCCTGCGAAGGGGCCGCGGTTGCGCGGATGCCAGTACGCCGCGGCGCCGTCGATGGCCGCGACCGCCAGCCCGGTGCCGACCATGGCCCGCTCCAGGTGCATTCCGCCGAACCAGTCGGCGGCCCGGCCACCCATCCCGTGCAGGGCCACGACCAGGGCGCGGGGTCGGTCCGGCCGAGCCAGCATCCAGCCCACCCGGCGGCCCGGCCAATGCTCGGACGACAGCGTGCCGGACTCCCGCAGCAGGGCGGGCGCGGTGATCGTGCCGCCGGCCAATCCGGCCAGGCCCAGCGACGCCAGCCCCGCCATGGCCGCGCCCAGCACGGCCCGTCGCGTGGGGATGACCCCGCCGGACGCGGGCACCGACCCGCGGGACGCAGGCACCGACCCGCGGGACGCGGGCACCGACCCGCCGGGCTGCTGCCCGAGGGTCGTCCGGTCCGGGCGGCCCAGACTCATCGCCGATTTCACTCCCCGCTCGTGATCTGCGCTGCTGGCTCTCGTGAGCCTAACGTGGGTGCGAGGGGAGGCCGGAAGGGGAATCCGGCCTGCGCCGGGAATCGGTCCACCCGTTCTATCGGCAGCGGCGGCCCGCTTTCGCGGGTCGCCGCCCCGCACGACGCCGCATCGTGACCTGAGCGCTACCGGCCTGGTCAGGGCGTCGGCGACAACCCGAACAGGATGCGCGCCTGCGCCGTCGTCATGGCCCGCGCCTCGTCGGCGGGTGCCGCCGGCACGTGCATGGTGTAGATCGCCACGGCGTACCGGCCCTCGCCCACGAACCCCACGCTCGGCGCCAGCTCGGCATCGCCGCCGGGCACGTCGCCGCCCCAGCCCTGCTTCACCGGCGCCGTGCGGTCCACCGCCTTCAGGCCGAACACCTGGTCCGTGCCGTCCGCGGCGACGTCCTCGGTGCGGGCCATCGCCGCCAGCAGCCACGGCCCGACCGTGGGGTCCGCCTTCGCCGCGGCCAGGAAGCGGGCCATCCCCTGCGGGCTGACCTGCGTGCTGCCCCAGGTCAACGCGCCGTTCGTCGGCGGCGCCCCGAGCCCGGGGATCGCGTAGCGCTCGCTCGCCCACGCCATCAGATCGTCGCCGCCGGCCGCCAGATAGAGCTCCCCGCCCGCCGCGTCGTCGGACCGGGCGATCATCGCGTTCGCCTTGGCCTGGGTGTCCCCGGTCATGGCGCCACCGGCCAGCAGCCTGGCCGCGACGAAGACCTTGGCCGTGGACTCCGCGGGGAAGAAGCCATTGGTGTTGCCGCCGGTCACGACCTCGCCGGTCGTCGTGTCGACCACCGCGATGCCGGTCATCCAGCCGTGCTCCCCGGCGTACGCCGCAGCGGCCCGCACATTCGCCGCCAACGCCGGGCCACCCGGCAGTTGCGGCGGCGGGGCCGCGATCACGGTGGCCCGCAGCGCCTCGGCGGACTCCACGGGGAACACGTGCGGTGCGGCCATCGCGACGACGGCCAGGGCCGCCGCGCCGGCGGTGAGCCAACGAGCCGGCCCGGCGGGGACGGGCAACCCCGCGAACCGGTCCCGGCCGACCTCGGGGCCGACGGCCGCATGGATCGGACGGATCGGACGCATCGTCCAGACCATGCCCACCTCCTCCTGCGCGGTGCGCCCCGGCGGCGCTGCCGGGCCCGACACTGCGGTTGGGTGCAGTGAACCGGTTCGCACCGACAACGCTGTGGCGCCACCCCGCACGGGAACCTGTGGATCCGCTGGATCGTTGATGGGAGCGTCCGAGACGACCACGCCGGCAGGGTCGCGCCCCGGCGTGAGACTGACCACCTCTCGGCGTACGACCAGGCCGTTTCCTACGCCCCCGCGTAGGTGAACGGTGATCTACCCTTTCCCGGCCCGGTTCCGCCGACCATGCTGGGACGAACCGCCAGACGCCGCCGACTTGGGAGGATTCACCGACATGCCCCTGCGTTCGCACGCCGATGAGACGTACGACAAGGCCCCACTGGACGATCAAGCCCGCAGCGTCGCGCACCTCTTCCTGCGTCGGGTCGAGAAGTCCGCCGCCAGGACCGCGTTCCAATACTTCGTCGGCGAGGAACTGCACGGCGTCACCTGGACCGAGACCAAGGCGCAGGTGTTCGACTGGGCCGCCGGGCTCATCGCGTTGGGCATCGAGCCCGAGCAGCGCGTCGCGATCGCCGCGCAGACCCGCTACGAGTGGGTCATCGCCGACCTCGCGATCATGTGTGCCGGCGCGGCGACCACGACGGTCTATGCCAGCACCTCCGCGGCCGACGTCGCCTATCTCGTGTCGGACTCCGGCTGCCGGATCGCCTTCGCGGAGGACGCCGGTCAGGTGGAGAAACTGCGGGTACGCCGTGGTGAGCTGCCCGAACTGTCCCGAGTCATCTGCTTCGAGGAGTCCGCGGCCGACGGCGACTGGGTCATCGGCCTCACCGAGTTGCTGCGCCTCGGCCGAGAGCTGCTGGCCAAGGACCCCGAGGTCGTCGACCGCCGGGTGGAGCAGATCGGCCCCGACTCACTCGCCACGATCATCTACACCTCGGGCACGACCGGCCAGCCCAAGGGCGCGGAACTGACCCACCGCGCGTTCACCTACAAGGGCGCCGCCGTCAACAGCCTCGACTTCATCGGCGAGGACGACACCCAGTTCCTGTGGCTGCCGCTGGCGCACATCTTCGGCAAGGTGCTCCTCGCGATCGCGATGGACTGCGGCTGCACGACCGCCGTCGACGGCCGACTGGACAAGATCGTCGACAACCTGGCCGTGGTCAAGCCCACCTGGATGGGCGCGGCGCCGCGCATCTTCGAGAAGGCCCGCGGCAAGGTGATGGGCACCTTCGAGGAGGCCACCGGCGTCAAGCGGGCCCTCATCGACTGGTCGCTCGGCGTGGGGCGCCGAGTGGCGGAGGCCGAGGTGGCCGACCGGGCGCTGTGGCCGCCGCTGAAGGCCCAGCACCTCATCGCCGACAAGCTCGTGCTGTCCAAGGTGCGCGAGCGGTTCGGTGGCCGGGTGCGCTTCTTCATCTCCGGGTCCGCGCCGCTGGACCCCGAGGTCGGCTGGTGGTTCGCGAGCCTGGGCATGCTCATCATCGAGGGCTACGGCCTGACCGAGACCTCCGCCGCCACCTGCGTGAACCGGCCGTTCCCCGGCTGCTACGACTTCGGCACCATCGGTTGGCCGGTGCCCGGCACCGACCTGCGGATCGACCCCGCCGACGGCGAACTGCTCGTGCGTGGCCCCGGCGTCATGCGCGGTTATCACCACAAGGACGAGGCGACCGCCGAGGTGATGACCGAGGACGGCTTCTTCCGCACCGGCGACGTCGCCGAGATCGACGCCCGCGGCTTCGTGCGGATCACCGACCGCAAGAAGGACGTCTTCAAGACCTCTGGCGGCAAATACATCGCGCCGTCGCGCATCGAGGCCCACTTCAAGGGTCTGTGCCCGATGGTCAGCCAGTTCCTCGTCGTCGGGGAGGGCAAGAACTACGCCTCCGCTCTGGTGACCCTCGATGAGCAGGCCCTGGAGGGCTGGGCCGCCAGCCACGGGATGGCCGGCAAGAGCTACGCGGAGGTGGTCGGCAGCGAAGCGGCCCACGACATGGTCCAGGGCTACATCGACACGCTCAACGCCGGCCTGAACCGGTGGGAGACCATCAAGCGGTTCGAGATCCTGCCGCGGGATCTGTCCGTGGACGGCGGGGAACTGACCCCCAGCCTCAAGGTGCGCCGGGCGCGGGTGCTGGAGCACTTCTCGCAGGAATACTCCGCGCTGTACGACGGCTCGGGTCCCGCCAGCTGAGCGACGCCGTGCGCTAGCTCACGGGACGCTAGCTCGCCCTGGGCTAGCTCGCCGGGCGCTTCTCGGCCTCGAGGAGCGTCCGGCGCCTGGTGGGCCGCAACCCGTGGTCGACGGCCCAGGCCACCGCCTGGGACCGCCGTTCGACGCCCATCTTTCGGTAGCTCGACCGGATGTAGGTCTTCAGGGTGTTCGCGCTGATGAAGAGCTGCTCGGAGATCTCGGCGTTCGACCGACCCAGCGCGATGAGCGCGACGACCTCCGCCTCGCGGGTGGTCAGGACGTTGCCGGGCAGCGGGTTGCTCTGCTCTTCGAAGTTCGCCTCGGGGCTGACCGGCTCGGCGGGGCTGACGACGACCGCACCGGCGTGAACCGCCTCGATCGCGGCGACCAGCTCCGGCGCGTCCAGATGCTTGGCCAGCACGCCGCGCACGCCGTACGTGAGCATCCGACGTACCTCCGGCGCGTGCATCCGCCAGGTGTACACCGCGAGCGCGCCGATGTTGGGGTTCATCAGGTGCGGCCGGAGGTGAGCCTCGGAGCTGTCCACGGCGAACGCGTCGTACAGCCCCACGTCCACCACCGCGGCGACCGAGAGCTGGCAGTCGAGCTCGACGACGCGCACCCGATCGCCGTACGGCGCGAGCATGGCGGCGATCCCGTCGACCACCAGCTGGCAGTCGTTGAGCACGGCAACGGTGATGGGACCCACGTGAATCAGCCTAACGGCGCCCCGGCGCCCGGGCGCTGGACACCCCCACGGGTGTGCTTCGGATGGGACGGCACGGGTAGTAAGGAATCCGCGAGGCTTTCGCCCGCCCGTCGCCTCTGGAGGATGGATGACCGACCCACCTGTCGCGACCGCCGGTCGCGGCCCCGGCACCGCCGTCCTGAGCCGTGCCGCCCGCCCGAGCGAGGTCGCGCCCCCGGAGCCCCGGGGACCGGTCGGCTCCGCACTGCTCGACGTCCTCACTCGGCCGGCGCCGCCGGGCCCGCCCGAGGGTTCGACAGTCGCCGCTCTGCGCCGCTGGCAGGCGACCGTGCAGGCGGCGCTCGCCGACCCTGGGCCCCTTGATGCGCCGCGGCCGGACGGCCCGGCGGGTGAGCCGATCATCGGTGACGACGTCCAGGTCGCCCTGCACCTCGCCTATACCTTGCACCTGCACGGCTCGTCCGGCGTCGACGAGGGCTGGGAATGGCAGCCGGACCTGCTCGCCGGGGTCCGGATGATCGAACGCGCCTTCGAGGCCCACCTGCGGCGCCGGGCCGCGGAGCTGTACGCCGTGCTCGGCGTCGGCGTCGGCGTCGGGTTGGGGTGCGGGCCCGACCCCAGGCCGGCACAGGACCTGCGGCAGGCGCTCATCGCGATCACCGACGCGCCGGTCGGGCCGGCCCTGTCGAGCTATGTGCGGGACGAGGCCAGCCTGGCCCAGGTGCGCGAGTTTCTCGTGCTGAAGTCGATCTACCAGCTCAAGGAGGCCGACCCGCACACCTTTTCCATACCGCGCCTGCAGGGTCGGGCCAAGGCGGCCGCCGTGGAGATCCAGGGCGACGAATACGGCAACGGCACGCTGCGGGCCATGCATTCGCAGCTGTACCGCGTCACGATGCAGCACGCGGGGCTCGATGAGCGGCTGGGCGCCTACCTCGACCTGGCGCCCGCGGCGGTGCTCGCCAGCGACAACGCCGCCGTGATGTTCGGGCTGCACCGGCGGCTGCGGGCCGCGGCGATCGGGCATCTGTGCGCCCTGGAGATGACCTCGTCGGCACCGATGCGGCGCTACGCGCGCGGGCTGCGTCGGGTCGGTCTGCCGCCGGAGGCGGCGGAGTACTTCCTGGAGCACGTCGGCGTCGACGCCGTCCACGAGCAGGTGGCCGTGCACGACATGGTGGTCCCGTTGGTCGCGGCAGACCCTGCGCTGCGCGCGGACGTGCTGCTGGGGGCCGCGACCGCGACCCTGCTCGACGGGGACCTGGCGACGGCCGCCGTGGCTGCGTGGGCGTCCGGCCGGTCCGCGCTGCGGGGACCGTTGCCGTGACCGGTCCGGAGGCTCCGGGCGAGACCGCGGTCATCATGATCTGTCCGGACGGCCCACTGATCGTTCGGGGCGCCTATACCCTCGTCGACAGCAACGGAGGGCCGATCCCCGGGGCCCGTCGGACCACCGCGCTGTGCCGCTGCGGCCGGTCCCGGGAGAAACCGTTCTGCGACGGCTCGCACAAGATGACCGGTTTCCGGGCCCCCTGAGGCGTGGCGCTGCCCGGGGCCGTTCGGGGCAATGCGCCTTGTCACGTGACATGGGACACCTCTGCGGTCCGATTGTCGCGTGCCGTGCAGGGGTAACGTCCGACCGGATCTGTTTGCGCTGTGAGGTGGAGGTTGTTGGTGGCTGAGTTCGTGCCGCTGGAGCAGGACAGCTGGGAAGCGGCGAGCTGGCCGCTGGGCCCGCACACGGAGGGCGAGGTGACCACGTTCGCCGTACATGCCACGAACGCCACCCGCGTCCTGCTGGAGTTCTACGACGAACCGGCCGGCGTGGACGCGGTCTTCGACGTGGCCTGCGCGCGGGGCGCGGACGGGGCGTGGCGGGCGAAGGTCGCCGGGGCGGGGCACGGCACGCTCTACGCCTACCGGTGTTGGGGCCCGAACTGGCCGTACGACGAGTCGTGGTCGCGGGGCGACTCGGGCGCGGGATTCGTGGCGGACATCGCGGAGGGTGGCGACCGGTTCAACCCGAACAAGGTCCTCTTCGACCCCTACGCCCGGGAGATCACGCACAACGTGCTGGCGGAGTGCGTCGAGGCCTCCGGCGGCGACGCCAGCGTGTTCGGCACGGGTTGTGCGGTGCACCGCGACCGGCCGCGCCGCGAGCTGGACACCGGCCGGTATGCGCCCAAGGGCATCATCGTCGTCAACCACGACCTGGTCGGGGAGCGACCGGCGACGGCGCCGGAGAAGGCCGCCATCTACGAGGCGCACGTCAAGAACCTGTCGATGCACCCGAGCGCGTCGCGCCTGTCTGAGCTGTTGGGCCACTACCCCGGCTTCGACGATGTGGTCGACGTGCCGGAGAGCCTGCGCGGCACCTACCAGGGTGCGGGGCTGCTCGCGCCGTACCTGCGCGCGCTGGGGATGACCACGATCGAGCTGTTGCCGGTCCACGAGACCAACACCAGCGAGAAGGCCCAACGGGAGCAGACAGCGAACCACTGGGGTTATCAGACCCTGTCGTTTTTCGCGCCGAACCGCGACTATGCCTTTGATCGATCGCCCGGCGGGCCAACGGCCGAATTCAAGGCGATGGTCAAGGCGTTCCACGATGCGGGGATCGAGGTCTATCTCGACGTCGTCTACAACCACACCGCCGAGGGCGGGCACTGGGAGGGCGACCGGGACAGCACTGGTTTTGTGAGCCTGGGCGGTTTTGCGACGAGCGACTATTACGTGCTCGACGGCGACGACATGCTCATTGACGGCGCGACCGGATGCTCCAACCAGATGAACGCGTCCAGCCGGGCGACGCAGCGGCTGGTGCTGGATTCGTTGGCGTACTACGCCGACGTCATGGGCATCGACGGCTTCCGCTTCGACTTGGCGCCGGTTCTGGGCCGTCGGCCGGCGGACGCGCCCCGCGACGACTGGGAGCTGCAGCGCCGGTTCTTCCCGGACCACGAGCTGCTGGCCGACATCGCGGACCTGGCCAACGAGCGGCACGTCGAGGTCATCGCGGAGGCGTGGGACCTGTGGGGTTATGAGGTGGGCAACTTCCCCGAGGGCTGGGGCGAGTGGAATGGGCGCTATCGCGATGAGGTGCGCGACTTCTGCAAGGGCACCGGCGACGTTGCCCAGTTCATGGACATGCTCAACGGGGATTACGCCCACTTCCACGAAGGCGGCGCCGGCAGCCCGGCCCGGTCCATCAACTTCGTCACCGCCCACGACGGTTTCACGATGCTGGACCTGGTCAGCTACAACGACAAGAACAATGACATCGACCCGCCGTTCGGGCCCAGCGACGGTGGTTGCGATGACAACAAGAGCTGGGACTCCGGCGGCGACCCGGCGCTGGTCCGGCAACGGCTGCGCAATTTCCTGGCGATCCTGTTCCTGTCGAAGGGGGTGCCGATGATCGTGGCCGGCGACGAGTTCGGCCGCACCCAGAACGGCAACAACAACCCCTGGGCGCTGAACACGATCGGGATGTGGGCCAACTACGCCCAG
This sequence comes from Actinomycetota bacterium, assembly GCA_020161845.1. Taxonomy (GTDB): domain Bacteria; phylum Actinomycetota; class Actinomycetes; order Actinomycetales; family Dermatophilaceae; genus Austwickia. The sequence goes on from JAIUNK010000016.1 coordinate 48,058, forward strand.
GCGGCGACCAACCGGCCGCTGCAGCTGCCCGTCGACCCGGACCACCCGAGCGACTGCGGCATGTATTACGACGTGTTCGGCGAGGCCACCTGCTCGACCGACATGAACCCGGTGTTCGGGTTCACGACGTACCTGGCGCACCTGCGCCAGCGCAACCGGCTGCTGCGCCCCGACGAGTGGGGCTCGCTGAGCCGGCCGCGCGGCAAGGCGCCGTTCGAGTTTCGCAACCCGGCCGACACGGACGGGCCCGCCACCGGCGATCAGGCGCTGGCGTTTCGGATCCACGCCGAGGGCGCCAAGGGCAACCACGGCGACCTGTATGTGCTGATCAACATGTCGCCGGAGTCGGTCGACTTCGTCATCCCACCGCCCGACGAGGACCGCGAGTGGCGCCGCCTCATCGACACCTACGCCGCCTTCGAGTGGTGCCACAACTCGTGGCGGCCGGAGGACTCCGAGGTGATCCACGACGCCTACGTCGCGCAGGAGTGGTCGGTCGCGGTGCTGGAGGCCACCCCGATCCTCTGAGCCCCGGCCCGCCTGCTGGCAGGCTCGGGTGCATGGCCACCTTCGTCGACATCTCCGTCCCGCTGCAGTCCGGCATCGCCTCGGACCCGCCCGGGCATTGCCCGCAGATCACCTACATCGACCATCGGCAATCGGCCAAGGACGTCGTCTCGTTCTTCCCCGGCGCGCGCGAGGAGGACCTGCCCGACGGTGAGGGCTGGGCCATCGAGAAGATCACCTTGACCACACACGGGGGGACGCACCTCGACGCGCCGTACCACTACGCCACCACCATGAACGGCGGCGAACGCGCGATCACCATCGACGAGGTACCGCTGGAATGGTGCTTCCAGCCCGGGGTGAAGCTTGACTTCCGGGGGCTACCGGACGGGTACGTCGTGACCGCCGCCGACGTCGCAGCCGAGCTGGAGCGCATCGGGCACGAGCTGGCGCCGTTGGAGATCGTCGTGGTGAACACCGCGGCGGGGGTGCGCTACGGCGAGGCGGACTACGTGTCGCGCGGTTGCGGGATGGGCGCTGAGGCGACGCTCTATCTGCTGGAGCGCGGGGTCCGGGTCACCGGCACGGACGCCTGGAGCTGGGACGCGCCGTTCTCGTACACGGCGGCGCGGTACGCGCAGTCCGGGGACGCCTCGATCATCTGGGAGGGCCATAAGGCCTCGCGCCAGGTCGGCTACTGCCATCTGGAGAAGCTGCACAACCTCGAGGCGCTGCCCGCCGACGGGTTCACGGTGGCGTGCTTCCCGATGAAGATCCACGCGGCGAGCGCCGGCTGGACCCGCGCGGTCGCCATCCTGCCCTGACAGCCGCCCAGCCGCGCCCCTGCCGACCGTTCACCGCACCCCTCTTCATACCGTGGTATGAGGAGCCGGGCGACGAACGGTCGGGCGCCTGGGTCGGCAGCGTGCGGGGGGTCAGTTCTTGAGGGTCGGTACGCAGCTGGGGAGGGCGGCCCGATCCAGGGAGCCGTCGGCCCGGCGGGGGAGCGCCTCGACGAAGGTCACCGAGCGCAGGAACTTGTACTTGGCCACCCGCGACGACACGTGCTTGAGCATCTCGATCGGCGTGGCCTTGGCGCCCGGGTGCAGCACGATCACGGCGTACGGCGCCTCGTCACCCGACCCGTCCCGCAGGTCCACCCCGAACACCCCGGCATCGGCGACCGACGGATGCGTGCGCAGCACGTCCTCCAACTCCGCCGGCGGCACCTGGAAGCCCTTGGCCTTGATCAGCTCCTTGCACCGGCCGACCGTCCAGGTGACCCCCTCGGCGGTGACCTGCACCAGGTCGCCGGTGTGCAGCCAGCCGTCGGGGTCCAGGATGCGGGCGGTCTCCTCCGGCAGGTCCAGATAGCCGCTCATCACGTTCGGGCCGCGGACCAGCATCTCCCCGGTCGCGCTGCGGCCCTGCGCCGGGATGTCCAGGTCGGCGCCGGTCAGCGGGTCCACGATCCGCATCTCGATGTTCGGGATGGGCGCGCCGATCGCCGAGTGCGGGATGTCCGGCCGGTCCAGCGGCGTGACGTGGGTGACCGGGGACAGCTCGGTCATGCCGTAGCCCTGCGCCAGCGTGCACCCCAACCGCCGCGCCACCGCGGCGCCCACCTCGTCGGTGAGCGGGGCGGCCCCACAGATCATGAACTCCAGGCTGGACAGGTCGAACTGCTCCACGTCCGGGGCGGCGGCCAGCAGTTTGGCCACCAGCGGCACGATCGTCACCATCGTCGCGCGGTAGGTCTGGATCGCCGACAGCATCCCGATGAGGTCGAACTGCGGCATCGTCACGAGTTCGTAGCGGCCGGCCAACGCGCAGTTCATCGTGACGGTCAGCGCGTAGACGTGACTGAACGGCAGGAACGTCAAAAAGACGTGCTGGGACCGGCGCTGGTTGATGACCGGGGTGATCTGGGCCAGGTTCGCGACGAGGTTGCGGTGGGTGAGGGCGACCGGCTTCATCAGGCCGCCGATGCCCGACGACAGGGGTACGCAGGCGACGTGGCTGGCCGGGTCGATCGCGACGTCCGGCGGGGCGTCGGGGCAGGCGAGCAGCTGCGCGTACGACGTGTGCCCGGCGGCCACGGCCGCATCGTGGGCCGCCCCGACCTCGCTGGGATGGCCGAGCGAACCCGCCGCGCTGCCGCCGCCGACCACGATGACCCGGTCGGGGCTCCAGCCGAGCTGGGCGGCGGCCGCGGCCACGGCGGGCAAGGCGACGGGGTGGGCGATGGCATACCGGGCCCGGGACACCGTCAGCTGATGGGCGACCTCACCGGCGGTGTACTGGACGTTCATCGGCGACGCCGCGGCACCGCAGCGCACCACGCCGTGGAAGGCGCTGACGTAGTCGGGCGAGGTGGGCAGGCCGAGGGCCACCGAGTCGCCGGGGCCCACCCCATGGGCGCCGAGCCAGGCGGCGACCGCGTCGACCTGCGCGCGGAGCTGCGCAAAGGTCAGGGCCTCGCCCGAGGCGGCAACCCGCACCGCGACGCGACCGAGATCGGACTCCGTGAGCTGGGCGAAGATCGCGTCATAGAGGCTCTGCTGCGGGATCTCGACGTCGGGCAGGGGGCCGCGGATGGCCATGACGCGTCCTTCGGTGTCGGTGAGCGCCGCGTCCTCGCGGCCGAGTCGAACCTACCGCTGCGGGCCCGCCCTGCCCCGGGTCGTCTTGCGTTCGAGTGGGTAGTTTTCCCCCATGGACCCTTCTGCCACCTCCGGTGCAGCTGTTCCCGCCACCAGCGGCGCAGCCGTTCCCGCCACCAGCGGCGCACCTGCCGTGAACCCGCGCACGGGCACCGCGACCGACGCACTGCGGCGCATCTTGGCCTCGGGCCCGGTGCGATGGCTGCTGGCAGGCGACTCGATCACCTCGGGCTGGGGCCTGCGCAATCCGGACCAGGGATACGCGGGGCTGTTCGCGACGCACCTGGCGCACGAGGCCGGGGACCTGCGGGCCGCCGACGTGGTCGACAACAGCGGCGTGCCGGGCGCCACGGTGGGCGAGACGCTGTGGGACTTCGATGAGCGGGTGCTGGGATACAACGCCCAGGTCGTCTCGATCCTGTTGGGCATGAACGACGCCGGCTGGGGTGCCGGCGGTCTGGGCCAGTTCGCCGACGGGATGGCCGAACTCGTCGACCAGGTGCAGGCGCTGGGGGCCCAGGTGGTGCTGCACACGCCGTACCCGGTCGGCCCCGGCGACGACAGTCACGACGCGCTGCCGGCGTATTGCGACGTGATCCGCGAACTCGCCGCCCGCCAGTGGCTGCCGCTGGTCGATCATGCGGCGCACTGGGCGACGCTGGCCCCCGCCGAGACCGCGCCCTGGTACCTCGACCCCTGGCACCTGCGCGAACGCGGGCACGCCGAGTTGGCCCGGGTGATGATCGACACGCTGCTTCCGCCGCGGGATGGGCTCGGCTGAGGTTTGCCTCACCGAAGTTGCGTCGGCTAGCCTCGAGGGCGAGGGGAGTACTTCCCAAGCCTGCTTCGGTCACTACGGCGCCATCGACGGCCGCCTCGGAGCAGCGCCGCCCAGCCCAGCGCGGGTGGCGAAGGAGACCTCGGACCATTGACGTCCTAGGAGTTCCCTCGTGCCCATCGGTAGCCCCACGCTCTGGCTGGTGACCATCGCCGGCGTGCTCGCCCTGTTCGTGCTCGACTTCCTCATCACCCGACGCCCGCACGCCGTCTCGATGCGCGAGGCCATCGGGTGGTCGGTGTTCTATGTGGCCATCCCGGTGGCCTTCGGTGCCTGGCTCTGGCGGGCCTAAGGTTCGGAGATCGGCCTGCAGTTCTCCGCCGGCTATCTGGTCGAGAAGTCGTTGTCGGTCGACAATCTCTTCGTCTTCATGCTGCTCCTGGGTGCCTTCGCGGTGCCCCGCGAACTCCAGCAGCGGGTGCTGCTCATCGGGGTGGCCGGGGCGCTGGTACTGCGGGCGATCTTCATCGCCGTCGGCGCCCAGCTCATCGCCAATTTCACCTGGGCCTTCCTGCTGTTCGGCGCGATTCTGCTGGCCACCGCGGTGAAAGTGCTGCGCGACGCGATGGCCCCGGCCGACCACAGCATCGACGTGGCACAGCTTCGTTCGGTGCGCATCCTGCGCCGGTTCTCACCGGTCACCGACGGCTACCACGGGCCCCGCCTCTCGGTTCAGGACGGCGGGCGCCGAGCGCTCACCCCGATGGCGCTGGTCATCGTCGCGATTCTCGGCACGGACGTGGTGTTCGCGATCGACTCGATTCCGGCGGTCTACGGCATCACCGGGGACCCTTACCTGGTCTTCGTGACGAACGCGTTCGCGCTGCTGGGGCTGCGTGCCCTGTACTTCGTGCTCGAGGGCGCCCTCAAGCACCTGGCCCACCTCGGCTATGGCCTGGCCGCGATCCTGGGCTTCATCGGCGTGAAGCTGGTGCTGCACTGGGCCAGCGGGATCTGGGCCGGCCTGCCGCACATCCCGACGCTGGCCTCGCTGGGGGTGATTGTCGGCATCCTGACCGTCACCGTGGTGACCAGCCTGCTCGCCGCCCGCCGCGAGCAGGCGTCGCGGGAGCGGGCCGCCGCCGAGGCCCGGCCGCCCGTGGGTGCCGACGAGCGCTGAGGCCCGATCACAGCGCGAGGCCGACGTACTTGGTCTCCAGGTATTCCTCGATCCCCTCGGCGCCACCCTCCCGGCCGAAACCCGAGGCCTTGACCCCGCCGAACGGCGCGGCGGCGTTGCTGAGCAGGCCCTGGTTGACGGCGACCATGCCGTAGGCCAGCGCCTCGCTGACGCGCACGGCGCGGCTGAGGTCGCGGGTGAAGAGGTACGCCGCGAGCCCGTACTCCGTGTCGTTCGCCGCCCGCACCACGGCGTCCTCGTCGGTGAACGTCTGGATGGCCGCCACCGGCCCGAAGATCTCCGACCCGACCAGCTCGGCGTCGGCCGGCACGTCGGTCAGCACCGTGGGCGCGAAGAAGTGGCCGGGTCCGGGGGTGGCCTCACCGCCGCAGGTGATTCGCGCCCCGCGGCGTACGGCGTCCGCCACCAGCCCCCCGACGTCCCGCGCCGCGGCGGCCGTCACGAGCGGGCCGACCTGGCTGCCCTCGGCGAGGCCGTGCCCGAGGACCAGCCCGCCCATCCGCTCGCCGAGTCTCGCGGCGAACTCCGCCGCCACGTCGGCGTGCACGAACAGCCGGTTGGCCGCGGTGCACGCCTCGCCCATGTTGCGCATCTTGGCGACCATCGCGCCCTCCACGGCCCGGTCGAGGTCGGCGTCGGGGAAGACGACGAACGGGGCGTTGCCGCCCAGCTCCATCGAGACCCGCAGCAGCCGCTGCGCGGACTGCTCGACCAGGGCGCGCCCCACGGCGGTGGACCCGGTGAAGGTGATCTTGCGGGTCCGCGGGTCGCGGATCAGCGGCTCCATGACGGCGCCGGTGCGGGATGTCGTGACCAGGTTGACGACGCCCGCGGGGACGCCGACCTCGCGCAGCAGGTCGACGAAGGCCAGCATCGTCAGCGGGGTGAGCCCGGCCGGCTTGACCACGGCGGTGCAGCCGGCGGCCAGCGCGGGCCCCAGCTTGCGGGTCGCCATCGCCAGCGGGAAGTTCCACGGGGTGATCATCAGCGTCGGCCCGACCGGCTGCCGCATGGTGAGCAGGCGGCTCGCCCCGTTCGGAGCCACGGTGTAGCTGCCCCGGATCCGCACGGCCTCCTCGGCGAACCAGCGCAGGAAGTCCGCGCCGTAGGCGACCTCCCCCTGGGATTCGGCCAGCGGCTTGCCCATCTCCAGCGACATCAGCCGCGCGAAGTCGTCGGCGCGCGCGGTGACCAGCTCGAATGCCGCGCGGAGCAGTTCGCTGCGCTCCCGCGGCGGGGTGGCGGCCCAGTCGGCCTGGGCGTCCGCGGCGGCGGTCAGTGCCGCCAGGCCGTCCTCGGGGGTGGCGTCCGCGACCTGCGCCAGCTCTTGCTCGGACGCCGGGTCCTCGACCGCGAAGGTCGCCCCGCCGGTCGCCTCGCGCCAGCCGCCCGCGACGTACAGGCCCTTCGGCACCCGATCGAGCAGGGCCCGGTCGGCATCGTTCAGGGGGTAGGTGAGCGGGGTCTGCGTGGTCATGGCGTCCTCCCGGGTCGGTGGGCGCCAGCGTAATCAGCCGCGGGGACCGTCGCCGCCGGGGGCGTCAGGCCTCGAGCACGCCGCGGGTGGCGGCGGTGAGCGTGGCCAGGCGCTCGACGGCGAATGCGTAGCCCTGGATGCCGCAGCCCACGATGACCCCGCTGGCGATCGCCGACAGATAGGAGCGGTGCCGGAACTCCTCGCGGGCGTGCACATTGCTCAGGTGCACCTCGATCAGCGGCGCCTCGACCGTGGCGAGCGCGTCGCGCAGGGCGATCGAGGTGTGCGTGAAGGCCCCGGCGTTGACGATGAATCCGGCTGCCGCCGTGCGCATCTCGTGGACGGCGTCGATGAGGACGCCCTCGTGGTTGCTCTGCATGCACCGTACGTCGAGGCCGTGCCGGGCCGCGGTACGCCGGCAGAGGTCCTCGACGTCGGCCAGGGTGTCCGTCCCATAGATGAGCGGCTCCCGCTGTCCGAGGAGGTTGAGATTCGGCCCGTTCAGCACGGCGATATAGCTGGTCACGTCTGCTCCTCGAGGTGGATTTGGACGGTACCTGGTGCGTCGCTGCGCTGTCGAGCGGGCTTGGGTCGAGCGGACTCTCGGACTCTGGCCGAGCGGGCTCTGGCGGTGTGCTGGCCACGCCGGGTCAGATCGCCGCTGCGGTCGCGGCGGTTCTCCACAGGCGGGCTGCGGACGTCGGCGGCGCGACCACCCGACGCCATACGCTCTGCGGCAGGCGTCAGGGGACGCCCGGGATCAGGGGGAGTTGCCGCATGGCCGAGCCGAGAGATTTCTCCGTCCAGGACCACCTCCAGGACCACCTCCAGGGCGACGTCCAGGATGGCGTCCAGGATGGTCCGAACGGGTGGCCGGACCCCTCCCGGCGGTGCCCACCGCCGCGCGCCGCGACCGGCCATGGCACGGTGCTGGAGTCGTACGCGCCGGGCTGGTTCTGGTGTGGCGGGGGCTCCCGACGGAGCACCGTCCTGATGCTCGGCACGACGTTCACGCTCTTCGTGGTGGTCGGGCTGAGCGGCGTGAGCCACTATCGCGCCGACGCGACGGGGCCGTTCGGGGAACGCGTCGGGCCGGTGGTGGCCACGACCGCGCTCCTGCTGGCCGGCTATGCGGCCCTGGCCCGGTGGCCGCGGATCGTCATCACGGATAGTCACCTGCTGGTGCGTCGATGGCGCTGGACCCGGATCCGCCGGACCGACCTCGTGCGCGGGGGCAGCCACGTGATGGGCGGCGGCACCGAGGACTCGGTCACGACCGTCCGGGCGGCGGGCCTTGCGCCCCTCACCCTGACGCAGCGCCGGTGGGGCCCGGAGGTCCTGGCCCGGGTCCGTGCGCTGACCTCGTCCGTCGTCGATGTGGACGAGTACGTGGCCACCGTGCCCGTCGCCCCCCGGGTGGCGTCCGCCGGAGAGCACCGCTCGGCGGTGCCGCTGCCGATCGTGCTGCGCAAACGCACCTGGTGGGCCTGCCTGCTGGTGCCGCTCGCGGCTGCCCTGATGGGCGGCTCGGGCGTCGCGTGTCTGGTGGCCGGGGTTCTCGCCTACCTGCTGGCCGCCGCGGTGGCCGGGTGGATCCGCGCGGGGCGTCGCGTGACGATCTCGCCGGGAGAGGTGGTGGTACGACGCCGGTTGTCCCGCAGTGTCATTCCGGTCGGGGACTGCGCCGTCGCGACGTACGCCCAGCCCGCACCGCGGAACTTCCTCGGCACGTGGTCCTGGTGGTGGCGCAAGCGCACCCGGCTCGAGGTGTACGACGCCGCCGGCCGACGGGTGCTGCGGCTGGACGCCAGGTTCGTCAACCCCGATGTCCTGGACCGGGTCGTCGCCGTCGCCGGGAGCTACCGGGATGACTTCACGACCCGCCGCTCCGGCGCGCGGGTGATCGACGACGGCCTCGACGCCGTCGACGACGCGTGGTTCGTGGTCCGGGTGCTGCGCTCGGTCGGCCGCGGGGTGGCGGGCCTGTTCGGCTGGCTGCTGTCGCGTTGACCCCCTCGGGTCGGGCGGTCAGGGCGCGAGGATCGTGAGCCGCGGAAACGCCGTACGGTAGCGCGTGGCGTCGCGCGTCAGCAGCCGGTATGCCCGAACGGCCGCGTGGGCGCCGATGAAGAAGTCCGGCAGGGTCGTTGCCCGAGTTCCGCCTCTTCGGCGGTAAGCGGCATGGGCTTTCGCCGCGAGGAAGGCCGCCTCCCACGGCAGGTTCTCCCGGACGAAGTGGGCAGCAGGCAGCGCCTCCTCCAGCTCTGCCACGTCGGTGAACCGAACGGAGATCTCGGCATAGACGACCTGATTGACCACGACAGGGCCTGCCTCGATGGCCTCGGCAAGCGCATCCTCCGCCCACGAGCCCCAGCGCGGATCCCGGGTGAACATGTCGAGCAGGACGTTGGCGTCGAGGAGGGTGGTCTCAGCCATCCCGGGTCAAGGCCATGATCTCGTCCGTGCTCATGGCGACGTCCCCGCGTCCCCGCAGGGAGGCGGCGATGGCCCGGCCGCGCCCCGTTCCCGTCTTGCGCAGGATCAACGCTCCGTCGCGCAGCTCGAAGGCGACATCGCTGCCGGGCCCGATGCCCAACTCGTCCCGGAGGTGCTTGGGGATGGTGACCTGGCCTTTCTCTCCGACCAACATGTAGGAATCCTACCATTCCTACTCTTACGGCGCTCGCCGACGCTCAGCTCCACGACCCCGACGTCATCCGGGGCGGCGCTACCACGCCCCGCACCAGGTCGGCGTCGCAGTTCCCGCCGGTCATGACGACGGCGGCGACGGCGCCGGGCGGCCGCTCCGCGTCGGCGAGCAGGCCCGCCAGCGCGATGGCGCCGGCGGGTTCGGGCATCTGGTGCGTCGTCTGCCAGAGCAACCGCATCGCCTCGTGCGCCGCAACCTCGCTGACCTGGACGATCCGGGCTGCGCCCGCGAGGATCACGTCCAGGGCGGCGGGGATCGGCACCCGGCAGGCGACGCCGTCGACGAAGGTGTCCGCGGATGGCGTGCTCACTGCTCACCCCGCTGCGAAGGACAAGGCGTACGCCGGCGCGCCCTGCGCCACGACACCGACGACCTCGGTGGCGGCACCAAGGAGGTCGCGGACCGCGATCTGGGCGCAGATCCCCGAGCCCTGGCCGACGGGGACGTAGACCACGTCCAATGGCCCGGCCTGATCGTGGAGTTCGGCTGCGGCCGTGGCGACCCCGGCGACCAGGTCGGGATGCCAGGCCGGGACGGCGCACAGGCCTCGGGCGTCCGCCATGGTCATTGCCTGCTCGAAGGCCTCTTGGAAGTCTCGCCCGTGCACGACGAGCTCGGCGCCGAAACCCGTCATCGACGCGTTCTTGTCGGGACTGTTCCCCTCCGGGACCACGATGGTCACGGGCAGGCCGTGGGCTCGCCCCGCGTACGCCACCGACTGCCCGTGGTTGCCCCGCGTCGCGGCGATCAGGCCGGAGACCGCACGCCCCGAGCGGGCCAGTCGCTCGGCGAACACGAGCCCGCCCCGGACCTTGAACGCGCCTGTGGGCGTGGCGTTCTCGTGCTTGACCCAGGTGGGTGTGCCGACGGCCTGCTCCAGCAGGGGCCACCGATAGGCGGGCGTCACCGGGACGTGCTCGCGCACGATACGTGTCGCCCCGGCCAGATCCTCGCTCGCCAGCATGCCGCCGAGCCTAATAGGGGTCCATCGCGCGCGGTCTCGCCCGCGGTGGTGTGCGGCCAAGGCGGTGTCCGAGTCCGGCGGCGCGTGGCTAGCCTGTTCGAGGCAGCAGCCCGGGAGTCGACTCCGGAGCGGGTTGCGCCTCTGCCCACGTCAGGATCGGAGGCGCGGCGGAGGCATAGGTGTGCCCGGTCGGGGTGGTCGTCTCGATCACGTGCCGGCCGAGTTTGAGCGGGTCACGGACTGCCCGGGCCGACCAGCCCGGTGCGGTCTTGGCGTGGTTGCACCGTTCGCACAAACCCTGCCCGTTGTCGGGGCTGGTGGACCCACCGAGGGCATGGTCCTGTGCGTGGTCGAGGTGCCGGATCGGGGCGCCGCAGAACGGGGTTCGGCAGTAGCGGTCGCGCGCCAGGAGTAACCGACGCATCGTCGGCGGGAAGAACCGCGCCCGGGCGTCGATCGTGGTGACCTGTCCGCTGACGGGGTCGGTGAGAAGTCGCCGGATCCAGACCTTGCCGTGAGCGTCGATGGTGTCGCGCAGCCAGCGCCGGGCCGTCTCGGCCGGGATCGGGCCATATCCCACCAGGAACGCCGGTTCCCGGCCGGCCGCACAACGTCGCTCGGTCGCACCGGTCGTCGGGGACGCATCGGACCCACCGGGGAGCGTCGCGGCGGTGTCCGGCTCGACATCGGTCGGTCTTGCGTCGGCCGACCCAGCGTTCTCGGACTGGGACTTCTCGGACGGGGCGTTCTCGGACGGGGCGTTGTCGAATGGGGCGTTCTCAGACTGGGCCGTCTCGGACGGGGCGTTTTCAGGCGGGGCGTTCTCAGACTTGACGTTGTCAGACTTGGCGTGCTCGGTCTCGGTTTGCGCAGCGTCTGCCGGGCCGTTCTCTGCTGGGGTGGCCTCGGCTTCGTCGTCGGCGTCTCTGCGGAGGGCCTCGTCCGTCATGATCAGCTGAAGCTCCACCGGCAAAGCGCCGGCATGCTCGACGCCGGTGAGGCGTGCGGCCAGGCAATCCGCCATGATCTGGCCCCGGCTGCGCGGATCACCGGCGGCCCGGGCCGCATCGGCCGCTGCACGCAATGCCGCCAAACAGGCCACGCCCTGACGCACCGGCAGGTATGCCGACAAGATCGACATCGTGTCCGGCGCCGGACGCAGCGAGACGTATCGCTCGGACTCGGCGTGCTTGCCCCGCCGGACCGGCACGGTCGGGTCGACCTTATAGGCGGCCTGTGCCGCGGCGGCCCGCACGGCCCGGTTCGACATGGCCCCGATGTCGGTGGGCCTGCCGTGGGCCGGGTTGAGGGCCACATCGACCTCGGCTCTGCCGGCCGCGTCGAGCAGGGCCACCTCGGTGGCGATCAGGCCGGCGCGGTATTCACTGAGCTCTCCGGCGACGAATCGCATCATCGTGGCCGGCATGTCGACACACAGGATCTTCGCCTGCGCCAACAGGGACGCTCCCCGAGTGGGCGACTCCCGTCGCGCCAGGGCGATCTGTTCGGCGACGCCACGGCCCTGACGGCTCGCCGGCACCCCCGCTGCCGCCTGTGCCCGGCGTTCGGCGACATCGAAGCTGACCGCGAGCCGCGCCTGCCGCGCACCGATCGCGTTCTTCAGCGTCTCCAGCGCCGCCATCTCCTCGATGGTCGTCGCACGGGACAGGCCACCGACCGACGTATCGACCACGTCGCGCAGCCACGCCGTCACGTCCATCGCACGTTTGCCGGGATCCATCGATGCGGTCACCTGTGCGATGCTGGACATGGAACAAGCTTACTAATAAGGCCCCTCATGCGCAAGCCTTCACGTGCCCTCGAGGCGGTCCTTCGTAGCTTCCTTCGTAGCTGCGGCCGGCGGAGGCTCCAGCGATGGCACTCGCGAGAAGCTGCATTTTAACGCATCGTCTCCGAATCTAATAACTTGTGGCAACCGGCCGCATGGCCCGGGCGCGGTCCGGACGACGATCAACCGCCTGGCCGCCTGGCCGCCTGGCCGCCTGGCCGCCTGGCCGCCTGGCCGCCTGGCCGCCTGACCGCCTGACCGCCTGACCGCCTGAAGTCGTCCCGTTACCTCAAGTCAACCTGAGGTCGGACCGCCAAGACCCATGCTGGAGCCGAGGTCGGAAGCCTGCTGGTAACCTGACGCGGTGCACGAATCTCCCGCCGGTGGCCTGGGCGTCCAAGTGGCCGCCGATCTCTATGGTTGCGACCCCGCACTCGTCGATGACGTCCCGGCGTTGGAACGACTTCTCCATGCAGCGGCGGAGGCCTCGAACGCCACGGTCGTCGACGCGTTGACCCATACCTTCACCCCCGTCGGTGCCACGATCGCGCTCGTCCTCGCCGAGTCGCATCTGATCCTGCACACCTGGCCAGAGCATGAATTCGTCGCCCTGGACGCCTTCACGTGCAGCGAGGCGATGAACCCGGAGGCGGCCGTCGAGGTCGTCCGCGCGGGCCTGCGGGCGCAGCGGGTCGAATCCAGTGTCGTGCCGCGCGGCAGCGCGTTCGCGAGGACCTAAGGGCCACTTGATGGTGTGGTTCACGGAAGCGGAGCTGCCGGGTGGTAGCAGCGGGATCCGGGTCAGCATCGAGGTCACGGCGCAGCTCGTCGATGAGCGCACCGAGTTCGGCCACATTGCGATCTACGACTCGCCGTTCTTCGGCCGATTCCTGGCCTTGGATGGAATCGTGCAGGTCAGCGAGTCGGACGAGTTTATCTATCACGAGATGATGGTGACCCTGCCGGGGTTGCTGCACGGCGCCCCGCAGCGCGTCCTCATCCTCGGCGGCGGCGACGGCGGTGCCCTCAAGCACGCTCTAGGTTTCCCGTCGTGCCGTGCCGCGACACAAGTCGAGATCGACGATCGGGTGCGTGAACTGTGCGCGCAGTACCTGCCGTCGGTCTCCAGCGGGGCCTTCGAGGACCCGCGGGCGCGCCTCGTCTGCGGTGACGCCTACGAGGCGGTCACCGCCACGGACGAGACCTTCGACGTGATCACCCTCGACCTCACCGACCCCGTGCCCGACGGGCCGGCCGCCCGGCTGTTCCAGGCCGAATACCTTGCGGCGGTGCGGGATCGGTTGACCGAGACCGGCATCGCCGCCATCCACTGCGGGTCGCTGCTGTTCCAGGAGGACGAGGTGACGCAGATGACGCGGATGATGGCCGAGGTCTTCCCGCACAGCACGCTGCGCAGCGCCGTCGTGCCCACCTATCAGTTGAGCCCATTCGGCTTCCTGTATGGCAGCCGGGCCCCGCTGCCCGACCTGACCGACGCCGAGTACGACGCCCGCGCAGCGCAACTCACGCTCGCCCCGCAATTTCTCAACGCGCGAATGCTCGCGGCCACCGCGGCGCTGCCGACCTATCAGGAACGCCGCTTCCGGGGGACGGCATGACCGCACCGGCCGGATTGACCGCGCCGGCGGTGGGACAGGGTCACACCGATCACGCCGGTCACGCCGGGCCCGCCGCCGCCTACCCCCGGCTCGTGCTGCACCCCGAAAAGGCCGCGGCGCAGGTCGACGCCATCCGGGCCGGCCTGCCGGGTTTCGAGATCCTCTACGCCGTGAAGTCGCTCGCCCACCCGGCGATCCTGCGCGCCATCGCACCCGCGGTGACCGGCTTCGAGGTGGCCTCGCTGCGCGAGGTGCGCGACGTGCTCGGGCTGGGCATCGCCGCGGACCGGTTGCTGTTCGGCAACCCGGTCAAGCCGGCCCGCGATGTCCGCGAGGCGGCGGGCCTGCGCGTGGACCGCTTCGTGGTGCAGTCCGAGGGCGAGGTGGACAAGGTCGCGGCGCACGCGCCGGGTGCCCAGGTGCTGGTGCGGTTCGCTCCCGCCGACGCCGTCGGCCCCGCGGACACCGCGCAATTCGCCCGCAAGTTCGGCTGCGACGCCGCCGCGGTCATCCCGCTGCTGCGCCGGGCCGCCGACGCCGGACTGGTGGCCCGCGGGATCTGCTTCCACGTCGGCACGCAGGTCCCGACGCCCGAGCCGTGGTGCGCCGGGCTGACCGACGCGGGCTGGCTGGTGGCCGACGCCCGCCGCCTCGGGCTGCCCGTGGACCTGGTCGACATCGGCGGCGGCTTCCCGGTCGACGAGCAGACCTACCCCGGGGCAGCAGCAACGGTGTTCGCCGGCATCCGCGCCGCGGCGCAGCGATGCCTGCCCCCCGACGTACGGCTCAGCGCCCAGCCCGGCCGGTTCGTCGCCTCCCCCGCCGGGGACCTGTTCACCTCGGTGATCTCCCGCGAGGAGCGCGGCGGCCTGCCCTGGCTGTTCCTGGACTGCGGCGTCTTTCACGGGCTGCTGGAGGTGCTGGAGTTCGAGCGGCTGCCGTTCCGCGCCGAGCTGACCCGCGCGGGCACCGCCGATCCCGCGCCGTTCGTGCTCGCCGGACCCTCCTGCGACGGGTTCGACGTCGTCCCGGGGACCGTCCTGCTGCCCGCCGACACGGGCGAGGGTGACGTCATCGTGCTGCGGGCGGCGGGCGCCTACGTCGACGGCTACGCCAGCCGCTTCAACGGCATCGACCCCCCGGAGATCATGCTCGCCTGACCGCCGTCGGGCGCCGACGTCGGCGGGCCCGAACCTCCATCGAAAGGACCCGCCATGACCGTCCTGGCCCCGACCGTGCCCCTCGCCGGCGGCACCCGGATGCCGCAGCTCGGGTTGGGCACCTGGCCGATGCAGGGCGAGGACTGCGCCCGGGCCGTCGCCAGCGCCATCGAGACCGGCTACCGGATGATCGACACCGCGGAGAACTACGAGAACGAGGACGGCGTCGGCGAGGGCATCCGCCGGTCCGGGATCGCTCGCGAGAACCTCTTCGTCACCAGCAAGTTCAACAAGAAGTGGCACAGCGTCGACGGCGTCCGGCAGGCGTGTGAAGCCTCCCTGGCGCGCCTGGGGCTGGACTACCTCGACCTGTTCCTCATCCATTGGCCCAACCCGACGCAGGGCACGTACGTCGAGGCGTACGAGGGCCTGATCGCCGTGCGCGACGCCGGGCTGGTCCGCGCCATCGGCACCTCCAACTTCAAGGCGCACCACCTCGCGGACCTCTTCGCGCGCGGCTTCGTGCCCGAGGTCAACCAGATCCAGCTCGACCCGCACACCCTGCGCGCCGACCTGGTAGCCGTGCACGGCGCCAAGGGCATCGTCACCGAGGCGTGGCGGCCGTTCGGGGAGCGCGGGGCGTGCGTGACGGATCCCGCCGTCGTGGCGCTGGCGCAGCGGTACGCCGTGAGTCCGCAGCAGATCGTGCTGCGCTGGTTCGTCCAGCACGGCTACGTGACCTGCCCGAAGTCGGCCGACCCCGCGCGGCAGGCGGCCAACCTCGACGTCTTCGGCTTCGAGCTGACGCCGGACGAGTTGGCCGGCATGACCGCCGACCGGCCCAACCCCAAGCAGCTCGACGCCGACCGATTCGGGCACTGACGAGCACGGACGTCGTACGACGGCACCGCCCCGCCCGCTTGAGGGGGTGGGCCTATCGGGCCTGGTGCGCCGCTCAGCGCGCGACGTACCGCGACAGCACCGAGCCCTCCCCGGCGCCGGCCCGCGTCGCCACCCAGGCCACGCGCGAGCCGCGCGCGGCATCCATCGCCTCGACACCGCGTCCCAGTTCGCCGCTGACCCGCTCGTCCTGCGCGGTCGGCCGCGGCCGCCGCCAGAGGCTGTCGCTCGTCGCCAGCAGGACGATGCTTGCCCCGACGCCGAGGGCGCCGGTGACGCGGCCCCTCGGGGCCGGGCAGGTGGTGGCGGTGTCGGTGGCCGAGTACACGGCGCAGCCGAAGGTGACGATGTCCTGGGTGCTGTCGTATTCGCGCTGCTCGCCCAGGATGAGCGTCGAGCCATCGCGCAGGACACTCCAGGCCGTGGGGGTGCTCTGGCTGCCGAGGGCCCAGCCGCCCACGGTGCTGACCAGCGAGACCACCCCGCCGCGGCCGCGCAGGTAGTTGACCTGCATGGGGGTGAGCCCGATCGCGAGGAAGCCGTCCGCGGTGGGGCGGATGCCGTAGTCGAAGCCCGTCGGGCTGTCGGACCAGTCGCTGCGGTAGATGTCGGTGCTGGCGTTGGTGAACCCCCTCCCGTTGTAGCGCCAGACCTGCTCCATCGTGTTGACCAGCGCGGTGTAGGTGCCGGGAGTGTCCCGCACTTCCCACGCGGTCGCCGCTGGGCCGCCGGGGAGGGCGACGTCCACGCGGGCCCAGGAGGCGCCCCGGTAGCGCCATAGCTCCGTCGTGGTCTGCGGCGATCTCCCCGCGGCGAGCACGGTCGTCTGGGGATCCGGCGCGGTGACGAGCCAGGCCTCCGCCTCGTCGACGGCGCTGATCTGCACGCCGTTGGGCGCCGTCGCGCGCAGCGTGGTCGGCGGGTGCAGCTGCGGCCGGGCCGACGCGGCGCGGCCCTTGGTGACCTTCTGGACCACGACGCGGTGCTGGGCGTCGATGCCGGCCAGCCAGATGGTCGTCTCGGAGGCCGCGGCGATGGAGGTGATCCGATAGGACGTCGTGCCGACCGGGCGCAGGTCGGCAGAGGTGGGTTCGATGGGGGCGGGCCGGGCGTAGATCGCCGCGGGACGCGGGGCGGGGACCTCGTCGGGGTCTGCGGCGTGGGCCGCTCCGGTGGGCTGGACCAGCGCGAGGGTGGCGGCCAGGACGACGGCGTGGGTGGCGGCGGTCCAAGGGGTGCGGGTGCGCATGATGCGGCTCCCTGGTGCGAGGAGAACGTGGGGCTCCCGAGCGGTCCCACCAGTAAGACGTTATGTCGTGTTTCTGGGCGAATCGTTGTGACGCCCAACGGTGTTAGCGAACCGATACCGAGTTATGTCGGCTCTTGCCGATCGGGCCGTCGCGATCAGGCCGTCGCGATCACGTCACCCGGCTCACGTCACCCGGCTCACGTCACCCGGATCAGGCCATCCGGATCCGGGCGACGTGATACCAGAAGCGGTCCCGGACGGCATGGCGCACCTCGTCGTCGAGGTCGTCGCCCCAGCCGCGGCCGGCCAGGTCGACCAGCAGGGCCCGGTCGAGTTCGGCCGGGATCGCGGGCTTGCGCTCGCGCAATTCGAGCAGGGCCGGCGGGGTGGCGCTGCTGCACCATGCCGCCACGACCCGCTTCGCGACGTCGTCGACGACCTCGGGGGTGAGCTCGTCGGCAGGGTGCGGCGCGGGCTGCGGTGTACCGCTGCCCATCGCCGCCCCCGTCGTGCCCGGCAACACGAGCTCGGTGGCCTTGCGCCGGGCCAGCAGCGCGGGGCTGGGCGGTCCCGGCGGCGGGGCAGGGCTCTCCGCTGCCGGCGGGCTCGGGTCGGTGTCGGGAGCCGGTGGCTGGTCGGTCGCGGTGCGTGCCGCGGCGCCGCCGTGGGTCCGGGACCTGCGCCGTACCCGCGGCGCGTCGCCGGCGGGAGCTGCGCCGGCGCCGGGCTGGACCGTCCCGGCCGCGGGCTGGTCCCCGGCCCCGGCTCCGGCCATGTCCCTGGCCCCAGCCACGTCCCCGGCCGCGGCGATGCCCTCTGCGCAGGGGCGGTCGCTGGGTGCGCCGCCGGTGGGCCGGCCGGTGGGCCCGTCGTCGGTGGGCCGGTCGTCGGTGGGCTCGTCGTCGGTGGGCTCGGTGTCGCCCGCGAGCGCCGCGCGCAGCCCCTCGGGGATCGCCATCGACTTGATCGTGCGGTCGATCGCCTGCGGGTCGATGAGCAGCACCCGGTCCGCCGCCCGGATCAGGTGCCGGGAGACCGCCAGGGGCCGGCCGTCGTGATCGGCGACGGCGAGCAGCACGACCTGGACGCCGCGGCCCTGGGCCTCCTCGACCGCCTCGGTGAGGTCGTCGTCCCCCGATACCAGATAGGCGACGTCGGCCACCCGATGCTGCGCCTGGATGGCCAGGTCGAGCCCGATCCGCACGTCGACGCCCTTCTGCTCCCCCGAATACGACAGCCGGCCGAGCCGCAGCTTGACCCGGGGGAGGGCGCCGATCTCGTCCTGGGTCGCGTCCGGCATGCCACCGGGTCGCGAGCCCGCGTCGTACCAGTTCACCCGCAGCAACGGCAGCCCGCTGTCCGCCTCGACCTGGGCGATCAGGGCGGCGATCAGCGCGTCGTACTCCGTCTGCACCCCACGTCGCAGCGAACTGCCGGTGACCCGCGTCGCGGCGGCCGCGAGCAGGTAGCCGACGTCCACATACGCGGCGCAGCACGATCTCATGCCCCCACCATGTCATTCCCACCGCCGCGGCGGGCAGGGGTGGTCGCCCTGCGGTTCCTGGGCATTCGCTCAGGTCGGCCGGGACCCTCCCGATGGAGGAGGAGCAGTCGATCCCTGCGGCCAGGAGCATCCGGCCCGATCGGAGACGAGATGAGTACCGGTGCGACGCCCCAGCCCGGTCAGCCCGGGGGGCCCGACGTGGAGGCCGTGTGCCTGGCCACGATGGAGATGCTGGACGCCCACATGCCGATGATCGCCGCCGCCGTCGCCACCACGCAGCGGCTGGTCAAGGGGGCTTCCGATGCGGCCAACGCCTCCCCGGAGCTGCGCGAGCATGTCGACGGTCTGGTGGCGTCCGGCCGAGATGTCGCCCAGCGGCTCGGTCGCGCCGCGGACATGTCCCTGCACCTGCTCTCCCAGGGCGCGGCGACCCTCGAGCCCGAGCTGGCCCTCCAGTTGCGCAGCGCGCTCCTGGACCGGGTGGGCGACCTGGGCGGGATGAGCGCCAAGCTGCGGATGGCGCAGTCGCAGCTGGCCCGGCTGGTCTGAGCGGCCCGGCTCAGAAGGTCGGCGGCGAGGCACGCCGTACGACGTACGCCGCGACCGCCACCCCCAAGCCCGACAGCGCCGTCAACCAGGCGACCAGACCCGGCCACCCGGCGCCGTGGAACACCATGCCCGAGGCGTAGCCGAGGATCGACGAGCCGAGGTAGTAGCAGCTCAGATACATGCCACTGGCCTCCGCGCGGTCCCGGACGGCCAGCGCGCCGACCCATCCCGACGCCACGGCGTGCACGGTGAAGAAGCCGGTCGTGAAGACCGCGGTGGCGGCGAGCAGGACGGGCAGCACCGGGACGGCGGCCAGCGGCAGCGCCGCCAGGGCGAGCAGCGCCCCGCCGACCAGCACAGGGCCCGGTCCGAGGCGGCCGGCGAGCCGACCGGCGTACGCCGATGAGGCGGTGCCGCACAGGTAGAGCAGGAAAACCGCACCGGCCAGCGCGGGGCTCAGACCGAAGACCCCGATCAGGCGGTAGGCGAGGTAGTTGTACAGCGACACGAACGTGCCCATCAGCACGAACGGCAGGATGAACAGAGCGGCCAGGCCTGGGTTGCGCCAGTGGCGCAGCACCGCCGCCGTCTCCGAGGCGATCGTCAGCGGTTTGGCGACGAAGCGGCGCTGCTCCGGCAGGACCGCCGCGGTGAGGCCGGCGCACGCCAACGCCACGACGGCGCTGATCGCGAGCGCCACCCGCCAGTTGGCGAACTCCAGGACGCCGGCCGGGATCAGCCGGCCCAACAGACCGCCGACCGTGGTGCCGGCGACGTAGAGACCCATCGCCGAACTCAGGTCGGCGCCGTCGACCTCCTCGGCGAGCCACGCCATGGCCGTGGCGGGAACTCCGGCAAGCAGCACGCCTTGGAGCCCGCGTCCGACGACGAGCCAGGTCAGCGACGGAGCCAGCGGGGTCAGGAGCCCGACGAGGGTGGCTGCCACGGCGGAGGTGACGATGACGCGGCCCCGGCCGAACCGCTCGGAGAGCACCGAGGCCGGCAGGATCGTCAGCGCCAACAGGCCGGTCGCGGAGCTGACTGTCAGTGCCGCCTGCGCGGGGTTGGCGTGCAGGTCCTCGGACAGGGCGGGCATCAGCGCCTGGGTGCTGTACATCGCGCTGAAGGTCGCCAGGCCCGCCGCGACCAGACCGACGACCGCGCGGCGGTAGCCGGGGTCGCCCCGGCGCAAGGGTGCGGGCACGGTCCTCCTCGGGTGGTGCGGTGCGGTTCAGGTGGTCGGTCGGCCCTCCCGGCGGCGGCTCGACCATCTGAACGTGCCCGAACCGATATCGCTTTCGATGTCGCCCGGTCGGCCCCAGGCGCCTGACGTGGGGGTTCGTCGTCGGGCCTCGAGGTGCCGACGCCATTGATGTATCGGTTCGAACGCCTTGGACCCCGGAGCCTCGGCGCCTCCGAAGCCCTGGGGCTACGCCGCCCCCGCGGCCGGCTTGGCCGGTTGCTCGTCGGGGTCGGCGTAGGTCAGCGGGTCGCTCGCGATCAACGCGTTCGCCCACCTCGCGCCCGGGTCGGCGTCGACCAGGATCGCCTTGAAGAACAATGTGGCCGGGACCGCGAGGAGCGCGCCGAGCACGCCGAGGACCCAGGACCAGAACAGCAACGAGACGAACGTCAACGTCGCGGTGATGCCCACCGCCTGGCCGGTGAACCGCGGCATGATCAGCGACTGCACGATGAAGTTCACGATCAGATAGGTCGCGATCACCGCGATCGCCCGAGCCGGCCCGAGCGCCAGCAACGCGAGCAGCGCCGGCGGGACCAGCCCGATGAAGAAGCCGACGTTGGGGATGTAGTTCACCAGGAACGCCAGGACGCCCCAGACCAGCCACAAGGGCACCCCGATGATCCGCAGCGCGATGACGTCCAGGACGGCCGAGATGAGCCCGAACACCGAAGAGACGATCCAATAACGCCGGACCCCCTGCGAGAACGAGCGCAGCGCCCCGATGAGCCGCGGGTGATAGCGCTGCGCCAGGTCCAACCGGTAGTCGATGGTCACCGAGTCCATAGTGAGGAAGAAGACCACGCCGACCATCACGGTGAGCAGCGCGGCGCCCGTGGACAGATTCGCGAAGACGGGCGTGATGACGCCCAGCGCGCTGGCGGGGCTGACGCTCTGGATCTGCTTGAGCATCGTGTCGGGGGTGATGCCGATCCTGGCCAGTTGCTCGGTGATCGAGGTCAGCAGCGCCTGGAACTGGGTGCTGTAGTCGGGCAACGTCGTCACCAATTGGGTGATGGCCCAGCCGATCGCGGCGAAGAAGAGGCTCAGCACGGCCAGCACCACCAGACCGGTGACGACCGCCGCGATCGAGCGGTTGACGCCCCGCTTCGCCAACGCCGTATGCAGCGGGTGGGCCGTGACCATGAGGTTGAGCGCCAGGAAGATCGGGGCCACTACGCTGCCCAGGTTCTGCAGGAACACCACGCAATAGGCCAGCCCGGCGCCGCCGAGCGCGATGGCCAGCAGGCGCGGCAGGGCGCCACGGCCGGCGCCGCCGGGTGTGCCAGCCCCGCTAACCCCGCTGGCCCCGCTGGCCCCGTGCGGGGGTTCCGTCGCGGCGCCCACGATCCTGGCCTCGGTCGGCGGGGGCTGGTGTTCGGTCGAGACTGCCGGATCGGGGGCGGCGGCCTCCGCCTCCGCAGAGCGGTCAGTGTTCATGGGGTCGCGCTCATGTGGTCGCCTCGCTGGTCGGGGCGGCAGACGCCGGATCACCGGTGGCCCTGGACTGGACCGGGACTGCTCGATCTCGATTCTGCACGACCGGGCGGCCCGGTCCGGGCGGCGGGCCGAGGCCAGCCGCGGGAGGTTTGCCACACTGAGCGGGTGAGCGCGGGGGAGAGCACGCAGGGGCCACGCCCGCCGGTCGTGCTCGTGCACGGCACCAATGACACCTCGGCCTCGGTGGCCGACCTTGCGGGGGCGTTGCGCCGTGACGGCCGAGCGGTGACCCTGCTCGACTACGGCCGACATCGCCGGGGGCTGCGCGGGGGCACCGGTGCCGGCGGGCTCGGGCCGCTGCCGGCCTCCACCCGGGAGGTCCTGGAAGCGGTCCGAGGGCTGGTCGCGGACCTCGACGCTCCGTACGTCGACCTGATCGGGCACTCCCAAGGCGGTCTGCACGTGCTGGGCTGCGCCGCCGCGATGCCCGAGCGGGTGGCCCACGCCGTGCTGCTGGGCACCCCGCTTGCCGGGCTGCAGCCGCTGGGTCCGTCCAGTCGCGTCGCGCACGTCGGCGGGCTCCGGCACGCCCTGGACTGGGCGCTCGGCCCGTCGGTGCGGGACATGATCGCCGGCAGCGGCCGGCTGCCGGATCTGGCGGACCTGCCGCCGGGGCCTCGATATCTGCTCCTGGCCAGCACTGACGACCGGCTGGTGCCGCCCGGGGCTGTCGTTCCGGCGCGGCTCGACCACGCCGTCCGCGTCGTCTGGGTTCAGGACGTCCACCCCGGCCGCCGGGTCTCGCACACCGACCTGGTGGCCGACCCGCTGGTGTACGACCTGATCCGCGCGGAGCTGGACACCCCGCGCTGAGCAACTATCTGCCGACCGCGTCGGCGATCCGCTCCAGCTGGCCCGGCGTACGGCCGGTGACCCCCAGCACCGCCGACCACGCGGGCACCATCTCGCCCCCGTAGTAGCGGTGCCCGAAGCCGCCGGGCACGTTGTTCGACACCAACATGTCCGCGGTGATCTGCCAGAAGGTGACCTGGGGCGTCCAGCTCATCTGCGCCATCGGGGTGTCCCGGCGGGTCTCCTGAAGCCACGCCGGGGCGGTCCACATCAGGTCCGGGGACCACCAAGCGACCGGGTCGGAGGCGTGCTGCAGGTAGACCACCCGCGGGAACGCCCAGGTGCCGAGCGGTCGACCATATTCGTCCGCGTCGAGCTGCTCGGGTCGACCCGCGAATCGGATGTGCCGGCCGTCGTCGAGAACGGGCACCACCATGGTCGATCCGGGGGTCCGCCGGTCGGTGAGGGCGGCTCGATTGGGGGCGAACGTCGGGGTGCCCGACCACACGGCCCCGTCGACCTGGGCGAGCATCTGCTCGGGCGAGGAGAACGCGCCGTCCCCGCCGTACGCACCGAGCGACTCCCCGGTGACGTAGAGCTTGGGCCGGGCCGACGCGGGCATCGCGGCGAGCCGGGTGCGGACCGCGTCGAGCAGCATCCGGGCGGCGCGCGGCGGCTGGTCCCGGCCGGTGAGCAGGCCGAACGCCGAGGGCAGGTCCGAATAGGCGAACCCGGCCACGGCGGTGTCGCCGTCCTGGAGGTACTCGAAGGCGGCGGCCCCCCAGGTGTTGACATAGCCGGTGCTGGTCGGGGTGACCAGCAGCAGCGACCGGCGCTGCCAGGCTCCGGTGCGGTCCAGCTCCGCCAGTACGGCGTCCCGGCTGGCCTCCAGCGAATCGGCCACCCCGGCGAACACCCGGATGGGTTCGCTCGCCGGCCGCTCGGTCGCCGCCTCGATCGCCGCGGCGTCCGGGCCGCTGGAGACGAAGATCGCGCCGTCCTGGCCGAGGCTCTCCCAGCTGCGC
Organism: Actinomycetota bacterium; assembly: GCA_020161845.1. Taxonomy (GTDB): domain Bacteria; phylum Actinomycetota; class Actinomycetes; order Actinomycetales; family Dermatophilaceae; genus Austwickia. The sequence goes on from JAIUNK010000016.1 coordinate 71,688, forward strand.
GGTGACCCGGGGCCACCGGAGCGCAGCGGCGAGCTGGGCGCCTGGTGTCCCACCGGGGTGGTGCGATTGACCCGGTCCGCCTGGCCCTCCACACCGGCCAGGACGAGCGGCCGGGCCACCCAGGTGAGGACCCCGGCGACAGTGGCGAGGGTGAGCACGCTGGCCACGACCCGCGCCGTCGTCTCCCGGATCACCCGGGATCGGGTCCGCGCCAGCCACCAGTCGAGCAGGTCGGCCACGAGGCGCCATAACGAGATCGCCGCCACGAACGTGACGATCGCCACGAGCATGCTGCCGATCGGGTACTCCCAGCCGGGCGGGTCGTGACCGACATAGCGGTTCACGAACTGCTGCCAGCGAATGGTGAGGAAGGGGAAGGCCAGGGCGAAGAGCAGCATCGCCGCCAGCGTCAGTTCCGTCAGCAGCCGGGCCCGGCGCGGGTTCATCGACACGCGCAGCTCGGCCCAGGCGGCCACCGCGCGCCCGGCGGCGCCGATCGCATGGCCGGTGGCGTAGCCCAGGATCGCGCAGATGGCCGCGATAAGGCCCTGCAGCCACCACGGTCGCGGCAGCAGGGACGGGGTGTTCGCCGCGGCGAACCACAGCCCGGCCACCGCCAGCCCGGTCCGGGACAGGCCGCCGAGCCGGCGGCTCCAGGCCCGCAGGTGCACCGGCACCAGGGCCCGGCCACTCGTGCGCACCGCGCGCGTCAGCCGTCCGTGCTTCACCCGTCCCATTCAACCCCGGCGCCCGTTGCCCTGTCGGAGCGGCCGCCTACCCTTGGCCCATGCCCGGCCCCCTACTGCTGGCCGATCTCGTCGCGACCTCGGCTGCGGTCGCTGCGACGCGATCGCGCACCGCGAAGCGCGACCTGCTGGCCCAGCTGCTCCGGCGGGCCCCGGCCGAGGAGGTCGCGGTCGTCGCGGCGTACCTGTCCGGCACCCTCCCGCAGGGCCGCATCGGGCTGGGCTGGCGCAGCCTGCCGCGGGTGGCGGCCGCCGGCACCGCGAGCCTGGCGCTCGCCGACGTCGACGCCGCCCTCACCCGGATCGCCGCCAGCGCGGGCCCCGGATCCGCGGCCGGGCGGGCCGCGCTGGCGCAGGAGCTGTACGCCGCGGCCACCGCCGACGAACAGGCCTACCTGGGCGCCCTGGTCACGGGCACGCTGCGGCAGGGGTCGCTGGAGGGTCCGCTGCTGGCCGCGATCGCGGTGGCCTACCAGGTGCCCGAGGACACGGTGCGCCGCGGCCTGATGTTTGCGGGGGCGCCGGGTCCGCTGGCGGCCGCCGCGGCGACCGGTGGTGTGGCCGCGGTCGAGGCGCTGCGCCTGGAAGTGGGCCGCCCCGTGCGGCCGATGCTCGCGGGATCGGCGAAGACGGTGCCGGCGGCGTACGGCGTGGTCGATGCCGCCGGGGCGTCCCCTGGAGCCACGGGCGCCTCGGCCGGTGCCGCCGGGGCGTCGACCGAAGCGACGGGCGCCTCGGCCGGTGCCGCCCCAGTAGTCCAGGCCAAGCTCGACGGCATCCGCATCCAGGTGCACATCGCGGCGCACCTCGGAGCGACCGGCGTGCGCGTGTTCACCCGCAGCCTCGACGACATCACCGAGCGGCTCCCCGAGGTCGTCGAGCTGGCCCGGTCGCTGCTCGTGCGGTCGGCGGTGCTGGACGGCGAGGTGCTGGCCCTCGACGGCGCCGGACGGCCGTTGCCGTTCCAGATCACCGGGGCACGCACGGCCTCGACCGCGCCGGCGGACCGGCTGCGCGAGAGCACCCCGCTCACGGCGTACCTGTTCGACCTGCTGCACCTCGACGGCCGCGACCTGATCGACGAGCCCCTGCACGAGCGGGACCGGCTGCTGCGCGCGGTGCTGCCCGCGGCGTCGGTGGTGGCTGCGCGGTGCACCGGCGACGTCGCCGCCGCGCAGGAGTTCGCGGACGGGGTGCTCGCGCAGGGGCACGAGGGGGTGGTGGTCAAGGACCCGACCAGCCGGTACGCCGCGGGCCGCCGCGGCTCCGGGTGGGTCAAGGTCAAGCCGGTGCGCACCCTGGACCTCGTGGTGTTGGCCGTGGAACGGGGCAACGGTCGCCGCACCGGCTATCTGTCGAACATCCACCTGGGCGCCCGCGACCCCGAGACGGGCGGGTTCGTCATGGTCGGCAAGACCTTCAAGGGCATGACGGACGCGATGCTCGCCTGGCAGACGCAGCGCTTCACCGAGCTCGCGACCAGCGACGACGGCTATGTCGTGCAGCTGCGTCCGGAGCAGGTGGTCGAGGTGGCGATCGACGGGGTGCAGACCTCCCGGCGCTACCCGGGCGGGGTGGCGCTGCGGTTCGCGCGGGTGCTGCGCTATCGGGACGACAAGGCACCCGAGGAGATCGACGCCCTGCCCAGCGTGCGTTCGCTGGTGTGAGGTCCGGGTCGCCGGGTGCGCCCGCGCCGCCGGTGGCCTGACTCCGGGGGCAAGTCTGCACTAAGAGAAATTTTGCCCGCAGTGCAGTCTTGTGTCACCCTGGACGAGTGACCGCCACCGCACCCCTGGGCCGCCGGGAGGCCAACAAGCGGCGCACCCGGGAGGCGGTCGTGCAGGCCGCCGAACGGCTGCTGCAGACCGAACGGCTGGAGACCCTCACCGCGGAGAAGGTGGCCGATGCCGCCGGCATCTCCCGGCGTACCTTCTTCAACTACTTCCCCAGCGTCGAGGCCGTCTACGCGTTCCAGGCCCAACAGGTGCTGGAGGACTTCCGCACCGGGCTGGCGGCCCGCCCCCCGGACGAGCCGCTGGTCGACGGCGCCAAGGCCGTGGTACGCGAGGTGTTCACGGTCGAGGCGCTGGCCCACGCCGTCCAGACGTGGCGCGTCGTCGACGGTTCCCCCGCCGCGAATCGCTACGTGCTGGAGTCGACCCACGAATCGGTCGCCGCGCTGGGCGAGGAGTGGGCCGGCGACCGGCTCCGGTCGGCATCGGCGGGCACCACGGGACTGCGCGTCGCGGTCCTCGCCGCCGCCTGCGTCGCCGCCTTCGATGTGGCCCGCCGGGACTGGCTGGCCCGACACGACGGCCCGGTGGACGCCGCCGGCCGAACCGACTTCATCCACACGGTGGGCGCCGCCTTCGAGGTGCTGCGCCCCGCCGTCGAAACCGCCTGAGCCACCGGAAGGACATCACTCGTGGCCACCTACCTCTACCGGCTCGGCCGGTTCACCGCCCGCCGGGCCTGGGCCGTCGTGCTGACCTGGATCGTCGTGCTGCTCGCCGTCGGCGGTGCCGCGGCCGGCTTCGGCAAGCCGTTCACCTCGAAGATGACCATCCCGGGGACCGAATTCCAGACCGTCCTGGACGACCTGCACCACGCCATGCCCAAGGCGGCCGGCGGGATCGGGACCGTCGTCTTCGCCACCTCGGACGGCACCCCGTTCACGGACGCCCAGAAGCGCGCCATCGCGGACGTCACCAAGCAGTGGGCGGCGATCCCCGAGGTCGACAGCGCGCTCGACCCGTTCGTCACCCAGCAGCAGCTCGACGACGGCCGCAAGCAGGTCGCCGACGGAACGGCCGCGCTGGCCGCCGGCAGCGACCAGATCGCGGCGAACGAGAAGAAGCTCGCCGACGGCAAGACGGCGCTCGCCGCCGGGCAGCGCGAACTCGACGCCAACGCCGCCAAGATCGCCTCGGGTCAACAGCAGCTCGCCGCGGGTGAGGCGCAGTGGCAGGAGGGCAAGAGGCAGTACGACGTGGGCGCGGCGAAGCTCGCCGAGGGCCAGCGTCAACTCGCCGCCGGGGAGGCCAAGCTGGCGACGGGCCAGCGCGACTACGCCGCGAACGCCGCCCGACTTGCCGATGGCCAGCGGCAGATCACCGACGGCTACGCGCAGATCGACCAATCGCTGCAGGCCGCCGGCCTGACCCGGGCCACCCTGCCCGGCGCCGTGACCGGCCTGCAGCAGCAGGTGACCGGCCTGCAGAAGACCTACGATGCGGCGCTGGCCCAATACGGCGCCACGGCCTCCGAGACCCTCGTCGCGCGGACCGCGTTGCAGAGCGCCCAGGGCCAGCTCACCAAGCTGCAGACCGCGCAGAGCACGCTGACCACCCTGGCCAAGCAGCAGACCGAGGTCACGGCCGGGCAACAGCAGCTTGCCACCGGCAAGACCCAGCTCGATGCGGCTCGCGCCCAGGTCGCCACCGCCCGCACCCAGGTCGCCACCGGCCAGCGCGAGCTCGACGCGGCCAAGGCCAAGCTCGATGCGAGCCGCCGCCAGCTCGACGCCAGCGCCGCCCAACTGGCCGACGGCCAGACCCAGCTCGCCGCGGGACGCGCCAAGCTGGAGAAGTCTCGCGCCGAACTGACCGCGGGCGAGAAGCAGCTCGCCGACGCCAAGAAGCAGCTGCCCGGCGGGCAGCAGGACCTGACCCGCGCACAGCGGCGGCTCGCCCTGATGGACGGGCTGCGTTCCGTGAACACCCGCGGCGACGTGGCCGTCACCCAGGTCGTTTTCACGCAGGACAGCTACTCGGTGGCCAAGGCCACCAAGGAAGCCATCCCGGCTAAGGCCGGTGCGCTCGCCGACGCCGGCGTACGGGTGGAGTACTCCAAGGAGATCGCCCAGGAACTGAAGTTCATCGGCCCCGGCGAGATCATCGGCATCGTCGTGGCCGGCATCGTGCTGCTCGTCATGCTGGGCTCGGTCCTAGCCGCCGGACTGCCGTTGCTCACCGCACTCATCGGCGTCGCGGTCGGCCTGCTCGGCGCCGTCGCGATGACGCACTTCATCGAGATGACCGACGTCACCCCGGCGCTGGCGCTGATGCTCGGCCTGGCGGTCGGCATCGACTATTCGCTGTTCCTGGTCAACCGGCATCGGGAGCAGCTGGCCCGCGGAGTACCGCTGGTCGAATCCATCGCCCGCGCCACCGGCACCGCGGGCAGCGCCGTGCTGTTCGCCGGCCTGACCGTCATCGTCGCGCTGTCGGCGCTGCAGCTCACCGGGATCCCGTTCCTGGGGATCATGGGCTTCGTCGCAGCGGCGACCGTCGCGGTCGCGGTGATCCTCGCGCTCACCCTGACCCCGGCGCTGCTCGCGCTGCTCGGGGGCCGGGCGCTCTCGCCGAAGGCCCGCACCGCGCTCGCCGCCAAGCTCGCCGCCGAGGAGGCCGAGGCGGACTCCGAGGACGCAGAGCTCGCCGGGTCCGGGGCCGGGTCCGGCGGCGGGGACGGCCTGCACGGCGGCACTCACCACGAGGGCCGCGGACACGGCTGGGGTGGCCTGGTCACCCGGCACCACTGGATCACGCTCGCCGCCTGCACGGTGCTGCTGTCGATCCTCGCCATTCCGGCGGCCTCGCTGAAACTGGGGCTGCCCGACGGGGCGTACGAGCCGCACAACTCCACGGCGTACCGCACCTACACCGCCATCGGCGACAACTTCGGCCCCGGCCGTAACGGCCCGATCATCGCGGTCGCCAAGGCCGACCAGGCCACCGTCGCCGGGCTGGACGACGCCAAGCAGACCGACCTGGAGCTCACCATCGGGGAGAAGCTGCGCGCGGTGAACGGGGTCGCGTACGTTGTGCCCGTCGGGCACAGCGACGACCGGCGCACCATGGTGTTCCAGGTGGTGCCGCGCACCGGGCCATCCGAGGACGCGACCGCGGCGCTGGTCCGCGACCTGCGCTCGGCGGTCCCGTCGATCCGGGAGGCCACCGGGCTGTCGTCGGTGGGCTACGCCGGCCAGACGGTGGCGAACATCGACATCTCCGCGGCGCTGCGCGACGCCCTCCCGGCGTATCTCGTGGTCGTGGTCGGGATCTCGCTGATCCTGCTGCTGCTGGTGTTCCGCTCCATCGTCGTGCCGATCCTGGCGACCGCCGGCTTCCTGCTGTCCGTGGCCGCGGCGTTCGGTGCGGTCGTGGCGGTCTACCAGTGGGGTTGGCTTTCGGGGCTGTTCGGGGTCGAGCATCCCGGTCTGGTGCTGAGCTTCCTGCCGACGCTGGTCATCGGCATCCTGTTCGGGCTGGCGATGGACTACCAGATGTTCCTGGTCTCCGGGATGCGCGAGGCGTGGGCGCACGGGCACGCGCCGCGGACGGCCGTGCGGTCCGGGTTCAGCCACGGCGCCCGGGTCGTCACGGCGGCGGCGCTGATCATGATGGCGGTGTTCGGTTCGTTCGTGCACGCCGAACTGACGATGGTCCGGCCGATCGGGTTCGCGCTGGCCATCGGCGTGCTGATCGACGCGTTCGTGGTGCGGATGACGGCCATGCCGGCGGTCATGCACATTCTGGGGGAGAAGGCCTGGTACATCCCCGCCTGGTTGGATCGCCTCCTGCCCGACCTGGACGTGGAGGGCACCAAGCTGGAGGCCGCCCGGATCGCCGCGGAGGGTGGCGACGGCGCGGGGACTGGCGACGGCCCTTCGGGTGGTGAGGGCCCTTCGGGTGGCGAGGGCACGGCGGGAGATCACCCCTGGCCGGACACCAAGCCGACGCCGACGGTCTCCGAACGCGTCTGATCCCCGCCGGACGCTGCAGCAGATGGCGCCGCAGTGCCGCACAGCCGGACCGAGGCAGCACAAACCGATATCGCTTTGGTGACGGCACTCCGAACCCCACGCCCGTGAACTGCGACAATTCCTCAGGGGAAAGTCGGCAGCGGACCAATGCGATATCGGTTTGGGCGCCCCATCGCCGCCCTCGTCCGGAATCTTCGGTCAGCGATCGACCAGATTGCGCAGTTCCTCGCCCGCGAGCAGCCGCCGCAGGTTGTCCTCGATCAGCGCCGCCGACCCGACCGGCCGACCACCGGCGCCGTGCGGCGTGATGACCACGTTCGGCGCGTCCCACAGGGGACTCTCGGCGGGTAGCGGCTCGACGCGGGTCACGTCCAGGGCCGCCCCGGCGAGACGACCCTCGTGCAGGGCCGCGACCAGCGCGTCCTCGGCCACGGTCGAGCCGCGGCCGACGTTGACGATCAGCGCGTGCGCCGGCAGCCGGGCCAATCGCGCCGCAGAGAGGGCGCCGTTGGTCTCCGGGGTACTCGGCAGCACCATGACCAGCACGTCCGTAGCCGCCAGCGCCGCGTCGAGCTCGTCCTGCGCGAGCACCGGAAAGCCGCCCCGCTCCCCGGCGCTGCGGGCCACCCCGGTCACCTGCGCGCCCAGCGCGGCGAGCAGCCGTGCCAGCGTCTGGCCGATGCTGCCGAACCCCCAGATCAGCACCCTCGCGCCGAGCAGCGTCGTGACCCGACCCTGCGGGTGCAGCGGCCGAGGTCCGCCCAGGGCCCGCGACCACTCGTGTCGCGCCTGCGCCTGCGCCGCCGCCGGCAGCTCCCGGACCAGCGCAAGGATCAGCGCCAACGCGTGCTCGCTCACCGGCTGGTCGTGTAGGCCGACGCCACCGGTGACCACGACGTCCGCGCCGAACCCGGCCCCCAGCACGAGATCGGGCCCCGCGGCGAGCGTGGCCACCCAGCGCAGCCGCGTCAGCCGCCGCGCGGTGTCGGCGAGCATGTCCGGCCCATTGGCCCAATCCACGAAGAACTCGGCGTCGGCATGCTCGTCGGGGATCGGCCGGTTGTTCCGGTACCGCACCAGCGCCACCCCCTCCGGCAGCGTCGGCTCCTCCTCGACCAGCGACGGCAACAGCAGCTTCATGGATCCTCCCGGTCCGGTGGGCTCGGGGACGAGGGTATGTCGTGAGCCGCCGCAGCGCGCCTGGGGCCGGGGCGGCGCAGCGTCGCGGCGTAACGCAGCGGCAGCCCACCGAGCGGCACCAACGAACGGCGCAGGCTCCACTGCGCGGCGCCGGGCAGCGTCCAGCCCCGCCAGCGGGCCATCAGCCCGAGCAGCCCGCAGCTGCCGATGGCCAGGCCCATCCCCAGAATCGGCTGGCCGGCCTGGGCGCACACCAGCATCTCGGCGCTGCCGACGAGGGCCACGGTGGCGTAGAGCGGGTTGCCCCCGAACACCCCCGGCACCCGGGCGACCAGGACGTCGCGGATGATCCCGCCGCCGATCGCGGTGAGCACGCCGACCAGCAGGCTCGGCAGCCACGCCAACCCCATCGACGTCGCCTTGAGGGTGCCGGTGGCCGACCAGCAACCCAGGGCCAGCAGGTCGGCGACGGTCAGCACCTGGCGCGAGCGGCGACCGCGCAGGTCCAGCAGGTACGCGGCGGTGGAGGCGGCGACGGCGGCGGGCAGGTAGGCCGGGTGGGTGAGCGCGACCGGGAACCCGGTGCCCAGCAGCACATCCCGTAGGACGCCGCCGCCCAGCCCCGAGCAGATCCCGAGCACGACGAAGCCGACGATGTCGAACCGGTGCGCCCGCGCGACGGCCCCACCGAGCAGCGCGTTGGCCACGACGCCGGTGAGGTCCACCGCGTTGAACAGCTCACTCGGGTCATAACCGGTCACCGGCCGATCGTAAGCGGCCGGCCCTGGCCCCGGCCGGAGCGCCTCAACCGGCTCGACTCAACCCGGCTCGACTCAACCCGCTCGACTCAGAAGCCCTCGGGCAGCCGCGGGGTGTACGCCGCCGTCAACCGAGCCGCTTCCTCGTCGGTGAGCACCAGATCGCAGGCCGCGATGGCGTCGGTCAGGTGCTGCAGCTTCGTGGCGCCCACGATGGGGGAGGTGATGGCGGGCTGACGGCGTACCCACGCCAGCGCCACCTGAGCCATCGACACGCCGCGCTCCGCGGCGATCTGTCCGACCGCGTCGACGATGAGCCGGTCGGCGTCCTGCTGCTGGGTGTAGGTGCCCGTGGTGAGCAGCCGGTCCGACTCCTCGCGGTTGGTCCGCTCACCCCACGGTCGGGTCAGGCGCCCGCGGGCCAACGGGCTCCACGGGATCACCCCGACGCCGGTGTCGAGGCAGTACGGGTGCATCTCCCGCTCCTCCTCGCGCTGCAGCAGGTTGTAGTGGTCCTGCATCGTCACGAAGCGGGTCCAGCCGCCGAGGTCGGCGGCGTGCTGCAGCTGCGCGAACTGCCACGTCCACATCGAGCTGGCCCCCAGGTAGCGGGCCTTGCCCGCCTTCACCACGTCGTGCAGGGCCTCCATCGTCTCCTCGATGGGGGTCTCGGTGTCGAACCGGTGGATCTGGTAGAGGTCCACGTAGTCCATCCCGAGCCGCCGCAGGCTGGCGTCGATGGCACTCATGATGTGCTTGCGGGACAGGCCCCGACCGTGCGGGCCGTCGTGCATCGGCATGTACACCTTGGTCGCCACGACGATCTCGTCGCGGTTGGCCAGCTCCCGCAACGCCCGCCCGGTGATCTCTTCGGAGGCGCCGGCGGAGTACATGTCCGCCGTGTCGAACGCCGTCACCCCCGCCTCGAGCGCGACCCGGATGATGGCGCGGCTGTCCTCCTCGCCGAGGCTCCACTTCATCAAGCCTGCACCCGGCGTGCCGAAACTCATGCAGCCCAAGGTGATCGCGGACAGATGCAGCCCACTGGCGCCGACGCGTACCTGATCCATGGCCGCAGCCTAGGCGTGCCCGACGGTTCTCCTCCTGCCGGGGGAGGCGTACGCCGAGTGGGGTCGGCGCACGACCCCCCGCGCGGCGGGGGCGGCTCCGTCCGGCGGCCGATTCGCGGCCACGGCCGGCGGCCCTAGCGTCGAAGTCATCAGCACACCGCCCAGCCCGGTATCCACCGAACCGGCCGTCCCCAGGAGTCCGCCATGCTGCGCACCGTTCGCCAGGCCCGCCAGGACCGGTCCTCCAAGTCCCCGCTGGAGAAGGCGCAGGACACCCGGCGGGCCGGCCTAGTTTTCCTTGTCTGCGCGCTGGCGCTGGGGTTGGCCACGCTGATCGGCTACGTCGCGAACGGGATGGCGGCCAGCACGATGTCGACCTTGCCCACGGCATTGACGTTCCTCGTGATCGGGGCGGCGATGTACTCCACGGGGCGTCGCGAGCTGACCCGGCTCGGCAACCGCTGACCGACCGTGGCGGCGGCCGGGTCAGGACGGGGTGGCTAGCCCGGCGAGGAACGGCCACTCGGGCAGCAGCCGCATCGACCAGGGCGCCTCGACCGGAATCGTCTCGAGACCGACGAACCCCGCCGCGGCGAGGGCGGCCGGGATGTCCCGGTCGTAGTGACAGCCCGCGGCATGCCGCACCGCCAGCGGGGTGAGCGCCGCCTGGACCAGGCGTTTGGGTCCGGAACTGCGGCTGTGTTCGGCGTAGGCCAGCACGCCGCCGGGTCGCAGCACCCGACGTACCTCCCGCAGCGTCGCGGCCACGTCCGCGACCGAGCACAACACGAGGGTGGCGACCACGGCGTCCACCGACGCGTCGGCGTGCGGCAGTCGCTCGGCGCGACCGGCCACGACGTGCACCGCCTGGCCGGCCGTGCAGGCCAGCGCCACCCGGTGGCTGAGCAGGGCCCGCATGCTGGGCAGTGGCTCGACGAGGTCGACCCGCTCGATCCCGGCGGCGGCCAGGTAATGCGGCACGTTCGCGCCCGTCCCGGCCCCGATCTCCAGCACATGCCCGCGCAGGCCGCCGATCAGGCGGCGGCGCAGCGCCCCCAGGAAGGCCCGCTCGGCGGCGGCGAACTGGTCGTCGTAGCGCGCGGCGAACCGGCGGCTGTTGTCGTCGTCGACGATCGGTTCGTACGCCGTGGCGCCGGGGCTGGTGTTGCTCACGCGCCTCAGCCTCGCGGTCGGCGCAGCCCCCAGGAATCGGGGAGCACCCTGAGCGCTCCCTGGCCGACACCGGTTGTCCGCGTCTTGTCCCGCTTCGATCCGGGCCCGATGGGCAGCGGGCGGGCCTGTGGAATAGTTGAACGCTCAACTACGTTGGACCGCCTGTACGCCGTCCGCGCTGGACCCATCCGGCCCCGCGGGACGTCGTACCAGCAGCTTCCAACCCGATGAGGTGAGCGATATGCCAGCGGTGACCGTCCCCGATGTCACGATCCTGCCGCGCCTGACCGCGCCCCGGCCCGACGCCCGGCCACGGCCGGTGCGGTCGGTGACGACCGCGCCGAGCGGCCTTGAGGGCGAGGGCTTCCCGGTCCGCCGGGCGTTTGCCGGTGTGGACCTCGCCGACCTCGACCCGTTCATCCACATGGACCAGATGGGCGAGGTGGAGTATGCGCCGGGGGAGCCGAAGGGCACCCCCTGGCACCCGCACCGCGGCTTCGAGACCGTGACCTACATCATCGACGGCACCTTCATCCACCGGGACTCCCACGGCGGCGGCGGCACGATCACCGACGGCGACACCCAGTGGATGACCGCCGGCTCGGGCCTGCTGCACATCGAGACCCCGCCGGAGTCGCTGGTGCTCAGCGGCGGGCTGTTCCACGGCGCGCAGCTGTGGGTCAACCTGCCCGCGGCGCTGAAGATGAGCCCGCCGCGTTACCAGGACATCCGCTCGGGGCAGGTGTCGCTGCTGACGTCCGCGGACGGCGCGGCGCTGGTCCGGGTGATCGCCGGTGAGCTCGACGGCCACCCCGGCCCGGGCGTCACGCACACCCCGATCGCCCTCGTGCACGCCTCGCTCCCGGCGGGCACCCGACTCGATCTGCCCTGGCGCGCCGACTTCAACGCGCTGGTCTACGTGCTGGCCGGGCGCGGCACGGTCGGCGCGCAGGGGCGCCCGGTCCGGGCCGGGCAGCTCGCGGTGTTCGGGGCGGGCGACGTCGTCACGGCGACCGCCGACGCCGGCCAGGAATCCCGCAGCCCCGAGCTGGAACTGCTGATCCTCGGCGGGGCGCCGATCCGTGAACCCGTCGCGGCGTACGGTCCGTTCGTCATGAACACCCGCGCCGAGCTGGTGCAGGCGTTCGAGGACTTCCAGGCCGGTCGGCTCGGCACGGTCCCGAGCAGCCCCGTCGTCGCCTCATGAGGCCGGCCGGTCGTCCCCGGGCTTCGAATCCGTGGACGGCGGGAACCACAGGGTGCGCTGGGGAAACGGTATGACGATGCCGGCCCGGTCCAAGGCCCTCTTCACGGCAAGCGCCACCTCGTGCCGGGCCTCCCACAGGTCGCGCTGCGTCGTCGAGTGCCAATAGCGCACCGAGAAGACGATCGCGGAATCGGCGAACTCGCTGACCCAGACCTCCGGCGGCGGAGGCGCAATAACGGCGGGAGCCTGCCGCACGGCGCGTTCCAGCACCTGCGTGGCGAGGCCGAGATCGGTGTCGTAGGCCACACCGACGGCGATGGTCGTACGCCGTAAGGGGGTCCTCGTGTGGTTGACGATCGGGTCGGCGAGCACCTTGGCGTTGGGCAACACGACGTCGAGTCCATCGAAGGTGTGCAGCCGGGTCGCTCGGAGGTCGACGTCCCGCACGGTCCCCTCAAAGCCCTGGGACTCGATCTGATCCCCGATCCGGAAGGGCCGCCGCACTTGGATCATCAGTCCGGCCAGCAGATTGGCGAGGATGTCTTGCGCGGCAAACGCGACGGCGATACCGCCGACGCCCAGCGCACCGAGAGCGGGACCGATCTGGACTCCGGCGGTCTCCAGCACCGTGAAAGCGAGCACCAGGAACACGACGAGGCTGGCCAGGCGGCCCAGCTGCCGACCGCGGTGCCGGTCGTTGTCGCCGCGGTCGATGACCCGGACCAACAAGGCCCGCACCACGGCGGCGACAGCGAGCGCCAGCGCCAAACCGCCCGCCAGGATCAGCCAGCGGGGGACGTCGATTCCAAGATCGAGGGCGGCCGGCACGGTGCCACCGTACGACCCCTGCCGACCGGCGCGCGACCGACGGTCCGGGATGGAGGTCGCGGTCCCGCCGAGTTCCGCGGACCAACCCGCCGAGTTCCGCGGACCAACCCGCCGGGTTCCGCCGACCAACCCGCCGGTCAGGCCGCGCTGGACGTGCGGGCGGCGGCGTAGGCGGGCCGGATCACGTCCTGGATCAGCCGAGCTTTCGCGGCCGGATCCCAGAAGGCGGCAGCGGCCGCGTCGACGGTGAACCGCTCCACGTCGGCCAGGCCGAAGCCGAACGCCGCGCACACGGCCGCCAGCTCATCGGTCGCGGTGGTGCGGCTCTGCAACCGGTTGTCGCAGTTGACCGTGACCACGAAGCCGAGCGCCGCCAACTGGCCGAACGGGTGCTCGGCGATCGAGCCGCAGACCCCCGTCTGCACATTCGAGGTCGGGCACACTTCGAGCGGAATCCGCTGGTCCCGGACGTACGCCGCGAGTTCGCCCAGGCCGGACGCGGTTCGCCGCCGCGACCCGTCCGACCAGCTCAGGTCGGCGATATCCGCGACGATCCGCACGCCGTGTCCGAGCCGCTCGGCCCCGCAGACCATCAGGGCCTGCCGGATCGACTCAGGGCCGGCGGCCTCGCCCGCGTGCGCCGTACAGTGCCCGCCGCCCGCCCGGACCAGGTCGAATGCCGCGGCATGGGCCACCGCGGGGTAGCCGTCCTCGGGCCCGGCGATGTCGAATCCCGCCACCCCCGCGTCGGCGTACCGCAGCACCAGCTCCGCGACCGCCGTCGTCGGCGGCGTGTGCCGCATCCCGCACAGGATCTGCCGCGCCACCACGGGCGTGCCCGCCTCGGCCGCCGCCCGCATCCCGGCCGCCAGGCCGTCGGTGACGGCCTCGACCGCCTCGGCCATCGCCATCCCGCCCGCGACGTGCAGTTCCGGGGCCCATCGGGCCTCGCCGTAGACCACGCCGTCGGCGGCCAGGTCCAGCACATACTCGCGGGCCACCCGCGCCAGCGCCTCCGGCCGCTGCAACACCGCGACGGTGTGCGCGAACGTCTCCAGGTAGCGCGGCAGCGACCCGGAGTTCGCCGCGGCGAAGAACCAGTCGGCCAGGGACTCGGGGGTCTCGGCGGGCACGGGTCGGCCGATCTCGTCGGCCAGGTCCAGGAGGGTCGCGGGTCGCAGCGCCCCGTCGAGGTGGTCGTGCAGCGACACCTTCGGCAGGGCGCGCAGGTCGTCGCGGGTCAGGGCCATCGAACGGTCCTTTGCTAGCAGAGGCGGAGCGGAGACGACGGGGTCGGAGTGGGGTCCGACCGCCGGGCCGTTCTCTTCCCATCGGCCGCCAGGGCCTCGCCGTGCAGCCGTTCGCGCGCCCCGCGTGCGCGCCGCGCCCATCCTCGCCAGGATGGGTGCGTCCGACCGGCGGTGCCGCTTCCTCAGGGGTGATGTCTGTGAACACGATCGTCGTCATCATGGCCGTATACCTCGCGGGCATGATCGGCATCGGGCTCTACGCCCGCAGCCGAATCTCCAACACCGAGGACTATCACCTCGCCGGGCGTCGCCTGGGCGTCCTGATGACGGCGGGCACCCTGGCGGCAACGGAAATCGGCGGCGGCAGCTCGGTCGGGGTGGCCTCGAAGGCGTACGGCAGTTGGGGGCTGTCCGCCGGCTGGTACGTCGTGTGCGCGGGCATCGGGATCTTGCTCGTCTCGTTCGTGGCTCCGGCGCTGCGGCGGTCGATGGCGACGACGGTGCCGGAGGTGATCGGGCGGCGGTACGGCGTGCCGAGCCAGGTCATCACCGCTCTGCTCGGCGCGGTGGCCCTGGTGGCGCTGGCCGCCGTGCAGATCACGGCCACCGCGACGATCGTCGCCACGCTCGGCGGGGTCGAGATGCGCACCGCGATCATCGCCTCGGGCGTGGCCGTGGTGTTCTACACCTGGCTGGGTGGCATGTGGTCGGTGACCCTGACGGACTTCGTGCAGTTCTTCCTCATCGTCTTCGGGTTCGCGATCGCCGCGCCCTTCGCGATCAGCGCCGCCGGCGGTTGGGGTTCCGTCGTCGACCGGTTGCCGCCGGGCCAGCTGGGCTTCACCAAGATCGGCTGGCCGACGATCATCAGCCTGATCGTGCTCTACTTCATGACGTTCTCGACTGGTCAGGAGGCCGTGCAGCGCTACTACTCGGCCAAGTCGCCGCGGGTGGCGGTGTGGGGATCCGTGCTGTGCGGCCTGCTGATGGCGGCGTACGCGTTCATCCCGGCGCTGCTGGGACTCGTGGCGCGGGCCCAGTTCCCCGGCATCCCGGAGAACAACGCGCTGGCCACCGTCGCCGTCGAGTTGCTCAACCCGGTGCTGGCCGGTCTGCTGCTGAGCGCCGTGATCTCGGCGACGCTGTCCAGCGCATCGGGCGACCTCTTGGGCGCCGCGACCATCTATGTCAAGGATCTGCACCCGCGGATGGCAAAGACCGCACTCTCCGACGCCGCCGAACTCACGCTCAGCCGCCTCCTGGTGCTCGCCGTCGGCGTCGTGGCCATCGTGATCGCGTTGGCCAGTGGGCAGATCATCCCCCTGCTGGTGTTCGCCTTCACGGTCCGTTCCGCCGGGCCGTTCGCGGCGTTCATCTTCGGTCTGTTGTGGCGGCGCACCAGCCGCCTGGCGGGGCTGGCCTCGATCATCGTCGGCACCGTCGTCGGGCTCTGGTGGAAGATTGCGGACCCGGCGGTGCCCGTGGTCAAGAGCATCGACGCCATCATTCCTGCGTCGCTGGCCGGCGTCGCGGTGTTCCTGGCCATCCATCTGATCGATCGGAGCCGCGGTCGCCTCGTCGGGGACTCCGCCGGACCCCACGCGACGACGGCGCACCAGGCGGTGCAGCAGACGCCCTGACCATCGAGGCCGCGCCTGGGCGGGCGAGCGTGCGCCGCGCCGCGGACCCGTTGCATCTCGGGTGATTAGTTGTATGTGCCATGCATCTGTATGCTGTACTTCGCTAAGCATCCGAACCGACGAGGATCGACCGACGACTGTGCTGCGACACCACGACCCCCCGGACCCGGCGCCCCCAGAGTCCGCCCGCGAGGCGGCGGCCCACGAGCTCCAGGCCCAGATCATCGCGTTCAAGCGCACCCTGCACCTGATCCGCACCGGCAGCGCCCTGCACCGCAGCACCACCGCGGCCGGCGTGCCGATCCTCGGCATCCTGCGCCGGATGGGTCCGCAGCGCACCACGGCGCTCGCCGGCGAGAGCGGCCTGGACCCCTCGACCGTGAGCCGTCAGGTGGACGGGCTCGTCCGGTCCGGGCACGTCGCCAAGGTCCCCGATCCAGCCGACGGTCGGGCCATGCTGTGCCGGCTCACCGACCACGGCGAGGCCGAACTGCAGGCCCACCTGCAGGCCATCGGCGCGACGCTGCAGGGCCTGCTCGACGGCTGGTCCTCCGCCGACATCGCCTCCCTCGCCACCCTCCTGGGTCGCCTGAACGACGACGTGTACGCCCGATTCGCCACGCCCCCGAACGGGCCTCCCCAGGCCAGCTCGCCGCAGGCCAGTTCTCCACAGACCAGCTCTCCCCAGATCAGCCAGGAGCACCGATGACCACCCTCGACACGCCGTCCCCGACCCCGACCCCGGGTGATCCTGCTGGCCGGACCCGGGCGGGTCGCGCCGTGCAGGCCGCCTCCGCGCGGCGCACGACGTACCCCGCCGGACCCCCCGAGCCCGCCGCGGGCGGACCCCCCGGTGGCCGCGCCGCCGGCCACGCCGGCGGGGAGGAGATGCACGATTACCCCGACCACGCGGTCGTGGTGCAGATCCTCATCGCGCTCATGGCCGGGATGTTCCTCGCCGCACTCGACCAGACGATCGTGTCCACCTCGATCCGCACCATCGCCGACGACCTCGGCGGGTTGGACCGGCAGGCGTGGGCGACCACGGCGTACCTGATCACCTCGACGATCGCGACGCCCCTCTACGGCAAGCTGTCCGACATTTACGGCCGGCGCCGCTTCTTCCTGTTCGCCATCGCGATCTTCGTCGTGGGGTCGGCGGCCTGTTCGGCTTCGACGTCCATGTACATGCTGGCCGGCTTCCGCGCCGTCCAGGGCATCGGCGCGGGCGGCCTGTTCTCGCTGGCGCTGGCGATCATCGGCGACATCGTGCCGCCCCGCGAGCGGGCCCGCTACCAGGGCTTCTTCCTGGCGGTCTTCGGTACGTCGAGCGTGCTCGGCCCGGTCGTCGGCGGCTGGCTCGCCGACACCGACAGCCTGCTGGGCGTCACCGGCTGGCGCTGGGTCTTCCTGATCAACGTGCCGATCGGCATCGCCGCCTTCATCGGCGTCTGGGTGCGGCTGCACACCCCGCACACCCGCGTCGACCACCGGGTCGACTACTGGGGCGCGGTCACCCTGGTGGTGGCGCTCGTCCCGCTGCTGGTCGTGGCCGAGCAG
This sequence comes from Actinomycetota bacterium, assembly GCA_020161845.1. Taxonomy (GTDB): domain Bacteria; phylum Actinomycetota; class Actinomycetes; order Actinomycetales; family Dermatophilaceae; genus Austwickia. Next base: position 88,827 of record JAIUNK010000016.1, read on the forward strand.
GGCCGCGAATGGGGGTGGACCTCCGCCGAGGCGCTGGCCTGTTATGCGGTCGGGGCGTTCGGGCTGCTGGCGCTGATCCTCGCCGAGCGGCGCGCCGGCTTCGAGGCGCTGATCCCGATGCGGCTGTTCAGCAACCCGGCCGCCGGGGTGCCGCTGCTCGTCGGGGTCTTCGTCGGCTTCGGCATGTTCGGCGCCATGATGACCATCCCGCTGTGGCTGCAGATCGTGCACGGCTACTCGGCGATCCAGTCCGGTGTCTCGATGCTCCCGCTGACCGCCGGGATCATGCTCGCCTCCATCGTGTCCGGGCAGCTCATCTCGCGGCTGGGCCGGTACAAGGTGTTCCCCATCATCGGCACCGCCCTGATGACCCTTGGCGCCTTCCTGCTCTCCCGGATCGATGTGACGGTGAGCATGTGGTACGTGAGTGCCGCGATGGCCGTCTTCGGCCTCGGGCTCGGCAACTGCATGCAGCCGCTGACGTTGGCGGTGCAGAACGCCGTCGACCGCCGCGACATGGGGGTGGCCACCTCGGCCGCGACCTTCTTCCGGCAGATGGGTGGCACGCTCGGCACCGCGATCTTCCTGTCCATCCTGTTCTCCACGGTGCAGGACAAGATCGCCAACGCCTACCGCGCGGCCGCCGGAACCGCCGACTTCCAGGCCGCGCTGCGCGACCCGGCGGTCCTGGCCAATCCCGCCAACGCCCCGATCCTGGCGATGTTCAAGGGCGGTACGTCGGGTGCCGGCGCGGGCGGGTCGATGCTGGCGGACACCTCGTTCCTGAGCCGGATCGACCCGAGGCTGGCCATACCGTTCCGGCAGGGCTTCTCGGACTCGATCGACCTGGTCCTGATGTGCGCGGTGGCGGTCCTGTCGATCACGGTGGTGTTCACGCTGTTCGTGCCCGAGCGCGCCCTGGCCGGTCGCGTGGAGCACGCGGAGCCGCCGGCCGGCGCGGTCCCGGCGGCCGGCCCCGTGGTGGCGCCGATCGCCACCCCGCCGGCCGCCGAGTCGGCCTCGCCCGAGCTGATATCAGCCCGCGGGTCGGCTCGTGATGCAGCCGGCGCCACGACTACCGGGCCGGCCGCTTCGGTCGCGGCCTGGGGTGACCGGTATGCCGACCTGCCCGAGATAGTCGCCGAGGATGTGGACATCGTGCCTGAACCAGTGCGGATGCTCGTCGAGTACCCGTTCCCGCTGCGACCCGGCCTCTTGGCGCACCTGGTGCTGCCCGAGGACCTCACCCCGCAGGAGGCTGAGCGCCTCAGCGCGTATCTGGGCACGCTGGCGGTGCTGCCGGACTGGACGGACACGCCACAGTCGCGGTACGAGTCCTGAGGACGGGTTCGGCCGACACCTGGCTGCGACGCAGCGCCGGAGGTCTTAGCAGCTCAACACGGCTGGCCGCTTGAAGAACCGTACGTTATCACGTACGGTTGGGTGCGGAGGTGCGTGCGATGTCTGCAGTGAGCGCAACGACCGCGCGGGCGAACTTGTACCGGCTCATCGATCAGGTCAACGAGGAATCCGAGCCGCTGACGATCACCGGTCAGCGAGGCAATGCCGTGTTGGTCGGCGAGGACGACTGGCACGCCATCCAGGAGACGCTGTTCCTGGCTTCGGTGCCAGGACTTACCGCGTCGATCCGGCTAGCACGGTCCGAGGGTATCGAGGCCGGGGCCACCGAGCTCGACTGGTGAGGCCCTGGACGCTGGTCTTCTCCCGGCAAGCGCAGAAGGACGCGCGCAGACTCGCCGCTTCGGGGTGCAAACCCAAGACCCAACGGCTACTCGACCTCATCGCCGAGGATCCCTTCGCCACGCCGCCTCGCTTCGAGAAGCTGATCGGTGACCTGGCCGGGTGCTACTCGCGGCGCATCAACATCCAGCACCGCCTGGTGTATGAGGTCCTCCCGCAGGAGCATGTCGTTCACGTGCTTCGGATGTGGACTCACTATGAGTAGTCGGGCGGTCAGAGGCCGGTGCGGACGTCGTAGCGCCAGAACGCCGGCACCCGCGCGACCGCGATCGGCATCAGGGCGATGACCAGGAGGCCGCCGGCGATCGTGACCGGGGCCGCACCGAGCTTGTCGGCGGCGCCACCGTGCAGCACGTCGGCGATCCGCGGACCGCCCGCCACGACCACGGTGAACACGCCCTGGAGCCGTCCGCGGACCTCATCGGCGGCCGCGCCCTGCAGCATCGCCTGCCGGAATGCCGCGGAGAACATGTCCGCCGCGCCGGCCGCTGCCAGGCAGGCGACGGCCGGGACCAGCCAGGGCGTGGGGCGACCGCCCGCGACGGCGACCGCGACGCCGAACGCCGCGATGCCGGCGCCCCAGGCGCAGATCAGCAGGACCACGGCCCGGCCCTGGCGGGTGACCCGGGACACCCAGCCGGACAGGGTGCCGCCGACGACGGCACCGATCGGGATGGCGGCGAACAGCAGGGCGAAGGCCGTCCCCCCTTGGGTCGGCCCCCCGAACGCAACCTGCGCGATCTCGGGGAATAGGGCCCGCGGCATGCCGAACACCATCGCGATGATGTCCACCACGAAGGACATCAACAGGATGGGTTGGCCTCGCAGGTAGACGAATCCGTCGAGGACGGAGCGAAATCCGGGGGTACGTCGTGTGGGCGCGGCCTCGGCCGCCTCAAGGGGCGCGGCCCCGGCCGGGGCGGCGGACGAGTCGCCGACCGGGTCGGCGGGTGCGCTCGCGCGGGCCAGCCGCGGCAACAGCCAGACGGCCCGGAAGGTCGCGAGCAGCGACAGCGCGTCCAACAGGTACAGCCAGGAATAGCCCAGCACCGGAATCAGGGCCCCGCCGACCAGGGGCCCGGCGATGCCGCCGGCCATCATCACCGTGAAGCTGAGCGAGTTCGCCGCCGGCAGCAGGTCGACCGGCAGGATCAGCGGCAGCACCGCGCTGCGGGTCGGCTGGTTCACCGCGAAGAACGCCTGCTGAATCGAGAACAGCCCCAACAGGATCCACACGTTACTCAGCGCCAGCGCGGCTTGCGCCCAGAAGCCGACGGCCGTCGCGATCAGGCCCACCGTCGTGATGAGCAGGAGCGTGCGCCGATCCAGGTGGTCGGCCAGCGCCCCGCCGTACAGCCCGAACACGACCAGCGGCACGAGCCCGAACAGCCCGGTCAGGCCGACGTACCCCGAGGACCCCGTGATCGCGTAGATCTGCGCCGGCACCGCCACCACCGTGAGCTGCGCCCCGATGACCGTGATGATGTTGGCCGTCCAGAGCCTCCGGAAGTGGTCGTTGCGGAGGGGTCGGATGTCCGCGAAGACGCTGCGCAAGTCCACGCCGGGGTGATCCTCCTTACGGAACCTTCAGGCAGAGTCTGGTGACAAGACGGGATACTTTGGGGAAAGATGGAACGTAGCACGCCGTACCCGGCGGCCCGTCGCAGCCAGGAGAAAACGATGACGTCCACGCTAACGTCGCAGACCAGCCAGCAGCAGGCGCTCGAGGACCAGTTCGGGCTGGCCGACCGTGTCGTCAACCCGGAGGTCCTGCGCAACAGCGTGGAGCGCTTCCGCGAACGAGGCATCACGCTGCCCGCGTTCGAGGAGCTGAGCAACCCGCCGAAGTACATCGCCAAGGACAAGGCCGGCGACGCCGACCCGCAGGGACCCGACCCGCGCAACCTGTGGCGGGTGCACTGGTACAACGACAAGGACGGCAACCAGGTCGACGTCCCCGAGCACGTCGTGCTGACCAAGGAGATCACCGGCATCGACTCACCGATCCTGGTGCTGTTCGGCAACCGGTTCCCGATGATCACCGCGCACAAGGTGCTCGCCGCCTATGCGTGCCTGGCCCCGCGCCTGGTCACCGGCCAGTTCGACCCGACCACGCACCGCGCGATCTGGCCTTCGACCGGGAACTACGCCCGTGGTGGCGTGGCGATCTCCCGGCTGATGGCCTCCCGCGGCGTCGCGATCCTGCCGCAGGGCATGAGCCAGGAGCGGTTCGACTGGCTGGACAAGTGGTGCGAGAACCCGGCCGAGGACGTCATCAAGACCGTCGGCACCGAGAGCAACGTCAAGGAGATCTACGACGAGTGCAACCGGCTGGCCCAGGACAAGGGCAACTTCATCTTCAACCAGTTCGCGGAGTTCGGGAACCACATCACGCACTACTTCGTGACCGGTCGCGCGATGGCGCACGTTTTCGAGAACTACAAGGCGACCAGCGGCAACGAAGGCGCCCGGCTGGCGCTGATGACCTCGGCGACCGGCTCGGCGGGAACCATCGCCTCCGGTGAGTACCTCAAGGATACCTACGGCACCAAGGTCGCTGCGGTGGAGGCGCTCGAGTGCCCGACGCTGCTGAAGAACGGCTACGGCGAGCACAACATCCAGGGCATCGGCGACAAGCACCTGCCGATCATCCACAACATCAAAAAGCACGACGTGGTCTGCGCGATCAGCGATGTGGCCACCGACATGCTCGAGGTCATGTTCAACGAGGCCGCCGGCATCGACTTCCTGCGCGCCAAGGGTGTGCCGGAGCAGATCCTGGCCTCGCTGCCCGACTTCGGCGTCTCCTCGATCTGCAACGTGCTGGCCGCCATCTCCAGCGCCAAGGTGCTGGGCCTCGGCGCCGACGACGTGATCGTGACCGTCGCCACCGACGGCAGTCAGATGTATCCGTCCGAGATCGCCAAGATCAAGACCCGCGACTTCGGTGGGGAGTTCACCCCGGCCGACGCCGTCGAGGTGTGGGCCCGCCACCTGGCCAACGTGCCCACCGACGCCACCCTGGAGCTGACCGAGTTCGACAAGGACCGGATCTTCAACCTCGGCTACTACACGTGGGTCGAGCAGCAGGGCACGCCGTTCGAGCTGTTCGAGGCGCGGCGCAGCCAGGAGTTCTGGACCGACCTGCACAAGTACCTGCCGATCTGGGACGCGATGATCCGCGACTTCAACGCGCAGGTGGCGGCGGGCTGAGCTGCACGCCCGGCTGGTCCGGGGGCCCCATGACACTTCCTGAGTCAACCTCAGGCCGCGATCGGCAACCTCTGCGCTCCGCCGTGCAGGTTGGCGTCGTAGGGCTGTTCGGTGTGCCAGCAGCGGTAGATGACGCGGGTCCAGGCTCGGGCCAGG
>JAIUNK010000065.1 GCA_020161845.1 Actinomycetota bacterium
CCGCACCCCGTGCGGGACTGGCGTCCATGCCTTCGAGGACATCGGAGAAGCGCTGGATCAACTCCTCCTGCCCGCGGTCAGGTACGTACGTCTGCGCATGGACTGCCGCCGCCTGTCTGGCCATGTTCCCCACCTCCACGACCAGCGTATCCCTAAACGAACAAAACGAACAGAACCGTCGCAACTTGCCTGACCTCTCGCTCGGCGAATTGAGCAAACCAAGTTGCCCGCGTTACCGCAGGTCAGTCCGCCCCTCCCGAGGGGTCAGTCGGGTCCGGAGCACGTCGTAGGATTCGATGTCGCCACGCACGGGCGGACTCATCCGGTCTGCCGCCATGTCCGTCGCGCAGCGCCTCCGCGTCGATGGGGACTGCCGTGAACGAATCGCCCAGTCCGAGCAGGATCGTGCCGCCGCGACCGTTGCTGAACGCGCTCAGCGTCTCAAGGAGCGGTGAGGGCACGCCCCCCGCGCCAGACTTGACCTCGACGTTCGTCAGTTCGGCGCCTCGCCTTGCGGTTCGTCCACCAGCGCCTGACTACCCCACTCCGGCTCCGACGGCTTCATGTCATCATCCTCATGCAACCATCACCCTAATTGGGATGATGGTTGCATGAGCATGACCGTCTGGCCTGCACCGTTGGCCCTCTCGGCGACGGCCGTTCACAGGGCCTCGAAGAAGTCTTCGTCCATGCGAAGGAGCTCGACGGTCTGGTCGGTCTGCACGCCAACCTTGTAGGCCACGAGCAGCTCCGCGAGCCGCGCTCCGTCGATAAGTTCGATGCGGGCATTGATGCGCTCCGCCTCCTCGCGGGCGCCCTGGGAGAACCGCGAGGTCGTGATGTAGACGCCCCGGTCACCCTGTTTCCGAGCAACGCGCCGGCGAACTCATGGATCTTCGGTCGGTGGATGACTTGGTCGGTGGCGTATCGCTTGGCCTGCACGTAAATTCGGTCGAGCCCGAGCGGGTCTTGGCTGATGATGCCGTCCACGCCAGCGTCCCCCGAGGCGCTGGTGCGCTGCACCGAACCCGCCCTCCCATAACCCATCCGCTCCAGCAGCGCGATCACCAGGTCCTCAAACCCTATTGGCGACAGGGCGAGGGCCCGGTCGAGAACCTCGTGTTCCAACGTGGCCCGATTCTCCTGCACGGCTGCCGAAATCAGTTCCTCAGGTGTAGCGGGCTGCTCGGCCGCCTCGGGGAGAGCGGGTACGGCGGGTGCCGTCACCTCCCGCGTGCGCTCGCGGAAGACGAGGTACGCCGGGAATGCCTCAAGCGTCTTCATGTCGACGCGCTGCGGATTGGCGGTGAGGACTCGCCGACCCTCGTCGGTGATCTCGACCATGCCGCGGCGCGGTCGCCGGACGAGTTCCGCCTGCGCGAGATAGGTGAGCGCCCAACCGACCCGGTTGTCCATGACCCGCTGCCGCCCGCTCGGCAGGAGCTGGGCGCGCTCGTCGTCGGTGAGCGCGAATACGTCCGCGAGCGCGTCCTTCACGTCGCGGGACCGCAGCAGTCCACGCGCGGCGAGAACAGCGAGCGCCGGCCGCATGCACGTCTGGAAGTCAGGAATCGTCATGTGGGCCTACCGCCACTCCATGGCCTATCACGGTCGGTCATGGCTCGGCCAGCAGCTCGAGACCGGGCACGCCGGCAAAGATGCGGTCAGCGCTCAATAGGGGCATTTCGAAGGCCATGGCCGTCGCCGCAATCCAGGCGTCCCCCATGTGCTCCTTATGGTGCAGGGCGTGGCCCAGATGCAGGCAGTCGGCGCGAAGACGCGCCCACGCATCGACGACTGCGGCGCTCGGATAGATGACGCCGGCCTGTTCAAGCGAGGCCTTGAGCGCGGAGGTGCGCCGCACTCCCCACCGGGCCGCGGCGGCGCCGAAAAGGACCTCACCGCGCGTCTGGGCGGCGATGTGGATGGGCCGGCCTTCGAGGAGCCTCCGCCACTGCTGCATGCGCGGGTCGTGGTCCTTCTTCCCGGCGATAAGCCGACTCCAGGCATCGGTGTCGAGCAGCGCCGGGCCGAATTCAGCCATGGATCGCCGCGAGGAAGTCGTCCAGTTCCGCATCGGTCAATGCCAGGTCTTCGGGAAGGCGAGCCAGTCGCCCCGGTGCGGGAAAACCGTCCGGACCATCCGTCCGTGGGTCGTAACGCTCATCGGGCTCGTATGGCGCGACGTTGGCTCGTTCTACGCGGGACCTCCCAGATCCGATCGCCGGCACGAACTCGCCCGAGGCGGCGACGCGTCGACCCGCCAGGCCGGCGGCGTGCCGGCTGTCGACCACGTCGATCAGCTCGATGGGGTTGCCCACGTCGTCACGCAGGCGGAAGTGGTCGTTATGGAGGTCGAGCGCCTCAAGGGTGCCGACGAGTGTGGCCTGCGTACTCTCGACGGCCGACGATTGCCAGACGTGTCGGTCGATGAGCTGCGTCGGGATGTCTGCGATCACCGCGCCCGACAGCGATGCCGAGACGTGCCTGGCACTCTTCTGCAGGGCGCCGGCGAAGTCATCAACGGCCTGCGCGATGGTGTCCGTCGCGATGGTGGGACGTCGGTTGTGGGCCATGCCATCGACGATCTCGACGAACATCGCATCGACCGCCTCACTCAACGGATCGACGTCCAGCGACGTGGAGTCGCCCACCCGGTAGATCAGCCGCGTGCTCCCCTCGGCCACCCCGGCGAGACGCACTTCCCCAATCTGCTCAAGCACACGCACAGGACGGCCGAGACCGGCCGCACCCGCCGCCTCGCGCGTCAGTCGCAGGACGAGGCTTTGCAGGGTCTCGCCGATGCGGGCCGCATGGTCTGCACGCAGCTCACCCGGCGGACCGGCGTGACCGCTGAGCCGCAATTCGATCTCGCGCATCGGGCTCACCTCCTCAGTGCTCTTCATGGTGCCACCGCCCACTGACAACGCTAGTGACCAGCGCCTCCAACGCGACGGGACGAGCGACGCCGCCGCGTTGGAGGCGATCAGTGTGCGTTCAGGACTCAGTGGGCGATCAGCATGTCGAGGCGTCGTACGTCGACGCCTCGGCCCGTCTTGATCTTGATGTGCCCGGCGCGGGTCCAGAGTTCGATCTCGGCGTTCATGTCGAGCGTGCCGGCGTTCTCCGACGACCACATGTTGATGGACGAGTAGGGCAGAGAGTAGACCTCGACCTTCTTCCCGGTGATCCCCTGCGCGTCGCGGACGATCAGGCGCTTCGTCGTGAAGACCGCGCTGTCGCGGACGGTCTTGAACGCCGCGACGGGCTGCTCGCCCTGCACCATGAGGGCGGCGACGTCCTGCGGGATCGGCACCTCCTGCATGAAGGTCCATCGCGTGATGGCTGCGAGTTCCATGGCGCTGCTCTCTGTCGGGGTTGGTCGAGGGCGGGTTCGAGCGGAGTCAGTGCCCAATGACACGACGTGCAGCGATGCGCGCGAGCCGAGGGGTCTTTGTCGGGCGGGTGGCCGCGTGGTCGGCGCAGAGCGCCTCGATGCGGGGCCAGGTCATCTGCTCCCGGATGACGCGGCACTGGGTCGCCACGCGCTTGCCATCGGCTTCTTGTGCTGTCGCGAGGTCGACGGCTCGTGCCACCACGGCCGGGTCCTCCCCCAGCGCCTCCGCCATCCAGATCAGGCCGGGCGGGCACTGGAAGTGGTTATAGGCGTGTTTGGCGTCCAGGCTGCGCCGGGCGCGCCCATAGGCCCCCGGGCCCGAGTACTCGGCCAGCCACCCCAGCCAGTGCTCCTTCTGGTGGGCATACCAGGGCTTTCGTGTCGATGCGGCCCGGAACCGCGTCTTGTAGTCGTCGCTGATCGGACACGATGCGGGCAGCCCGAGCAGGATCGTCCGCAGTTCGTCCGGCGTCATTCGAGTGACTCCGCGGTCTCCTCGATGATCTCCTCGTCCACGCGGTGGCCGGTGAGACGCCCCGAGAACGCCGCCGCCAACACTCCTCGCCGTGTGGCCACGGAGCGGGTTCTTGCTGAAGCGAGCGCCGCATCAAGACGAGACAACTCCCGTAGCCGTTCCCTCAGTTCGGCCGCGATAACGTGAGAGTCTTCACCTTCTGGAATTGGGAGTGGCATCTTCTTGATCGTGGTCAGGCTGATTGAGGCAAGGTTAACACTCTGTTTGCCGTTTCTCTCGGCCCAGGGGCCGCCGAGCGTGTTGGTCGCGAAGGCAACAAAGTAGGGGCTAAGGCGCGCCTCACGGAGCCGCGCCCGAAACACGTGATTTTGGTGGATGCAGCCGGGAATCTGCTCCTCCCAGACCCAGCCGCGCGCCAGCTTGTCCCGATCACCTCCTTCGTTAAGCAGGACGTCGCCTTGCTGCAGCTCGAGCTGCTCCCTCTTCCCGGGAGGAACCTTGAGGTTCGCAACATTATCGAGCAGCAGCTGTCCGCGTTGAACGTTAGCGACTCGCAGATACGGCGTCTCCACGTAGCTGGGATCGGATTGCTTCTTCGCATCTTTAGTCACGCCCCCCACGACGTCGGCGATGTCGCCCAGCCGCTGCCAGGACCACCCTGCCGGAAGGGGAGCGACGTGAGCGTCGTAGGTTCCCGCCGCTGGAAGCTCTGACTGCGAACGCGGTCCGGGAACGGCTTCGCCCAAGATCGCAGTCTGGATCAATCGCATCCGCAGCCGCTCGAGACGGCGTGACGCTGTCGAGAGGCCGGCGTCGGCGGCGTCGAGGCGGAAGAGGTGGTCTTCCAGGATCTCCACGATCCGCCGCTGCTCAACAACGCGTGGATGTGGCACGGGGAGGCGTCGAAGCGCTTGCTGTGGGAGATGGGCGATCGTCGAGCCAGTAGAGAGCTTCGCCAACTCACCAGCCTTCGCGGCGTGTTCCAGGAAGTATCGGAGGTACCTCGCGTCAAGGTCGTCGTTGACTCGTATCCGGTGGAGCGCTTTCTGGTAAGCCAGGTAACCGATCCGCCCAGGCCAAATGGCCGCCCTTCCAATGTCGCCCCCCTCGCACACGAGAAGATCGCCGGCCTCAACCGCGAACCGTTCACGCTCGTCGTCGGCGAGTTCCATCGTCAGCAAGTCATCAGTGTCAATGCGCCCCCATTGCACATTGACGTTGCGCAGGTAGGGGACTCGTGGCAGGCCGCGCGGCTTGCCCTTGTCGAGCATCTTCCCTAGGGCTGTGTCCGCGAGATCGGTTAAAGAAGCGACCCGCCATCCAGGCGGCAGACCCGTCACGCCGTGAGCTCCTTATTCAGGGCGATCAGCAGGGGTTCGGCCTTGTCGCCGAGGTCGCGGATCGCGCCGTCGATGCCGCCGCGCTCGGTGAACGGCGCGGCATCCAGGTCCTCCGCTCGGATCTCGACGGAACTCCCGATCACCTCGACCATCCGGTCGAGCCACCACCTCTCGGTCTCGCTGAACTCCACGCCGGCCTGCTCCTGCTGCGCCAGCCATCCGACGTACCGCTCCCGCACCCGCTCGGCATAGGGCACCAGCTCGTCATCCACGCCGACCGTATACCGCAGCAGCGACACCAGATCCGTCAGCGTGTGCCGGTGACTGCGCCGCACCCGGTCCGGCGCCACCGCCGCATAAGCGGTCCAGATGACGTCGGGCGTCCAGTGGTACGGCGGCCGGGCGATCCGATCCGCCAACTCCTGCACCTGGTCGAACCGCAGGTGCCGCTCCTTGGCGTCGAACATCACCTCGATGGCGTCGATCTGGGTGCGGTGGAGGTCGATGTACGCCGTCCAGTCGTCCACCACCTTGCGCGCGCGGGAGTCGTCGACCACGCCGTACGCATCCAGCAGCACATCCGCATTGACCTCGTCGATGATCCGGTCGTGGGTCCGGCGCAGCTCCAGGATCCGCGACCGCAGCTCGGGGTTCGCCGCCAGCGGCTCGATCGCAGCGTCCACCAACGCTTGCCGTTCGGCATCGGGGTCGGCCGACGCCTCGATCCGCCGCAGCTCGTCATCCGACGGGGACACTGCATCGACGAGTCCGCGCACGATGGCGCGCACCGAACCCTTGGCGACACCGTCCAGCTCGATGCGCTCGGCGGGCGTCAGGTCGTGTTCGAGCTTGGCCAGCCGGGAGGCCAGAGTCGCGGTCTCCTTCTCGGTGATCGTGAGGTTCGCGCACTTGCCGAGCAGCTTCTCCAGCGAGACGCCCGGCTCGCGGTTCAGCGGCGGCTCGACGAAGTCGTGCTCGGTCACGCCGATCGCGTCGACGATCACGAAGCGGTCCTTGACCTTGGCGTCGGGAGTCACCGCCTGGAAGTCGGCCGGCGGCATCGTGCGGGCGCCGCGACCCTTCATCTGCTCGAAGTACTGCGCCGAGCGCACGTCTCGCATGAAGAAGACGCACTCCAGCGGCTTGACGTCGGTGCCGGTCGCGATCATGTCGACCGTCACCGCGATGCGCAGCGTCGGCGACGTCCGGAAGGTGGCGAGCGCGGTCTTGGGGTCCTTGGCGTTGTAGGTGATCTTCGCGGCGAAGTCGTTGCCCTTGCCGAAGACCTCGCGCACGGCCGTGACGATTTCCTCGGCGTGGTTGTCGTCCTTGGCGAAGATCAGCGTCTTCGGCACGGTCGACCGGCCGGGGAAGATCTCCGTGAAGACCCGATCGCGGAAGGTCTCCAGCACGAGCCGGATCTGGTTCTTCGCGGTGACGGCCCGGTCTAGCTGGCCCTTCGTGTAGTCGACGTCCTCGTCGAGGGTCTCGTAGCGCTCCTGCCGGGTCCGTCGGTCCACGACCGGTACGACGGTGCCGGCCTCGATTGAGCCGCCCTGCTCCGACAGCTCGGTCTTGATGCGGTAGACGTCGAAGTCGACGTTGACGTGGTCGGCGACGGACTGCGGGTAGGTGTATTCGCTGACGAGATTGCCGCGAAAGAAGCCGAAGGTCTGCTTGCCGGGCGTGGCGGTGAGGCCGACCACGTGCGCGTCGAAATACTCCAGCACGCCGCGCCACACGCCGTAGATCGACCGGTGCGCCTCGTCGACGATCACGAGATCGAAGGTCTCGGGCGGGAAGTCCCTGCTGTAGGCGACCGTGACCGGCTCCTCCGGCGTGAACCCGTCCAGCCCCGGGTCGTCCTCGGCCGGGACCTCCTCGTTGCGCAGGCCGCGGAACACGCGCTGGATCGTCGAGATCACGACGCTGGAGCTGTCCAGCATCCCCGTGCTCGACAGCTTGTCCACATTGAAGAGCTCGGTGAAGCGACGACCGTCGCCGGGCGTCCGATAGTTCTGGAACTCCGCCAGCGTCTGGTCCGCGAGGTTGTTGCGGTCGACGAGGAAGAGGATGCGGTTGAAGCCGCCGTACGTCAGGAGCCGATAGGCCAAGGTGACCGCCGTATAGGTCTTTCCGGCGCCAGTGGCCATCTGGATCAGGCTGCGGTCGAAGCGTTGCTCGGCGAGGCTGCGTTCGGTCCCCTGGATCGCGTCGATCTGCGCCGGCCGAAGGGGTGCGGTATCGAGCTCAGGAAGGCGCCGAACCTTCCCGCGCCAGGTCGGCTGCTCGGGGTGGGTGTCGACGTCGCGCAGCGCGCGCGCCAACCACTCCGGGCGGGGAAAGGCGAAGAGGCGGCGGGCGCGCGGCTCGGGGTCATAGCCATTGGTGAAATGCGTTTCGCTGCCGCTGGCCTCGAAGACGAAGGGGATGCGTCCATCGACCGTGGTCGCCTTGAGGCGGACCTCCGCGGGAAGGCCGGTGGCATACATCGCCGACTGCCATTCGACGCCCGACAGCGGAGTGCCGACGGGCTTGGCCTCGATCACCCCGACGACGTGCTTGTCGACGTAGAGGAGATAGTCCGCACGGCCGTGCCCGGCGGCCATGATCGACTCCCGCACGGCGATCCCGCGGGCGGCGAAGAGATTCAGCGCCTTGCGGTCCTGGACCGCCCATCCGGCAGCGGTCAGCTGCTGATCGATCAGCACCCGCGCCCGCTGCTCTGCAGCGAGCCGCGCGCCCTCCCCCGCGTCCATACACGCCAGGGTAACCAGAGGAAACGCCCAAACCCTTTGGCAGAACGGGGTGTTGCCGGTACGCCGCGACAGGCCCGACGCGTCGGGTCCTACGCGTCGGCCCTATGAGTCGCGGACGGCGTCGAGGTCGGCCGGGCCGAACGCCTGCGGCAGGATGTCCGCCAAGGTCTGGACCCCTTGCGGCGTACGGATCTCGCATGCCGGGCCGCCGAATTCGTAGAGCAGCTGACGGCACCGCCCGCACGGCATCAACGTCTCCCCGCGCCCGTCGACGCACCACACCGCCACGAGCCGACCGCCGCCGGTCAGGGCCAACTCCGAGACCAGGCCACACTCGGCGCACAGCCCCACCCCGTATGACGCGTTCTCCACATTGCAGCCGCTCACCACCCGGCCGTCGTCCACCAACGCGGCGACCCCGACGGGAAAGCGACTGTACGGCGCGTAGGCCCGACCCATCGCCGCCACCGCCGCCGCATGCAGGGCATCCCAATCCACCGTCATGGGCCCATCCTCCCCCGCGCCGCGGAGACACGCCCGCGGGGCCCGGTCCCTGACCGGGCCCC
>JAIUNK010000017.1 GCA_020161845.1 Actinomycetota bacterium
CCACCACCACCGCCACCCTCACCGCCGACTACCGCCTCAACAACGGCCCCTGGCAACCCATCAACGGCACCGCCACCCGCACCACCACCGGCCCCACCATCACCGTCCACACCGCCACCACCCGCCTCCACCCCAACCCCGCCTGACCCCGAAACAGGTCACCCCACCGGCTCCACCGCCCCCAGGGCCGTCAGCAGGAAGGCCGCCTCGAACGCGTACTGCTCCCACGCGTCGTACCGGCCGCTCTTGCCCCCGTGCCCCGCCACCATCTCCGTCTTGAGCAGGATCGGCCGCGTCGCGACGTCCGACGTGGCCACCGCCCGCAGCCGCGCCACCCACTTGGCCGGCTCGCACACCAGCACCCGCGTGTCGTTGAGGCTGGTCGTCGCGAGGATCGCGGGGTAGGGCACCGGCCGCAGGTTCTCGTACGGCGAATACGACTTCATGCAGGCGTACGCCGCCGCGTCGTGCAACGGATCGCCCCATTCCTCCCACTCCGCCACCGTCAGCGGCAGCGTCTCGTCCAGCATCGACGTCAGGGCGTCCACGAACGGCACGTCGGCGTGCGCCGCCACGAACAGCTCCGGCGCCAGGTTCAGCGTCGCCCCCAACGTCAGTCCGCCCGCCGAGCCGCCCTGGATCGCCAGCCGGTCCGGGGCGCACCAGCCCCGGGCGTGCAGGTGCCGCGCGCAGGCGACCATGTCGCTGAACGTCGTGGGCTTGGCCAGCAGTTTGCCCTGCTCATACCAGCTGCGCCCCATCTCCCCGCCGCCGCGGACGTGGGCGACGGCGAACACCACGCCCCGGTCGAGCATCGAGAGCCGGGCCACCGAAAACCAGGGATCCAGACTGGCCTCGTACGCCCCGTACCCGTACAGCACCACCGGCGCCGTCCCGTCCGGCACCACCCCCGCCCGGTGCACCAGCGACAGCGGCACCGCCACCCCGTCGGGCGCGGTGACCCATTCGCGGCGCTGCCGGTACGCCGCAGCGTCGTACCCGCCCAGCACCTCCTGTCGCTTCAGCACCGTCCACGCCCCACTCGCCACGTCGATCTCAGCGAGTGTCTTGGGGGTCACGAACGACTCGTGCACCACCCGCAGCGTGTCCGCGAACCAGTCCGGGTTCGCCTCGGTGCCGATCGCGTAGAGCTCCTCCGGCGGCGCGAGGGCGGTGGGCGTCGCCAGCCCAGCCACGCCGGGACCGGTCCGTCGGGCGAGCCGCAGCCCCGCCAGCCCACCCTCGCGCAACGAGACCACGACGTGCCCGGCGAAGGCCTCCACCCCCAGATAGCGCACCCCGACGGCCGGGGGCAGCCAGCTGGTCCACTCCTGACGCGGCACGCCGGGCGCCGCCAGCCAGGACACCTCGAAGTCCGGCGAATTCGCGTTGTGCGTGACCAGCAGGCCGTCGCCGGCCGGCTCCACGTCGTACTCCCACCCGCTCACCCGCCCCGCCACCGACGTCAACGTCGGCACCGGCTCCACCAGCGACCCCAGCCAGCACTCACTCGTGGTCTTGGAGCCGGCCCCCACCACCAGCTGCATGTCATCGCGGGACGAGCCGATCCCCAGCCAGAAGCGTTCGTCGTCCTCCTGGAGCAGCAGCGTGTCCTCCGCCGGGTCGGCGCCGATCCGGTGCCGCCACACCTGGTGCGGACGCCAGGCGTCATCCACGCGGGTGTAGACGAGGTACGTCGAGTCGGCGGACCACACCAGCCCATAGCCGACCCCCCGCACCCGGTCGTCGACGACCACCCCGTCGGCGATCCGCCGCACCACCACGTCGAACCGCTCGTCCCCGGCCCGGTCCACCGCGAACGCGACCAGGTCCCCATCGGGGCTCACCTCGCACGCCCCCAGCGCGAAGTAGTCGCCGCCGACCGCCTCGACATCCCCGTCGACCAGCACCTGCTCCCCCGGCCACGGCCGGCCCGGCTCCGGTGCGGGGCGCGGCTCCCCGGGGATCATCGCGACCCGGCACTCCGCCGGATACTGGTGCCCCTCCTGGGTGCGCGAGTAGTACCACCACCCGCGGTAGGCCACCGGGACCGACAGATCGGTCTCCTTGGTCCGGCCCTTGATCTCGGCGACGATCGCGGCCCGCAGGCCGGCCTGATCCGCCGTCACGGCCGCGGCGTACGCGTTCTCCGCCGCCAAGTGGGCCTGCACCTCGGCGTCCACCTGATTGCCGGATTTGCCGGCGAGCCATGCATACTCATCGATGGTGCGATCGCCGTGGAGGGTCCGTTCTGCGGGACGGGCGGCGGCCGTGGGGGGTGTCGGCATGCCAGCAGGCTACGACGCCGAGGGGGGACGGTCCGCGCGGCGGGCAGGAGGCGACCCGGACGCGGGCCGGAGCAAGCGGCCCCCGGACCGCGTGAGCAGGCGTGCCGCACGGCCCACTGGGCTGTCGGGAGGCGCCGAGAGAAAGTGGTTCCTGTGCCGCACGTCGTACCCCTCCTGCCGCCCTCCCACGGGAACCCGGGCGGGCTCCGCGGCCGCGTCCTGCTGACCGGCGTCACCGGCTTCGTCGGCCAGGGACTGCTGGAACGGCTGCTCGCCGCCCACCCGGACACGACGATCGACGTCCTGATCCGACCGACCGCGACCGGCTCGGCGCAGGATCGCCTGGTAGAGCTCACCCAACGGGAGGCCTTCGCGCCCTGGCGGGCTCGGATCGGGGATCACGCCGCGGACCGCGCCGTCGCCGAGCGGGTGCGCGTCCTGCCCGGCTCGCTCGCCGACGCGCCGGCGCTGCTGGCCGGGCGCGCGCCGTACGACCTGGTGGTGCATTGCGCCGGCGATGTCTCCTTCCGGGCGCCGATCGATGGGGCCTTCGCGACGAATGTGGACGGGCCGCGCGCGCTGTACGAGGCGGTCTGCGCCCACACGACCGTACGCCGCAGGCGGCGCGACCCCGTGACCGCGGCGGGCCCCACCACGGCCGGACCCAGCGCGGCGCCCCTGCGGCCCCTGCCGGCGATCCCGGTCCGGGGGCACGTGATCCACGTGTCGACGGCCTACGTCTGGACCGATCGCACCGACCTCGGCGTCGAGGCTCCGCTGCGGCACGGCCTCGACTGGCGGGCCGAGCGAGCGCACGCCGATCGGCTCGCCGCGGCCGTCACGCAGGCCGCCGACGCCCGACGCCTGGTCGGCGATCCTGCGCCTCCCGAGGAGATCCGCCGGGAACTGGCCCAGGCCGGTTTCGAGCGTGCCCGGGAGCTGGGCTGGACCGACGTCTACACCTACACCAAGGCGCTGGGCGAGTCCGTCGCGGAGGAGCTGTGCGCCGAAGTGCCGCTGACGGTGCTGCGCCCCACGATCATCGAGAGCGCGTTGACCGCGCCGTACCCCGGCTGGCTCGACGGCTTCAAGGTGACCGATCCGATGATCGTGGCCTACGCGCGGGGCCGGCTGCCCGCCTTTCCGGGGGGACCGGACCTGGTCCTCGACATCGTCCCGGTGGACATCGTCGTCAACGCGGTCCTCGCCGCGGCCCGCCGTCCCCCGGCGCCGGGCCGGCCCCGCTATCTGCATGCCGGGACGAGCATCAGCAACCCGCTGCGCCTGGACGATCTGCAACGGCACGTGCGGCAGTTCTTCGCCGTGCACCCCTGGATCGACCGGTCGGGCCGGCCGGTGCGGCCCAGCGGGTTCCGCTTCGTCGACCCGAGCGCGATGCGGCGCCACCTGACCCGCACGACGCGGTGGACCGAGCGGCTCAGCGCCGCGGCGGGGCTCCTGCCCGGGCGCCCGGGCGTCCTGGCCCGGCGGCGGCTGGCCGGGGCCGCGCGACGGCTCGCCACGGTGCGGGAGTTCGTGACCTTGTACGAGCCCTACAGCTGTTCGCGCACTCGGTACGACGACGCGGCGCTGCGGGCGCTCGACGCCGGTCGGCAGGGGGCGGAGCGGGACAGCGAACCCCTGCAGGTGCAGGCCTGGCGGTGGGAGGACTACCTGTGCGAGGTGCACCTGCCGGCCGTCCGTCGCCTGATGGCTCGGCCAGCGACACCCGCCGCGACACCCGCCGCGGCGCCCGCGCCGCAACCCACCGGCCCGGCCCGCGCCCTCGCACCGCGCGCCAGCTGACGGCGCGCGAGACAACGGCCACCGAAACGACGGCGCGCGCGACGAGGGCGCCTGAGATCAGGGCGCGCCGAGGCAGGCCGGGCCGAGCAGCGCCTTGAGGTCGCCGAACAACTCCGGGCTCGCCGTCACGCGCAGCGAGTCGTCCAGTCGCATCAACACCGTCCGGCCCCGCTGGGTGAGCTTGACCTGCACCTCCGTCACGCCGGGGTGCTCGGCGAGCACGTCCTTGAGCTGCTCGGCCAGGGTCTGGGTCGCCCGGGCCAGGGGCAGCGACAGCACCACCGGACCGCGCGGGCCCTCCTTGATGTCCGGCAGGGTCAACTCCTGCGCATAGAGGCTGGTCGCGTCGTCGCGCCGGTTGACCCGGCCGCGCACCGAGCACACCACGTCGGTGGACAGCATCGTGGAGACCGTCAGATAGGTCTTCGGGAAGAACAGGCACTCCACGGCGCCCTCCAGGTCCTCCACGGTGACGATCGCCCACAGCTCGCCGTTCTTGGTCCGCTTGAGCTGCATCCCGGTGATCAGCCCCGCGATCGTGACGATCGCCCCGTCGCCGCGGCCACCCTCCTCGACCGGGACATTCAGCGCGGAGATCGGGCAATCGGCGTGCTGGCCCAGGACGTGTTCGATGCCGAACAGCGGATGGTCGGAGACATAGAGCCCCAGCATCTCCCGCTCGAACGCCAGCTCGGTCGCCTTGTCCCATTCGACGTCCGGGACCGGCGGCAGCCCGGACATGGCGTCCATCGGGTTGGCGGTGGACCCGGCCGCGTCGTCGTCCCCGCCGAACCCGAACGAGGCGAACAGGCTGTCCTGGCCGATGGCCTCCTTGCGTTTGACGTCGACGAGGGCGTCGACGTACTGCTCGTGGATCCGCACCAGGCCGTGCCGCGGGTGCCCCAGGGAGTCGAACGCGCCCGCCTTGATCAGCGACTCGATCGTGCGCTTGTTGCAGACCACCGCGGGCACCTTGTGCAGGAAGTCGGCGAAGCTGGTGTATTCGCCCTTCTCCGCACGGGTCCGCACGATCGCCTCGACGACATTGGCGCCGACATTGCGGACCGCTTGCAGGCCGAACCGGATGTCCTCGCCGACCGCCGCGAAGAAACCGATCGAGGAGTTCACGTCCGGCGGCAGCACCTTGATGCCCATCCGGCGGCATTCGCCGAGATAGAGGGCGGATTTGTCCTTGTCGTCGCCGACCGAGGTCAACAGCGCGGCCATGTATTCAGCGGGATAGTTCGCCTTGAGATAGGCGGTCCAATAGGAGACCAGCCCGTAGGCCGCGGTGTGCGCCTTGTTGAACGCGTAGTCCGAGAACGGAACGAGGATGTCCCACAGCGTCTTGATCGCCGCCCGCGAATAGCCGTTGGCCAGCATGCCGTTCTCGAACGGCACGAACTCGGCGTCGAGGACCTCCTTCTTCTTCTTGCCCATCGCCCGGCGCAACATGTCGGCCTTGCCGAGGCTGTAGCCGGCCAGCTTCTGCGCGATCTGCTGGACCTGCTCCTGATAGATGATCAAGCCCTGAGTCATCTCCAGGATCTCGCGCAGCGGTTCCTCCAGCTCCGGGTGGATCGGCTCGATCTTCTGCCGCCCCGTCTTGCGCAGCGCGTAATTGGTGTGACTGTCGGCACCCATCGGACCGGGACGGTAGAGCGCCAGCGCCGCGGAGATGTCCTCGAAGTTGTCCGGCTGCATCAATCGCAACAGCGAGCGCATGCCGCCGCCGTCGAGCTGGAACACCCCGAGGGTGTCGCCGCGCTGCAAGAGCTTGTACGCCGCGACGTCGGTCATGTCCTTGGACAGCGCGTCCAGGTCGATCTCCTGGCCGCGGTTGGCCTGCACGTTGGCCAGTGCGTCGTCGAGGATCGTCAGGTTGCGCAGGCCGAGGAAGTCCATCTTGACCAGGCCGAGGTTCTCGCAGCTCGGGTAGTCGAACTGGGTGATGATCTGGCCGTCCTGCTCCCGCTTCATGATCGGGATGACGTCGAGCAGCGGCTCGCTGGACATGATCACGCCGGCCGCGTGGACGCCCCACTGCCGCTTCAGCCCCTCCAGGCCCAGCGCCGTGGCGACGACCTCCTGGGCGACCGGGTCACTGGCATGCAGGTCGCGGAAGTCCTGCGCCTCGGCGTACCGCTTGTGTTGGGGGTCGAAGATCCCGGCCAGCGGGATGCCCTTGCCCATCACGTCCGGCGGCATCGCCTTGGTGAGCTTCTCCCCCACCGCGAAGGGATGGCCGAGCACCCGGGCGGAGTCCTTGACGGCTTGTTTGGCCTTGATGGTGCCGTAGGTGACGATCTGCGCGACGCGGTCCGCGCCGTACTTGTCGGTGACATAACGGATCACCTCGCCCCGCCGACGCTCGTCGAAGTCCACGTCGAAGTCCGGCATCGACGGACGCTCCGGGTTGAGGAAGCGCTCGAAGATCAGGCCGTGCGGCACGGGGTCGAGGTCGGTGATCCGCATGGCATAGGCGCACATCGAGCCGGCGCCCGAGCCGCGGCCCGGGCCCACCCGGATGCCGTTGTTCTTGGCCCAGTTGATGAAGTCGGCGACGATCAGGAAGTAGCCCGCATAACCCTTCCCGATGATGACCTGCTGCTCATATTCGGCCTGCTTGCGCGCATAGTCCGGGATCCCGGCCGGATAGCGGGCGTGCAGTCCCCGCTCGACCTCCTTGATGAACCAGCTGGTCTCGTCCTCCCCCGGCGGGCAGGGAAACCGCGGCATGTATTTGCCGGTCTCCTCGACGAAGTCGATCTCGCAGCGCTCGGCGATGGCCAAGGTGTTGTCGCACGCCTGCGGCAGCTCGCGCCACAGGTGTCGCATCTGCTCCGGACTCTTGAGGTAGAACTCGTCGGCGTCGAACTTGAATCGGCCCGGATCCATCAGGGTGGACCCGGATTGCACGCACAGCAGCGCGGCGTGGGCCTTGGCATCCTGCGCGTTCGTGTAATGCAGGTCGTTGGTCGCCACCAGCGGCAGGTCCAGCTCCTTGGCCAGGCGCAGCAGGTCGCGCTGGACCTGGCGCTCGATCTCCAGGCCGTGGTCCATGACCTCGCAATAGAAGTTGTCCGCGCCGAAGATGTCGCGGAAGTCGCTCGCCGCCTGCCGCGCCTGCTCGTAGTGCCCCAGCCGCAGCCGGGTCTGCACCTCCCCGCTCGGGCACCCGGTGGTCGCGATGATCCCGCTGCCATAGGTCTGCAGCAGTTCGCGGTCCATCCGCGGCTTGAAGTAGTAACCCTCCAGGCTCGCCAGCGAACAGAGCCGGAACAGGTTGTGCATGCCGGCGTTGTTCTCGGCCCACAAGGTCATGTGCGTGTAGGATCCCGCGCCCGAGACGTCGTCGCGAGAGCCGTCGCCCCACTTGACCCGGGTCTTGTCCGTGCGGTGCGTGCCGGGGGTCAGGTAGCCCTCGATGCCGATCACCGGCTTGACGCCGTAATTGGCCGACTTCTTCCAGAACTCGTAGGCCCCGAAGATGAACCCGTGGTCGGTCGTCGCGAGCGCGGGCATCCCCATCCGCGCGGCGGCGGCGAACAGGTCGTCGATGCGGGCGGCACCGTCGAGCATCGAGTATTCGGTGTGATTGTGCAGATGGGCGAATCCCGACCCGATCGCGCTGGTGGGGCTGCCGGGGCCGGCGGGGTTCGGGGCGGCTGACGTGCTCGACATGGTCCCGCGAGTCTACGACGGGTCACCGACAGTGCTGCGCCACGGATCGGCGGCCCAGTTGGTACGGCGTGCCGAGCCCGCTACGCCGTACGGCCGCCGGGGGCGTCGCTCACCCCGACAGCACGTCCAACGCCGCCGCCAGGTCGTCGGGATAGGTGCTGGTGAACGTCACCCACTCCCCCGAGCCGGGGTGTTCGAAACCCAGCCCGGTCGCGTGCAGCCACTGCCGGTCCAGGCGCAGCCGCCGGGCCAGCACCGGATCCCCGCCATAGACCGGATCGCCGCAGCACGGATGGCGGACCGCGGCGAAGTGGACCCGGATCTGGTGGGTCCGGCCGGTCTCCAGCTTGACCTCGACGAGGCTGGCGGGCCCGAACGCCTCGACCACCTCGTAGTGGGTGATGGCGCGCTTGCCGGTGCGCATCACGGCGTACTTGTAGTCGTATGCCGGGTGCCGCCCGATCGGCGCGTCGATCGTGCCGACGACGGGGTCCGGCAGACCCTGCACCAGCGCGTGGTAGGTCTTCTCCACGGTGCGATGGCGAAAGGCCCGCTTGAGCATCGTGTAGGCGTATTCGCTCTTGCAGACCACCATCAGCCCCGAGGTGCCCACGTCGAGGCGACTGACGATGCCCTGCCGTTCGCTGGCCCCGCTCGTCGAGATCCGATAACCCGCCGCCGCCAGGCCGCCCACGACCGTCGGACCGGTCCAGCCGACGCTCGGATGGGCGGCGACCCCGACCGGCTTGTCGACCACGACGATGTCGTCGTCGTCGTGCACCACCCGCAGGCCCGGCACCGGCTCGGCGATCACCTCCAGCCCGACCGGCGCGGCCGCATCGGGCAGGGACACCTCCAGGATCGACCCGGCCCGGACCCGATCGGACTTCCCGACCGCCGCGCCGTCCAGGCTGACCAGGCCGTCGGCGGCCAGTTCGGCGGCTCTGCTGCGGGAGAGCCCGAACAGCCGCGCCAGGGCCGCGTCGACGCGTTCACCGACGAGTCCGTCGGGGACCGGCAGGGTGCGGACGTCAGCCATGCGTCTCGCCCGCGTCGGGCGGTGAGCTGGGGGCCGGCCGCGCGGCACGGTCACCCTCCAGGGGTACGGCGGGTGGGGCGAAGGCCCCCACTCCCTTGAGCGTCGCCCCGGCGACCAGCACGGCGGCCGACACGATCGCCGAGTCGGCGATGTTGAAGATGGGCCAGTGCGGCAGTTCCAGGAAGTCGACCACGTGGCCGACCCCGAAGCCGGGCTCACGGGTCAACCGGTCCGTGAGATTGCCCAGGGCTCCGCCGAGCGCCAGCCCCGCCCCCACGGCCCAGGCCCGCGACGCCAGCCGCGGCGCGACGACCAGGATGATCACCGCCACGCTGGCCTGGATGATCGTGAACACCCAGGTGGCACTCGTGCCGAACGAGAAGGCCGCGCCGGGGTTGAAGATGAGGTGCAGCTGGAGGATCTGGCCGATCAGGTCCTGGCGCACGCCCGGGGTGAGCGTGGCCAGGGCCCACGCCTTGGTGAGCCGGTCGGCGGCATACACCAGTGCGCCCACCACCAGGACCAGCGGGAGAAACCGCGAGCCGGGGCGAGCACGACCACCGTCTGCAGGAGTCAGCGTCGCTCCTGCTTCTGCTTGCAGGAGACGCACAGCGTCGCCCGTGGGAACGCCTGGAGCCGCAGCTTGCCGATGGGCAACCCACAGTTTTCGCAGGCGCCGTAGGTGTGGTCGGCCAGCCGCTCCAGCGCCCGCTCGGTCTGGGCCAGCAGGGTGCGCGAGTTGTTGGTGAGCGTCAGCTCCTGTTCGCGCTCCAAGACCTTGCCGCCGGTGTCGGCGGAGTCGTCACCGGAGCCCCCGCCGTAGTCGCGCATCAGGTCCTGCAGGTCCATCTCCGACTCGGCAAGGTCTTCCTCCAGGCGCTTCTTCTCATCCAGGAGCTCGAGCGTGATCTCCTGCAGGTCTGAGCCGGTCCACGGCTCCTCACCGTCCCGCAGCGGCAGCCAGGAGACGTCTGCCTGCTGTGCATCCGCCGCCGGCTGTGGGGTCCCGGGCATCACTACCTCGCTTGTCGAAACCAACCGACCGGTTTCGGTCGGAGGACGACAGGATAGACCTTCGCCGCCGAAAATTCGGACAAGCGCGCTGGTCGGCACTCGCGTCAGACGACCTGCTCGGCCTCCAGCGCAGCCGGCTCCTCGCCCTGCCCGGGGGCCACGGTGTCCGCGGTGGTCAGCGTGTGCAACTGACCCTCGATGAACGACCGCAGGCGGGTGCGGTAGTCCTGCTCGAACTGCCGCAGCTCGGAGATGCGCTGGTTCAGCCCGGACTGGGTGCGTTCCAGCTCCTCGATCACGTTCTGGCGCTTGAGCTGGGCCTCGGCGAGCATTCCGGTCGACCGCTCCCGCGCCTCGGTGATCAGCCGCTCGTGGGTCTCGTTGGCCTCGGCCAGCAGGCGGTCATGCTCACTCTGGGCGGAGCCGACCAACTCCGCGTGGCGGGCCTCCGCCGTGCTGATCAGCTCGTCGTGCCGCCCCTGCGCCTCCCCCACCAGCCGGTCGCGATGTTCGGTCGCCTCGGAGATCATCTGGTCGCGCTGGCTCGTGGCCTCGGCCAACATCGTCTCGCGCTGGTTGGTCGCCTCGCCCAGCAGTCGGTCGTGCTCGGCCTTGCCCTGGGACACGTATTCGTCGTGCAGCTTCTGGGCCAGGGCGATCACGCCCGCGGCGTCGGCCGCCCCACCCGTCGGCGCGGCCACCGGCACGGGCGCAGAGCCCGACTCCTGCGCCTCCTTGCGGGTTTGCTCGGCAGCCTCGGCTGCCTCGGCCGCCGCAGCGGCCTGCTCCTGGGCGGCCTGCGCCTCCGCGCGAGCCTTCTCGATCCGTTCCGCGGCCTCCGCCTCGGCCTGCTCGGCCCCCGCCCGAGCCTTCGCGATGCGCTCCTGCGCCTCCTGCTGGATCCGCTCCACCTCGGTCTTGGCGTCCGCTTCGGCCGCCGAGACGGCGTCGTCGCCCACCCCCCCGGCCGGCCCCTCGCCGGCCACCGCCTCCTGCGGGTCGAAGCCCGGCTGGGCCGACGCCAACCGGCGGCGCAGTTCGGCGTTCTCCCCGAGCAGGCGACGAAGCTCGACGACGACCTCATCGAGAAAGTCGTCCACTTCCTGCTCGTCATAACCGCGGCGGAACTGGGTGGCCGTGAAGTTCTTGTTCAGGACATCTTCGGGCGTGAGCGCCATGTCGTCCCCTCGTTCGGACCGGTGTGTGGACAGGTGGTGGACTGGCGCAAGCCTACCGTCGCGGACGCCCAGTTCCGCACTCGCCTCGGCGTGTCGTACGGTCCCAAAAGGCCTCTGACGTGGACGATCGTCACGTTCACCTGACCTGGACATTCGTCCAGTTCTGCGGTGGGGCAGGCTGGTCAGTTGGGCTGGCGGGTCACAGGATGAGGCTGCGCAGGAGGTAGATCGCGAAGATGACGACCATGAAGGACAGGTCCAACGCCACGCCGCCCAGGCGCAGTGGGGGGATGACCTTGCGGACGGCCCGCAACGGCGGGTCGGTCACGCTGTAGACGGCCTCCGCGACGACCAGCAGCGGCCCGCGCGGGCGCCAATCCCGGGCGAACATCTGGATCCAGTCAAAGACGAGCCGGATGAGCAGCAGCATCAAAAAAATGTTGAGCACCCAGGCGAGCAGGAGTCGGACCGTCATCATGGTCCCAGTATCGACGACGAAGCGCCCGGCCCCCTTCTCGGGGTCCCGGGCGCACGCCGTGTCGCGGATCGAGGCCGCAGCCAGTCAGCTCTGGTTGAACAGGCCGCGACTGGCCTTGGACCCGTCGCCGTCCTCGCTGGTGATCTCGACATTGGCCGGCGAGAGCAGGAACACCTTGTTGGTGACCCGCTCGATGGCGCCCTGCAGTCCGAACACCAGGCCCGCCGCGAAATCGACGAGCCGCTTGGCATCGGAATCGTCGAGATCGGTCAGGTTCATGATGACCGGGGTGCCCTCACGGAACGCCTCGCCGATGCTGCGCGCGTCGTTGTAGGTCCGGGGGTGGATGGTGGTGATGCGGTTCACCGCGCTGACCTCCGGCTCGTTGATCACCTGGGCGACCGGGGCACGCCGCAGCGGAGTCACTTCGGCATGCGTCGGCGTGATGTCGACGTCCTCATCCAGAGCCACTGCGGTCGCCCCGTGGGAGATCGGGGTGGGTCCGGGAGTCCGCTCGGACCGGGTCCGGTCGACCGCCCGACCTTCCTCCTCGTAGAACTGGCGGTCGTCGTCACGAAGCCCGAGGTAGACGCTCGCCTCGCGGAAGAAACCCATGGTCTTGCTCCTTAGCGGTCGCACGATCGACGTTCTCCGAGGCGATGACGTCGACTGGTCTCAGGCCTGAAACTAGCGCGTGCCGGGCCGCGATCCCAGGATTGCGCTCCCGACACGCAGGTGTGTCGCGCCGTGCCGCACGGCGGCCTCCAGGTCGCCCGACATCCCGGCCGAGAGCACGCTCGCCTCGGGGTGGCGCTCGCGCAGATCCCCGCCCAGGGCGGCCAGGGCGGCGAACGCCGCGTCCGGATCCGCATCCAGGGGCGCGACCGCCATCAGGCCGCGCAGTCGCAGCCCCTGCGCCGCGGCGACGCGATCGGCCAGGGCCGGGACCTGCTCGGGGGCCACCCCGCCACGCCCGGCCGCGCCGTCCAGACCGACCTGCACGAGGACGTCCAGGACGCGACCGGCGCGCTGGGCGCCCTGCGCCAGCGCCGTGCCGAGCCGGTCCCGGTCGAGGGAGTGCACCATGTCGGCGTAGCGGGCCACCGAGGCCGCCTTGTTCGTCTGCAGCTGCCCGATGAAATGCACCCGCAGGCTCGCCCGAGCCGACGGATCGACGGCCGCCAACTCCGCCAGCTTGGCGCTCGCCTCCTGATCCCGGTTCTCCCCGATGTCGGCGACGCCCAGGCCGGCGAGCAGCGCCAGGTCGCTGGCCGGGAAGAACTTCGTGACGACGACCAGCGTGACCTCACCGGGGTCGCGGCCCGAGTCAGCGCAGGCGACCTCGATGCGACGACGTACCGTCGCCAACCCCGCCGCCAGGTGCTCCCGACGGTCCGCAGCCGGGAGCGCCCCGACCGGCCCGGTCACGGCGCACCCATCAGGACCACGCCGGCGAACCGGCCGGTCTGCTGCTGGCGGCGGTAGGAATAGAGGTGGCCCGACTCGCGGGTGCACCCACCGACCCAGTGACCCACCCGGACGCCGCCATCGACCAGCTGCGCGATCACGCCCGCGGCCACGTCCAACGCGGGAGTGCCGGTCCAGCTGACCGTCGCGCTGACCGGCGTCACCGCCGCCCCGGCGGCGCGCATCGCGGCGGGCACCTCATAACACCGACCGCAGATCGAGGGCCCCACGGCGGCGACGATGTCCTGCGCCCCGGCCGCCCGCATGGCGGCGATGGTGCTGGGCACCACGCCCGCGATGAGCCCCGGACGGCCGGCGTGCGCCACCCCTACGATCCCCGCGGCCGGATCGGCGAGCAGCACGGGAACGCAATCCGCCACGAGCACCGCGAGCGCGATGCCGGGGCGATCGCACACCATGCCGTCCGCCGCCGGCGGGTCGCCGACGGGATGTGGGCCGAAGACGGTGACCACGTCCGCGCCGTGCACCTGAGACATGAACAGCAGCCGGTCGACCGGGACGCCGAGGTCGCGCGCCACCAACGCGCGGTTCGCGGTCACCGCCGCGGGATCGTCGCCCACGTGGGCGCCCAGGTTCAGCCCGGCGTACGGACCCTGACTACCGGCACCGGCCGCAACGGCCGCGGTGAACCCCCACCGCACCGTTCGCCCGGCGGCACCGGGCAGGGTCTGCGTCCACTCCCACACGCGGGAAACTGTACGCCGCGGCTCGCGGCGACTACTTCAGGAAGTCGGGGACGTCCAGGTCGTCGGCGTCGTCGAAGGTCACCGTGCGCGGCGGGCGGGCCGTCTCCGGCCGGGCCGGCTGACGGGCCGGTTCGGGCTGGCGCGCCGGGTCGGCCACGCGCACCGGCTCCGGACGCTCCAACCGCTCGGGTCGCTCCGGACGCTCGCGCATCGGCTCCTGCTGGCGCATCGGGGCCGAGGGCACCGGCTCCGGCTGGCGGACCGGCGCAGGCTGCGGCGCGACCTGACCGGGCATCCGCTGCGGCGGCACGGTCGGCATCGTGGGCGGCTGCATCGTCCGCTGCGGCTGCTGCTGCGGCGCCCGCTGGGCCGGCGGCATCTGGCGCTGCTGCTGCGGCGGCATCTGGGAGATGCCGCCCAGCTGACGATCACTGCCCCGCTGCGGGGTCCCACTGTCGAAGCCCGCGGCGATGACGGTCACCCGGACCTCATCGCCCAGCGCGTCGTCGATCACGGCGCCGAAGATGATGTTGGCCTCGGGGTGAGCGGCCTCCTGCACCAGGCGTGCCGCCTCGTTGATCTCGAAGAGCCCCAGGTCGCTGCCGCCCTGGATGGAGAGCAGGACGCCGTGGGCCCCGTCGATGCTGGCCTCCAGCAGCGGGCTGGAGATCGCCAGCTCGGCCGCCTGGACGGCGCGGTCCTCCCCGCGCGCCGAGCCGATGCCCATGAGGGCCGAGCCGGCCCCCTGCATGACGGACTTGACGTCGGCGAAGTCCAGGTTGATCAGACCGGGCGTGGTGATCAGGTCGGTGATGCCCTGAACGCCGGAGAGCAGCACCTGGTCGGCGCTGCGGAACGCATCCAGCATGCTCACGGCGCGGTCGCTGATCGAGAGCAGCCGGTCGTTGGGGATGACGATCAGGGTGTCGACCTCTTCGCGCAGCGTGCCGATGCCAGACTCGGCCTGGTTGGCCCGGCGGCGCCCCTCGAAGGTGAACGGTCGGGTCACCACGCCGATCGTCAGCGCGCCGATGCCCTTGGCGATCTTCGCGACGACCGGCGCGCCACCGGTGCCGGTGCCACCGCCCTCGCCGGCGGTGACGAAGACCATGTCGGCGCCCTTGAGCGCCTCCTCGATCTCCTCGGCGTGGTCCTCGGCGGCCCGACGGCCGACCTCGGGGTCGGCGCCGGCGCCCAGGCCCCGGGTCAGTTCCCGACCCACGTCCAGCTTCAGGTCGGCATCGCTCATCAGCAGCGCCTGGGCATCGGTGTTGATGGCGATGAACTCCACGCCCTTGAGCCCGACTTCGATCATGCGATTGATCGCGTTGACGCCACCGCCACCGATCCCGACGACCTTGATCACGGCCAAGTAGTTCTGGGGTGCTGCCACGGTGGGAGCCTCATTCCTGATCGATGGTGGTGCGAGGTGCTGGTGGAGGCGCTCGCGGAGGGACGCCGCATCGAAGAGCGCACCGGACGCTCAAGGTCGGCAACATCGTACGTCACGTTTCGCGGGACTCAAGTCGCCCAGCGTTAACATCCGATCCGACTAACCCTGGAGTAGAGATTAAGGGCAGCGGATCGTCATGACATGACCGGCGAATCCGGCGCGCTGACATTGATCGTCCGCACACCCTTTTGCTGCAGGAGGGCCGCCATGGTGACCGCTTTGCGGCGCCCCTCGGCGGGGCCGCCCCAGAGCACGGTCACGTCGTTGATGACGAACCGGACGTCGTCCGGCGAGGCCACCGTGACCGAGCTGACCCTGGCGCGCTGACCAGCATCGAGAGCGGCCAGCACCCCCGCCGCCGCGCGTAGCTCCCGGTCGACTCCGGGATGGGCCAGGGTGGCCGTCGGGACCCCCTGCGGCGCGGCGTCCACCGGGGCGTAGGCGACGCCGTCGGCGTCCACCAGCTGAAGGGCACCTTGAGGGTTTTTCGCGGCCAGGACCGGCGTGCGGACAGTCACCAGAATAGTGAGCCGGCTGGGCCAATCCCGAATGACATCGACTCGGGAAAAGGCCGGGATTCCGGAGAGGTCGCGCTGCACGCCGGCGGTATCAATGTTGACCAAAGGTTGACCCACGACCCGGTCGGTCACCTGCTGAACCGACGCCTGCTGCTCGGCGCTCCCGCCGACGACATTCACCGACTTCACCCGCAGCCAGGGGCTACCGAGGAAGACCCAGAGCAGCAGCGCTGCCACCACGGCGACCCCAGCCAGCCCGATGAGCACGCGAGTCACGGTGGCCCGCTTGCGAACTCGTGTTGCGCTCTCGCGCACGGACGCACCGACCACGGCGAGGGCAGGCCGGCCCCGCCGCTCGGGTCGCCGACCGGGACTCGTGCGCGCCGAACGGTCGTGCGATCGGGCCCGTTGGTCAACCATCGACGCGCCCCTGGAGTCGCTGCAGGAGCGCCGGCCCGACCGCCGTGATGTCGCCGGCCCCGACCGTCAGGACCAGGTCGCCCGCCTCGGTCATTCGTTCGAGTCGCTCGCCCAGGTCTTTCACGTCGGCGACGTAGCTCACCCGGGGGCTTCCGGACCGGCGGGCCGCGTCGGCGACGAGTTCCCCCGTCACCCCCGCGATGGGGTCCTCCCGCGCCGCGTAGACGTCGGTCACCACCAGGACGTCGGCGCCGGCCAGCGCCGCGCCGAACGCGTCGGCGAAGTCCCGGGTGCGGGAATACAGGTGCGGCTGGAAAGCCACCACGAGCCGGCCGGGCCGAGCCAGTCGCGCCGCGGTGCCGACCACTGCCGCGACCTTGCCCGGGTTGTGCGCGTAGTCGTCGACGACGCGCACCCCGGCGACCTCGCCCTTGGCCTCGAATCGCCGTCGGGCGCCGCGGAACCGGGCCAGGCCGGCCAGGACCGCCGCGGGGTCCGCACCCAGTCCCGCCGTCGCGGCGACATAGGCCGCGGTCGCATTGAGGACGTTGTGCAGGCCGGGAACGGCCAGCGTCAGCTCTCGGCGTACCGCCCCGGCCGCACCCCGCTCGACCAGGTCGGCGCGGCAGGACAGGCCGTCGAAGGCCACCTGCGCCACCCGCACGTCGGCGTCCGCGGTCTGGCCGTAGCGGAGCACCCGCAGCCCAGAGGCGGCCGCGCGCTGGGCGAGCCGGGCCGAGCCGGGGTCGTCCGCGCAGGCCACGAGCAGGCCGCCGGGTCGCACCGTGGCGGCGAAGGCCGCATAGGCCTCCTGGACCGCCTCGAAGGTGCCGTAGAAGTCGAGGTGGTCGGGTTGCACGTTGGTCACGACCGCGACGTCGGGGCGGTAGACGAGGAACGAGCCGTCGCTCTCGTCGGCCTCCGCGACGAACGCGGGGCCACCCCCCAGCGCGGCATTGGTGCCGGTGGTCAGGAGGTCGCCGCCGATCGCGTACGACGGGTCGGCGCCGGCCTCGGTCAGGGCCGTGGCCAACATCGAGCTGGTCGTGGTCTTCCCGTTGGCCCCCGCGACGGCCACCGACCGGCGGTCGGTCATCAGCGCCGCCAGCGCCTGGGACCGGTGCAGCACCACCAGGCCGCGGCGGCGGGCCTCGACGAGCTCGACATTGTCCTCGCGGATCGCCGAGGAGACCACGACCGTGTCCACCCCGTCCAGGTGCGCGGCGTCGTGGCCGACCCACACCCTGGCACCGGCCGCCTCGACGGCGCGCAGCACCGCCGAGTCCTGCTGATCCGCGCCGGACACCGGCCGCCCGGCGGCAAGGAGCAGGCGTGCCACGGCGGACATCCCGGCGCCGCCGATCGCCAGCACGTGCACCCGCCCGAGGTCGGCCACGGCGGGAATCGGGGCGGTCAGGTCGAACCGGGTCGTCACGGCGCAGCCCCCGCCAGCGCCTGCCCGACCAGATCGGCCAGGGCCTCGTCGGCGTCCCGACGACCCACGGCCGCCGCCGCCCGCGCCATCTCGGCCAGCCGGGCCGGGTCGCTCAGCAACGGCAGCACGGTCGCGCGCACCCACTGGGGGGTGACCGCGGCGTCGTCCACCACCAGACACCCCCCGGCCGCGGCCAGACCCGCCGCGTTGAAGCGCTGCTCCCCGTTGCCGATGGGCAGGGGGACGAAGACCGCGGGTAGCCCGACCGCGGCCACCTCGCAGACCATGTTGGCTCCGGACCGGCACACCACCAGGTCGGCCGCGGCATAGGCCAGATCCATCCGGTCCGCGTACGGGAGCACGACGTACGGCGCCCCGCCCGGCGACCCACCCGACGACCCGCCCGGCGACCCGCCCGGCGACGAGGTCAGGTCCGGGACGAACTCCTTGCCCAGCCCGGTGACGTGCAGCACCTGGACCCCCGCCGCGGACAACTCCGCCGCTGCCGCCGCGAAGGCCGCGTTGAGCCGGGCTGCACCGAGCGAACCGCCCGTCACCAGCAGGGTCGGGGCGTCCGGCGCCAGGGCGAAGCTCGCCCGCGCCTGCTGCCGCAGGGCCGCCCGGTCCAGCGTGGCGATCTCGCGCCGCAGCGGCATGCCGATCAGGCGGGCGTGCGGCAGCCTCGTCTCGGCGAACGTGGTGCCGACATAGGGGGTCAGCCGGGCGCCCAGCCGATTGGCCAGGCCGGGCCGGACGTTCTGCTCGTGCACGACGATCGGGATGCCGCGGCGCCGGGCGGCGAGATAGGCCGGCGAGGAGACGTACCCCCCGAACCCGACCACGACCTGGGCCTCTTCCTCATCGAGCACCGCCCCGGCGGCGTCGACGGCGCCCTTGAGGGCCGCGGGCAGGCGCAGCGCCGCCGCCGACGGCCGGCGCGGGAAGATCACCTTGGGAATCGTCCGCAGGGCGTAGCCGCGCTCGGGAACCAGCCGGTGCTCCAGCCCGGTCGAGGTGCCCAGGGCGGTGATCCGCACCTGCGGATCGCGGCGGCGCAGGCAGTCGGCGAGGGCGAGCAACGGGGAGACGTGCCCGGCGGACCCTCCGCCGGCCAGCACGACGGAGCGCAGCGGCGCAGCCGTCATCGGGTGCGCTTCCGCAGCGGCGACATGACGGACAGCGAGCGGGCCAGGACGCGCGGCCGGCCGGCCAGGGCGCGGGCGCAGGCGGGCTCGCTGCGGGCGAACGAGATCACCATGCCGAGTCCCAGCAGCGTCGTGATGAGTGCCGATCCCCCGGCGGAGACCAGCGGCAGGGGTACGCCGATGACGGGGAGCAGGCCGAGGACGGCGCCGATGTTGACGACGGACTGCACGACGATCCAGCCCATCACGCCGGCCGTGGCGAGCCGCACGAAGCGGTCGTCGGTCTGCAGGATGACGCGATAGCAGGCGAACGTGATCAGGCCGATGAGCAGCAGGATCGTCAGCGTGCCGATCAGACCGAGCTCCTCGCCGATGATGGCGAAGATGAAGTCGTTGTGCTGTTCGGGCAGCCAGCCCCACTTTTCCCGGCTCGCGCCCGGACCCTGGCCGAGCAGCCCGCCGTCGGCCAAGGCAAACGCCCCGTTCTTGGCCTGCCAGCACAGCGGGTCTGCGGAGGTTGTGTCGCAGCTCAGCCAACTCGTGATGCGGGCCACGCGGTTTTGCGAGACCCGCGCCATGATCACCACGAGGAGCACGCCTCCCGCAGCGGCGAAACCGAAGAGCCGAGCGGAGATCCCCGAGGTCCACAGGATCGAGAACAGGATCCCGATCAGCACGAACGTCGTGCCCAGGTCACCACCCGCGAGCACCAGGGCGATCACGACGCCGGCGGCCGGTACGACGGGGATCACCGCGTGCTTCCAGTCCCCCAGCAATCGTCGCTTCACGGTCAACACGCTGGCCCCGTAAAGGATGATGCCTAGCTTGCCGAACTCGCTCGGCTGCAGCTGCAGACCGGGGATCAGCCGGAGCCAGTTGCGGTTGCCGTTGACGGTCACACCGAGGCCGGGCACGAAGACCAGCAGTTGCATGATGATCGCGGCCCCGATGACCCCGAGACCGACCCGCTGCCAGGTGCGCACCGGCAACCGGCTGACCACGACCGCCCCGACGAGGCCGATGGCGGCGAACTTAGCCTGGTTGACCCCCACCGTGAACAGCGAGTTGTTCTCCTGCAGCGAGGAGACGCTGGAGGCCGACAGCACCATGATCAGGCCGATGCCCAGCAGGGCCCCGATGGAGCCGATCAGCAGGTAGTAGGTGGACAGGGGGCTGTCCAGGCGGGCGAGGAGCGGGTGTGCCTCAGGCGGCCCGCTCGGCTCGCGCGTGCCGGTGTGGTCCCCGCCCGGGGCGGACCGGGCGCCGGTTTCCGAGGTCGGCGCCCCGTGGCGATCCGTGCTCGTGCTCACGTCGTCTGGCCCCTCGCGTGCTCGATCCTGGTGCGGTCCGGTCGGTGGGACCGCGCGCGGGCCCACCGGTGAGGGCCTAGCGGCCCAGATGCCGACGTACGGCGTCCGCGAAGGCGTCCCCCCGCGCTCCGTAGTGGGAGAACATGTCCATCGAGGCGGCCGCCGGCGCCAGCAGAACCACGTCGCCGGGCTGCGCGAGTTCCGCCGCCCTCGCCACGACGAGATCCATGGCACCAGTGTCCGTCGCGGCGACGTCCACGACCGGGACCTGCGGCGCGTGTCGGGCCAGAGCCTGCGCGATCTGTGAGCGGTCGGCCCCGATGAGGACCACGGCGCGCAGTCGATCGGCGCGGTCCCGGACGAGGTCGTCGACGTCCGCGCCCTTGAGCAGTCCCCCGGCGATCCAGACCACGGACGCATAGGCCGCCAGCGAGGCCGCGGCCGCGTGCGGATTGGTCGCCTTGCTGTCATCGACCCAGGTGACCCCGGCCGCCGTGGCCACCTCGGCGATGCGATGCGCATCGGGGCGGAAGGCGCGCAGGCCGTCGCGAACGGCGACCGGCGGGACGCCGTACGCCCTGGCCAGGGCCGCCGCGGCCAGGGCGTTGGCGACATAGTGCGGCGCCGGGTCCTGGCTGCCGGTGCGCAGGTCGGCGAGGGTGCCCAGTTCGGCGGCCGAGGTGCGCCGTTCCTCGACGAACGCCCGATCCGCCAGCACGTCCTCGACCAGGCCCACCATGCTCAGCCCCGGGACGCCCAGGGTGAACCCGATGGCCCGGCAGCCCTCCTGCACCTCGGCGTCGCGGACCAGCCGCTCGGTGACCGGGTCCTGCACGTTGTAGACGCAGGCCACCTCCGTGTTCTGGTAGACCCGGCCCTTGTCGGCGGTATAGGCGGCCAACGACCCGTGCCAGTCCACGTGGTCCGGGGCCACGTTGAGACAGGCCGAGGCCAGCGGCGCCAGCGAGCGCTGCCAGTGCAGTTGGAAGCTCGACAGCTCCACGGCGATGACGTCGTACGGCGTGGGATCGAGCACGGCCGCCATGATCGGCATGCCGACATTGCCCGCGGCGACCGCGCGCAGCCCGGCGGCGGTCAGGATCGAGGCCAGCATCTGCACCGTCGTCGTCTTGCCGTTCGTGCCGGTGATCGTGAGCCAGGGCGCGGCGCCCGCGCGGGGCCGCAACCGCCAGGCGAGTTCGACCTCGCCCCAGATCGGCAGGCCCGCGGCGGCCGCGGCGGCCAGCAGGGGCTGATCCGGGCGCCACCCCGGCGAGGTGACCACGAGGTCCACCGCGGCGTCGTCCGGCAGGGCGCGCACGTGCTCCGGCCCCAGGCGCACGTCGGCGTCGAGCATGGCCAGGATCTTCGCCCGCTCCGTCAGTGCGGCACCCTCGGTGGCGGCGTCGACGACGACGACGTGCGCGCCCCGTTCCAGCAGCGCGTCGGCCGCGGCGAAGCCCGACACCCCGAGCCCGGTGACCAGCACCCGAAGGCCCGACCAGTCCGCCTCGCGACAGGTCAGGCCGGGCCGGGGTTCGTAGCGGTCGGCCCCGGTCATACGACGCCTCCGGCGACCCATTCGGCGTAGAACAGGCCGAGTGCGAGCGCGGCACACACCCCGGCGATGATCCAGAACCGGATCACGATGGTGACCTCGTTCCAGCCCTTGAGCTCGAAGTGATGCTGCAGCGGCGCCATCCGGAAGACCCGCTTGCCGGTCAGCTTGAAGCTGGCGACCTGGATGATCACCGACACGGTGATGATGACGAACAGGCCGCCGAGCAGGATCACCAGCAGCTCGGTGCGGGTCATGATCGCCAGCCCGGCGAGCGCCCCACCCAGGGCCAGCGAGCCCGTGTCGCCCATGAAGATCTTGGCCGGCGAGGCGTTCCACCACAGGAATCCGAAGCAGGCGCCGGCCACGGCGGCGGCGAGGATGGCCAGGTCGTACGGCGAGGGGGTGTCGTAGCAGTTCGGCGACGTGGCGACCGGGTAGCAGGCCTGGTTGGACTGCCAGATCCCGATCAGCACATAGCAGCCGAACACCATGCTGGAGGCGCCGGTCGCCAGCCCGTCGAGGCCGTCGGTCAGATTCACCCCGTTGGAGGTGCCCGCGACGATGAGGTTGACCCACAGCACGACCAGGATCAGCCCGATGACGGGGCCGGCGGCGAACAGGTTCAGCCAGCTGATGTCCCGGACGAAGCTGATGTTGGGCGAGGCGAGGGTGATTCCGCGCGGGTTGGTCAGGGTCACCGAGGCGATGGCGAAGGCGCTGCCGACCAGGAGTTGGCCGAACAGCTTCTGCGCCGAGCGAAGGCCCAGGCTGCGCTGCTTGCTGATCTTGATGTAGTCATCGAGCCAGCCCACGAAGCCCAGGCCCGTCATCAGGCCCAACACCAGCAGGCTGCTCGCGCTGACGGTGAACGCCATGTTGCCGTCGGGGCGGTTCATGGTCAGCAGATGCGAGACGAAGTAGCCGACGATGGTGGCCAGGATGATGATGACCCCGCCCATCGTGGGGGTGCCGCGCTTGGTCTTATGGGTGGTCGGCCCGTCGTCCCGGATGAACTGGCCGTAGCCGCGCCGGACCAGGAACTTGATGTAGAGCGGCGTCCCCAGCAGCGCCAGGAACAACGACACCGCCGCGGCGGCGACGACGGCCCTCATCAGTGCACCTCTTCCTCGACGAGCCGGTCCCCCAGATGGCGGAGGCCGCTGTCGCGGCTCGACTTGAGCAGGACGATGTCGCCGGCGCGCAGTTCGCCGGAGAGCAGGTGGTACGCCGCGTCGACGTCGACGCTTCGGCGGGCCCGCGACCCGAACCCCTCGGCCACGGGCTCGGCGCCGGCACCCACCGCCAGCACCTCATCCACGCCGAGGGTGGCGGCGAGCTCGCCGCACTGCCGGTGGGCCGCCGCCGAATCGGGGCCGAGTTCGAGCATCTCCCCCACCACGGCCCAGGTGCGCCGGCCCGCGCCCATCGCGGCCAGGGTCCGCAGCGCCGCGGCCAGCGAGTCGGGATTGGCGTTGTACGCGTCGTTGAGGACGACCACGCCGTCGGCCCGGTCGTGCCGCTCCAGGCGCCAGCGGCTGGCCAGTCGGGCCCGGCCCAGGGCCGCCGCGAGGGGCCCCACGGCCATGCCTGCTTCCCGGGCGACCGCGGCCACCGCGAGGGCGTTGTCCACCATGTGCTCACCGAGGACGGCGAGCCGCACCGGCGCCGATCCCTCCGGGGTCACCAGCGTGAACGCGGCGCGACCCTGCTCGTCCAGCACGACGTCGGCGGCGCGGATGTCGGCGTCGTCGGCGCGGCGACCGGTGCGGACCACCCGCGCGGATGTCCGCGCCGCCATGGCCGCGACGAGGGGGTCGTCGGCGTTGAGCACGGCGAGTCCCTGCGCGGGCAGGGCCTCGACGAGTTCCCCCTTCGCGGCCGCGATCGCCGCGCGGCTGCCGAACTCGCCGACGTGGGCGGATCCGACGTTGAGCACGACGCCGACCCGCGGGTGGGTCATGTCGGTGAGATAGCGGATGTGTCCGATCCCGCGGGCACCCATCTCCAGGACCAGGTGGGCGGTGTCCGGCGCGGCCCGGCAGACCGTCAACGGCACGCCCACCTCGCTGTTCAGGGAGCCGACGTTGGCCACGGTGGGGGCGTGCTCGGCCAGCACCGCGGCCAGCAGATCCTTGGTCGAGGTCTTGCCGGAGGAGCCGGTGACGCCCACCACGAGCAGGCCCGGGATCGCCTGCACGACCGCCGTGGCCAGCGCGGCGAAGGCCTCCTGGACGTCGGGGACCAGCACAGAGGGGGTCTGCTCGACCGGCGCCGTGACCAGTGCGGCCACCGCCCCGCGGGCGACCGCGTCGGGGGTGTACCGGTGCCCGTCGGCGTGCTCGCCGATCCGGGCGACGTACAACGAGCCGGGACCGGCCTCGCGGCTGTCGGTGACCACGGGACCGTCGACGAGCACGTCGGCCGCCCCCGGGTCGGACAGCCGGCCGTCGGTGAGCGCGGCGATCTGCGCGAGCGTCATGGGGATCATGCCGGGGCCGCCTGCGCCCAGCGCTCGCGGACGGCGACCCGGTCGTCGAAGGGGCGATCGATGCCCATGACCTCCTGCTTCGTCTCGTGCCCACGGCCCAGCACCGCGACGACGTCATCGGCCGCCGCCAGGGTCAGGGCCTGCGCGATGCCGGCGCTGCGGCCGGCGATGTCGAGGATCGAGGCGGCCGGCCCGGCCGAACGCGCCCCCGAGGCTATGTCGGCGCGGATCTGGGCCGGGTCCTCATCTCGCGGATTGTCGTCGGTGACGACCACGATGTCGGCGCCCCGGGCCGCGGCGGCCCCCATCAGCGGGCGCTTGCCGCGGTCCCGATTGCCGCCGGCGCCGACGACGGCGATCAGTCGCCCCCCAGCGGCCGGCCGCAGCGCCGCCAGGGTGGCCCGGATGGCCTCGGGGGTGTGCGCGAAGTCGACGTACACGGTCGGGGCCCCGGGGCCCAGCTCGACGCGCTCCATGCGGCCGGGCACCCGGGCCCCGAGCGCCATGGCGCGTTCGACGTCCGGCGCCGCGATCCCGCATTCCAGCAGCGTCAGCGCGGCCAGCGCCGTATTGCTCCGGTTGAAGTCCCCCGGCAGCGCCGAGCGCAGCCGGACCCGTTGCCCGCTGCTGCCCTGGACGAGGTCGAACTCGTCCTGATCGGGCGCGTCCGGCCGGGGGATCAGGCGCCAGTCGGCCCGGCCGGCGCCGGCGTCGGACCCCACCCCGACCGCATCGACCCGGGTCGCCAGCGTGACCACCGGGATGCTCGCCTGCGCGGCGAGGCGGGCCCCCCAGGCGTCATCGACGCAGACCACCCCGCGCTGGGCCCGCTCCGGGGTGAACAGCGCCGCCTTCGCCAGGTAGTAGTCCTCCATGGTGGGGTGGAAGTCGAGATGGTCCTGGGACAGGTTCGTGAAGACGGCCACGTCGTAGCGCGCGCCGTCGACCCGGTGCAGCGTCAGCGCGTGACTGCTAACCTCCATGACCGCGCTGTCGACCGCCCGCTCCCGCATCAGCGCGAACAGTCCGTGCAGGTCGCAGGCCTCCGGGGTGGTGCGCACCGCCGGCACCGCCTCCTGGTCGACACGGATCTCGATGGTGCCGATCAGGCCGGTCCGGTGGCCGAGGGCGCGCAGCGCGGCGTCCAGGATGTACGCCGTGGTCGTCTTGCCGTTCGTCCCGGTGATGCCGATCAGCAGCAGGTCGTCGGCGGGGCGTCCGTAGATCAGCGCCGAGGCGGCCCCGAGGGTGGCGCGCGGTGCCGGGACGATGATCTGAGGCAGCGACACCCCGGCGGCGTCCAGCAGGGTGCGGCCCGTGGGATCGGTCAGGACCGCGACGGCTCCGGCCCGCTCCGCCTGCAGCCCGAAGGTGGCGCCGTGGGTGTGGGCCCCCGGCAGCGCGGCGTACAGGTCCCCGGGGCGCACCTGCCGGCTGTCCAGGGTGACCCCGTCCAGCAGGACGTCCGCGGCGGTCGGCGGCAGCCCGGTGAGGTCCGCACCGAGCGCCGTCGCGATCGCGCGCGCGGAGGCACGGGGCCCCTGGGTCGGGCGCATGGTGCTGCTCACCGGCCGAACCTATCGCGTCCGGTTGCGGTCAGCCTGCTGCCCCCAGTAGTTCGGGAACGGCTCGAGTCTGCTTCCGGTCGGGGGAATCTTGAACCGCTGCAGGGCGTAGGTCATGACCGACTTGAACGCCGGGGCGACGATCGCGCTGCTGTTGCTCTCCGGGGCCTGCAGGATCACCGCACAGATGAGTTCGGGCTTGTCGGCCGGGGCGATGCCGATGAACGACAGCGTGTTCTTGCCGCCGTAGACACCCTTCTCGGCGATGTCCGCCGTGCCGGTCTTGCCCGCCACCCGGTAGCCGTCGATCTCGGCGCCGACCGCCGTGCCGCCCTCGCTGGTGACGTTCTCGAGCATCTTCAGCAGGGTCTTGGAGGTGTCCTCCTGCAGCACCCGGTTGCCCTCGGGCAGCGCCTCGGGGGTGTAGGTCCCGTCGTGGCCGGTGCGACCGGCGATCAGCGTCGGCGGGATCCGGACGCCGCCGTTGGCGACGGTCTGGAAGACGCCGGCCGCTTGGACCGCGGTGACCGCGAGTCCCTGGCCATACATGACGGTGTAGCGCTGGCTGCCGCTCATCTGCTCGGGGGGGTAGAGCTTGCCCTGGGACTCGCCCGGGAAGTCGACCGCCGACGGGGAGCCCATCCCGAACTTGCGCTGGTAGTCATACAGCGTCTGCTCGCTGATCTTCTCGGCGATCATCGAGGTGCCGATGTTGCTGGACACCGCGAGGATGCCGGTCGCGGTCAGCTGCAGCGTGGCGTGCCCGTGCATGTCGCGGATGGTGATGTCGTTCTGCGGGCGGGGCAGCGCGTTGGGCACCGTGTATTGCGCGTCGGGGGCGGTCACGCCCTGGTCCAGGCTGGCGCCGATGGACATGACCTTGGCGGTCGAGCCCGGCTCGAAGGTGGCCTCGAAGGGCAGCGCCCCGGTGATGTCCGAGCTGCCGATCTTCTTCGGCTCGAACGAGGGATATTGAGCCGCGGCCTTGAGCCGGCCCTTGGTGTCCATCACGACGATCTCGCCCCACTGGGCCTTCTGCTCCTGCACCTTCGCGGCGATCGCGTTGTAGGCATACCACTGCAGGTCGTGGTCGATGGTCAGCCGTACGCCGTCGCCCGGCACGGCCGGGGTGATCTGTCGCTCGGCCATCGGGATGACCTGACCGGTCACGGAGTACTCCGCGGTCATCTCCCCCGGCGTGCCCTTGAGCGAGTCGTTGTAGACCATCTCCAGGCCACCGCCGCCCTCGCCGGTCTTCGCCTGGCCGTTGACGCCGACCCAGCCGACCAGCGGCGCGGTGGCCGCGCCTCCGGGGTAGACGCGCTCCTGGGTCGTCTCCGCCCAGATGCCGTCGACGCGCAGGTCGTTGACGGCGCGCCACTGCATCGGTTCCAGGCCCTTCTTCAACACCCGGTAGCAGTCCTTGCCGTCCGGGCCGTCCTTGGGCGTGAGTTGGGTGCGCAGATCGCCTTCGGACATCCCCAACAGGGGGGCCAGCTCCTTGGCGGCGCCGTCGACGCCCACCGTCGCGCCGTCCTTGCGGTATTTGGCGACCTGCACCGGGCAGGCCTCCACCGTGTAGCGGTCCACGTTCTGGGCCAGCGCGAGCCCGCTGGCGTCGGTGAATTGCCCACGCACCGCCGGCAACACGGTCTTCTTGCCCATCCGTTGGTCGCGGGCGTCCTCGGCGATCGCGTTGGCCTCCAGGGCCTGCAGCCGCACGAGTTGAGCGGCGAAGATGCTGAACACGAACAGGGTGGCGACGAACAGCGCCCGGGCGCGCCGGCGGCCGTTGGCCAGCCGGGGCCCGCGAGCTCCGGGGGTCAGGCGAACCCCGACGCCCCGATGGCGGTCCTGCGTCACGTGGGTCACCTCCCTGCCGGTACGGCGGTGCTTACTGGCGGCTGGCCGTCGGGGTGGATGGGGCGCGCGGTGCGGTGCTGGCGGAGGCCGACGGGGCCTCGGCCGGATCGGCCGCGGTGCCCGATGTCGGTGTGCCCCGGGTGGTCCCGGTGGCCTGGGCGGACGGCTGGCTCTGCTGGCCGGACTGGCCAGGCTGGCCGGACTTGTCGGCCGGGGTGATCGGGGTGCCCCCGTCCACGACCACCTTAAGCGGGTCCTTCGCGGCCTCCTTGGGTGCCACGCCGAGGATCTTGCCGTCGGGCAGCGACAGGAACATCGCGGCCACGCCGGGCACCATGCCCTGGGCGGTGGCCCGCTGGGCGAGCCGGCCGGTGGCCGATTCCGCGGCCAGCTCCTCGCGGAGCTTGGCCTCCTGGTCGGCGGCGAGGGAGGACCGCTTCTGCAGCCGGTCCATCTCGTAGGACCCCGAGGAGAGCTGCAGGTTCAGGAACAGCACGGCGATCAGTCCGGCGGCCAACACGAACGAGCACAGCAGCACGAACGGCAGATTGCTGTGGGCCCGCGCGACCGGGGTGACCAGTTGCAGGGCGGGACGCTGGGGGGTGGGTCGACGGGCCGGGCGTGCGGTCGTCGCGGCGCTCATGCTCATCGGCGGTGCCCCTTTCCGGTGGTTCCGGCCGATCCGGTCGATCGGCGTGACTGGGTGTGCTGGGTCGTGCGGCGCCGGTCGGGTGGGTCCGTCGCCCCTTCGGCGTACCGGATCCGCCCCGGCGGGGTCGGCGCGAGCCGACGGACCGCCCGGAGCTTGGCCGAGGCCGCACGGGGATTGGCGGCCACCTCCGCCGCGTCGGGCACCTCCGCGCCCCGCGTGAGGGACTGGAGATACGGCGCGTGCTCGGGCGGTTCCACCGGCATCCCGGGCGGGGCCGAACTGGTCGTTCCCGCCGCGAAAACCTTCTTGACCATCCTGTCCTCACCGGAGTGGTAGGACAGGACTGCGACACGCCCGTCGAGCGCGCAAACCTCGACAACTCGTGGCAACGCAGCTGCAAGTGAGTCCATTTCGCCGTTCACCTCGATGCGCAGGGCCTGAAAGGTGCGCTTGGCCGGATGTCCCCCGGTGCGACGCGACGCGGCCGGGATCACCCGGTGCAGCAGCTCGACCAGCCGGCCGGAGCCGGCGAACGGTTCCCGGTCCCGTTCGGCCACGACCACCCCGGCGATCTTGCGGGCGAAGCGCTCCTCGCCGTAGTCGGCCAGGATTCGGGCCAGGTCGGCGGCGGGGTAGGTGTTCAGCACGTCGGCCGCCGTCAGCGGCAGATCGGGGTCCATCCGCATGTCGAGCGGGGCGTCCACCCGGTAGGCGAACCCCCGGTCGGTCTCATCGAGCTGCAGCGAGGACACGCCGAGGTCGAGCAGCACGGCCTGCGCGGCGCTCACGCCGAGCGCAGCCAGGACGTCCTCGATCTCGTCGTAGCGGGCCTTGGCGGGGACGAAGCGGGAGCCGTACGCCGAGAGCCGCGCAGTCGCCAGGTCCAGCGCCTGGGCGTCCCGGTCGATGCCGATCGCCCGGGCGTGGGGGCAGGCCGCGAGGATCGCCTCGGTGTGCCCGCCCAGGCCGAGGGTGCCGTCGACGAAGACCGCGCCGGGCGCCTCCAGCGCGGGGGCGAGCAGCGCGACGATCCGGTCGCGCAGGACCGGGACGTGCCGGTCGGCGGTGGCGGGCGGGGTGCTCATCGGGGCCTCCTCTCGGGCGGGCGCGGGCTCTCGGGTGTCGGGGGGGTCGGGGCGGTTCGGCGGGCACTCAGACGACGGCGATTCAGTCGGGGGCGATTCAGTCGGGGGCGGTTCAGACCGGCGTTCGGAACGGACGCGGGTCCTGGCGTCCGGTCCCCCGCCGCCGTGCTGCCGGCCCGGGATCGGGGAAGTATCCCGGGACGGTCACGGCGGCCGGAGACCGCACGGCAGGACCCGTGGCGATGCCGCCAGCAGGGCGCCCTCGCACGATGAGCGGGTCGGCGCTGCGTTCACAGCAGGCCGGGGATCACCTCCTCGGCCTGGTCGGCGAAGGCCTGTTCGGTGCCGGCCAGGTAGGTGTCCCAGGCGCCGCTGTCCCACACCTCGACGTGGCTGCCCTGGCCGATGACGGTGACCTCGCGGTCCAGCCCGGCGTACTCGCGCAGCGCGGCAGGGATGGTGACCCGGCCCTGCTTGTCGGGGATCTCGTCGGAGGCCCCGGACAGGAGCACGCGCAGGTAATCCCGGACCGCCTTGTTGGTCACGGGTGCGGCGCGCAGCCCCTCGGCGTACCGGACGAACTCATCCATCGGGAAGACATAGAGGCAGCGCTCCTGACCCCGGGTGACGACCAGGCCGGACGCGAGCCGATCGCGGAACTTGGCGGGCAGGATCAGGCGGCCCTTCTCATCGAGCCGGGGCGTGTGCGTGCCCAGGAACATCGGTGGCCACCTCCCTCCCGGAAGCGGGGACCGCGCATCGCGCGGACCCCGCGGTCGTCGTTCGTGATCGCGAGGGATGCCACACCGCCCCCCACTCCTCCACGATACTCCACTTCCCTCCACGGTCAACGTCCCCATCGTTCACCAGCCGATCAATCTGAGGTATTCGACCAGCTCAGCAACGGTGGAGCGCAGTGGAGGGAGATTCGCCCCCCCGGCGCCGCGGGGATTCCCTGCGACAGGCGCGGAACCGGGGGTGCGCGGGCAGGCGTTGCGGATCTGGGGGAAGATATCGCCACCCCATCTCAGGAGGATTCGTGGATGTGAGCGAAGTCGGCGTGGCGACCCCCGCGCAGGTCGCCGAGC
Source organism: Actinomycetota bacterium (assembly GCA_020161845.1). Classification (GTDB taxonomy): domain Bacteria; phylum Actinomycetota; class Actinomycetes; order Actinomycetales; family Dermatophilaceae; genus Austwickia. Next base: position 30,245 of record JAIUNK010000017.1, read on the forward strand.
TGACCGCCACCCTGCGCCGGTCCATCGGCAGCGTCATCGAGGGCAAGCAGGAGGTCATCGACACCGCCCTGATCGTGCTGCTCGCGGGCGGTCACCTGTTGCTGGAGGATGTGCCGGGCGTCGGCAAGACCACCCTGGCCAAGGCGCTGGCCGCCTCGATCGACTGCCCCATGCGGCGGATCCAGTTCACGCCGGACCTGCTCCCCTCGGACATCACCGGCGTGAGCATCTTCAACACGCAGACGCATCGCTTCGACTTCCGGCCGGGCGCGATCTTCGCCAACGTGGTGGTCTGCGACGAGATCAACCGCGCCTCGCCGAAGACCCAGTCCGCCGTCCTGGAGTGCATGGAGGAGGGCCAGGTGAGCGTCGACGGCACGACGTACGCCCTGGACTCCCCCTTCCTGGTCGTCGCCACGCAGAACCCGCTGGAGATGGAGGGCACCTACCCGCTGCCGGAGGCCCAGCGCGACCGGTTCATGGCGCGGCTGTCGATGGGCTATCCGGCCCGGGCGGCCGAGCTGGAGATGCTGGACGTGCACGGCGGTACGTCGCCGCTGAGCCGGCTTCGGCCGGTGACCGACGCGGCCGGGGTGCAGGCGGCCATCCTCGCCGCGCGAGGCGTGTACGCGAGCGCGGCCCTGAAGGGCTACGTGGTCGACCTCGTCGCCGCCACCCGCACCGACCAGGGCCTGCGGCTGGGCGCCTCCCCGCGCGCCGCGCTGCACCTGCTGCGCGCGGCCCGGGCCCGGGCGGCGCTGCACGGCCGCGACCATGTCCTGCCGGACGACGTCCAGGCCTTGTTCAGCCCGGTTGTCGAGCATCGCGTGCTGCCCTCCGGGCAGGCCCAGCTCGCCGGTCGGGGACCGCGCGAGATCCTGGCCGACCTGGTGCACCGGGTGCCGGTGCACGGGGCCTGAGTCGTGGCCAGGCTCGGCGCCCGCCGCCCCGACGGTCCGGGCCCTGCGCGGCTGGCGCGGATGCGCGGCTTCACCGATCGGGGCCGAGCCGTGCTCGGCGCCGGTCTCCTGCTCGCCTGCGTCGGCCTGCTGCTCGGCTTCGCCGACCTGACCCGGGTCGGCGTGTTCTGCGCCGCTCTGGTGCTCCTCGCCCGCCTGGTGGCCTGGCGGCGTCGGCCGCGCCTGGAGGTGATCCGTGCCGTGGAACCGGCGCCGCTGGTGTCCGGGCGGCCGGGACGGATCCGGGTGCAGGTCCGCAACACCGGGCCGCGCGGGTGCGATCCGCTCGCTGCCGCCGAGCACGTCTCGCCGTGGTTGGGGGCGACGGCCCGCCTCGTGCTGCCGCCGTTGCGTCCCGGGGAGGAGACCTCCGGCACGTACGACGTCCGGCCGGTCCGGCGAGGCCGTCATCTGGCCGGCCCGCTGCGGGTGGTGAGCCGCGACCCGCTCGGTCTGACCCATCTGGGGACGGCGATCGGCACGCCATTGGAGGTGCTGGTCCTGCCCCCGGTGCACGACTTGGCGGGGGGCGACCCGGCGGGCCTCGGGATGGGCCATGAGGGCGAGGCGCCGGCCAGCGTGCTGGCGGGCACCGAGCACGATGTGTCGGTGCGGGAGTACCGGCAGGGCGATGACCTGCGGCGGGTGCACTGGGGCGTGACCGCGCACCGGGGCCGGCTGATGGTGCGCCACGAGGCGCTGCCGAGGCTGCGCCGCGCGGTCCTTCTGTTGGACGCCTCCGCGTCGTCCTGGGGCGTCCAGGAGGACGGCGACGCGCAGTCGCGGTCGGCCCGGCCGGACACCGTCGAGACCACCGCCAGCGCCGCAGTTGCCAGCGCTGCCGGCGCGGCCGGCGCCTCCGGCGCATCGGCCGGATTCCTGCAGGCCGCCGGCGAGCCGGGCAGCGACCGGCTCGACGGCGGCCCGGGGTTCGAGTGGGCGGTGGAGACCCTGGCGTCCGTGGCGGCGCACCTGTCCGGGCTGGGCTTCACGCTGCATCTGCTGGTGTCGGGGGCGGCCCCCACCGGGGCGGGTGCTGCGGACGACCCCGCCCGGCCGTTGCTCGTCGACGACGTCCTGCAACGTCTCGCCCTCGTGACGCCGGGCATCGGCGGGAGCACGGACCGCGCCGGTTCGCTGCCCGCGACGGCCCGCGAGGTCGCCGGCGCCGGTGGCCTGGTGGTGCTGATGACCGGCGATCGCGCCCCGGCCGCGGCCCACGAGACGTTCGGGGTCCTGCGCACCGGACTGACCGGCCTGGCGATGGTCATCGACACCGCCGCTTTCGCCGCCGCGGCGGATCGGGACTGGTGGATCCCGCAGGGTCATCCGGCCGCGGCCCGGGCCGGGGCACCCGTGCCGGGCGACGCCGCGAGCACCGCCCGGATGACGGCCCCGGCCGCCGGCGTGTCCAGCGCCGCCGCTCCGGAGGGCGCGGGGGCGGACGCCGTACGGCTGTGCGCCTATGCCCGATCCGGCGGCTGGCGCGCGGCCTGCGCCCTGCCGGCCATGTCGCCGGCGCACGCCTGGTCGGAGCTGATCGGTACGCCGCGGGCGTGGGCGCCGACCCCGGAGCCGGTCCGATGACCGCGGCGCAGCCCGACCTGCGCGGCGGCGCCCAGCCGGTGGCGACGCTGCTCGCCGCGGCGGCGGTCGTCGCGGCCACCCTCCCGCTGGGCCGGCTCTTCGCGGCATCCCCCTGGTGGCCCACCGCGCTGGTCTCGATCGCGGTCGTCGCGGGGCTCGGTCTGGTGCTGCGGGCCCGGCGGATCGGTCCGACGACGACCGCGCTGGGGCAACTCCTCGGCGTCGTGATCGTGCATTCGGTGGCCTTCGGGCCCGCGGACCGCCCGCTCGGCGGATGGGTCCCGACGTGGTCGACCGTGCTGCACTGGCGCACCCTGACCGAGCAGGCCGGGCGCACGATCATGGAGAATGCGGCGCCCGCCCCCGCCCCGGTGGGGATCGCCTTCGTCATCTCGGCCGCGGTGGCGCTCGTCGCGTGGGCGACCGATGTGGTGGCGGTGGGCTCGCGGATGCCGGCGGTGGCCGGGCTACCGTTGCTCACCCCGCTGCTGACCGCCGTGGCGAACGGCTCGGCGAGCCTGGCCGTGGGCGACATCGTCCCGCCGCTGCTGCTGTGGGGCGCCATGCTGGTGGAGCAGGAACGCGACTGGCTGGCGTCCTGGCGTCCCGACCTGGCGGGCGCGCATCGGTTGCCGGCGCGCGGGCGGCGGCTCGGCGCGGGAGCGGCGCTCGTGGTCGCCGGTCTGGTCCTCGGCCTGGCGGGCGCGGCGACGATCCCGCACCTGCCGCAGCGCTACATCGCGGACGGCCTAGGTCGCGGCGACTTGGCGGCCGGCAACCGGGTCGGCTTCTCCCCCGACACCGACCTGCTGCAGGACCTGCGCAGTGGGGACCGGACCCCGATCCTGACCTACACCTCCGACGACGCCGAGGCCCCACCCCTGCGCGTCACGGTCTCCAGCGCCTACGGCGAGGCGCACTGGACGCCCCGCACGACCACGGCGATCCCCTCCCAGTCGCCCGTGTTGCCGCGACCACCCGGCCTCTCCGATCAGGTCCCGCGGGTGGAGTCGCACCTGTCGGTGTCGCAGACCTCCCTCGGCAAGCCCTACGTGGCCAGCCCCGTCCCCGTGGTGTGGGGCACCGTGGTCGGGGCCCGGTGGAATGTCGACGAGGCCAGCGGCGTCCCGGTCGTCGACGTGGTCCCGCGCTCCTACGACCTGACCTATCTCTCCTTGAACCCGACCCCCGAGTTCCTGGCGGCCATCCCCCCGACCGGTCGCGGGTTCCGGGAGAACCTGGTGGTTCCGGCCGAGGTGCGCACCCCGCGGTTCCAGGCGGCCACCGACGCGGCGATCGGGGCCGCGCGCACGCCGTACGAGCAGGCCGTGAACATCCAACAATGGCTGCGCGAGTCCGGCGGCTTCAGCTACTCCCTGGAGCTGGCGCCCGTGCCGACCGGGATGAGCGAGACCGTCGCCAAACGCACGGCTCTCGACCGGTTCCTGGAGACCAAGAAGGGCTACTGCGTCCAGTTCGCCACCGCGATGGTGATGATGGCGCGCTCGGAGGGCATCCCGGCGCGGCTGGCCACCGGCTTCCTGCCCGGCAGCCTGGTCGGGTCCGCGCGTACCGTCGTGGCCAGCGATGCGCATGCGTGGCCGGAACTGTACTTCGAGGGCGTCGGCTGGCTCCGGTTCGAACCCACGCCGTCGGTGCGTAGCGGGCCGGTGCCCCGGTACGCCGGGGGGCTCACCCCGGCCACCCCGACCGCGCCGACCCCGTCCGCGCTCACCCCCACGACCACGGTGACCCCCACCCCGAGTGCGCCCACGGACCGCCGGGACACCGACACCGGCACCGACGCGGGGGCGCTGGCCCAGGAGTCGGTGTGGACGCCGTGGCTGCGCATCGCCGGAGGGCTGGCGATCCTGCTCTCGATCGTCCCGGCCGCCGCCGCGGCGGTGCGAGCGCGGCGCCGCGCCCGGGCGCAGGATGCCGCCGCCGTCGCCGAGGCGGAGTGGCTGATCCTGGCCGAACGCCTGGCGGATCTCGGCCTGGAGGTGCCGGTCGCCGCCACGCCCCGGCAACTGCACGCGCGGATGACGGACACGGCCGTGCTGGACCGGGAGTCCTCGGATGCACTGCGGCGGGTGCTGCTGGCGGTGGAGGACGCCCGGTACGCCGTGCCGGTGGTCGTCCCTGCCGCCCCGCAGGCCTCGCACGCCTCAGGCGCCTCGCACGCCTCTGCCGCCTCGAATGCCGCTCCTGCCTGGGAACCCGACCTGCGGGCCGATGCGCGCACTGTCCTGCGGGGGGCGGTGTCGCTGCGGTCCGGCGGGATGCGGGCGCGGGCGGTGCTGCTGCCGCGGGCCGGGCTGCGGGCGCTACGGTTGCCCGTCCCGACGCGTCGCTCCGGCCCCGGCGAATGAGACGCCGAGCAGGAACAGGCGCAGCGTGCGCTCGACGGCGTCGGCCACGAGTGCGTCCGCCCGGTCGACGGCGGTGGCGAGGTCCACGGGGATGGGGATGATCCCCGCGATGGCGTCGATGCCGATGTCGTGGACGGCATGGGCACCCTCGCCGATGCTGCCTGCCAGGGCGATCACCGGCTTGCTGTGCCGCTTCGCCCGCCGGGCTACCTCAGCAGGCACCTTGCCGTGCGGCGTCTGGGCGTCGACCGCGCCTTCGGCCGTGATGACGAGATCCGCGCGGGCGACCGCAGTGGTCAAGTCGATGCCACTGAGACCATCATCGAGCAGCACCTCGAAGCGGGGTCGAAGGACCGCACCGCAGACGGCGGCCAGACCTGCTCCCAGCCCGCCCGAGGCGCCGGTGCCAGGTCCGGTGCGTAGATCGATGCCCAACCGATCCAGGGTGGCTTGGCAGGTCTGGGTCAGCACGTCGGCCCAGCGCTCCAGCGCGGATGCGAGCACCTCCACCTGATCGGGAGTGGCGCCCTTTGCGGGCCGAACACGCGGGCCACCCCGCGCGGCCCGGTGAGGACGTTGTGGATGTTGCAGGCCACATCGATCCGGGTCGCGGCCAACCGGGGGTCCACGGCGGACAGTTCGACGCGGGCAAGCTCGCTGAGCGCCGCGCCGCCGAGGGGCAGATCCCGTCCCTCGTGGTCCAGCAGGCGCCCGCCGATCGCCTGCACCAGGCCGGCGCCGCCGTCGGAGGTGCCCGAGTCGCCGCAGCCGATGATGACGCGCTGAGCACCCTCGTCCAGGGCGGCGACGAGCAGCTCGCCGACACCGAATGTCGTCGTCCGCGTCGGGTCGCGATGCTCATGAGGGACCAGCCGCAGCCCCGCCGCGGCGGCCATCTCCACCACTGCGGTGTCGCTGCGGGCGCCGCCGAGCATGGCGAAGTGCGCCGTCACCGGCTCACCGACCGGGCCGGTGACCATTCGGGTAACGATGCGCCCCCCGGTGGCCGCCGCGAGGTCCGCAGCCGTGCCCTCGCCCCCGTCGACGACCGGTAGGGAGTCGATGACGGCGCCCGGCAGCACCCGCCGCACCCCGGCGGCGACGGCCTCGGCGACCTCCGTCGAGCTGAGGCTCTCCTTGAAGCCGCTCGGGGCGACCAGGACGCGGTGGGGAACGAGGATGGGCATGCGGGCTCCTGATGAACGAGAGGGGATCCGTGCGGCCGGGCGGCTCACAGCGGCAGGCCCAGGCGGGGCCAGACGAACAGGGCGAACAGCACGACCAGGACGGCCGTGAGGGGTCCCAACAGCACCGATAGGCGGCGCAGGTGGGCCGGCTCATAGGTGCGCACTCCGGCGACGTCGGCGAACATCGCGACGGGCTTGGCCGAGCTGGGCAGGGTATGGCAGAACCCGGCGGCCGCCGTCGAGGCGAATGTCGCCGCGGCCGGCGACATCCCGACGGCCGGTGCGATGGCCACGACGATGGGCACGAGCACGGCGGACCGGGCGGATCTCGACTGGATCACCAGGTGGGCGAGGGTCGACAGCGCGACGCTGGCTACCAGAAACGGCACGGGGGAGGTGATCCCGAGCGAGCTGAACGCGGCGTGCGAGAGCCACCGGGCCGCCCCCGAGGTGATGAGGGCATCCCCCAGCGCCAGGGTCGCGGCCATGAACAGCAACAACGACCACGGCACCTTGGCCAGCGACGTCTTCAGGCTCACGGACCCGTACCGCGGCGAGGTCGTGATCAGCGCGCCGATCACCGCGACCACGGCTGGGGGAATGCCGTGGAGGGCCTCGGTGCACCACAGGGTGATGACGACCGCCAGGAGCAGGGCCGCGCGTCCCTCCGCCACGGTGAGCGGCCCGCTGACCGGCGTCGGCACGTGCGCTTGGACGTCCGCGACCGTGACGCGCAGCCGCCTGCGCCGATCCTGCGACGTGCAGAAGAGCCAGAGGATGAGCTCCGCTGCCAGGTGTGCCGAGACGAAGGCGAGGGGGAGGCCGAGCAGCAGCCAGCCGGCGAAGTCGAACCCCGTGCCCGTGGCGGTCTCCACCACCCTGGAGGTGATGAGGTAGCGCCGGCGCCGACGAGGGAACCGACGGCCGACAGCAGGATGACGGTGGGGAAGAGCAGCGACAGGGCCCGCACGACGCGGGTCGACTCCGGCCCGGGGGTGGGCTCGCCGCGCGTCAGGACGGCGGCGAGCGCAACGAAGACCGGCAGGGCCAGGGCGGCGCGGCCGGACGTCGCCGGCACGGCGTACGTCGTCACCACCAGCGCGGTCGTCGTGAGATGCACCAGCTGACGGGTCGTCGCGGCGCCGCTGACGAGCCACGCCGCCCCGCGGCTGGCCAGCCCGGACGAGGTGACCCCGGTGGCGATGACGAAGGCGCCGACCAGCAGCCAGATCGTGTCGTCGCCGAGGGTTCCGAACAGCCCCGTGGTGTCGATCACGCGCATCAGCACCAGGGCGACGCCGGCGCCGAGGGCGGTGTAGGTGTCGTCGAGATCGGTGAACGCCCACACCCAGACGGCCGTCAGGAACACGGCCAGGGTGGCGCGGCCATGGCCGGAGAGGTCGATCGGCTCCCCGGTGCCGACGTCCGCGGTCGCCGGGAGAGCGCCCAGAGCCAGCGCGACCAAGGCGATGAGCACCAGGGTTCCGGACAGTAGCCGCGGCAGGTGGCGGCGGGCCTCGGCCCACCGAGGCCGCCTGGTCGGTGTCTCGGATGCCGGGACAGAGCGACTGGGGGGGCGTGTCCGGTACGCCGTGTGCCGCGTCCCCACGGTCATGGTGTGGCTCGCAGCCGATAACCCATGCCGCGCACGGTCTCGATGCGGTCCGACCCGATCTTGGCCCGCAGGGATTTCACGAAAACGTCGACGACGTTGGAGGAGGCATCGACGTCCCAGCCCCAGACCTGGCCGATGATCTGCTCCCGGGACAGCACGTGGTCCGGATGCCGCAGGAACATCTCGAGCAGCCCGAACTCACGAGCGGTCAGGTCGGCCACGTCGGCGTCGGGAGCGGTGCCGATGGTGACGCGACGAGTGCGCAGGTCCAGGGTCAACCCCGCGGCCGCCACGGTCATGCTTGCGCCGCTGGTTGGGACGTCCCCGAGCCGCAGGCGGATGCGGGCCAGCAGCTCCCCGAACGCGAACGGCTTGGTCATGTAGTCGTTGGCGCCGCCCTCCAGCCCGGTGATCTTGTCGTCGATGCCGTCGCGCGCTGTGAGCAGAATGACCGGAAGCACGTGGCCCTCCTCGCGAAGGCGCGTCAGCACCGCCAGTCCGTCCAACCGCGGCAGCCCGATGTCGAGAACGACCATGTCCACGGCGCCGGACCTGGCCAGCAACAGGGCGGTCTCGCCGTCGGCGGCAATCGTGGTCAGGTGCCCGGCAGCGCGCAGTCCGCTCTCGACGAACTGGGCGATCCGAGGCTCGTCCTCGGCGATCAGGATGTGGCTCATCGGGTGCTCCCTCGCAAGTCGTCGACGGGGTTGGGTGCTTCGTCCGAGGCCGCGTCGTAGGGCGCAGCGGTGGGCGGGTCGGCCGGCACGCCGAGGTGGAACGTGGCCCCTTGCCCGGGAACGGAGTCGACGCCGACCCAGCCGTCGTGCGCGTCCGCGATGGCGCGGACGATCGATAGGCCCAGGCCGGCACCGGGCCCGGAGCGTGGGCCGTCGCCGCCGCGGCCGAAGCGCTCGAAGATGCGCTCGGCGTCCTCGGGCGGCACGCCCGGACCCTGGTCGGAGACGGAGAAGACCAGGTAGCGGCGGTGATCGTCGTACGTGAAGTGACTCGCCAGGCGGATGGGTGAGGCGGGCCCGGTGTGCTCGACGGCGTTCTGGGCGAGCTGGAGGACCGCCTGGGTGAGCCGTTGCGGATCGACCCAGGATCGTCCCTCCGCGATGTGCCCGAGCTCCCAGCGTCGCTCGCCGAGAGCCTGGGCCTTGGCGTCGATGTCGAGCGTGAGGACGGCGGCGTCGACCCCGTGACGACGCTGGACGAAGTCGGGTCGCTCGGACTTCGCGAGCGCGAGAAGGTCGGTGACGATCCGGGACATCCGGTCCAGCTCCTGGGTCACCAGGTGCAGGGTGGCTCGGCGGTCGTCGGGGTCGTCCGGCAACAGCTCGAGATGACCGCGGATGATGGTGATCGGCGTGCGCAGTTCGTGGCCGGCGTCGTCGACGAAGCGCTGCTCGGCGACGAAGGCGTCCTGCAGCCGGTCGAGCATGGCGTTGAACTGCACCGCGAGTTCGGCGACGTCGTCCTGCCCGCGGACCGGGATGCGCCGGGACAGGTCCTCCTGGGAGATCTGTTCCGCCGCCTGCCGGATCTCCTTCACGGGACGCAGAATCTGACCGGCCGCCACGGAGGCGATGACTGTCGTCAGCAGGAGGCTGCCGAGGCCCACCCAGGTCATGAGACGCGTCGTCTCGCGGGCGTCCTGCGCCAGCGGCTCGAGGAAGACCACGACCGCGATGTCCCCGCTCGGCCCCGTCTGCGGCGCCACGTGCTGCCGCCCCCAGCGGATCTCGCCGACAGGGGTCTGGGCAACTCCGCTGGTTTCGCCGAGGACCCGGTCGAGCATCTCCCGGTCGGCGGCGAGGTCGTAGCCGTCGCTGGGCACCCTCGACCCGCGGACCTCCAGGAGTCCGGGCTCGTCGGCCGCGCGGGTGAGCAGCACCTCGGTGCTCTCGGGGCGCTGGCGGGAGAGGTAGACCTCGAACAGCCGGCCCGTGCCGACGAAGGACGCCGCCGTCTGTGGGTCGCGACCGTCGGCCGCGAACTTGGCGAACTCCTCAACCTCCTGTTGTACCTGGTCGTTGGCCTCGCGGGCGACGGAGGCCTGCAGCGTGCTGTCGACCGTCACGATGAGGGCCGCGAGGCCGATCGCGACCGTTCCGAGGATCCAGCCCAGGATGCGGAGCCGGGCCGGCAGGCGCGATCCCCGCGGAAGGTTCGCCGGCGTCCCGCCGAGGTCGACAGCCGTGCCGCCGGCCTCCCCGGGCGCTCGATCCCTCGCGGGATCGGACGCTGCGGGTGTGCGCTGCGGAAGCGGTTCAATCGTCGTCATCGTCATCCCCCGGGCCGTCGTCGTCGTCGATCGGCGGTGCCGGTCGCGTCCGGACAGGCGCGGGCGGCACCCCGACCGGGGGTCCCTGGGCCGGCGGCGCCGGTGCCGGCGACGGCCCGGCGGGCGCGGGTGCGGGTGCGGGAGCGGGAGCGGGGGTTGGCCCGGCGGGCGCGGGCGCCGGGGACGGCCCCATCGGTGCGCTCGGGGACGGCCCGGCGGGAGGGCTCGGCTGCGCCGGCCCGGGAGCGGCCGGGGGGTGCACGGTGGCCTGATCACGCAGGATCACCGGGGGGCCCGGTCGCTGCGCGAGAGCCGTACTGGCCACGGCAAGCAGGGCCGGGACGAGGAGCAGCCCGAGGATCACCCCCACGCGTCGCCAGGTCGCCGGGACCCGGCCGAAGGTGCCTGCGGCGGCAAACCCCCAGGCGGGACGTCGTCGTTGCATGATTCGCAGTCTGAAGGATTGCCCTGAAAGGCGCGTGAGCCGACGATGAGGGAACCTTCATCGTCGGCTCACGTCATGGACGTGACCACGGAATGCCAGGTGCCCCGCCGTCAGGCAGGCACCGCACCGCTGCGCTCGCAGGGGCCTACTGACGGGGGTGGAATCGCGATCCCCCAGAATGCCGATGAGCCGGGCCTGCGGCCCGCGCTCACTCGAAAACTGGTGGAGCTGAGGGGATTCGATCCCCACCCGAGATCACGGCCTCTGTGCGAGCACCATCTCGACGGTTGACGACGGCGCGAGATGGGTAGCCACATCGGGAGCAATCATGGCCAGGACACGCATGAGGTCTGAGTGAACGCGGTCCGGCTCCTGATCGGGTGTCCGGAAGGTGTCAAGCCGTTTGAGACACGTCTGGTCATGCGGTCTGTATGAGGGCCTCCTGTGAGGGCTGGTTGATCCAGGCGGCAGCGGGCAGTTTCGGTGGTTGTGGTGGGCGGTTGCCGAAGCGCTCGGGGTGGGCGGCGTAGGCCGCGTTCAGGGTCTGCTGTCGTTGGGCCCGGACCTCGGTCGCGGTGCCGTAGTGGACTGAGGCCGGGGTGTGCAGGCCGATCCCGCAGTGGCGGTGCTCGTGGTTGTAGTAGTTGAAGAACTTCTCCCCGAACGCGCGGGCATCGGCCAGCGAGCCGAACCGCTCGGGGAAGACCGGGGCGTACTTCATCGTCTTGAACGCGGCCTCGCTGTAGGGGTTGTCGTTGCTGACGTGCGGACGCGAGTGGGAGCGGGCGACGCCAAGGTCGACTAGGAGCTGGGCAACCGGCTTAGAGGTCATTGAGGTGCCCCGGTCGGCGTGGACCGCCTGGGGGATGCCGTGCACTCCCATCGCCTGCTCGAGCATGGTCTTGGCGATCTCGCTGTCTTCACAGGCGGCGATCGTCCAGGCCACGACGAAGCGGGAGAAGATGTCGAGCACCACGTAGAGGTCGTAGTAGACCCCGCGGTCTGGGCCACGGAGTTTGGTGATGTCCCAGGACCAGACTTGCCCCGGCTCGGTGGCCACCAACTCGGGCTTGGACTTGGCTGGGTGCGTGGCCTGGGCACGACGCTCACCTGCAGCGCCGTGGGCGCGCAAGATCCGATGCATCGTCGACATCGAGCACAGGTAGGTGCCCTCGTCCAGCAGCGTGGCCCAGGTCTGGGCCACCGACTTGTCGATGAACCGGTCACTGGTCAACACACCCAGGACCTGGGCGCGTTCGTCGTCGCTGAGCGCGTTCGGCGGCGCCGGCCGAGGCCCCACCGGACCGACCCGTTGGGGTGCCTTGGCCCGGTAGTGACTGCCCCGCGGTCGGCCCAGCAGGTCGCACGCCGTCTTGACGGTGGTGTACGAGGCGAGCTCTTCGACCAGCGGGTTGATCACCGCGGCGACCGCTTGGGCTGCTCCGCGCTCTCGGAGAGCATCTCCAAGTCGGGTGGCCGGGGGCCCGCGGGCCCCCGGCTCCCACAGAACCGTACGTGACAGTCTCCCGTCATACGGCTCTTGTTGTTCTGGTCACCACAGGAATTCTGGTTCGCTGGTCCACGCCCAGTGGGCGAAATACCGTGGGCTTGCTTTCACGGCGTCCCTCCAGGTGGTCATGGTCTCTTTCCAGCTGTGCCGTAGTCGTCGATATTTCCCGCGTAGCCACCGGATCATGTAGGAGTTGATCCGTCTCAGCAGCGGATACAGAACATGCCGATTGAATCGGCCATAGTACTGCATCCAGCCTCGCACGACAGGATTAATCCAGTCGGCGAGGTCGCGTGCAGTCGCCGTGACCCACCGGTGCAACCGCCAAGCCCGGAGCTGGGCACCCATCCGCTTTCGGGCCGACTTCGAAACTGCCGGAGAAAAGCTCCGGAACAGCCCGTAGCGGCCCTTGACGGTACGGTCACGAAAGTCATACCCCAGGAACGTGAACTGCGTGAGCTCATAGGAGCCCGTGCGGTTCGCGTCCCGGCAGTACACAATCCGTGTCTTGTCCGGGTGCAGTTCCAGACCGACCTCGTTCATCCGTGCTGACACCGCGGCGAGCACTCGGCGAGCCTGATCCAGGCTGGCGCAGTGGATCACCGCATCATCGGCGTACCGCTCGAACACGACTGAGTCGTGATGACGGGCTAGCCAGGTGTCAAACGCGTAGTGCATGAACAGGTTCGCCAACACCGGCGACAGCGGAGACCCTTGCGGGGTTCCCACCGTCCGCGCCACGACGGCACCGTCGGGATGTTGCAGCGGCGCCGCAAGCCAGCGCCGCACATACAGCTTCACCCACGGCAGATCGCACACCGTGACCAGCGCCTTGCCGATGAGATCCCAGGGCACGCTGTCGAAGAACGCCTTGATGTCGAGATCGATCACCCAGTCATACCGCCAACAACGTGCCCGGCAGACGGCCACGGCGTCGAGCGCCCCCCGATCGGGGCGATACCCGTAAGAATCACGGTGGAACACCGGCTCACACCGCTGTTCCAGCACCATAGCTACCGCCGTCTGGGCGACCCGGTCCCCGATCGTGGGCACCCCCAGAACTCTGACCCCACCAGCGGCCTTCGGGATCTGGACCATCCGCACCGGCGGCGGAACGTAGCTGCCCGAGGACATCCGATTCCAGATCTTGTACAAGTTACCTTGCAGATCCTTCTCGAACTCCTCGATAGCGACTCCATCCACCCCCGGCGCACCTTTATTGGCCCGAACCTTCGACCACGCCTGCAAAATCAGCACTTTCGGGATATCGAACGATTTCCCAGATGATGTCAACGCGTCCACTCCATTCCTCCCACCACCAGCGCAACACGCGGCGGCGGTTGATCGAATCAACCCGTCACGAACAACCCAGCCCCTTCGCTCCCGACCCATTACAGGCCCTTCACCGCTACTACGAGCCGGTCCGCCAGCATCCGAACAGCAACCCACAAACCACCCTCCGGACACCTTCTCCTGTTCCATGCAGACGCTGCAGACCGGGTTCCTGCCACCTTCACGCCGGACGCCACCTGGCCAATAAGCGGACACCCGCCAGGCTCATCCCGGGACGCCCTCATATCCCGGTTTCGACGTCACCCAAGCATTTCGACGCGTCATCAGTGATTCACTCGCGTTCAGCTCCCCGGTCCCCACCTGACACCCGGCCGTACCAGGCGCCTTTTCCTTCTCGCTCACCACGACAGTCTTCAGCTAACGCAGCAGAAGGCGGTTTGAAGCCTCCCTCCGCAGGGCGACTCCGAGGGGCCAATAACCCTCATCATCTACACAGCACCATCAGGACGTCTGTCGCCTACACCACAGACCCCTTCCGTTCAGGACACACGAGCGCGTGTGCTTTTCCCACCAGGTCCAACGCCGCGCGGGTCCGGGCCAGCTCGGCCTCGGCCCTGTGCGCCCTGGCCCGCAACGCCTCGACTTCGCGGTCACGTCGATCCCGGGTGGCCGGGGCCAGCCCGGAACGGGCGCCGGCATCAGCGGCCTTGCGCCACTCGATGATGTGCGAGGAGTACAGGCCCTCGCGGCGCAAGATCGCGCCACGCTCACCCCGCTCCGCTGCCTCGTACTCGGCCAGCAGGTTCGCCTTGTACTCCGCGCTGAACGTGCGGCGCTTGGGCCGATCAGCACGAGGTCCCATACCCCCATCATCAACGCAGGAATCGGCCAGGGTCATCGTCATCGGTAGCAACTCGCTTCTCGCCCCGTGCAAGGGAAGGAACTCAGCGGATGTGTCTCACCTCAGCCTGACGCACAGGGCCTCGGCACCCCAGAGATCACCGTGGGGAGTCGCAACCCACGATCCGCCAACCCGACCTCACCGTGATTGGCGCCGACATCGACCCCGGCGCCTGGCTCAACGCCCCCACCGACGTGCCCACAGCCACCCTGGGCACGGGGATCCACACCCTCACCCTGCCCGCCAACGACTTGACCTGGCCCACTGCCCCGTGACTTGCAAACAGGCGGCGGGCTCACGGGCTCCACGGTCTGACAGCGTCACGTCGAACCGCGCGAAGTCGGCCAGATTGTGGGTCGCGACCACCATTCCATGTACCTGCGTGTCGCCGCGATGAACGAATCGCGGTCCTCAGGGAGCGAAGCCGGGACAAACGACGGAACAACCGATGCGCGCGGCCACCGCGGCCAGCTCGCGGTCGTACGTCACGAGTTCGTCGGCCTCCACTCGAAGAGCCACCGCCAGATGAATCGCGTCCGCGCTGCGCAGCCTCCATGCGGAACTGGCCGCCCGGAGCAGATCGACGCGCTCGACATCGACCAACGTCAAACCGTCGAGCACGGCACGCACGGCCCCCGGATCGAGAGCCGACCGTCGCTGCGCAGCGCAGTGCAGCTCTGTGTGCAGGAGCCATGACGCGACCAGCCGGTCGCCGTTCGCGGCGGAGAGGGTCAGGTCCGCCGCCAACGCCTCCGACTCCGCCTCCTCGACGAGCAACTTCAACGCCGCCGACGTGTCGATGTAGCGAATCATCGATCCCCACGCAGGTCATCAAGGACCACGCGCGAGACAACACCGCTGACCCGGGGCACCGCCGAGAAGTCGGGACGCGCCACGCGCGGCGGACGCGACCGCCCAGCCTCCTCGATCCGAGCCAACTCACTGCGCGCAGGCGGCACCAAGATCGCGGCGGGCGTGCCGTGGTTCGTGACGAGGAGGGTCTCCCCAGAACTCACCCGCGCAAGGACCGCACTGCTGTTGTTGCGCAGCTCACGATGCGCGATGGTCTCCACGTCGTACTCCTTGCCGCGACAGCAACGCCCGGAGGAACCGGCAGGGCGGACGCCTGACGCGCGTCGTCTCAGGACTGCTAAGAGGTAGCAATCGTAGCACTCGACCCTTGCAGTGCCCTTGGCAGCAGCCGCACGTGCGTGCCGGCGCCGACGATGTCGCTGATGGCCCACTTCTCCCTCGAGAGATATGCACATGCTAATGTATGTGCATATCTCTGTTGGAGCGGCGGCTGCAGATCCTGCTCGATGGCGCGCGCTACGAGCGGCTGGCGCGCGAGGCCGAGGCCACCGGGCACAGCGTGGCGGCAATCGTGCGTGAGGCCATCGACCTGCGCCTCCCCCCGGATCTGGACAAGCGGGCGGAGGCGGGCCGTCGCCTCCTGGAACTCGCGGACCGCACAGGCCAGAGGCCCGAGCCGGACTGGGCAGAGATCAAGGCGGACATCGAGGCCGACATCGAAGCCCGCCTCCCGTGACCGGCGTGACTGCCCTCTTCATCGACAGCAACATTGCCCTGTACGCCGTCGGCGGCCCCCACCGGCACAAGGCGGCCTGCCGAGGCATCCTCGAGGCGGCCACCACGGGAACGGTGACGCTGCACGCCAGCGTAGAGCTGATCCAGGAGGTCCTGCACCACCGCCTCCGGATCGACCACCGCGAGACCGCGATAGCAGCCGCACGATGGCTCACCGACCTGTGCACGGTCCACCCGTTCACCAAGGACGTGGCACGGTCGATGCTCAACCTCGTGGCCACCACCAGCATCCGCGACCGCGACGCCGTCCACGCCGCCACCGCCCTCGCCGCCGGCTTCGACCAGATCGTGACCGTCGACCCCAACCTCGCCGTGCCCGGCCTCGACGTCCTCACACCAGAGCAAGCCTTACCCAGCAACTAAACCGAGCAGCCCACGGCTGGTGCAGCTCCGGTGTTACACTTACTCATGCCCACCACCAAACCGCGCGTCATGGTGACCGAGACCGCCGCCCTCACGGCCGCGCTCGATGCGGCCGCCACAACCTGGCCGGGCGTGCCCCGCTCGGAACTCCTGGCGCGGCTGGCCCTCGCCGGGGCCGACGCCCACCGGCATGCGGAGCTCGACGCCCAGGCCAATCGCCGTGCAGCCGTCGCGCGCCTGGCAGGGTCGATGACCGGCCGCTTTGGCCAGACGTACCTCGACGATCTGCGCCAGGAGTGGCCACCGTGATCCTGGATGCGTGCGTGGTCATCGCGGCCCTGGACGCCGGCGACCCCCACCACACCGCCGCTGCGGCCCTTCTCGCCGAGCCCGGCGCGTTGCGCATCCACGAGGTCAACCTCGGCGAAGCTCTGGTGGCCGCCGCCAACGCCGGCCTGCTCGACCAAGTGCGGCGCGACCTGGCGGACGCCGGGATCGAAGAGGTCCACGGCCCCGGCCACTCGCTGGCGCGGATTCGGGCAGAGACCCGCCTGCGCATGCCGGACTGCTGCGTCCTGCTCGCCGCGGAATCAACCGGCGACGACACGATCGCCACCTTCGACCACCGGCTCGCCTCGGTCGCACTCCGCCGCGGACTTCGTGTCCTCCCCGCGAGTGACACGTGAGCACGGACGACGTACAGTCACCCGCTCCACGGGTTGACCAGCGCCACGCCGTACGGCGCGCAGTCGGCCACATTTCGGGTCGCCACCACCAGTCCATGCACCTGCGCGGTCGCCGCGATGAACGCATCGCGGTCCGGCGCGGGGCCGGGCACGTGCCGGCCGGCGGCAAGCACGGCCACCCGAGCATCCACCGGGAGCGTCGCGCCCTCAAACGCCTCGGCCACGCGGGTCAGCCAACGCCGCACGTGCCGGCCCGCGTCATGGTCCCGCCGTTCCACCCGACGTACGCCGATCTCCAACTCGAACAGCGTGATCGCGCGGATCCGAGCCCGGCTAGCCGCCTATTGGGGTGATGGCCGACTTCTCCAGGAGGATATGCACATGCTAATGTATGTGCATGTCCCTGTTGGAACGGCGGCTGCAGATCCTGCTCGATGGCGCGCGCTACGAGCGGCTGGCGCGCGAGGCCGAGGCCACCGGGCACAGCGTGGCGGCGATCGTGCGCGAGGCCATCGACCTGCGCCTCCCCCCGGATCTGGACAAGCGGGCCGAAGCGGGCCGTCGCCTCCTGGAACTCGCGGACCGCACAGGCCAGAGGCCCGAGCCGGACTGGGCAGAGATCAAGGCGGACATCGAGGCCGACATCACCGCCCGACTTCCGTGACCGCAGTGACCGCCCTCTTCATCGACAGCAACATTGCCCTGTACGCCGTCGGCGGCCCCCATCGGCACAAGGCGGCCTGCCGCGACATCCTCGAAGCGGCGACCGCGGGCACGGTGACGCTGCACGCCAGCGTCGAGCTCATCCAGGAAGTCCTGCACCACCGCCTCCGGATCGATGACCGCGAGACCGCGGTAGCAGCCGCACGATGGCTTACCGACCTGTGCACGGTCCACCCGTTCACCGAGGACGTGGCCCGGCAGATGCTCGAGCTGGTGGCCACGATGAACATCCGCGGCCGCGACGCCGTACACGCCGCCACCGCCCTCGCCGCCGGCTTCGACCAGATCGTGACCGTCGACCCCAACCTCGCCGTACCGGGCTTGACGATCTACCCCTCCCGAGACAGCCTTGCCACGCACCTGACGCGACGACGCCCGCGCCGGCGATCACCTCCCCCGACGGGTCCGCCGATGACGGACCGCCTCCATCACCGACGTCGTCACTGAGGTCGCAGATGGTCCGGCAGAGGTGGGGTACGACGCCGTGCAGCCGGACGCAGCGGCGCGGCCACGGTGTCCAGCAGATCGGAGCCCAACCGGCGTTCCGACAGCAGCAGCAGATCGACGATCTCCTGGGCGGCGAACACGACGCTACCCCGATCCCGGACCGCGACTCGTCGAACGATGCCGCGCCGCTCCAGCTCCGCAAGGGCGTTGCCGATGGCGACGCGCGAATACGGCCGTTCCTCGCCTCGACGATCCACGTATCGGATGTGCTTGCGCGCATAGGTCACCGTCAGCACCGGTCGGTCCGCGAGCAGCGCGAGAAGACGTCGCTGCGCCGAATGCGCCCGTACGCCCTTGGTCCGTTCCGCCCACGACGCCGCGACCGCACCCACCTGGTCCAGCAGATCCGAGGCGACGGTCACCGCGTCCCTTGTCGCGCCGAGGAAGAACCTCACGAATGACTCGCGGGCGGCCACCGCGTTGCCGCCCTCCCGCGGGTCGTAGCGGTAGGCATTCAGGGCGCGGACGTAGCCGGAGTCCCGATGTCCCAGGACCACCGAGATGGGCAGCACTCCCCCGCGGACGATCCCTGACCGACCCAGAACGGCCTGAATGAGAGCTCTCCCGGAGCGGCCGTTGCCATCGGACCACGGGTGGATCGTCTCGAGCTGTGCATGCGAGAGAGCGGCCTTGACGAGGACCGGATCCGTGCTGGTCTCCAGGTAGGCCACCAGGTCCTCCATGAGAGCCGGCACATGCTCGGGCAGCGGCGCCACGTAGGCGGCCCGAACCGGACTGCTGCCACCGATCCAGACCAGCCCCCGGCGAAAGCCCGGACGCTCGTGCGGCAGGAGGGTGGAGTGGAGCGCGTCCACATTGCGGTTGATGAGCACGGCCGCCGATCTGTCGCCGAAAGTTCAACCTGACCGGGCCAGTGTGAACTTTTCCGCCGATGGCGCCGCTGGCGGCGGGCGGGAAGCCCGGCGCAGCTCCTGACGCGCGAAGGCCCCGCGCGCTGGGCTGCACGCGGGGCCTTCGCCGTACCGATGAAACTGTGACCGCGGGAGGGCGCGGGATGTGGGTGGAGCAGGTGGTGCCCGCCGAACGCGGCGTACGCGAACGAACGGCGGAAGAAGGGGTCAGGCAGTCCGGGCCGAGCGCTCGCCGCCGTTGTCCGTGCGCACCCGCGAGGGCGCCTCGGTGGAGGTCGGCATGGAGAGCCGGTCCTTGTACGTCGAGCGGGCCGCGATCTGGGCGTAGTAGGCCGCCTTGCGACGCGCCACGGCACCACCGGTGTTGACCGGCTCATCGACCATCGCCGGGTCGAGCTGGGCATTCATGCCCTCGCGCAGCATCTTCAGCGCCTCGGCGCGCATCTGGGAGATCCGGGACTCCGTCACGCCGAGGTCCTCGGCCAGCTCGCGCATCGGCCGGTCCTCGAAGAAGCAGCCCCGAATGACGACCTGCAGCCGCTCGGGCAGCACCTCGATCGCGTCGCGCAGATAGGCCTGCCGCTCCCGGGCGATCAGCGCCGCCTCCGGGGTGTCGGCGGTGGACGGCAGCACCGAGTCGGCGCCGACGGTGTCGGTGATGACATCGAGGCGCAGCACCACCGAGGAGTGCAGGTCGGCGTCCAGGCGCTCGAGATCAGAGACATCCACGCCCATCGCGGCCGCGGTCTCGGAGTCCGAGGGCCGGCGGCCCAGCTGAGCGGCGAGCTCGTCGTGGACCGCGTCGCGCTTGCGCACCTTCGCGCGCAGCGACCGGGTGGCCCAGTCGGCCGAGCGCAGCTCGTCCAGGAGCGCGCCGCGAATACGGCGTACCGCGTAGCGGCCGAAGGGAACCCCCAACGAGGCGTCGAAAGAACGCGCGGCCATCGCCAGCGCGGCCATTCCGGCGGAGATCAGGTCGTCCGTGTAAACGTGGCCCGGGAGCCGGGAAGAAATAGCGCGAACCTCGAAGTACACCAGCGGCAGGTGCTCACGGCACAGATCGTCGACGCCGACCGAAGCGGGAGCGTCCTTGATGGCGGGGATCTCAACAGAAGCGGTCACGAATCAAAGGTAAGGAGGAGGTGAAGAGAGGTTCAAAGCCGGTCCGCATGGTGAGATTCTTCCTAAATCCGCAGGTCACAGCCTCGGGCTTTGCCAAAACTATACCTCCTTGGACATGCGCTTAGATGCATTGCCAGGCCCTGCAAGCCCCCGTCATCGACTATCCACCTGGCCTTTTCATCACCGCGCGCCCCGACCGGCCCCGGTGGCACTCGGACGTCCAACCGTAAAGCCCACGCCAGGCTCCGCCCCTACCGCGACAGATCCGGGGGAAATCGACCGCTCGCCGCTCACCCAATCCGCACGCAAAGAGACTGACGGCGGCCCGGCACGAGCCGAGGCGCGGGCGCAGCGCGACCGGGAATGCCCGAACGGGGCCAAACGAAGAATTCCGGGGAGACGCCAAGGCCGTCGGGTCGCCCCACGCGACCCGACGGCCTGGCAATCCTGCAACCCGTCGACCTGGCACTGGTTCACCGCACCACACGCCCCACGCGTGCGCCAGGTTCGTCGAGGAGGAAGAGCGTGACCACTTCGGATCTCGCCGACACCCCCCCATCGTCAGAGCCGGCGGGCCGCTTCAGCGGCTTTACTCAAACTTTGCCTTGGCTAACCAACGTTTGACCTGCACGGCACCCCGCGGACCGCCCTGTTCCGCCTGTCGACATCTGCCCCCAAACACGACGAGAGCCTCCTGGTGACGGGGCATCCGCTCGCTCATCACCAGGAGGCTCTCGGTAAGCCAGTCGGGGGGCCTGGCCGGGCGCGTACGCCCTTTCCGTGAACCACGGAGCGGTGGGGACCACTCCGGTCCAACTTGTCGGGACGGCTGGGGACCATCCCTGTGGCGCCTCGGCGGCTGGGGACCACCTCCGCGCCGGTGCCGGATCCCGTCCTGGGAGAGACGGTGTTCCGGCGTTCGCGACCGGTGGGGGCCGGTCGCTGCTGGGCCGTCCGAGGCTGGGGAACCTCAGTGGGCCCGGGCCGCCGGCCGGAGCCGGTGGCCGTCGGCGGCACCGCGTATCAGCGGCGCGCCGGGATAGAAGCCTGTTCTGTTCTTATGTTCTTTATCGGCGGAGGGGGCGGCAATGTGAGTTTTTCCCGGACGATAGTTCAAGCCGTACGACCGACTCGGCGCTGCTCCGGATCGTCCTCGGGGATTGCGGTCAGCCGGTCCCGGTACGACGAGCGCGCGGCGATCTGGGCGTAATAGGCGGCCTTGCGCCGAGCCACGGCGCCCCCGGTGTTGTCCGGCTCGTCGACCATCGCGGGATCCAGCTGGCTGTTGAGCCCCTCCCGCAGCATGCGCAGGGCCTCGGCCCGCATCTGGCTGATCCGGGACTCCGTGACCCCGAGGCGGTCCGCGAGCTCGCGCATCGGACGGTCGTCGAAGAAGCAGCCCCGGACCACCGCCCGCAGCCGCTCCGGCAGCGCGTCGACGGCATCGCGCAGGTAGGCCTGACGCTCCCGGAGCACCATCTGGGCCTCGGGGGTGTCGTCCGTGGCCGGCAGCACGGCGTCGGCGCCGACGGCATCGGTGATGACGTCCAGGCGCAGCACCACCGAGGCGTGCAGGTCGACCTCCAGGCGGCTGAGCTCGCCGACCTCGACGCCCATCGCCGCGGCGGTCTCGGCATCCGTCGGGCGCCGACCCAGCCGCGCGGCCAGCTCGTCGTGGATCGCGTCGCGGCGGCGCACCTTCGCGCGCAGCGAGCGCGTGGCCCAGTCCGCGCTGCGCAGCTCGTCCAGGAGGGCGCCGCGAATGCGCCGTACGGCGTAGCGGCCGAACGGCACACCCACCCCCGGATCGAAGCTGCGCGCTGCCAGCACGAGCGCCGCCATCCCGGCCGACACCAGATCGTCGGTATATACGTGGCCGGGTAGCCGCGCGGAGATGGCGCGAACTTCGAAGTGCACCAACGGAAGATGCGCGCGGCACAACTCGTCGATGGAAGTCGTCGAGTCGTTCGCGGGCGCGCTGGAGTCGATTGAAGCGGTCACATGTCCACGTTAAGCAACGACGTGGAATGTCCGAACTGTGTCGCCCACAGTCTGAGAATGCGCAGGTCAGAGCGCTCTTCTTTACCTTCACTATACCTATTTGGACGGTCGTCTAG
Source organism: Actinomycetota bacterium (assembly GCA_020161845.1). GTDB lineage: Bacteria > Actinomycetota > Actinomycetes > Actinomycetales > Dermatophilaceae > Austwickia. The sequence goes on from JAIUNK010000017.1 coordinate 52,399, forward strand.
ATGCAACGCGGACGATCGACCGACCAGCTCTCGTGGCCACCAAGAATTCCGCCGACCGGGCCGACACGAATCAGCCGAGAACCCTGCGTTCTGGCGCAGATCGGCCAATCCCGCACGAAAGCAGCTCAGTTCCGCCGCGGCCGAGACGATTGGGCACCCGTGATGGAGAGGAGTCCTGTGTGACCGACCCCAAAAACGACAGAGCTCAGCTCGCCCTGTCGAATCTGTCGACCGGCCTCTGGCGCATTCAGGAACTTCTCGAGACGCTGCTCTACCAGCTGGAGGTGCAGAGCGTGCTCATCGAGACCGGCCGGTCCCGCTGGCTCGGCCGCTCCACCAGCGACATCGAGACGGTGATCGAGTCCCTGCGGGAGACCGAGCTGCTGCGGGCCGTCGACGCCACCCCCGTCTGCGACCTCCTCGGGCTCCCGGCGGACACCCCGCTGAGCGAGATCGCGAAGGCCGCCCCGGCTCCCTGGGATCACGTCCTGGAGGAACACCGCGTGGCGCTGTCCAATGCCACCCACGAACTCTCCCAGCTCTCGCGCACCAACGGCGAAATGCTGGAGATCTCCTACCGGGCGGTGCAGGACACCCTGGACCGGTTCAACCACGCCCCGGAGGGCGCGACCTATACCGCGCGCGGGTCCCGCGAGAACGCCCGCGGCCACCACCTCATCGACCACGTCGGCTGACCAGCCGCACCTGTTGCACTGTTCGCCCCCGGTGCGCCAGCCGCGCCGGGCCCGACCCGAGGGAGAAAGTCCATGACCATGACCGCCGAGCCCACCACCTCCTCCGTCACCCTGCACCTGCCCACCGGCATGGTCGGATTCCCCGAGTCCACCGAGTTCTCGCTGTCCGAGATCGAGTCCGGGGTCTACGAGATGCTCAGCGTGGCCGACCAGGAGTTCGGCTTCGTCGTGATCGAGCCCGACACCTACTTCCCGGACTACAGCCCGGTGATCGACCCGGCCACGGCCCAGCGCTTGGGCATCGCCTCGGCGGACGACGCGCTGATGCTGCTGGTCGTCAACATCGGCACCGATGGCGAGCCGCCGGTGGCCAACCTGCTGGCACCGATCGTCGTCAACCGGGCCACGAAGACCGCGACACAGGTCGTGTTGGCCGACCAGGACTACCCCCTCCGTGGGACGATTCCCCTGCGCTGACATAGGATTTCAGCTCACGCACGTGCGCGTGCGGCGTCCCTCGACGTAAAGGAGCACCCCGTGCTCGTGCTCAGCCGCAGACCTCAGCAGTCCCTGCTGATCGGCAACGACGTCGTCGTGACGGTGCTCGAAGTCAACGGCGACACGGTGCGCATCGGCATCTCCGCGCCGCCCGAGGTGGACATCCACCGCGAAGAGGTCTACCTCGACCTGAAGAAGTCGAATGCCGCCGCGGCGGCCACCCCCGGCGCCGCGGCCGCCTTGTCGAGGCGCATCCGCGGCACCAAGCCGGACGCCAAGGACGCCAAGGCTCCGGTGGACGCCGCGGCGGCCAAGACCGGCCGGAGCCGCGCGCAGGCCGACCCGGAGCCGGGCGACTCGACGGCGGACTGAGGGCAGCCGCCTCAGATCTCCGGCTCAATCGGCGCACGGCCCCCGGCGGCGTCGAGCAGGGCATACACCTCGTCCGCTCGATAGCGGCGGTGTCCCCCCAACGTCCGCAGCGACGTGAGCTTCCCCGAGACCGCCCATCGAGTCACGGTCTTGGGATCGACGCGAAAGAGCGCAGCGACCTCTGCCGGGGTCAGCAGCTCCACCCGTGACGTGGCGGGTTCGGTTCTCGGCATCGGAAGGTGCCCTCCTACGCGTGTGGATTCAGCGCATGCAAGGTTCGAGTCGATGGTAATCGACGTCGATAAGTGCGCTGTTCGAGACGCGCCCGAGGCCCAACTCGGCCGGGCCGCCGGCGGCCTGCCGCCGGGCTGCGGCCAGGCTGTGGCCGGGCTGCCGGCGGGCGCCCGCCGCGTCGGCAGGACGTGGCCGCTCGGGCCCGCCATCGGTTCCGGCGATTCGCCCGCACCATGTACGGTAGGCACCACGAGAAGAAGATTCCTGGAGCCGCTCCGTGCCGACCGTCTGTCCCATGATGGCCGGCGCGATGCACCTCCGGCAGACGCGTGAGGGGGTCGACGCCATGGGGCGCGGCCGTGCAAAGGCCAAGCAGACGAAGGTCGCTCGTGAGCTGAAGTACTACAGCCCCGACACCGACTTCAGCTCGCTTGAGCGAGAGCTCCATGGGGCTCAGTCGAAGGACGTCGAACCGGACCCTCACGACGACGCCGACGACGACGAGTACGAGGCCTGGGGCAACCGACGTCGCTGACGCCGGACCGACCCTGGCTCGCTGACGCCGCACCACCTCTGGTTCGCTGACGCCGCATCGACCGGGTCACTCGGCTCGCTGGGCTCCCGGGTGGCTGCCGACCAGCTGGACCGCTCCCCCGTCGACACCTTTGGCGCCGCGGGTCACCTCGTGCCCGGGGTCCGGGCGGTACGCCGACTCCTCCAGCACCTCACCGAGCACCCAGGCACCCAAGCCCAGCGCGTCCAACTCGGCCAGGGCCCGCTCGACGCAGTCGCGGTCGACCAGCACGACGAACCCGACCCCCTGGTTGAGGGTGCGCTCGATGTCGTGCTGCGGGACCCGACCGAGCCGCTGCACGACCTGGAACACCGGCGGCGGGGTCCAGGTGGCCCGGTCGATCCGCGCGATCAGGCCCGGCGGCAGCACCCTGGCCAGGTTCGCCACGAGACCCCCACCGGTGACATGGGACATCGCGTGGACGTCGACCCCATCCGCCCGGATCAGGGACAGCAGCGGTGCCGCATAGACCTGGGTCGGAGTGAGCAACTCCTCGCCCAGCGGCCGGCCGAACTCCGCCACGTGCCGGTCATAGCCCCACCCCGCGTCGGCCACCACCCGACGTACCAGCGAGAACCCGTTGCTGTGCAGCCCCGAACTCGCGACGCCGAGGACCACGTCGCCGGCGCGGACGCGCTGTGGGCCGAGGATCGCGTCGTGCTCGACGACCCCCGTGACCGCCCCCGCCACGTCGTACTCCTCCGCGCCCAGCAGCCCGGGGTGCTCCGCGGTCTCCCCGCCGACGAGGGCGCAGCCGGCGGTCGCGCAGGCCGCGGCGATGCCGCCGACGATCGCCGCGATCCGCTCCGGGACGACCTTGCCGCACGCGATGTAGTCGGTCATGAACAGCGGCTCGGCCCCGCACACGACGATGTCGTCGACCACCATCCCGACCAGGTCGAACCCGATGGTGTCGTGCTTGTCCAGCGCCTGGGCGATGGCGACCTTCGTGCCGACCCCGTCCGTCGACGTGGCCAGGACCGGACGGCGCATCCCGGCCAGGGCACTCGCGTCGAACAGCCCGGCGAACCCGCCAAGTCCGCCGAGGACCTCCGGACGCTGGGCCCGGGCGACGTGCTCCTTCATCAGCGCGACGGCCTTGTCACCGGCCTCGACGTCGACGCCGGCGCTCGCGTAGGTGGTGGGCGATCCGCCCGGGGCGGCGCTCACAACACGCCCCCGGCGGGGACGACCGGGCGGGCGGGCGGGGTTGCGGAGGCGTCCGGATTGCCGGGCAGGAAACCGTGCTCGACGGGATCGGCGGGATCGGCGGGATCGGCGGGATCGGCGGGAATCGGTACGCCGGAGGGGGTGGCGGCCACGGCGTTCTCCAGAATCTCCTTGCCCAGCTGCGATTCGTCCAGGTCCATCGGGTATTCGCCGGTGAAGCAGGCCAGGCACAGCTCGCTGCTGTCCTGACGGGTGGCGGCGACCATGCCCGCCTCGCTGATGTAGCCCAGGCTGTCCGCGCCGATGCTGCGGCAGATGCCGTCGATGTCGACGCCGTTGGCGATCAGTTCCGCCCGGGAGGCGAAGTCGATGCCGAAGAAGCACGGCCAGCGCACCGGCGGGGAGGAGATCCGCACGTGCACCTCGACCGCGCCGGCCTCCCGCAACATGCGCACGAGCGCCCGCTGGGTGTTGCCGCGCACGATCGAGTCGTCGACGACGATCAGGCGTTTGCCGTGGATGACCTCGCGCAGCGGGTTGAGCTTCAACCGGATCCCGAGCTGCCGGATCGTGGTGCTCGGGGCGATGAAGGTGCGCCCGACGTAGGCGTTCTTCACCAGGCCGTGGCCGAACGGGATGCCGGAGGCCTCGGCGTAACCGATCGCGGCCGGCACTCCCGACTCCGGGGTGGGCATCACCATGTCGGCGGGCACGGGATGTTCCCGAGCCAGGGTTCGGCCCATCTCGACGCGGGCGGCGTAGATGCCGCGGTCCCGGATCGCCGTGTCCGGGCGGGCCAGGTAGACGTATTCGAACACGCAGCCCCGCGGCTTGGGCTCGGCGAACCGGCGGCTGCGCAGGCCGTCGGCGCCGATCGCGACGAGTTCGCCCGGCTGGATCTCGCGGACGAAGCTCGCGCCCACGATGTCGAGTGCGGCGGTCTCGCTGGCCACGACCCAGCCGCGGTCCAGGCGGCCGAGCACGAGCGGGCGGAAGCCGTGCGGGTCGCGCGCGGCATACAGGGTCTGCTCGTCCATCCAGACGAAGCAGAACGCGCCCTCGACCTTGGGCAGGACGGCGGCCGCGCGGTCCTCCAGGCAGGGCGCCGGGTGGTCCGCCATGAGGGCCGTGACGATGGCGGTGTCGGAGGTGGCACCGCGCCGAATCTCGGTGTGGCCGTGCGCGCCCCGTTCACTGGCCTCCAGCTCGGCGCGCAATTCGGCGGAGTTGACCAGGTTGCCGTTGTGGGCCAGCGCGATGGTGCCGAGATCACTGTCCGAGAGAGTCGGCTGGGCGTTCTCCCAGGTTGAGGATCCGGTTGTGGAGTAGCGCGCGTGGCCGATCGCGAGATGGCCGACCAGCGGGCTCAGCGCCCGCTCGTCGAAGACCTGGCTGACCAGGCCCATGTCCTTGTAGACGAGCACCCGGTGGCCGTCGCTGGCGGCGATCCCCGCCGACTCCTGCCCGCGGTGCTGCAGCGCGTAGAGGCCGTAGTAGGTGAGCTTGGCGACCTCCTCGCCCGGGGCGTAGACACCGAAGACGCCGCAGGCGTCCTGGGGGCCCTTCTCACCGGGCAGAAGAGCGTGGCTCAGTTGTCCGTCACCACCTGGCACGTGGTCAGTCTCGCATACGCCATGGTCGGGCTGGAGCGCGGTCACGCACCGGTCGGTCGAACGGCGGCCGGGACGCGGGGCTCACCGCTTGGCGAGGAACCGGTCCACGGCGACGACGACCGTGGCGGCCACCGCGATCCCCGCGAGGGCCCCGAGGACCAGGAAGTAGGCCAGGGTGACGCCCGGGGAGTACGCCGCGGTGCAGCGTTCGACCACCGATCCCAGGCCGCCCTGACCCGGCTCCCGGGGCGCGCAGCCGTCGGGGCCGAGATAGTCCAGCACGAACCCGACGATCATCCCCAGCAGCGCACCGGTCCCCAGGAACGCCCAGATGTTCGGGGCCCGCCGGATGCGGTAGCGATACACCGACCCTGCGGCGGGGACTGCAGGGTCTGCGGGGACTGCCGGGTCTGCGGGGTCTGCAGGGACTGCGGCGCCTGCGGGCCGCTGCGGGGGCGCGCCCGCCGCGGCGGTGGGGCTGGTGTCGTCGGCCACGGTCACCAGCCTAATGCGGGGGTGCGGCCCACGTTCGCCACGAGGGTTGGTGCCGCACCCCCGGTCAGGTCTGCACCCGCGGCAGAACCTCCGCCGCCACGCGCTCCAGGACCGCGAGCGTGCCGGCGTACGGTCCCTCGGGGCGCGGCCAATGCGTCACGACGTCGGTGAAACCCAGCTCCGTCGCCATCCCGACCGCGTCTTCGAAAGCACCTACGGACTCCAGCGCGAACTGCGGCCCCGCGTCGAGCGAGAGGTAGCTGGTGAAGCCCTCCGCACGGGTCCGGCCGTGGGCGCCCAGCACGTCGTCGAGGCGCACGGTGAGCTCGCGCACCCCCGCCCACCAGGCCCCGGCATCGTCGCCACCCGACCCGGTGGTGATCCAGCCCTGACCGTGCCGGGCCGCCACGGCCATCGCGCGCGGTCCGTTCGCGGCGATCAGGAACGGCAGCCGGGGACGCTGCACACAGCCGGGCAGCGTGCGGACGTCATCCGCCGAGAACCAGCGGCCCTGCCCGCTCACGTGGTCCTGCATCAGCAGCGCGTCGAGCAGAGCGACGAACTCCTCCAGGCGGTCGACCTTCTCGCGCGGGCTGAGGGCGGGGGTGCCGCAGATCGTGGAATCCAGGCTGCCGCCCGAGCCGACGCCGAGCAGGAACCGGCCACCGCTGATGTCGTCGAGCGCGAGCAGGTCGCGCATGAACGGCACCGGGTGCCGGTAGTTCGGACTCGACACGAAGGTGCCGAGCCGGATCGACTCGGTCACCGTGGCGGCCGCGGCGAGGGTGGGCGTGGTGCCATACCAGGGCGCATCCGGCAGGCCCGACCAGACGATGTGGTCGTAGGTCCAGGCGTGCGCGAAGCCCAACTCCTCGGCGCGGCGCCACAATCCGGCGGCGGTGGACCAGGGGTGTTCGGGCAGGATCACGATGCCGACGCGCATGGTCGCCAGCCTAAGCCGCCGAGCGCGGGCCGGGCCGGGCTGCGCGGACTGACGGGGCCGGGCGGAGGCGGGCGGAGGCGGGCGGCGGTCAGCCGGGCTCTGCCCCGCGAAGCAGGGGCAGGTACGCCGAGAGGTCCGCGCGCTGGCCACTGGCGCGCATCCGGCCCGTTTCGAGGGCCGCCGCCCACGTCGTACGGCCCGTCGCCAACGCCAGCCAGGTCGGCGCGTCGACCTCGACCACGTTCGGCGGGGTGCCCCGGGTGTGGCGCGGACCGGGGAGGCACTGCACGGCCCCGTACGGCGGGACGCGCACCTCGACGCTGCGCCCGGGCGCTCGGGCCCCGAGTTCTTCCAGCGTGTAGCGGACGGCGGTGGCGAGCGCGGCCCGGTCGATACCGGGTCCCGACTGCTCCAGGTCCGTCAGCCACGCCCGGACGGCGGTCGATCCGGCCGTGGGGTCGATCCGTCGACGAGGGGGCATGGTTGATATACTAAGCGCGAACGGCGGTCTGTCTCCGCGACGTCCGGACGTCCCCATCAGGGGAAGAGACGCACGTCACGTCGGGGTGAACGGACGTGATCTTCGCCCCACTGCGTGGCGATTCCGAAACCTCGGGGTCGTTTCGCCGATCGTATCGACGACAACACCAAGCACCGTCCGGCCGCCGCACCCGGCGACCAGGCGCCGATCTGACCCGGAGAACCCGATGACCCAGCTGACCACTCCTCCCGCGGCGCCGCGCGTCATCCCCGCGCGGCTGCGCGTGGTCACCCACGAGCGGCCGCTGCACCTGCGTTCGCTGTCGCACCCGTTGTCTCGCGCCGAGGCCGAGGCCATGTTCGCCCGGCACCAGCTGGCCGAGGCCTTCGCCATCCAGTGCGCCTGAGCGCGCGGCCTGCCGCCTGACGGCCACCTGCCCGCGACGTACCGGCAGGCCGGTGGGAAGATGCCGCCATGAAGGCGACCATCCTGCACGCACCCCGAGACATCCGCCTCGACGAGGTGACCGACCCGACGATCCTGGCCCCGACCGACGCCATCGTGCGCGTCGTCGCCGCCTGCGTGTGCGGCTCGGACCTGTGGAACTACCGGGGCATCAACGACGTGACCGGGCCGACCGCGATCGGCCACGAGCTCGTCGGTGTCGTCGAGGCGGTCGGCCCGGACGTCCGCAGCCTGCGCGCCGGTGACTTCGTCATCAGCCCCTTCACCATCAGCGACAACACCTGCCCGCACTGCCGGGTCGGCATGCAGACCGCGTGCGACAACCTCGCCTACTTCGGCACCGCCGACCGCCAGGGGCGGCCGTTCGGGGCGGCGCAGGCCGAATACGTGCGCATCCCGCTCGCCGACGGCACCTTGGTGGCGCTGCGCGACCAGCCCGACGAGGCGATGATCCCGAGCCTGCTTGCCCTGGCCGACGTCATGGGCACCGGCTGGCACGCCGCGGTCTCGGCGAACGTCCGCGAGGGTGACACGGTCGCCGTCGTCGGGGACGGTGCCGTCGGGCTGCTGGGGATCCTCGCGGCGGCCCGGATGGGTGCGGAGCGGATCATCGCGATGTCCCGGCACGCCGACCGTCAGGCGCTGGCCCGCCGATTCGGCGCGACCGACGTGGTGGCCGAGCGCGGCGCGGACGGGGCGGCGCGGGTCCATGACCTCACGGACGGGATCGGGGCGGATGCGGTGCTGGAGTGCGTCGGCACCGGCGACTCCATCGACCAGGCCTTCGCCTGCGCGCGGCCCGGGGCGATGGTGGGCTTCGTCGGCGTCCCGCACGGCGTGCAGCCGCCCGTGGAGCGGATGTTCCGCAAGAACATCGGGCTGGCCGGCGGGATGGCGCCGGTGCGGCAATACCTGCCGCAGCTGCGCGATGAGGTGCTTGCTGGAGTTATCGAGCCGGGTCTGGTCTTCGACCTGACGTTGCCGCTGGCAGAGGTGGCGCAGGGGTACGCCGCGATGGACGAGCGCCGCGCGATCAAGTCGCTGCTGCGGCCCTGACGGCCCGCCGACTCAGGAGGTGTCGCCGATGACGACGTACCAGCAGGCGAGCCACTGGGGCACGTACGCCGTCCGTCCCGACCCCTCCGGCGCCGACATCGCCGAGGTTCTGCCGTGGTCCGGCGACCGGGACCCGGCGCCGCAACTGGCCAATCTGCCCGGGTCGATCACCCACCGCAGCCGGGTCACCGCTCCCGCCGTACGTCGTGGCTGGTGGGAGAACGGGCCCGGGCCGAGCCGGGACCGCGGCACCGGCCGGCCCCCCGGCGACCCGCGCGGGCCCGGGCCGGGCGACTACCTGTCCGTCGGCTGGGACGAGCTGCTCGATCGGCTCGCCGCCGAGCTGCGGCGGGTCGTCGACGAGCACGGCAACCAGGCGATCTTCGGGGGCAGCTACGGCTGGGGGTCGGCCGGTCGGTTCCACCACGCGCAGAGTCAGGTGCATCGCTTCCTCAACGGCCTGGGCGGCTACACGGCCAGCGTCAACACCTATTCGACGGGCGCGTTGGAGGTGTTCCTGCCGCGGGTGGCCTGCCCGGAGGTCATCGCCAGTCAGCGGTCCACGCCGTGGGCCGAGATCGTCGAGCACACCCAGGTCTGGCTGGCCCTGGGCGGCGTGCCGGCCAAGAACACCGCGATCAATCACGGCGGCACCGGCGATCATCCGACGCGGTCCGCCCTGTCGGCGTACCTGGCCCGCGGCGGCCACCTGATCGGCGTCACCCCGCTGCGCGACGACCTGCACGACCTGCCCGACCTGCCCGACCTGCCCGACCTGACCAGCCACGCCGGGGCCCGCTGGTTGCCGATCCGGCCCGGGTCCGACACCGCGCTGCTGCTGGCGCTGTGCCACACCCTGCTGGTCCGGGGGCTGGCCGACGAGGCGTTCCTGGCGACCCACACGGTGGGCCGCGACGAGCTGGCCGCCTATCTGACCGGCGAGCGCGACGGCATCGTCAAGGATGCCCGCTGGGCCGCCCCGATCTGCGAGCTGCCCGCGGGCGCGATCGAGGACCTCGCGCTGGAGCTGGCCGGGCAGCGCTCGCTGGTCACCGCGACCTGGTCGCTGCAGCGCCAGCACCACGGCGAGATGGCGATCTGGGCGGTCGTCGCCCTGGGGGCGCTGCTGGGCCAGGTGGGGCTGCCCGGCGGCGGGTTCGGGTTCGGCTACGGCTCGATGAACTCCCCGGGGCTACCCGCCGTACCCTTCCGGCTGCCGACGCTGCCGCAGGGCAGCAACCCGGTGCGCCCGCGGATCCCGGTGGCGGCCATCGCGGACCTGTTGCTGCACCCGGGGGCGACCGTCCCGTACGACGGCGGCGCGGTCACCTTCCCGGACATCCGACTGGTGTATTGGGCCGGCGGCAATCCGTTCCATCACCACCAGGATCTGAACCGGCTGCGGCGGGCCATGGCCCGGCCGGACACGATCGTGGTGCACGACCCCTACTGGACGCCGATGGCCCGGCACGCCGACATCGTGATCCCCTCCACGACCGCCGCGGAGCGCGACGACCTGACCGGGAGCCGCAACGGCGCTCTACTGGTGGCGATGCACGCGGCCGTGCCCCGGCACGCACAGTCCCGCGACGACTACGACACCTTCGCGGCGCTAGCGGAGCGGCTGGGCTTCGCCGCCGAGTTCACGGCCGGCCGCACGAGCGAGCAGTGGCTGCGGCACCTCTACGAGGAGTGGCGCGCGGACCTCGCGGCGGGGCGGATCGTGCCGGCGGGGGCGCTGCCGGACCCCGAGTGGCCGGCCTCGCTGCCGACGTACGAGCAGTTCCGCGATCGCGGCGTGCTGAAGCTGCCGACGGCCGCCGGGCAGCGCCTGCTCGCGGACTTTCGCGCGGACCCCACGGCGCATCGGCTCGGCACGCCCAGCGGGCGCATCGAACTGGCCTCCCCGACGATCGCCGCGCTCGGGCTGCCGGACTGCCCGGGCGTCCCCACGTGGCTCGAACCCGCGGAATGGGCTGCGGCGCAGCGGTATCCGCTGCATCTGATCGCGAACCAGCCGAAGACCCGGCTGCACAGCCAGCTGGACCACGGCGGGGCGAGCCAGGCCAGCAAGGTCGCCGGTCGGGAGCCGATCCGGCTGCACCCCGCGGACGCGGCGGCGCGGGGCATCGGTGCCGGGGATCTGGTGCGGGTGTTCAACGACCGGGGGCACGTTCTGGCCGGGGCCGTGCTCGACGACGGGCTGCGGCACGGGGTGGTGCAGCTGTCGACGGGGGCCTGGTACGACCCCGCCGACCCCGGTCCGGTGCCGCTGGCCGGCGACGGCGACGGCGCCGGCGATCCCGACGCGCCTCGTGACGATCCGCTCGCCCCCGGCGCCCTCGACGTGCACGGCAACCCGAACGTGCTCACGGCGGACCGGCCCACCTCGGGCCTGGCCCGGGCCACGACGGGGCAGCTGGCGATGGTGCAGGTGGAGCGGTACGACGAGGGCCGGCACGGGGTGGCTCGCCCGGTCCGCGCGCACGATCCGGCGTGCTGACCCGCGGCCCGGCCCGCTGACCCGCGGCCCGGCCCGCTGACCCGCGGCCCGGCCCGCTGACCTGCGGCCCCGTCGGCTCCGACGTCAGTGCGCGTGGCTGCGGCTGTCCCGGTCCGCGTCGACGCCGGCGCGCTGGGCCTCCTCCACGTCGGCCATCTTCCGGCGCGTCCAGGGCACGAGCGCGAAGAGCAGCCCCGAGACGACCAGGGTCATCGCGGCGTTCACCAGGTAGTACTGGCTGTCGGGCACATTCTTCATCGCGGTGATGAGCTGGGCCGCGAGCGCTTGGCCCGCGGAGGAGGCGAGGAACCAGAGGGCCATCGCCTGGCTGGCGAACGCCGCCGGGGCGAGCAGCGTCGTGGCCGACAGGCCCACCGGAGACAGGCACAGCTCGCCGAGGGTCTGGATGATGAAGCACGCGGCGAGCAGGAACACCGGCGCCTTGTGCTCGGGGGTGTACGAAGCGAACATCCAGGCCAACATCAGCGCCGAGATGCCGACCAGGGTCACGCCGAGGGCGAACTTGGCCGGCAGCGACGGGAACTTGCCGGCTCGGTAGCGCCACAGGACCGCGAAGAGTGGGGCCAGGATCACGATCGTCAACGGGTTGATCGACTGGAACCACTCGGCCTGAAACCCGATCGGCCCGAGCTCGCCGACGGTGCGCTGCTCGGCGAAGACGGCCATCTTGCCGGCGGCCTGCTCGAACACCATGAAGAAGAGCATCGCGCCGACCCACAGCGGCACGTAGGCCAGCAGATGACTGCGCTCCTGAGCGCTGACCTTCGGACTGCGGAACATCACGACGAAGTAGGCGATCGGTGCCCCGAAGGCGAAGAAGGACACGGCGTCGATGAACTGCCCCACGACGCTGCCGCGCCACAGGCCGGCGAGCAGGTAGCAGCCGGCGAAGACGGCGAGCGCCGCCAGCCCCCACAGGGCGACCTTGCCGCGCTCCTGCCGCGGCAACGGGTTGTGCACGGCCCTGCCGGCGCCCCGCAGGGTGCCGGAACGCCACACGAACAGCGCGACCGCGATGGCCATGCCGACGGCCGCCACCGAGAAGCCGGCGTGGAACCCCCACCGCTCGCGCACGGTCCCGACGATGAGCGGCGAGAAGAACGAGCCGATGTTGATGGACATGTAGAAGATCGAGAAGCCGCTGTCGCGGCGGGGGTCGCCCCGGTCGTACAGCTCGCCGACCATCGTCGAGATGTTGGGCTTGAGCAGGCCGGTCCCGATCGCGACGAGGACGATCCCGGTCCACGACGCGAGCACCGCAGGGATCGCAAGACTGATGTGGCCGGCCATGATGACGATCCCGCCGTACAGCGTCGCGCGCCAGGCCCCCATCACCCGGTCGGCGAGGAAGCCGCCGACCACGCCGAGCAGGTATACGGACGCGCCGTAGATCGACACGATGGCGACCGCGGAGGGCTCGGCCAGGCCGAGCCCGCCGTCGACGATCGCGAAGTACAGGTAGTACGCGAGGATCGCACGCATCCCGTAGTAGGAGAACCGCTCCCACAACTCGACGAAGAAGAGGGTGGACAGGCCGGCGGGCTGCCCGAAGAACGCGCGGTCGGTCATCGAGGTCTGGCCGCGATCGGTCCCCTCGGAGATGGGCTGGGCCATGCGAACCGCCTCTCTGGTGGGGCCGCCGAGTGAGCGACGGCGCAGAGGCGACAGTACGCGCGAGCTAGCCTCGGGCACAGTCGGTTCCGGCGAATCCAGGGCATTCCTTGGACCTTCGCGGGAGGACCGGGGCGGCGACGCGACGTACGGTCGAGGCATGGACCCGGTGCCCGTGACCTTCGTGCGGGACGAGCGCGGCGGGGTGCTGGTCTACCGGGACGGGCATCAACAGTCGTACGTCGACGTGGCCGACCCCACGAACCTGGCCTTCGAATACGTCGCTCAGATGGGGCTGGCGCTTGATGCCCTCGCGCCGGCGACGCCGCAGCCGCTGGCGGTCACGCACGTCGGCGGGGCCGGGCTGACGCTGGCGCGCTATGTGGCGCACACCCGGCCAGGGTCGCCGCAGATCGTGCTCGAACCCGACGAGTCGACCACGGCCGCCGTACGCCGCGAGCTGCCCCTGCCCCGAGGCCACCGGATCCGAGTCCGCGCCGTCGACGGGGCGACCGGGGTCCGAGCGCTTGCTTCAGCAAGCGCCGAGGCGGTGTTGCTCGACGCGTACGCCGCGGGCCGAGTGCCACCCGAGCTCGGCACGGTGGAGTTCCTGACGGAGGTGGCGCGCGTGCTCGACCGGTGCGGCCTGCTCGTGGCGAACCTGGCGGATGCCCCGGACCGCCGCTACCTGGTCCGGGTCGCGGCCGGCTGCGTCGCCGCGGGCCTGCCGAACCTCGCGGTGCTCGCCACGCACGACATCCTCAAGGGCCGCCGGTTCGGCAACAGCGTGCTGGTCGCCTCGCCCACGGCGTACGACGTCGGCGCCCTCCGCCGTGCCGCCGCGCGATGCCCCATCCCCACCGGCGTCCGCGCGGAGCGCGAGCTGGCGTCCTGGTTGCGGTCCGCGCGACCGTTCACCGCCGCGGACGCCGAGCCGTCTCCGCAGCCGCCGATCCCCTCGGCCTGGCGGGCGACGTGACAGGCGCCTTGCAAGTTAGGTAAGCCTTACCTAAGCTCTGCAGGGTCGTGCCGCCCACCCCGGAGGAGCCTGCGTGTTCGCGAACTACCTGATCGGGCTCCGCGAGGGCCTAGAGGCCAGCCTCGTGGTGGTCATCCTGGTCGCCTACCTCGTCCGCTCCGACCGCCGCCAGCTCCTCCCCGCCATCTGGACCGGCGTGGCCGCCGCCGTCGCGATCTCGCTCGGCTTCGGGGCGCTGCTGACGTTCGGTCCGCAAGGGCTGACCTTCGAGGCCCAGGAGGCCATCGGCGGCGGGCTGTCGATCGTCGCCGTCGGCTTCGTGACCTGGATGATCTTCTGGATGGCCCGGTCGGCCCGCGGCCTGTCCAGCCAGCTGCGCGGTGCGCTCGACGCGGCGGCGCAGACGGGTCGGCGCAGCCTCGTCGTGGTGGCGATGCTCGCCGTCGGACGCGAAGGCCTGGAGACCGCCCTCTTCCTGTGGGCCGCGACCAAGGCCGCCGCGCGCGACAACGCCTCCACCACGGCGCCGCTGATCGGGGCGCTCCTCGGCCTGCTGACCGCGGTCGTGCTCGGCGTACTCGTCTACCGCGGCGCGCTCAAGCTCGACCTGGCCGCGTTTTTCCGGTGGACCGGCGTCTTCCTGATCTTCGTGGCCGCGGGTGTGCTCGCGTACGGCGTGCACGACCTCCAAGAAGCCGGGATCCTGCCCGGCCTGCACAGCCTCGCGTTCGACGTCAGCCACGTGATCGAGCCCGGTTCGCTGGTCGGCGCGCTGCTCAAGGGCGTCTTCAACTTCTCCCCCGCGACGACCTGGCTCGAAGCGATCGCCTGGTGGGCCTACGTCGTCCCCGTCCTCACCCTCTTCGTCCGGGCGGTCCGTCGCCCGGCGACCACCGCGCCCGCGCCGCAGCGCGGCCGCACCACCGAAGGAGCCACCGCGTGACCCGCCGTACGACGACCCGCCCGCTCACCTCCCCGCGCACCCCCGGGCGGGCTCGCGCGACCGCCCCCGCCCTGCTGACGGTCGCAGCCCTGGCCCTCGCGGGCTGCACGAGCAACTCCCCGACCCAGAGCGCCGGCGCGACGTCCGGGGCCAAGACCGGACAGCTCACGGTCAGCTCCACCGACGGCGAATGCAGGGTCTCCGCGGGCGAGGCCCCCTCGGGCAACCTGACCTTCACGGTCACCAACGACGGCGGCAAGGTCACCGAGTTCTACCTGCTCGGCGAGGACGGGCTGCGGATCATCGGCGAGGTCGAGAACATCGGACCCGGCCTGACCCGCGACCTCGTGCTGCGAGCGGCACCCGGCAAGTACTTCACCGCCTGCAAGCCGGGCATGATCGGCGAGGGCATTCGGGCCGCCTTCACCGTGACCGACTCGGGTCAGGACGTCGGTCCTGCGGGGGCCGACAAGGAGCTGGTGGCCGCGGCGAACACGCAGTACGCCGCCTATGTGAAGGACCAGACGGAGCAGCTGAAGGCACAGACCGCGCGGTTCGTCGAGCTGTACAAGGGCGGCAAGGACGATGACGCCCGCGCGCTCTATCCGCGAGCCCGCCAGCACTGGGAGCGCATCGAGCCCGTCGCGGAGAGCTTCGGCGACCTCGACCCGAAGATGGACCTGCGCGAGGCCGACCTGGAGAAGGGCCAGATCTGGACCGGCTGGCACGTGATGGAGAAGGACCTGTGGCCGCCGGCGAGCGGCTACACGCCGCTGACGTCGGCGCAGCGTGCGTCGATGGCCGACCAGCTCGTCAAGGACACCGACGAGCTCTATACCCGCACCCGCACGATCACCTTCACCGCCGACCAGATCGGCAACGGCGCCAAGTCGCTGCTCGACGAGGTCGCCACCGGCAAGGTCACCGGCGAGGAGGAAATCTGGTCGCACACGGACCTCTACGACTTCCAGGCCAATGTTGACGGCGCCCGGGTCGCCTGGGAGGGGCTGCGGCCGCTCCTGAAGAAGAAGGACGCCATGCTCGACTCCCGCATCCAGCTTCGCTTCTCGGAGTTGCAGAAGCTGCTGGACCAACACAAGAGCGGCGACGGCTTCGTCACCTACGACAAGCTCGACAAGACCCAGGTCAAGGCGCTCTCCGATGCGGTCAACGCCTTGTCGGAGCCGCTGTCCAAGCTCACGGCGGCGGTGCTGGCGTGACCTCGGCCGGGGTGAGTCGGCGCGGCCTGCTCGGGCTCGCGGGCGCCGGGTTGGCCGTCGGCGCCGCGGGCTTCGCGGGTGGCCGAGCCGTGGCGGACCCGGCGGACGGTACGCCGGGGCCGGTGGGCCCACCGCCCACGACGTACCCCTTTCACGGCGAACACCAGGCGGGCATCGTCACCCCGGCCCAGGACCGGCTGCACTTCGCGGCGTTCGACCTGACGACCACCTCCTGCGAGGACCTGGTGGCGCTGCTGCGGGCCTGGACCGCTGCGGCGGCCGAGCTGACCGCGGGGCGCCCGGTCGGCGGGGCACCCACGTCGTACGACGCACCGCCCAACGACTCCGGCGAGGCCGACGGGCTGCCCGCCGCCAAGCTGACGCTGACGTTCGGCTTCGGGCCGAGCCTGTTCCGCGACGCGGCGGGCACGGACCGGTTCGGGCTCGCCGCGCGGCAGCCCAAGGCGCTGCAGCCGCTGCCCCATTTCCCGGCGGACAAGCTCGACCCAGCCCGCAGCGATGGGGACCTGTGCGTGCAGGCCTGCGCGGACGACCCGCAGGTGGCGGTCCACGCCGTGCGGAATCTGGCCAGGATCGCATTCGGGACGGCGGCGCTGCGGTGGAGCCAGCTCGGTTTTGGCCGTACTTCCTCGACGTCCACCTCGCAGGCGACCCCGCGCAACCTGTTCGGCTTCAAGGACGGCACCGCGAACGTCAAGGCCGAGGACGCCGAACTGCTGCGCGAGCACGTCTGGGTGTCCCGCGGCGACGACCCGACGGCCGATTGGCTCGCAGGCGGGTCGTATCTCGTGGCGCGGCGCACGCGCATCCGAGCCAGAACGGCGGCGTCCACATGTTGCGACGGGGCTACAACTACACGGACGGCAGCGACGGGCTGGGGCGGATGGACGCCGGGCTGTTCTTCATCGCCTATGTCCGCAATCCGCTGACGCAGTACGTGCCGATGCAGACGAAGATGTCGCGGGATGACCTGATGATGGAGTACCTGCAGCACCGCGCCTCGGGGTTGTACGCGGTCCCGCCGGGGGTCCGCCCCGGCGACTATGTCGGCCAGGCACTGCTGTCCTGACCGGCGCCCTCAAGACCGGCGGTCAAGGGGCGCCGCTCGGCGCACCCCCTCCATACCGTGGTACGAGGATCAGTGCGCCAGGGCGGGTTCGGCGCACGGCGTACGGACCGGGCGCGCTGCCGCCGCGGGCAGGCTGAACCGGAACACCGTGCCGCCGCCGGGGCGCCGGCGGGCGGAGATCGTGCCACCGTGCCGTTCGATCACCTGCCGGCAGATGGCCAGGCCGAGGCCGGTCCCGGCGTACGCCGTCGCGTGCTGCGGCGCCCGATGGAACGCCTCGAAGATCCGCTGCTCCTGGCCGTCAGGCACGCCGATGCCGCGATCCGCCACCACCACGGCCACGCGACCGTCGTCGGTCTCCCGGGCGACGATCTCGACCTGCGCGAGAGTTCCCGGGGCGCAGTATTTGACCGCGTTGCCCAGCAGGTTGTCCACCACCCGCGCCAGCAGCCGCGCGTCGGCCTGCGCCCACACGTCCGCATCGATGGTCAGCTCGGGGCTGCTCGTGGTCGGGTCGGCGGCCCGCTGGCGCGCGATCCGGGCCACGAACTCGGACAGCAGCAGCGGCTCGCTGGCCAGCTCGGCATCGCCGGCGAGGGAGTAGTCGGCAACGTCACGCAGGATCTGTGCGGCCCGGTCCCCGGTCGCGGCGATGGCCGCCATCATGGCCGCCGCCTCGTCGGTGTCCCCGACGTCCAGGGCGCTGGCCGCCAACTCCGAGGAGAGCCGGATCCCGCTCAACGGGTTGCGCAGGTCGTGCGCGACGGTGCGGGCGAACGAGCGCAACCCCTCGGTACGGCGCCGCTCGGTCGTCACGTCCGCCAGGAAGACCACCGCACCGGCGACCCCGTGGTGCCGCATCGGATAGGCCCGCAGCGCGAGCACCCGCTGCGCTCCCCCGACGGCGGCCGGAACCGTGATGTCGGTGACGACGCTCTCGCCCGCCGTCAACACCGCGGCCAGCCGGTCCTCGCCCGCGACCTCGACCAACGCCTCGACGGTGCTGCCGCACTGATCCGCCAGGGCGCGCGCGGCGTCGTTGACGACGACCGCGCGGGCGGCGTCGTCCAGGGTCACGACGGCCTCCTGGGTGGCGGCGATCATGGTGGTGAAGAGATGCGCCTGCTCCACCGCCTCCCGCGATCGCGCGGTCACTTCGGCCAGCAGCACCGCCCGCTCCGCGCGGGTCCGTGCCAGGGTCATGGCCACGCCGACCAGCACCAAGGCCACGGTGTTGACAGTGAGCGTGCGGTCCGTCATCCCGCCCAGCGCGAACGGCCCGGCATCTCCCGCGGCGCCGCGCAGCACGACGGCGAGCGCCACCAGGGCGTACGCCGCAGCGCCTCGCTCCGTCAACGCGGCGGCCGCCCACACCACGAGGGGAATCATGAGGTAGAGACGCTGGTCGGCGAGCACCTCCACGCCACCGCCGACGGCGGTCGCCGCGAGCAGCGGCAGCAGCTGGGACAGCCGGGCCCGCCGCAGCACCCCGGAAGCGGGCGCGAGCAGCGCGTGGCCGATCAGGACCGGAACGAAGACACCGGCGGTCGCCCGGATCAGCCAGGCCAGCCAGACCGGCGGGAGCCCGCCGGGGCCGGCCGGGGCCACGAGCGGTACGACGAACAGCGTCAGCCCGCCAGCCGCGCCGGCGGTGAGCAACAGCCGCCAGATGCCGGCCATGGCGCCCCGGCCGGGCCGCAGCAGCAGGGTCCAGATCGCGATCGTGGTGGCGGCGACGGCGAGGGTGGTCGGTCCGTGGCTGAGCGCCAGGACGGGGTCGGCGCCCGCACCGGCGAACAGCGCGGGGCCCGCGAGCAGGATCGTGGCCGCCGCGGCGCGCGCGGCGGAGTCCCGCCACCAGCGGGGCTGGTGGGAGTAGCTCGACAGCCACAGGGCCGCGACGCCCGGCGCCGGGTCGGCGAGGGGATAGGGCGCCCCGGTCGGCGTCAGGGCGAGCCCGACGAGCAGGGCCAGGACGTACGTCGTGGCCGCCGCCGCCCAGAATCCCCACGGGCTGGCGGCGCGGAGCCGGAGCAAGATCGTCGACCACGGCGTACCGTCATCCCCGCCACGGCCCTGCCGCGTGTCCCCCGTCGGGGAGATGGTCCACATCCCGACGTCCCCCTTCGTCAGCTGACTGCGCGAATCCCCCAGTGCGTCAGGGCTTCCCATGCCCTGCACGAACTACATCGGCGGAACTCACACCGTTGTGAGTCTTCGCAGCAACGGGTTGGGACACGGAAGCGCGTCATGGCGCCTGCCGCGGCTCAGGCGAACAGGTCGCGATAGGCCTGCGCCTGCGCCGGGTAGTAGTCGTCGAAGTCGATCGCGGCGACGTCGGTGCCGGACTCGGCCGCGACGAGGCGGTCCAGGTAGTACTCCCAGCCGGGCCCGATGTTCTCCGCGCCCGCGGGGTCGTCGATCCGCTGCGCGAAGACGAGCCGAGGGCCGTGGTCAGCCCCGGCGGGAGTCTCGACGACGTCGAGCTCCAGGTGCCACACAGGGCCGTCGCCGGACTCCACCACGAGGCGTCGCGGCGGGTCGCAGGCCAGGATGCGATAACGCTCGGTCGGGCAGTCCTCGCCCTCGGCGGTCATCCGGAAGTCGACCGCGCCGTCGCCCGGATCGCCCTCCCACGTGCCGATCCAGCGCGCCAGCCGTGCCGGCTCGGTGACCGCCGCCCAGACCTGCTCCGGCGACTGCGCGAACGTCCGCTCCCACACCAGGTACGTCGCGCCACCGCGCTCCTCGCGCCGCCCCGTGATCTGAGTTGCGCTGCTGCTCATGCCGTCTCCCCGAACTCGGCGGATCCGGGGCGAGCCTGCGTGGGGCCCCGGGTGTGACGCCGCCGACCCTAGCGGGGGACCATCCCGCAGGACTAGCCTGGGCGGCGACGAAGGAGGGCGCCATGGCCGCCGATCCGAAGTTCAAAGTTCTCCGCCGCACCCGCGACCGGCTGCGCCTGACCGACCGCGGCCGGGGACGGCCGGTTCCCCCGCCACGAGACCTGTGGGGCCGAGACGAGTTCGGCGACGACGGCTCGGCCGGCGTCCGCGAACCCCGCCGCCCCAGCCCGCGCCCGCCGATGCTGTCCACCGCCGAGGCTCTGCCCCGCGAGACCCAACTGCTCGAACTGGTCGCGGGCTAGCCGGAGCCGATCAGGCCTCGAGCGCGGCCGGGATAGTGGCCCGGTGGATGGCGGCCAGTTCGGCCACCGGAATCGCGAATTCGCCCGCCACGGCCAGGTTTTCGCCGCCGGTCTCGCCGACCACGACCGCCGGTACGCCGTGCTCGGCCGCCAACGCCCGCACCGCCTCGACCTGCTCGGGCCGCACCGCGACCAGAGCCCGGGCCGCGCTCTCGGCGTACAGCACCTCGAAGGCACCCAACCCACTCGCGGCGCACACCTCGGCCAAACCAAGGCTCGCCCCGACGCCGTACCGCATCGCGCCCTCGGCCACCGCCACGGCCAGGCCCCCGTCGGACAGATCGTGCGCCGCCGCGAACAGGCCTCGCTGCGCGCCCCCGACCAGCACCTCCATCAGCGCCTTCTCAGCGGCCAAATCAACCTTCGGCGGCAGCCCACCGAGGTGCCCGTGCAGCTGCCACGCCCAACTGGACCCGCCGAACTCCGCCCGCGAGGTCCCCAGCTGCAGCAACGTCAGGCCGGGTTCGCGCCAGGACGACGGGGTCCGCCGCGCCACGTCCTCGATCACGCCCAGCACCCCGACGACCGGCGTGGGGTGAATCGCCACGTCGCCGGTCTGGTTGTAGAACGACACATTCCCGCCCGTCACCGGGATGCCCAGCGCCTTGCACCCCTGCGCCAAACCACGCACGGCCTGCTCGAACTGCCACATCACCCCCGGGTCCTCCGGCGACCCGAAATTCAAGCAGTCGGTCACCGCCAAGGGCCGAGCCCCCGCGACGGCGACATTACGGTGCGCCTCGGCGAGGGCGAGCTGCGCCCCGGCGTATGGGTCGAGCTTGCAATACCGCCCATTGCAGTCCGTCGCGAGCGCCACGCCACGCCCGGTGGTCTCGTCGATCCGGATGACGCCGGCGTCGTCGGGCTGGGCCAGGGCGGTGTTGCCCATCACGTAACGGTCGTACTGGTCCGTGACCCAGCTCTTGTCGGCCAGATCGGGGCTCGCCACGAGACGCCGCAGAACCTCGCCGAGCTCGGCCCCGGACGTCGGGCGCGGCAGCGCGTCCGGCGAATCCGCCTGCAGCCCATCAAGATAGGTCGGACGCACGATCGGCCGGTGATAGACCGGACCGTCGTGCGCCACCGACCGCGGCGGCACGTCGACGATGACCTCGCCGCGGTAGTACACCCGCAGCCGGTCGCCGGGCACGACCTCCCCACACACTGTCGCCTCGATGTCCCACTTCGCGGTGATGGCCAGGAACTCCTCGAGCCGCCCCGGCTCGACGACCGCCATCATCCGTTCCTGGGACTCGCTCATGAGGATCTCCTCAGGAGCCAGGGTCGGGTCGCGCAGCGGTACGTCGTCCAGCCACACGTCCATGCCCCCGTCGCCGGCGCTGGCCAATTCGCTCCAGGCACACGACAATCCGGCCGCGCCCAGGTCCTGGATGCCGTCGACCACGCCCGCGGCGTACAGCTCCAGGCAGCACTCGATCAGGGTCTTCTCCTTGAACGGGTCCCCCACCTGCACCGATGGCCGCTTGGTGGGGCCATCGGCGTCGAACGTCGCCGACGCCAGCACCGAGGCACCACCGATGCCGTCGCCGCCGGTCCGCGCCCCGAAGAGCACGACCTTGTTCCCCGCACCGGAGGCGTGCGCCGTGTGGATGTCCTCGATCCGCATCTTGCCCACGCACAACGCGTTGACCAGCGGGTTGCCCTGATAGCAGGGGTCGAAGACGACCTCGCCGCCGATATTGGGCAGGCCCAGGCAGTTGCCGTAGCCGCCGATCCCCCCGACGATCCCCGGCAACACCCGGTGGGTGTCCGGGTGGTCCAGCGCCCCGAACCGCAGCGGGTCCATCACCGCGATCGGCCGCGCGCCCATCGCCATGATGTCCCGGACGATCCCGCCGACGCCGGTGGCGGCGCCCTGATAGGGCTCCACGTACGACGGGTGGTTGTGCGACTCGACCTTGAACGTCACGGCCCAGCCGTCGCCGATGTCGACGACCCCGGCGTTCTCGCCGATGCCGACGAGCATCTTGGCGCGCATCTCGTCGGTGAGGTTCTCTGAGAAGTGGCGAAAGTGCACCTTGGAGGACTTGTAGGAGCAGTGCTCGGACCACATCACCGAATACATCGCCAGCTCCCCGCCCGTCGGCCGGCGCCCGAGGATCTCGCGGATCCGCGCGTATTCGTCGTCGGCCACCCCGAGCTCGCGATAGGGCAGGACCCGGTCGGGGGTGGCGCGAGCGTTCTCGACGGTGTCGAGTTGGGCAGACGTCGGCGCGGCGATGATGCTCGCCTGCTGGTCGGTCACGGGTTCAGGCTCCACATGAGGTCAGGCGCCGGTCAGGCGCTCACAAGCGTGTGCAGGATCGAGGTGAAGAAGGCGATGCCGTCGCGCGACGGGCCGAACAGGTCGTCGATGCAGTGCTCGGGGTGCGGCATCAGCCCGACCACGTTGCCGCGCTCGTTGCAGATCCCGGCGATGTCGGCGTAGCTGCCGTTGGGGTTGCCGCCGACATATCGGAAGACCACCCGCCCCTCGCCCTCGATCCGGGCGACCGTCTCCGGGTCGGCCACGAAGCAGCCTTCGCCGTTCTTCAGGACGATCACGATCTCCTGGCCGGCCGTGAAGTCGCGGGTCCAGGCCGTCTCGACGTTTTCGACCCGCAGCCGTTGGTCGCGGCACACGAACTGCCGCCCGGCGTTGCGGGACAACGCGCCCGGCAGCAGGTGCGACTCGCACAACACCTGGAAGCCGTTGCAGATGCCCAGCACCGGCAGTCCGCCCCGAGCCGCCTCGATGATCGGCGTCATCACCGGCGCGAACCGCGCGATCGCCCCGGCCCGCAGGTAGTCCCCATAGCTGAACCCGCCCGGCAGCACGACCGCGTCGACACCGTGCAGGTCGGCGTCGGCGTGCCAGAGCGGCACCGGCGCGCCGCCAGCGGCTCGAACGGCGCGCTGCGCGTCCAGATCGTCGAGCGTCCCCGGGAAGGTGACGACGCCGATCCGCATCACTCGTCGTCCTCCATGTGGTAAAGGCCAGTGCCGGGGAGGGCGTCCAAGACTTCGATAGACACGGGACGACGGTACGCCGGGACGGGCCGCGCCTCGCGCCGCACCTCACCCTCGGCCACATGGTCGTTGGCGCCCCAGGTGTCGGGCAGCTCATCGTCGTCCCAGTCATAACCCGCCAGCGTCGCCGCCGACGGCAGCACCTCCGGGGCATCCTCCGCCCGCACCGAGACGATGTCCTCGATCACCGGGTTGGACAGCAGCACCTCGGCGGCCCTGCGAGCCGCGTCCAGGACCTCCAGCGTCACCTCGCCGTCGACGGTCAGGGCGAAGCGTTTGCCCTGGCGCACGGCCGTGAACTGGCCGAACCCCAGGCGCGGCAGGGCGCCCGCGACGGCCTGTCCCTGCGGGTCAAGGATCTCGGGCTTGAGCATCACGTCCACGACGACGGTTCCCATGAGGCGTCTCCTGTGCGGGCGGGGCAATGGGCTCCAGCCTATCGGTGTGGGGACCGCCGGGACGGGCCCGCGCGCCCACCGTCTCCCGCCCAGGAGAAGCTGCGAGGATTCGCAGTCGTGACCCCCGAAGTGGAAGACGTGGGCCCGGTCGAAGACCGCCCGGACGCCCAGGAGCACAACGTCGCAGCCCCGGAAGCGGACGTCGCAGCCCAGGAACAGGACGTCCCAGCCCAGGAACAGGACGTCCCAGCCCAGGAACAGGACGTCGTACCGAAGGTCGCGGCCGGCGGCCTCAGTCACCCCACCAGCTCCCCCGACGACACCCCGAGCCACTCCGGCCGGCGCCTGGCCCCACTGATGCTCGGCGCCTTGGGCATCGTGTTCGGGGACATCGGCACCAGCCCCCTGTATTCGATGCAGACCGTCTTCTCCATCGACCAGCACGCGGTCGCGGCGACGCCCGCGAACGTGTACGGCGTGATCTCGCTGGCCTTCTGGTCGATCACGATGATCGTCTCGATCAAGTACGTCGTCCGGTCATGCGGGCCGACAACCACGGCGAGGGGGGCATCCTCGCCCTGACCGCCCTGTTGCGCGACTCGTTCCGCAGCAAGCGCGCCGTGCACGCCATCACCCTGCTCGGCATCGTCGGCGCCGCCTTGTTCTACGGGGATTCGGTGATCACCCCGGCCATCTCGGTCATGTCCGCCGTGGAGGGCCTTAACGTCGCCAATCCGGCGATGGAGGACTGGATCCTGCCGATCTCCGTGGCCATCCTGACCATGCTCTTCCTCGTGCAGCGCTTCGGCACCGCCGTGGTGGGCCGGGCGTTCGGTCCGGTCATGGTGCTGTGGTTCGGGACGCTGGCCGTGCTCGGGATCCCGCAGATCCTGGCCCGACCGGAGATTGTCGGCGCCCTCTCGCCGACCCACGCGCTGGCTTTCGCCGTCGAAGAACCGTTCATCGCGTTCGTCGCGATGGGCGCGGTGGTGTTGACGATCACGGGGGCCGAGGCGCTGTACGCCGACATGGGGCACTTCGGGGCTCGACCGATCAGGCTGGCCTGGTTCGCCGTCGTCTTCCCCTGCCTGGTGCTGAACTACCTCGGCCAGGGCGCGGAAATCCTCGCCGACCCCACCGCCATCGACAATCCGTTCTTCCGGATGGCCCCGAACTGGGCGGTTCTGCCGCTGGTCGGGCTGGCCACACTGGCGACGGTGATCGCCTCCCAGGCGGTCATCTCCGGGGCCTTCTCGGTGTCCCATCAGGCCGTGCACATGAGCCTGATCCCGCGCGTCGCCGTCAAGCACACCTCGCGATCCGAGGGTGGCCAGATCTACGTGCCGACCATCAACTGGCTGCTCTACTTCGGGGTGTTGCTGCTCATCGCGGGCTTCCCGAACGCCAACCACCTCGCCAACGCCTACGGGCTGGCAGTGACGGGCACCCTCGTGCTGACCACCGTGCTGTTCCTCGGCCTCGCGGACAAGGTCTGGCATTGGCCGATGTGGCTGCTGGTCCTCATCGCCGTCGTGGTCGGCGGCCTGGAGGCGACCTTCTTCGGTGCCAACCTGACAAAACTGTTGCACGGTGGCTGGCTGCCGGTGCTCATCGCCGGGGCCATCGTCTTCCTGATGACCACCTGGCTGCGCGGCCGCGAGCTGGTCCGCCAGAAGCGTGCCGAGCTGGAGGAGCCGATCCGGCCGTGGATCGAGCGGCTGCGGGACCGCGAGGTTCAGCGGGTCCCCGGCACGGCGGTGTTCCTGCACGCCAACCCCGAGACGGTCCCCCTCGCGCTGAAGGAGAACCTGCGCTTCAACCAGATCATCCACGAGCAGATCGCGATCGTCACGGTCGTGGTGCAGAACATCCCGCACGTGCGCCACCGCGACCGGGTCACCTACGACAACCTCGGCTACGACGACGACGGCATCTGCCACATCCAGATCCGGCTGGGCTTCAACGATTCCCAGAACGTGCCGGTCGGCCTGTCCTGGGGCCGCGGCAAGAGCACGGCCTTCGACATCGACCCCGACCAGGCCCGCTACTTCGTCTCCGTGCTGAAGATCCAGGCCGAGAGTGGGTCCGGCCTGGCCCGGTGGCGCCGCAAGATCTTCGTCTGGATGACCAACAACGAAGGCGACCGGTCGACGTCGTTCCACCTGCCGCCGGGCCGGACCGCGGTGATGGGCGGCTCACTCAAGATCTGAGCCGGTTCAGGCGTCGAAGCGGCGGCCGGTCAGGGTCTCGTAGGCCGCGACGTACGTCTCCCGGGTGCGCTCCACGACCTCCGCCGGCAGCGGCGGCGGCGCCGTACCGGAGCGCGGGTCCCAGCCGCTGGCCGGCGAGGTGAGCCAGTTGCGGACGTACTGCTTGTCATAACTGACCTGCGTGCGCCCCGGTTCGTACGCCGCAGCGGGCCAGAACCGGGAGCTGTCCGGGGTGAGCACCTCGTCGGCGAGCACCAGATCCCCCGCCTCGGACAGTCCGTATTCGACCTTGGTGTCCGCGATGAGGATGCCCCGCGGCTCGGCGATCTGCCCGGCCCGCGCCAGGATCGTCGTGGTCAGCTCGCCGGCGCGCGCGGTCAGGTCGGCCCCGATGAGCTCCGCCACCTGCGGATGGGTCAGTTGCTCGTCGTGCTCGCCGAGCGGCGCCTTGGACGTCGGGGTGAAGATCGGCCGGGCCAGCCGGCTGGCCTCGACCAGCCCGGGGGGCAGCGGTACGCCGCAGACGGCGCCGGTGGCCTGATAGTCGGCCAACCCGTGGCCGGTCAGGTAGGCGCGCGCGATGCATTCGACCGGCAGCATCCGCAGCCGGCGGACCAGCACCGCTCGCCCGGCCACCCGCTCGGGGATCGTGGGGCCGTCGGCGGCCAGCACGTGGTGCGGCACGAGGTCGGCCAGCTGCTCGAACCACCACAGGCTCAGCTGGGTGAGCACCCGGCCCTTGTCCGGAATGAGGGAGTCGAGCACGTAGTCGTACGCCGAGATGCGGTCGCTCGCCACCAGCAGCAACTGCTCCTCGTTGGCTCGCCCGGTGGCCGGGTCCAGGGGGGCGTAGAGGTCGCGGACCTTGCCGGAGTAGACGTGCCGGTAGCCGGGCAGCTCGGGCGCCTGGGCTTGGGTCTCGGCGCGGGGTTCGGTCACGGCGCGCCGACCCCGGGCAGCTGGATGCGGCCCTGCGCGGCAGCGAGGGCGATGTCGGTGCGGTGGTGGCTGCCGCGCAGGCGGATCCGCCCGACCGCGGCGTACGCGCGCTCCCGCGCCTGGCCAAGATCGGCGCCCCGCGCGACGACGGAGAGCACCCGCCCGCCCGCGCTGACGAGTTGACCGGTGGCCGCCGTGGTGCCGGCATGCAGCACGGCCGCGTCGGCACCGACCTCGTCCAGCCCCTCGATGGGGTCGCCCTTGTGCGGGCCCTCCGGATAGCCCTTGGCGGCGACCACAACGGTGACGGCGTAGTCGTGGCTCCACCGCAGTGGCGCCAGCTCGTCGAGGCGACCGGTCGCCGCGGCCATCAGCAGGCCGCCGAGCGGGCTTTCCAACCGGGCGAGGACCACCTGGGTCTCGGGGTCGCCGAACCGAGCGTTGAACTCCACCACCCGGGTGCCGCGGGAGGTCAACGCCAGCCCGACGTAGAGGATCCCGACGAACGGCGTGCCCCGATGCCGCATCTCGTCGACGGTGGGCTGGGCAACCCGGGTCAGGACCTCCTCGACCAGCCCCGGCGGTGCCCAGTCGAGCGGCGAATAGGCGCCCATGCCACCGGTGTTCGGTCCCTGATCGCCGTCCAGGGCGCGCTTGAAGTCCTGCGCGGGCGCCAACGGCAGCACGGTGTGGCCGTCGGTCACGCAGAACAGCGAGACCTCCGGGCCGTCCAGGAACTCCTCGACGACGACCGTCGCACCGGGCCCCCGGTTGAGGCAGTGCGCCGCGTGCGCCAGGGCGGTCATGCGGTTGCCCGTGACGACGACGCCTTTGCCGGCGGCCAGGCCGTCGTCCTTGACGACATAGGGCGCGCCGAGGGCGTCCAGCGCGTCGGCGACCTCGTCGGGCGAGGTGCAGACGTGCGCGAGCGCGGTCGGGACCCCGGCGGCCGCCATGACCTCCTTCGCGAACGACTTGCTGCCCTCGAGCCGGGCGGCCGCTGCAGACGGGCCGAAGCAGGCGATGCCGCGCTGGCGGACCGCGTCGGCGACGCCCTCGACCAGCGGCGCTTCGGGGCCGATCACGACCAGGTCGACGCCGAGGGACTCGGCCAGTCGGGCGATCTCCGACCCGGCGGTCAGGGAGGAGACCTCGTGGCGGGTGGCCTGCGCGCCGATGCCGGGGTTGCCCGGCGCCGCGTGCAGCTCCTCGACCTCTGGGTCCGCTGCCAGGGCGTGGACAAGGGCATGTTCGCGGGCACCGGAGCCGACGACGAGGACCTTCACGCGTCCACCCTAGCGGCGCCGCGGAATCGGCACTGCGGGACCATCCGCGCGGTTCCCAGCGCCTCCCAGCGCCGAGGTTCCCTGCGCCGCAGACGCCCCCGAGGAACAGGGGGGTCCTCCCCGGGGTGCGCCCGCGGCTCCTCGGCCCGTCAGGGGGTTTCGGGCCGAGGCGTCGGGAGCCTGAGACTCCGCGACACGATCAGCCTCGCAAAACTGAGCCGACAGGTAAAGCGCCCAGGCGGCGGCTCAGGGCATCTCCATGCAAATGAGACCCTTTGCAGGACAACGGGATTCACAATCCTGACGGGTCTTCGCGCGGTCCCGGCCGGGTCCCACCTCAGGCCCGTCGCGGGCTCGTCGCGGTCCCACCCGAGCGTCGCCTGGGGGTGCGGGGGCCCGCGGACCGGGCGCCGCCGGGCCGGATTAGACTGTTCCACTCAACGTCAGCCGGGCACGTCAAGGGGTGGGATGGGGTACGTCGAGGGCGACCGGGACCTCCTGGCCACGGAGCTCGCGATCGAACAGGCTCACGTCGACCGCGTCTACGCCGAACTCGTCGCCGCCGGCGAGCGGGCCGCCCTGGTGCAGGCCGACGGGCTCGCCCGCGGCCGCACCGACCGCACCGGCGACGTCCGCGACGAGGAGATGACCGGCCTGTTCGAGCGGGACGCCCTGGTTTACAGCGCCGCCCGTCGCCGCGCCGACCTCGACCGGGAGCACGAGGGCCTGGTGTTCGGCCGACTGGATCTCGACCATGACGACGGCCGGCCGGCCCGGGAAGTCCGATACGTCGGGCGTCTCGGGGTCCGCGACGACGACTACGAACCGCTCGTCATCGACTGGCGCGCCCCGGCGGCCGAGCCGTTCTACCGGGCCACCCCCGCTGCGCCGATGAACGTGCTCCGCCGCCGCGTCCTGCGCTGCCGCGGGCAGGTCGTGATCGGCGCCGAAGACGATCTGATGGTCCCCGAGGCGCCCGAGGACCTCGTCGTCCTCGGCGAGGGTGCACTGCTGGCCGCCCTGTCCCGAAGCCGATCCGGGCGGATGCGCGACATCGTCGCCACGATCCAGGCCGACCAGGACGAGGCGATCCGGGCGCCCGCCACCGGAGTCGTCGAGATCACCGGCGGACCCGGCACCGGCAAGACCGTCGTGGCGCTGCATCGCGCGGCGTACCTGCTCTATTCCGACCGGCGCCGCTTCGAGCGCGGCGGGGTGCTCGTGGTGGGGCCGAGCGCGGCGTACACGGCGTACATCGAGCGCGTCCTGCCCTCCCTCGGCGAGGACTCCGTCGTGCTGCGCTCCGTCGGCGACGTCGTCGACGCCGTGACGGGGACGCGCTTCGACCCACCCGCGGTGGCCAGGGTGAAGGGATCGGCGCGGATCCGGCGCGTCCTGGCCCGCGCGGCCCGCGACGTCATCCCCGGCTCCCCGGACGCGCTGCGGGTGATGGTCACCGGGCGACCGGTGCACCTGGACCGGCGGACCTTGGACAAGCTGCGCGCGCAGGTGCTGCGGCATCACCATCGCAACTCCTCGCGGGAGGCGATGGCCTCGGCGCTGGCCCAGGCGGCGTGGCGGCAGGTGGGCGAGGGCGACCGCGACGAATTCCTCGACGTGTTCGCCGACCACCGCGATGTCGAGCGCTTCCTCGCCGAGTGGTGGCGGCCCGTCGACCCCCGCGAGGTGCTGCTGTGGCTGGCCGATCCCGGCCGCGCCGGGCGTTACGTCGCCGGCGTCTTCCCGGCGGCGGACGGAGCGGCGCTGGGGGCGTCGTACCGTCTGGCCCTCGACACCGGCACCTGGAGCGTCGCCGACGCCGCCCTGGTCGACGACCTGTCGGCGCGGCTGGGCCTGGTCCCGGAGAAGACCGACCCCGAGCGAGGGTTCTACGAGGTCGAACTCCTCGACGACGTCGAAGCCGAGGCGGTCGCGCTCGGTTCGCTGCGCGGCGGGGGCGGCGGGCGCGGCGGGGGCGGCGGCGGTGGGGGTGGCGGTGAGTCCGCGGCGGGCGGGCAGGGCTACCGGCAGCGGGCCGCCAACGGCGCCGCGCCGGGCGGTGGGCTGGACGCCGAGGGCCGTCGCGACCTGCTGCTCTGGGGTCGGATCGACCGGCCGGGCGATTATGCGCATGTGCTGGTCGACGAGGCCCAGGACCTCTCCCCGATGCAGTGGCGGATGCTGGCCCGGCGGGGTCGCTCGGCGTCGTGGACCGTGGTGGGGGACGCGGCGCAGGCGTCCTGGGGCGGGGCCGCCGAGGCGGCCGCCGCGCGCGACGAGGCGTTCGGGCGGCACCGCCGGCGGACCTTCCACATGGCGACGAACTACCGCAACGCGCGGGAGATCTTCGACTACGCGGCCTCGGTGATCCTGCCGCTGGTGCCGGATGCGGACATTCCGGCGGCCGTGCGAGAGGTGGGCGTCGACCCGGTGGTCCGCCGCGTGGCGCCCGATCAGGTGGCGAGCGCCGTCGAACAGGCCGTTGCAGCCTTGCGCACCGAGGTCGAGGGGGCGATCGCGGTGATCGTCCCGGCCCGCTGGGCGGCGGCCGTCGCCGGGTTGTTGGGCTCCGAGGACTCCGGGGGCTCCGGGGGCCCCGACGGCCGGGTCGTCGTGGCCGATCCGCTGAGTGTCAAGGGCCTGGAGTACGACGCGACCGTGGTCGTCGACCCCGACGAGATCGTGGCGGAGTCCCCCGGCGGCGTGCGGGTGCTCTATGTCGCGCTGACCCGGGCGGCGCACCGCATGCACGTGCTCTCGATCGAGTCTGGCTGACCACAGCCCGGATCAGCCTGGCCCCCGCGCTTTCCACAGGCCGACCGTTCGTGACCAGCCATTTTGGCACCATGGTGCCAAATGCCCAGGTGACGAACGGTCGGCCTGTGGAAATCTGCGCTGACCGGCTTCGGGTACGAGGCTTGTCGGTGGGTCGAGGCCTTGACGGTGCACCGCCCGCCGCGATAGGCCGGGACATCCGCAGCAGAGGCGAAAGGCCATCCCCGTGTCGAATGCCGTGTACTTCACCCCGCTGACCCCGCTGTCCTTCCTCGACCGCTCCGCCCGCGTCTTCCCCGACAAGACCGCGATCGTCTACGGCGCGCGACGCCGTACCTATGCGCAGTTCGCCGCGGACGCGACCCGCCTGGCCCGGGCGCTCCAGGCGAACGGCGTCGCGCCCGGCGACCGGGTGGCCTACCTGCTCCCGAATCTGCCCGAAATGCTGGTCGCGCACTTCGGCGTGCCGCTCGCCGGCGGGGTGCTGCTGGCGCTGAACACGCGGCTGTCGGCCCTGGAGATCGGCTACATTCTGGACCACTCGGCGGCGCAGGTCCTCGTCGTCGATTCCGGGTTCCTGCCGATCGTGCCGGCGGCCCTGGCGGACGCCCCCGGGGTCCGCCAGGTGGTCGTGCTCGAGGACGACCAGGCCGCCGTACCGTTCCCGCAGGACGCCTGGGATGCCCTCGGCGACAAGGCGATTCGTTACGCCGACTACCTGGCGACCGGCTCGGACGAGCCGCTGCCGTGGGCCGTCGAGGACGAGATGGCGCCGCTCGCGCTCAACTACACCTCCGGCACGACCGGCAAGCCCAAGGGCGTCGTTTATCACCACCGCGGGGCGTACCTGAACAGCTTCGGCGAGATCATCCACTCGGCGCACACGTCGTCGAGCGTCTACCTGTGGACGCTGCCGATGTTCCACTGCAACGGATGGTGTACGCCGTGGGCCGTGACCGCCATCGGCGGCACCCACGTCTGCCTGCGCGAGGTACGCGGCGACGTGATCTGGCAGCTCATCGACGAGCACGGGATCACCCACCTGAACGGCGCACCGACCGTGGTCTCGGCGATCATGTTCGCGCCGGAGCGGCGGGAGCTGGCCGAGCCGGTCATCATCACGACGGCGGGCGCGCCGCCGGCGCCGACGACGATCCTGCAGATGGAGCAGATGGGTTTTGGGATCCGGCACGTCTATGGGCTGACCGAGGTGTACGGGCCCTACACCGTGTGCGAGCCGCAGGAGTCGTGGGCGAGCCTCGAGCCCGCCGAGCGGGCGCGGGTGCAGTCCCGGCAGGGCGTCGGCATGATCCAGACCGACCCGGTCCGGGTGGTGGACGCCGCCATGAACGACGTACCCGCCGACGGCGAGACCATGGGCGAGATCGTGATGCGGGGCAACAACGTGATGCTGGGGTATTACCTGGACGAGCAAGGCACGCGTACGGCGTTCGAGGGCGGCTGGTTCCACTCCGGGGACCTCGGGGTGATGCACCCGGACGGTTACATCGAGCTGCGCGACCGGGCCAAGGACGTGGTGATTTCGGGTGGGGAGAACATCTCCACGGTCGAGGTCGAGCAGGCCCTGATGAGCCACCCGGCGGTGCTGGAGGTGGCGGTCGTCGGGGTGCCGGACGAGAAGTGGGGCGAGCGACCCAAGGCGTTCGTGGTGACCCACGCGGACAAGACGGCCACCGTGGCGGAGCTGATCGAGCACGTCCGGACGCAGATCGCGCATTACAAGGCGCCACGGGACATCGACTTCCTGGTCGAGCTGCCGAAGACCTCGACGGGCAAGATCCAGAAGTTCCAGCTCCGCGAGGCTGAATGGGCGGGCCGAGAGAAGCTGATCCACTGAGGTCGTGCGAGCGCGCTGTCATCCGCGGGCCTGCCTGATCGCCAACCGCGAGTTATCCACAGGCGCGTAGGCGCCAACTCCCCGAGTTATCCACAACCCGACCGTTCGTCACCTGCATCTTTAGCACCATGGTGCCAAAAGCGCAGGTCACGAACGGTCGCCGAGTGACGCTGGGTCGTTCATCACGCGGGTGGCCCTCGGTCGCCATCTACGCGGATGGCTGTGGCGATTCCGGGGACCAGTGCCGGCTAGCGTGCTCGGTGAAGTAGTCGCGCCACGCTGGGTCGAGGCGGGGTGCCACGCCGCTCTGATCATTGATGGCGAGCGCCGCCCGGGACAGCACATCACCCGGCGCGCCGTACAGCTCCTCGGCATTGACCACGACGAATCGCCAGCCGAGCAGTTCGCTGATCCGGCCGCGGCGTACCTCGTCAGCGGCGCGCTGCTCCGGCAGCAAGTGGTGCTTGCCGTCGTATTCCACCGCGACGCGCCACCTTGGGAAGGCGAGGTCGAGCAGGTACGTGGCGCCCGTCAGCGGGTCCTTCACCGGATGCTGAACCACGAAATCGCGCAGCCCCGCCAGCACCAGCAGCACCCGGACCAGGCTCTCCGGAAGGGATTGCACGCCGGGGACGGCCAGGGCCAAGGCATCCTCGAAGCGACGCAACCGACCGGGGCGCAGGTCGTACGCCGTAGCCAGATCCGCCCGTGTGACGGAGCCCTCCTCGACGATGCTGTCGAAAAGGCCGACGAGGTGAGGCAGACGCAGCGTGCGCGCAAGCTCGAGCGCCACCTGCACCGGGTCGGACACGCGAAGCCCGGCCAGCCGCCGGACCCGCGCGTCCGGGTGCCCGCGATGCATGGCCAACGGGGCACCCAAGACGCGGCAGCGGCCCGGCAAAACGCTCACGTCGATCGCCGCGGAATCGGGCACGCGCAACCCTTGCAGTCGGGCGGCGGTGAAGTGGCTGATGTACGAGCCGGCCGGCGCGATGAGCAGCGCGGCCTGACAGCGAGTGAGCAGGTC
Organism: Actinomycetota bacterium; assembly: GCA_020161845.1. Classification (GTDB taxonomy): domain Bacteria; phylum Actinomycetota; class Actinomycetes; order Actinomycetales; family Dermatophilaceae; genus Austwickia. Next base: position 86,093 of record JAIUNK010000017.1, read on the forward strand.
ACCGGCGTCCAACGCCGAGGCGTACAGGTCCTGGTGGTAGCGGGCAAGCTCCGGGTCGACGTGACGCATGACCCCGACTGTGGCGTCTCGGCTGCTCGGGTGCGGCGCGACCCGACGCGGCCTGTGGACAACTGCCCGGCCGCGCGGTCGCGCAGGCCTCCTGGCCGCGCGACTATCCACAGGACGACCGTTCGTCACCTGCCCTTTTGGCACCATGGTGCTATAAGTGCAGGTCGTGAGCGGTCGCTGGGCCTCAGCACATAGTTGGGGTCAGCAGGTTGGTGGGCCGGCAGATCGTTGGGGCCTGCAGATCGTTGGGGAAAGCGGTCAGTGGGCCAGCAGCGCGCGGGTTCGCGCCGGGCCGATGCACAGCATGAGCGTCGGCAGGCGGGGGCCGGTGTCGGCGCCCAGCAGCAGGCGGTAGAGCAGCGCGAAGAGCGCCCGCTGGTCCGCCTTCACGGCCGGGGGCAGCTTCTTGTCCCGTACGTCGAGGCCGGCCTGGATCTTGGGTACGCCATAGACCAGAGTGGTCAGCCCCTCAAGCGTCCAGTCGACCTCGAGGTCCCGCAGCAGCAGGTCCAGGGCCTCCCGCTGGTGCTCGCTCAGCCCGGCGAGCGCCGCCGCGTCCGGCTCGGCGCGCACCACGGTCCGATCCTCGGGATCGGCTTGGGTGGCCACCCAGGTCGCGGCCTTGTCCAGCCGCGGCCGGGCGTCGTCCAGCGTCGCGATCGAGCCGTCCATCGCCTGCAGAATCCGCAGCTCCTGGTCCGCCGCGCCGCCGGTCAGGTCCGCCACCGAGCAGAGGGCCCGGTAGGCCACCGGCACCGGCGTGCCGGTCAATTCGCCCTCGGCCGTCGTCACCGACCGCAGGTGAGCGGCCTGATCCCCCGGCTGCCCCGTGCCGCCGGACACCTTGCGCCGCAACGCATCCCACTCGTCGTAGAGCCGATGGATCTCGTTGTTGAACGCCACCGAAAACGCCTGGTTGGGCCGCCGCCGCACATACAGCCAGCGCAGCACGTGCGGCTCCATGATCGCCAGGGCGTCCGCCGGCGTCGGCACCCCGCCGCGGCTGGACGACATCTTGGCCATGCCCGCGATCCCGACGAACGCATACATCGGCCCGATCGGCCGTTCCCACCCGAAGATCGGCGCCAAGAACTCGCCGACCGCAAAACTCGACCCCGGGCTCTGGTGATCCACGCCTGACGGCTCGAAAAGCACCCGCTCGTAGGCCCACCGCATCGGCCAGTCGACCTTCCACACCAGCTTGCCGTGGTCCTCGCGCGACAGGTCCATCGACTGCTCGTGGCCGCAGGCGGTGCACCGGTAGGTCAGCGTGTTGGCCGCCTCGTCGTACGCCGTGACCTGCGTGAAGTCCTTGCCGCAGGCGTGGCAATAGGGCTTGTAGGGGTAGTAGTCGCCCACCGTCGAGGCCCCGTCGTCCTCCCCCGCCGCGCCGGATCCCTCGGCCGCGACGGCTTCGGCGAGCTCGTCGCCGGGCTTGTCGCCGACCTCGTCCGTGGCCTCGTCGCCGTTGCTTGCTGGAGCAAGCGAGTCCCCAGGCGCCTGGTCGATCTTGGTCCGGTGCCGCCCCAGGATCTCATCGATCGCGGCACGCTCCCGCATCGCCAACAGGATCTGCCCGCGGTAGGCGCCGCTGGCGTACATCTGCGTCTGGCTGATCCCGCGATAGTCCACACCCAGCTGCCCGAGCGCCTCCGCCATGGCGCCCTTGAAGTGCTCCGCCCAGCTCGGGTACGACGACCCGCGCGGCGCCGGCACCGCCGACAGGGGCCTGCCGATGTGCTCCGACCACGACTCGTCGATCCCCTGCACCCCCTGCGGAACCTTGCGGAACCGGTCGTAATCGTCCCAGCTCAGCACGTGTTCGCAGGACCGGCCCCGGCGCTTGATCTCGTCCGCGACAAAGTGCGGCACCATCACCTCGCGCAGGTTGCCCAGGTGGATCGGCCCCGACGGCGACAGGCCGGACGCGCACACGATGTGGTCGATCCCGCGCGCGTCCGCGGCGGCGATGACCTCATCGGCCAACCGGCTCACCCAGTCCTCGGGGCGAGGCGACGTACCGCTCACGCGTCGCCGCCCGTCAGGTCGTGCCGCACGATGACCTCCTCGCGCCCGGGCCCGACGCCGATCACCGAGATCCGCGCGCCCATCAGCTCCTCCAGCCGCAGCACGTAATCCTGCGCGGCCTGCGGCAGGTCCGCGAACGTCCGCGCCGTGCGGATGTCCTGCGTCCAGCCGGGCATCTCCTCGTAAATCGGGGTGGCGTGGTGGAAGTCGGACTGCGACACCGGCATCTCATCGTGGCGTTGGCCGGCGACGTCGTACGCGACGCAGATCGGCACGTACGCCAACCCGGTCAGCACGTCGAGCTTGGTCAGCACATAGTCGGTGACCCCGTTGATCCGCGTCGCGTAGCGCGCCACCACCGTGTCCGCCCAGCCGCAGCGGCGCGGCCGGCCGGTCGTCGTCCCAAACTCGAATCCCGCGTCGCGCAGGAATTCGCCCTTGTCGTCGTGCAATTCGGTCGGGAACGGGCCCTCGCCGACTCGCGTCGTGTAGGCCTTGTGCACCGCGACCACCCGGTCGATCCGCGTCGGCGCCATCCCGGACCCGGTCGCCGCGCCGGCCGCCACGCACGACGAGGACGTGACATAGGGGTAGGTGCCGTAATCCACGTCCAGCATCGTCGCCTGCCCCGCCTCGAAGAGGACGGTCTTGCCGGCGTCGAGCGCGTTGGTGATCTCCAGGGAGCAGTCCACGACCATCGGGCGGAGCCGGTCCGCGTAGCTCAGCAGCTCCTGCGTCACCTGCTCCGGGTCGACCGCGCGGCGGTTGAAGACCTTCACGAGCTGGTGGTTCTTCTCCTCCAGCGCCGACTCGACCTTCTGCGCCAGGATCGAGGGGTCGAACAGGTCCTGCACGCGGATACCGACGCGGTTCATCTTGTCGGCGTAGGTCGGGCCGATTCCGCGGCCGGTCGTGCCGAGCTTGCGCTTGCCGAGGAAGCGTTCGCGCACCTTGTCGATGGCGATGTTGTACGACGGGATGACGTGGGCGTTCGCGCTGATCATGAGGCGGGAGACGTCGACGCCGCGGGCCTTGAGGGCGGTGAGCTCGTTGAACATCACCGCGAGGTCGACCACGACGCCGTTGCCGATGATCGGCGTCACGCCCGGGGTGAGGATGCCGGACGGGAGCAGGTGCAGCGCGTATTTCTCCCCGCCGATCACGACCGTGTGCCCGGCGTTGTTGCCGCCGTTGAACTTGACCACATAGTCGACCTTGCTGCCCAGCAGGTCCGTCGCCTTGCCCTTGCCCTCGTCGCCCCACTGGGCGCCGACCAGCACGATCGCCGGCATCGCCGTCACCTTCCCTCGTCGTGGCGGGCGCCGTCACGCGGGCGCACGCGTCGAGCCCGCGACATACGGCGACGTCGGGGCTCGTACTAGGAGAGTCTACCGGGCAGCCCGCTCGGCTGCCCTCGAGGCCGATGTCGCGGCCGGGAGCCCGGCGCCGTGTCGAGTTATCCACCGACTTCGGTGGGGAACTCGACACGACGAGTTATCCACAGCCACTTCTGCAGCCGACGCCCGCCCGGACCACCATCGACAGATGCACGCCCGACACCGATTGACCGATGCGGGGCGGGCCTTGGCCCGGATGCAGGCCGGCGTGCTGTCCACGCCACAGCTCCTGCGACTCGGCTACACCGAGCGCAGCCTGGAGCGGGCGAGCCGCGATTGGACGCGCCTCGCCCGGGGCGTGTACCTGCTCACCGACCTCACCGGGAAGCCGGCCTGGGAAGCGCTGGTCTGGGCGGGTGTGCTCCTCGGGGGCGAGGGCGCGTGCGCCGCCGGAACTGCGGCGGAGGCGGTCACCTGGCTCAGCCGCGCCTGTCAGCGCCGCCTCACCACCGAGAAGCGCCTGGTCGCACGGCTTCATGACCGGCCCACGGTGCGGCACGCCGCCCTCCTGCGCACGGTGCTGGGGGACATCGGCGCGGGTGCGACCACAGAGCTCGAGCGACGGGTCATGCACGACGTCTTCCGGGCACACGGACTCCCCGAAGGCAAGCGACAGGTGCGGTCCCGCTCCCGCGGGCGCATCGTCGACATCCTCGTGAAGGAGTACGCGCTGGTCGTCGAGCTGGACGGGAAGATCGGGCACGTCGAGGAAGGGGCCTTCCGGGATCGACGGCGAGACAACGCGAACACGATCGGTGGCCGCTGGTCGCTCCGTTACGGCTGGCACGAGGCCTGCGGATATCCCTGTGAGTGTGCGATCGAGATCGGTCAGGCCCTTCGTGACCGAGGCTGGCGCGGCGAGTTCCGGACCTGCCGCCGGTGCGCGCTCTGACGCATCCGTGGGCCCCGCGCCAACACCGTGTCGAGTTCCCCACCGAAGACGGTGGGGAACTCGACACACGAACCCCGTGCGGTCTCGGGGTGTTCTCGGGGTCGGACGCGGGGCTTCCCCGATGGGACGGCGCCTGCCGGAGGCCTAGCGTGAGAAGTGCTCCGCAGGGGCAGCGGCCTCCCGCCGGAAGGCACCCGCGCGCGGCGCAGGAGGGTCGAGATCATGGTCAGCCATCACGGCGCGGACCACAGACAAGAGGCCGAGCAGTGGCGACGGTCGCGGACCCGCCGAATCGCGGCGGTGGGCGCCCTGCTTGCCGCCGCCCTGATCACGCTGACGGCCTGTGCCGCCGGCCCCAACACGGTGCCCCCCGGCACGGACGCCCCGGGCTTCTGGTGGGGGCTGTGGCATGGCTTCATCAGCCCGATCGCGTTCCTCGTGTCGGTGTTCAACGACGACGTCAGCATCTATGCGGTGCGCAACTCGGGGAACTGGTACAACTTCGGGTTCATGGTCGGGCTCTCGGTGATCTTCGGCGCGACGCGCCCCCGCCGCCGCCGTCACTGACCCGGGGCCCGCCCGGCCGTCATGCCCATGACGGCGCATCATTGTGGCGCGCCACCGGCTGCGCGGTCAGTAGACACTCGAGCGGTGTCCCATGGTCACCGCGACGATCACCAGTGCGCTGTCACGGATCTCGACAATGACTCGATAGTCGCCGATCCGGTAACGCCAGTAGCCGCTCAAGTCCCCACTGAGCGCCTTACCGCGCGATCGCGGGTCCTGCAGCGTGCAGAGGTCGTCGAGATAGCCCCGGACACGACGAAGCACCTGTCGATCGAGCTTGCGGGCGGCCCTGTCGAACTGGGGGGAGGTCTCTAGACGCCACTGAGTCACACGCCGAGCTCATCCCAGAGTTGGGTAGCCGGCCGCGACGGCTTGCCCGAGGCCTCCCATTCCCGAACGGCCTCATCGGCCCAGTACCGCTCCTCGAGCTCGCTGAGATGCAAAGCGATCGCCTGGCGTACGTAGAAGGTCTTCGACCTGCCGGTGCGCGCCGCAAGCGCCGTCAGGCGCGCTTCCTCATCGGCCGTGAGCCGAACGGATAGTGGCATGTCCTGGCCCGCCCTCCGGATACGTGTATCGCAAGGCCGAGGGTAGCAGGAGCGACTCCGTGGCAGCTGCCTGGGGATCCGCTCCCAGGCCAGCGCTGCGGATACCAGGCGGCGTCAGAGGCCGAGTGCGTCGGCCCCCTCGGCCGACGAATCCCGCAGGAAGGCGCGGCACCGCTCGTACTCGTCCACCTCGCCGATCACCTGCGCCGACCGGGCCAGCGCCGCCAACGCCCGCAGGAAGCCGCGGTTCGGCTCATGCGACCACGGGATCGGGCCTGCGCCCTTCCACCCGGCCCGGCGCAGGGCATCGAGACCGCGGTGGTAGCCGGTCCTGGCGAAGGCATAGGCCGCCACCGCCCGGGTGGGTTCGCCCACCGCGACCAACAGGGCCTGTTCGGCCAGGACCGCCCAGGCCAATGAGCTGCCCGGATGCTGAGCTGCCGCCTCATATGCCGAGGACCCGGCCGCAAGCACGCTTGCGGCCGGGTCCTGCGGCAAGTGCGTGGCGGGCGGCTGCAACAGGTTGGCCCTGTGCTCGTCGCCAGCCATCAGATCACTTGTGCGTGCCGGCGGAACGCAGATCCTGGCAGGCCTGGATCACGCGGTCGGTCATGCCCTGCTCGGCGGACTTGCCCCAGGCGCGCGGGTCGTATTGCTTCTTGTTGCCGACCTCGCCGTCGATCTTCAGGACGCCGTCGAAGTTGCGCATCATGTGCTCCGCGATCGGCCGCGTGAACGCGTACTGGGTGTCCGTGTCGACGTTCATCTTGATGACGCCGTAGTCGACCGCGTCCGAGATCTCCTGCGGCAGCGAGCCGGAACCACCGTGGAAGACCAGGTCGAGCGGCTTGTCGCCGGTGTTGTACTTCGCCTTGATCGCGTCCTGGCATTCCTTGAGGATCTCCGGACGCAGCTTGACGTTGCCCGGCTTGTAGACGCCGTGCACGTTGCCGAAGGTCAGCGCGGCCATCCAGCGGCCCTTCTCGCCCAGGCCCAGAGCCTCGACGGTCTGCAGCGCGTCCTCGGGGGTGGTGTAGAGGTGCTCGTTGATCTCGTTGGCCACGCCGTCCTCTTCGCCGCCGACGACGCCGATCTCGACCTCAAGGATGATCTTGGCGGCGTGGGCCAGGGCCAGCAGTTCCTGCGCGATCTCCAGGTTCTCCCCCAGCGGCACCGCGGAACCGTCCCACATGTGCGACTGGAAGATGGGCAGACCGGTGCGCTCGACGGACTCCTTGGAGGCCTGCAGCAGCGGCCGGACGAACTTGTCCAGCTTGTCCTTGGGGCAGTGGTCGGTGTGCAGCGCGATGTTGACGTCGTAGTTCTTGGCGACCTCGTGCGCATACGCCGCGAGCGCCAGCGACCCGGTGACCATGTTCTTGATCGACGGACCGGACAGGTATTCGCCACCACCGGTGGAGACCTGCACGATGCCGTCCGAGCCGGCCTCGGCGAAACCGCGGATGGCGGCGTTCAGCGTCTGCGAGGAGCTGATGTTGATGGCCGGGTAGGCGAAGGATCCTGCCTTCGCCCGGTCCAGCATGTCGGCGTAGACCTCGGGGGTTGCGATGGGCACGGTGGTTCCTCCTCGTCGTACGGACCTCTGCTCACGCCGGCGGAGGCGCGGAACAGACGCCGCGGCCACGGCCGGTGCTTCCGTCAGCCTAGTGGGAGTCGCTGCCGGGTCAGCCCTGATCCACCGATGGTGATTTGGGTCTGCCGAGAGTCCGGGTCTGACGGTGGAGGAGGGCTCAGGCGCGTTGTGTGGGTTAGTCGCCGGTCAGGATGGCGGTTCTGAGCGTGTGGGCCGCGATGGTGCTGGCCGTGCGGGTGAGCAGGCCCCATAGGGTGTGCGCGCCGTGGCGGGCGAGTTCCATCTG
>JAIUNK010000018.1 GCA_020161845.1 Actinomycetota bacterium
CGCGCCTGGCTCCACATCATCTGGCACTGCTGGCAAGACCACCAGACCTACGACCCCGCCCAGCACCGCGCACTCCAGCGCGTCCTGGCCACCCAAACCCAGGCGGCTTGACATAGGGCTTCTCATGCGGTCACCTCCGCGCCGTCGCCGGTACGCCGGGTGGGGCGGGCCTGCCGGGCCAGCGCGGGCGCCTCGGCCACTCGGCCGCGCCCGCGGTAGCGCGGGACCGCCCCCAATCGGTCGGGGGACAACCCGGACCACGGATGCCCGCCGCCGAAGAACTTCGTCGTCGCCAACAGGGTGAGCAGCGGGTGCGTGAACAGGAAGGTCACCAGCACATCCAGGGCGGTGGTCAGCATGAGCATGAACGCGAACCCGCGCACGTTGCTCGCGGCGAGCAGATAGAGCACGGCCGCCGCCAGGAAGTTCACCGCGTCGGAGATGAGGATGGTGCGCTTGGCGCGGGCCCAGCCGGTCTCCACCGCGGCCTGCAGCGCGCGGCCCTCACGGATCTCGTCGCGGACCCGTTCGAAATAGACGATGAAGCTGTCCGCGGTGGTGCCGATCGCGACGATCGCGCCGGTCACGCCGGCCATGGTCAGTCGCAGGTTCTGGCTCCACCCGAACAGGGTCAACATGAGATAGGTCAGCAGAGCGACGACCGCGATGGAGGCAACGGTGACGAAGCCGAGGGCGCGGTACTGGAACAGCGAGTAGACGACGACGAGCAGCAACCCGATCAGGCCGGCGATGATGCCCTTGCGGAGCTGATCGCCGCCGATCGTGGGGCTGATGTCCTGCAGCTCCTGGGCCTGGAAGCTCATCGGCAGGGAGCCGAACTTCAGCTGGTCGGCGAGGAGCTTGGCGCTCTCGGCGGTGAAGTTGCCGCTGATCTCGGCGGAGCCGTCGAGGATGGCACTGCTGAAGTACGGCGCGGAGATGACCCGGCCGTCCATCACCACCGCGAGCTGGTTGGCGGGCTGCTGCAGGCCGACCATGAGCTGGCTGACCGCGGCGTACACGTCCGTCGGGTAGCCGCCCTGCATCCGCAGGTTGACCACCCACTTGCCGGTCGTGGCTCCGTTGACCATTTGAGGGCCGCTGTTGGCGTCGGCCAGGGCGTCGCCGGTGAGGATGGCGGGGCCGAGCACGTACTTCTCGGTGACCTGGTTGTTCGCCTGGGGGTTGACGCTGCCGCAGATCACCTGGGGCTTGGTGAGGTCTTCCGTGGTCGGGTCGAAGTCCTTCTGTGGGCATTGCAGCGCGATCGCGGCCTGCTGGACCTCGGCCGTCAACCACGCCTGGTTGGTCGCATATTGCGCCAGCCGCTTGGGGTCGTTCTTGACCGCCTCGGACCATTGGGGGGCGGCGTTGGGGTCGGCGGGGGCGCTGGTGAACGGGTTGGCGGCCGGGGCCGTCGGCGCGGGAGCGGGAGCCGCCGGAGTCGTGGCTGGGGTCGTCGCTGCGGGCGTGGCGGCGGTGGTGCCGGCGGGCGCGGGCGTCGTCGGGTCGACCGCGGGCCCGACGGCCGGCGCGCCGGCGGTGCGCAGCGCCTCGGGCAGGACGCCCCGGGCCGCGCTGGTGGTGCCGGCCGGCGCGGCGGGTGTGGCGGGAGCGGTCCCGGGCGCGGTTCCGATGCTCGCCGGCTGGGTTCCGGTCGGCGCGCCGGTGGCGCCCGGCAGCGTGGTGGGGTTGCCGGTCTGCGGCGCGGTGCCGGTCCCGCCGGGCAGGGTTTCCGGTCCGTTCGCGGCGGCCCCGGTCGGCAGGATGGCCAGGACCGGCCGGAAGCGCATCTGGCTGGACTGCTCCAGCGCGCGCTGCTGCTCCTGGGAGATCTTGCCCGGGACCGTGACCACGACGTTCGTGCCGAGCGTGCTGACCTCGGCCTCCGCGACGCCTTGACCGTCGACGCGCTTGCGGATGATGTCGACCGCCCGGGAGAGTTCCTCGGTGTTGACGTCTTCGCCCGAGCGCACCTGCGGCCGCAGGATCATCTGCGTGCCGCCTTCGAGGTCCAGACCCAGTTTCGGGGTCAGGTCCGCCTCGCCCCACCGGTTCACCGCCAGCAGGAAGCCGGCCAGGCCGAGCGTGATCACCAGCATCGCCAGCAGCGTGCGGATCGGCGTGCGCCGATGGGGGTTTCTCGCCATGAGTGTGCAGTCCTCGAATACGCCAGTGCCGCGAAATCGCGACGCTTCGCCGGACGCCAGCCACCGGCGAAGACCCGTGCGAGTCTAAGTGAGGCTCAGCGCCGGAGGCGAAACGGCTCGCGGCAGGCCAGGATCCGAACCGCCGGACAGCTCCACCGGTGCGCCACACGGGTTCTGTGGTGACAGCCGTGGCGCCGATCCAGTCCTAGAACCGGCCGCTGGAGCCCTCCCAGGGCAGCTCGTCCTGGCCGGGCGTCGAGACGCCCGCCGACCCCGACGTACCGGCGGGACCGCCCACCCAGCCGCCCGCACCCGGCGCGCCCGGTGGCGCGGTCAGGCCCAGGTGCGCCCACGCGATGGGGGAGGCGGCCCGGCCGCGCGGCGTACGCACCATGAAGCCCTCCCGCACCAGGTAGGGCTCGGCCACGGTCTCCACGGTGTCCGGCTCCTCCCCCACGGCCACCGCCAACGTGGTCAGACCGACGGGGCCCCCACCGAACCGGCGACACAGCGCGTCCAGCACGGCCCGGTCGAGTCGGTCCAGGCCGGCGACATCGACGTCGAACAGCGCGAGCGCCGCCATCGCGGCCTCGCGATCCACGATGTCGCGGCCGTGCACCTGGGCCCAGTCGCGCACCCGCCGGAGCAGCCGGTTGGCGATGCGCGGCGTGCCGCGGGACCGCCGTGCGATCTCGGTGACGCCGTCGTCGTGGGTGGCCACCCCGAGCAGACGCGCCGACCGCAGCACGATCGAGACCAGGTCCTCCACCTCGTAATAGTCGAGGTGACCGGTGAATCCGAACCGGTCGCGCAGCGGGGCCGGCAGCAGCCCGGCCCGCGTCGTGGCCCCGACGACGGTGAACGGCGCCAGCTCCAGCGGGATGGCCGTCGCGCCCGGCCCCTTGCCCACGACGATGTCGACCCGGAAGTCCTCCATCGCCAGATAGAGCATCTCCTCGGCCGCCCGCGACATCCGGTGGATCTCGTCGAGGAAGAGCACCTCGCCCTCGCTGAGGCTGGACAGGATCGAAGCCAGATCCCCCGCGTGCTGGATCGCCGGCCCGCTGGTGACGCGGATCGGCGCCTCCAACTCGGCCGCCACGATCATCGCCAGCGTGGTCTTGCCCAGCCCGGGCGGCCCGGACAGCAGCATGTGGTCCGGCGGGGTACCGCGCCGCTTGGCGGCCTCCAGCACCAGGCCGAGCTGTTCCCGGACCCGGGTCTGCCCAGCGATCTCGGCGAGCCGCTTCGGGCGCAGCGCCGCCTCGACGCGCCGTTCGTCGTCGGCGTCGAGCCGGCCGTCCAGCGTGGGGTCCACGACGCGGGCGGTGGCGTCGTAGGAGCCGTCGTCGTTGTGTTGGTACGCCGGGTCGGGTGCGCGGTCGGGGTAGGCCTGATCGGGCTCGGGTCGATGGTCTGCCCCGTACGTCGCGTCAGGCCGGCGCTCGTCGTACGCGCCGACCTCGACGCCCCGACCGGGTGGGGGCGTCATCGTCCGAGCTCCCGCAGCGCGGCCCGCAGGGCCTCGGCGACGTGCGGGCTGGCGCCCAGCGCCGGGGCGACCCGGTCGAGGGTGTCGTCGGCCTGCTTCGCCGACCAGCCGAGCCCGACGAGGGCCTCGCGCACCTGGTCGCGCCAGGGAGCCGCCGGGGCCGCGGCGGGCGCGCCGGCGGGACCCGACCCGGGGCCGAGCTGCCCGGCGCCGATCTTGTCGCGCAGCTCCAACACGAGGCGCTCGGCACCCTTCTTGCCGATCCCGGGGACCTTGGTCAGCGCGGCGACATCACCCGAGGCCAGGGCTAGGCGTAGGGCCTCCGGGGGGTGCACCGCGAGCATCGCCAGCGCCAGCCGCGGACCGACCCCGGACACCGTCTGGACCACGTCGAAGAGCTCGCGTTCGTCGGCGGAGCCGAACCCGTAGAGGGTCAGCGAGTCCTCACGGACGACGAGCGAGGTGAACAGACGGGCCGGCGTGCCGGTGCGCAGGGCGGCGGCGGTGCCCGGGGTAGTGCGGACCAGGAGCCCGACTCCCCCGACCTCGACGACGGCGTGGTCGAGGCCGACATGGGCCGTGGTACCGGCGACGGACGCGATCATCGGGCCACCCTCCGAGCGCTGGCCTGGGCGCGCCGCTGCACGGCGACTGCGGCGTCGATGCGCTCCTGGGCGCCGCCCCGCCACAAGTGGCACACCGCGAGGGCCAGCGCGTCGGCGGCATCGGCGGGGCGCGGAGCCTGCTCGAGCCGCAAGATCCGGGTGATCATCGTCGTGACCTGCGCCTTGTCGGCGCGTCCATTGCCGGTCACCGCGGCCTTCACCTCGCTGGGGGTGTGCATCGCCAGGGGCAGGCCCAGCCGCGCGGCGGCCAGCATCGGGATCGCGCTGGCCTGGGCCGTGCCCATGATCGTGGAGACATCGTGGCGGGCGAACACTCGTTCGACGGCGATGGCGTCGGGCTGGTATCGGGCGATCCACTCGTCGATCTCGGTCTGCACGGTCAGCAGCCGCTCGGCGGTGGCATCCCCGGACGGCGTACGAATCACCCCGACCGCGACCATCCGCGGCGGGCGACCCAGACCGCCGTCGACCACCCCGAGGCCGCAGCGCGTCAGGCCGGGGTCGACCCCGAGCACCCGCATGTGACCTCCTGTCGCACATCTGTCCTAACGCGACGGTACCCGCTGCGGTGCTCCCGACCCAGCCGACGCGCCGCGCCGCGGCGCACCGGGAGCCTCACTCGCGGATCGAGCCCGTGCCGCGTCGTCGTTGAGCCGACTTCTGACGCGGTCAGCCAACCCGGCCGGCAGCACCGACTTGCCACTCCAGCCGCGCCCTGTCGGCACTGTCGAGCACCCCCGTCAACCTGGTAGTCGTCGTGGCGCCAGGCGGCTTCGACGGCCGCTTCGAGCGCGGCGTCGTCGTACGGCGTCTCGCGGGTCGCGCGGAGTTGGTCCACGAACCGGTGGTGCAGGATGCGCCGGCGCCAACGGCCTGGCGCGGCCTCGCCGCGGAACGAGTCGCCCCGCTCCAGGGCACGCAGCAAGCTGTCCTGGACCAGGTCCGCCGCCCGGGCCGACGACCGGCGGCGCTGGCGCGCCAGCGGGTGGGCCTCAGCGGGTCTGGTGCCGGTTGGTACTCAGGCCGAGCAGTCGATACAGCGGGCAGAATCGCACCGTCCCGGTGACGGCCATGAGCACCGCCACGACGAGCAGGACGATGCCCAGCGCCGAGCCGAAGCCGGCGAGATAGGCACCGACCAGGGCGAGAACGGCAATGACGTAACGGACCATCCGGTCGACCGGTCCGACATTGGTGCTCATGGAAGCTTCCTTTCGCGACGGCCCGGGGGCCTCTCGTGGCCCCGCATGTGGCGTGGCCTCGGGGTGTGGCACGGTACCGCACGTGCGGCACGGTCCCGCGCCGGTCAGTCGTCGGCGTCCAGTTCCGCCGCGACCTCGTCGCTCACGTCGCCGTTCACCCACACGTTCTGCACGTCATCGCTGTCCTCCAGCGCGTCCACCAGCCGCATCATCCGCCGCGCACCGTCGGCGTCCAGCGGCACCTCCACGCTGGGCACGAACTCGGCCTCCGCGGAGTCGTAGTCGATCCCGGCCTGCTGCAGGGCGCTGCGCACGCCGACGAAGTCGGTCGCCTCGGACAGGATGCGGAAGCTGTCGTCGTAGTCCTCGACCTCCTCCGCGCCCGCGTCGAGCACGACCTCCAGCAGCGCGTCCTCGGTGGCCAGGCCGTCCTTCTGGGCCTTGGGCACCATCACGACGCCCTTGCGGGTGAACAGATAGGCCACCGATCCGGGGTCGGCGAGCGTGCCGCCGTTGCGGGTCAGGGCCGTGCGCACCTCGGCGGCGGCGCGATTGCGGTTGTCGGTGAGGCACTCGATGAGCACGGCCACCCCGCCGGGGGCGTAGCCCTCGTACGTGATCGTCTGGTATTCCGCGCCACCCGCCTCGGCGCCCGAGCCGCGCTTGACCGCACGGTCGATGTTGTCGTTGGGCACCGAGGCCTTCTTGGCCTTCTGGATCGCGTCGTACAGCGTGGGGTTCCCGCCGGGGTCCCCGCCGCCGGTTCGCGCCGCCACCTCGATGTTCTTGATGAGCTTCGCGAACAGCTTGCCCCGCTTGACGTCGATCGCGGCCTTCTTGTGCTTGGTCGTCGCCCACTTGGAGTGACCGCTCATCGCTGCTTCTTTCCCCTCGACGATGCCGATTCGGCGTTCTCGTAGCCGGCGACGCGGGCCCGACACCAGCCGCCGCCCGGCTGCGGGCCGCCGCCCCTGGCGGGTGCGCCCTGGTCGAGCCGCCGCGGCGGCCTGTCGATCTTACCGGCCGCGCACCATGCCCACGAACAGCGCGTGGATCCGGTCATCTCCGCTGACCTCGGGGTGGAAGGAGGTGGCCAGCAGGTGGCCCTGCCGGACCGCGACGACCCGGCCCGCGGCGGGACCCTCCGCGGGACCCTCCGGCACCGTCGCGAGCACCTGCGCCGCCGGACCGACGGACTCCACCCAGGGGGCCCGGATGAACACCGCCCGCAGCGGCCGGTCCTCGTCCTCGATCCCCCGCACGACCAGGTCGGCCTCGAAGCTGTCCACCTGCCGACCGAAGGCGTTGCGGCGGACGGTCACGTCCAGCCCACCCAGCGTCTCCTGGTCGGCACGGGCGTCCTCGACCCGGTCCGCCAGCATGATCAGGCCCGCGCAGGACCCGTACGCCGGCATCCCGTCGGCCAGCCGCGCGCGCAGCGGCTCCTGCAGTCCGAACGCCCGGACCAGCTTGTCGATGGTGGTGGACTCCCCACCGGGGATGATCAGGCCGGTGACGCCGTCGAGCTCGTCGGGGCGACGCACCGGCACGGCGACGGCGCCGCTGCGGTCCAGGGCCGCCGCGTGCTCGCGGACGTCGCCCTGGACCGCAAGGACACCGATGCGAGGCGTGGTCACCAGCCGCGCTGAGCCAGGCGGTGCGGCACGGGCACGTCGTCGACGTTGATCCCGACCATCGCCTCGCCCAGGCCGCGGGACACCTCGGCGATGACGGCCGGGTCGTCGTAGAAGGTCGTCGCCTTGACGATGGCCGCGGCGCGCTTGGCGGGGTCGCCGGACTTGAAGATGCCCGAGCCGACGAAGACGCCCTCGGCGCCGAGCTGCATCATCATCGCCGCGTCGGCGGGGGTGGCGATGCCGCCCGCGGTGAACAGCACGACCGGCAGCTTGCCGTTCGCGGCGACCTCCTTGACCAGCTCGTACGGCGCGGCCAGCTCCTTGGCCGCGACGTACAGCTCGTCCTCGACCATGTTCTGCAGGCGCCGGATCTCCTTGCGCAGGGCGCGCATGTGGGTGGTGGCATTGGAGACGTCGCCCGTGCCCGCCTCGCCCTTGGAGCGGATCATCGCGGCGCCCTCGGTGATCCGACGCAGGGCCTCGCCCAGGTTGGTCGCACCGCACACGAAGGGCACCGTGAACGCCCACTTGTCGATGTGGTTCTCGTAGTCGGCCGGGGTCAGCACCTCGGACTCATCGACGTAGTCGACGCCCATCGACTGCAGCACCTGGGCCTCGACGAAGTGGCCGATGCGAGCCTTGGCCATGACCGGGATCGAGACGGCGTCGATGATGCCGGCGATCATGTCCGGGTCGCTCATCCGGGACACCCCGCCCTGGGCCCGGATGTCGGCCGGGACCCGCTCCAGCGCCATCACCGCGACCGCGCCGGCATCCTCGGCGATCCGAGCCTGCTCGGGGGTGACGACGTCCATGATCACGCCGCCCTTGAGCATCTCCGCCATGCCGCGCTTCACGCGGGTGGTGCCGGTGGTCGCGCCGACGGGGGTGGGGTCGCTCACGGGGGTGGCCTTTCCTCACGGAACTCATCACGGATCCGGCGGACCGATCGGTCGCCGCAGGCGATCGTAACGCCCGGCAGCCTCGCCCGGACGGGCGGTCCCGGGAATCCAGCGGCCTCAGACGACGTTGCGCCTGGTCGCAGAAGCGCTGTGGATAACCCGACGACCCGCGCGGCGGGTCCTGCCACGCTGGCGGCCATGAACCGGAGTCTGGCCGGAGTTGGCCCGAGGAGGCACGATGGTGGCTATGACGGCGATCTTGCGGGACCGGGAGTGGACCCGTGCTGACCGGGACGCTCTCCCCGAGGATGGAAAGCGATACGAGATCCTGGATGGGGCACTCCTCGTGACGCCCTCGCCCGCTCCCGGCCACCAGATCGTGCTGATGGGCCTGATCAGGCAGCTCGACGGCGCGTGCCCGTCCCACCTGCGGCTGCTGACAGCGCCGCTCGACGTCACGCTGGACGAGCGCACGATCCTGCAGCCCGACCTGCTCGTGGTCCGCCGGGACCGCATCGAGGATCGTGGGGTGCGCGACCGGCCCGAACTGGCCGTCGAGATCCTCTCCCCCAGCACCCAGCGCGTCGACCGCACCCTCAAGCTCGAGCGCTACCAGCGAGCCGGTACCCCCGCCTACTGGCTCGCCGACCCCAAGGCGCTGACCCTCACGGCGTACGAACTGGTCGACGGCGACCTCCGGGAGGTCGCGCACGTCACCGCCGGGGCGAGCTGGACGGCCACGACGCCGTACGTCGTGACCATCACCCCCGGCATCTGGCTCGACTGACGTCCCTCGGGCCGGGCCGGGCCGGGCCGGGCGCGAGCCACGGGTCAGCCGAGATCGCGGACGTCGTCGTCGAACTCGACGGTGCGCGGCAGGTCGGTGCGTCCGGCGAGGAAGAACAGCCGCACGAACACATTGCGCCGCAGCCGCAGGACGTCGGTGACCGCGTCGTTGTGGAACCGCCGGGCCATCATCACGCGCTGACCGGCGGAGTCCAGCCGGTCGAGCGCGGCGCTGGAGACCGCCGAGCCCAACTCGCGCCCGGTCGCGAGATGACTGGCCCGCCCGGGGTCGGTGGGCTCACCGCCCCCGGCGACGTCGGCCGGCAGGGTCAGCCGGATCGCCCGGGTCAGGTCCGACTCCACGGCCTCGCGGTCGGCCTGGTCGTCGTCGCCGCCCTCCAGGGATTCCGTCGCCGCGTCGGCGAGGATGAGCGCGGCGGCTGGATCCACCGCGCCGGAGTTCGCGACCTCCAGGACCGCCTCGGCCCGCCGGACCAGTTGGGCGTCGAGGGCGGCGTAGGTGCCCTCGACCCGGGTGTGCAGCCGGTGCAACCGGGCCGCGGTATAGGTCAGGTACCACGCGAACGCCAGCAGCACGGCGACGATCAGCGTCACGACCTCGATGGTGCTCACGAGCCCGCCCCCCTCGTCCGGTACCCGCCGCCGCGCGCCTCCCGCGCCGGAGAGCGCCCCTCGGAGCGCCAGCGCCGCAGCCACATCGGCGGGCTCTCCCGGCCGGCCACGGCCGAGGTGCCCTCCACCACGGTCTCGTAGACGGCCAGCACGTCGGCGGCGACCGCGGACCAGTCGTAGCGCCGCGAGTGCCGACGCCCCGCCTCGCCCACGGCCTGGCGCCGCGCGGGATCGCCGAGCAGGTCACCCAGGACGGCCGCGAGGGCCGCGGGGTCGCCGGTAGGGAACAGCACTCCGCTGCGACCGCCGTCCAGGACCCGGCTGAAGGCCGGCAGGTCGCTGGCGACGACCGGAGCCCCGGCGGCCATCGCCTCGACGAGGACGATCCCGAAACTTTCACCGCCGGTGTGCGGCGCCACGTAGGCATCGACGGAGGCGAGCAGCCTGGCCTTGGCGGCGTCGTCGATGCCGCCGAGGAAGTGCACCGAGTTCGCCAGCTCCGGCGCGAGGCGCTCCTGGGCTGCGGCGATGTCGCCGAACCCGGCGACCAGCACCTGTAGCCCCGGGTGCCGGGCCAGCAGCTGCGGCAGGGCCTGGAGCAGCAGAGGTAGACCCTTGCGGGGTTCGTCGATCCGGCCGAGGAAGGCGATCGTCGGCGCCTGCGGCGTACCCTGCCAGCGCGGGTCCGGCACGGCGGCCCCGAAGCGGTCCACGAACACCCCGTTGGGGATGACGACGGCGTCGCCGCCGATGTGGGTGATGACGGTCTCGCGGGCCGATTCGGAGACGGCGATGCGGCCGTGGATCTTCTCGAAGCTGCCGCGGACCATCGGATAGGCCGCTTGCATCGCGCGGCTGCGCACGAAGCTGGTGTGGAAGGTCGCCACCGTGGGCCCCTCGACCGCCCAGAGCGCGAGGATGGACAGCGACGGCGCGATCGGCTCGTGGATGTGCACGACGTCGAAGGCTCCCCGGTCCAGCCATCGGGCGACCTTGCCGGCGGTGATCGGCCCGAACGCGAGCCTTGCCACCGATCCGTTGTAGGGGATCGGGACGGCCTTGCCGGTGCCTTCGACGTACGCCGGGAGCGGGGTGTCCTCATCGGCCGGGGCGAGCACGGACACCTGGTGACCGATGTCGATGAGGTGCTCGGCGAGGTCCCGGACGTGAAACTGGACGCCGCCGGGGACGTCGAAGCTGTACGGGCACACGATCCCGATCCGCATCAGCTCCCCCCGGTGCTGCGGGCCGGTCCGTCCGCGAGGTGTTCCGGTGGGCCGAGCCGATCCGATGATCCCGCGGGCCGCCGGGTGGGGTCCAGGTCGGCAGTGAAGACGCGCTGCATCATGTGCCAGTCTTCCGTGTGCTCGGCGATCGCGCGGCCGAGCACGTCGGCGCAGGCCTGCGTCATCGCCGTGACGCGGGCCCGGGTCGGTCCGGCGGCCGGTCCGGGGTCGGGGACCTGGTCGTGGAAGGTCACCACGGTGCGCCAGCCGCCGGGCAGCTCCACTCGGGGCACCGGCTCGTAGTGCACCGACACCGGGTAGAGCGCGGCTCCGGTGCTCACGGCCAGGGCCGCGGGGCCGGCGGCCATCCGGGCCGGCAGGCCGCGGAAGGTCACCTCGACGCCCTGGGCGGTGAGGTCGCGATCGGAGACCAACGGGATCACCCGGCCGCCGGCCCGGGCGGCCTCCACGAGCGCGGGAAACGGCGGATCGCCGCCGGTCAGGGGCAGGATCGTCATCCCCAGTCGGGTCCGGAACGCCAGGAAGTCGGCGAACAGCGCCTCCGGCTCCAGGCGTTCGGCGACGGTGGTGACGGGGCCGAACTCGGTGCTGGACCAGGCCCCCGCGATGTCCCAGTTGCCCATGTGGGCGAGGAAGGCGATGACGGAGCGGCCGGCGGCGAGGTCGGCGCGGGGCGCGTCGAAGCCGACCGGCCGGACCGCGGCGACGAGTTGCTCCCGGGACATGTCGGGCAGCCGGAACGCCTCGCACCAATACCGCAGGTAGGACCGCATCCCGGCGCGGACGAGCTGCTCCAGCTCCGCCGGCGTCAGGTCGGGGCGGATCCGGGCGTAGTTGGCCCGCAGCAGCCGTACATCGCGGCCGTTGCGCGCGTGGCCGGCGTCCGCGAGGCGCTCGAACAGCGCGTACGCCGCGGCGGGCGGCATCCGGCGGACCCCTGCCCAGCCGGCCCGGAACGCCGCAAGCGTGGCTCGTTCGGTCGGCCTCACGACTCGGCGAGGATGTGCCGGCGCACCGCGATCATGCGTTGCAGCACGGTCACCGCGCTGGCCAGGGCCAACAGGCCGAGCAGGATCGTCAGCACGATGTCGGGCAGCCCGAAGAGGCCGGTCAGCCCGGTCCCCACCAGGGCGACGACGAGGCGGTCGGCGCGTTCGGCGATGCCGACGTTGGCGGCGGTCACGCCGAGCCCCTCGGCGCGGGCGCGGGCGTAGCTGGTGACGAAGCCGAACACCAGGCAGGCGAGCGCGAACCAGGCGGTCAGCTCCATGCCGGGGCGGCTGGCGAAGCACAACAGCAGCCCGCCGAACACGGCGCCGTCGCCGATCCGGTCGAGCGTGGAGTCGATGAAGGCCCCCCACCTGCTGGTCTGTCCGGACAGGCGGGCCATCGTGCCGTCCAGGGTGTCGGAGAAGACGAAGACCGCAATGACGAGCGTCCCGATGAGGAACTCGTGGCGAGGGTAGAAGATCAAGGCGCCGAGGCAGACCCCGATCGTTCCGATGATGGTGACCATGTCGGGGGTCAGGCCGACCCGCAAGGCCAGCCGCGCGACGGGCGTGAGCAGGCGCGTGACAAACGCGCGGGCAAATTTGTTCAACATGGCGAGGCCTACAGTACCGACGCGCCGCCGCCGCCAGAGCACTGCCGCCGTCGGCGAGCCGGTGCCGCGTCGCCCCGTCCGGCGTCTCGCCCGGCGTCTCGCCCGGGTCCCGTGCGGCGTCTCGCCCGATGGGACGGGCTGCGCTGTGGCGGACTCGTCAGGGCTTTTCGGCCGAAAGTCCTTGTCCGCACCCCGGCTGCGTAGCAGGGTGTATCGGCATGAGCGGCAGACCAGCTACCCCCACGTCATCCCCCGTCGCCACGTCCCCGGACGCGCTGCGCAATGTCGTCCTCGTCGGTCCCAGCGGGTCCGGGAAGACGCGCCTGTACGACCACCTCCTCACCACCACGACGCCCGGCTATCGGGCGCCGCAGCGTGGCGACGAGCGGTCGACGCAGCTCTCGGTGGCGGCGGTGTCCTTCGGTGACGTGGTGATCAACCTCATCGATACTCCCGGTTACAGCGACTTCGTCGGCGACCTGCGGGCCGGCCTGCGGGCGGCGGACGCGGCGTTGTTCGTGGTCTCGGCGGCGGACGGGGTCGACGCGGGGACGCGCCGGCTGTGGCGCGAGTGCGCGAACGTCGGGGTCCCGCGCGCGGTGGCGATCACCAAATTGGACGCGGGCCGCGGCGATTTCGACTCGGTCCTGTCGGAGTGCCAGAGCGCGTTCGGCGACGGCGTACTGCCGTTGGCGATCCCGCAGCTCGGCGCCGGCGGGTCACTGGACGCCACGGTCGACCTGGTGCTCGGCGAGGTGCACGACTACACCGGCAGCGAGCGGGTCGTGAAGAAGACCGGCCCGGAGCACCAGGACATCTTCGAGACCTACCAGGGCCCACTTCTGGAGGGAATCATCCAGGAGGCGGAGGACGACACGCTGCTGGACCGCTACCTGGAGGGTGAGGAGATCGGCTTCGAGGTCGTCGAGGACGCCCTGCTCAAGGCCGTCGCGCGCGGCTCCTTCTTCCCGGTGTTGCCGATGTCGGTGGCGACCGGCGCGGGTGTGGACGTGCTGTTGCACCTGATCGAGAAGGCGTTCCCGCCGCCGACGCTGCACCCGCTGCCGCGGGTGTTCACCACCGCGGGCGCGGACGCCCCGGCGTTGTCGGCGGATCCCGCCGGGCCCCTGGTCGCGGAGGTCGTCAAGACGACCTCGGATGCGTATGTCGGCGCGGTGGCCCTGGTGCGGGTCTTCAGCGGCACGCTGCTGCCGGAGACGACCGTGCACGTGTCGGGGCACCTGGAGTCGCTCTCGGGCCGGGAGATCGAGGGTCACCACGACCACGACGAGGATGTGAAGGTCGGCCCGCTGAGTTCCCCGCTGGGCGACACGCTGCGCCCCAAGGACAAGGCCATCGCGGGCGACATCGCGGTCGTGGCGAAGCTGCCTACGGCGCAGACCTCGGACACCCTCTCGGACAAGGACACGCCCCTGGTCATGGAGCCCTGGGATATGCCGGATGCGTTGCTGCCGGTGGCGGTGAAGGCCGCGACCCGGGCGGATGAGGACAAGCTGCCCAATGCGCTGCAACGCCTAGCGGCCGGCGACCCGTCGCTGCGGGTGGAGCACAATGCGGAGACCGCCCAGGTCGTGCTGTGGACGATGGGGCAGACGCATGCGGACATGGTGATGGACCGGCTGAAGAACCGGCTCAACGTCAATGTCGAGGTCGAGCCCCTGCGGATCGCGTTGCGCGAGACGTTCGTCGGCAAGTCCGGGGGCCACGGCCGGCACGTGAAGCAGTCCGGTGGCCACGGCCAGTTCGCGGTGTGCGACATCGAGGTGGAGCCGAACGAGCGGGGCGCCGGGTTCGAGTTCATCGACAAGGTCGTGGGCGGCGCGGTGCCGCGGCAGTTCATCCCCTCGGTCGAGAAGGGCATCAGGGCGCAGCTGGAGAAGGGCTGCATCGCCGGCTATCCGATGGTCGACCTGAAGGTGACGCTGTTCGACGGCAAGGCGCATTCCGTGGACTCCTCGGACGCGGCGTTCCAGCTGGCCGGGTCGTTGGCCCTGAAGGAGGCCGCGAACAAGGCCGGGGTGGCGACCCTGCTGGAGCCGATCGACCTGCTGACGGTGATGGTGCCGGACGATTACGTCGGCGCGGTGATGACCGATCTGCAGGGCCGGCGGGGCCGGTTGCAGGGCACCGAGCCGGGGGCTCAGGACGGCGTCTCGGTGATCCGGGCGGAGGTGCCGCAGGTGGAGCTGTCGCGGTACGCCGTGGAGTTGCGCTCGCTCTCCCATGGTGCGGGGTGGTTCACCCGGCAGATGGTGGGGTACGAGCAGATGCCGGCGAACTTGGTCAAGGACCACCTGACCAAGTAAGGACGACGGTTGTGGTGCAGGGGTCTGGTCCGATGGGCCGGGCCCCTGCGCCGGTGCGGCACGAGATCGGAGGGCGTGGTGAGTGACAACTACAGCGCGTTCGTGAATTCGGTGGTGGGCGCCCGGCTGGCGCGGTCGCTGGGGCTGCCGCGGCCGAGCACGCTGCGACGGCACGAGCCGGGGGCCGCGCTGATTCCGGGACCGGTGCTGGTCGGTGGGCACGGCGCGGCCCCGGTCGCGGCGATCGTGCGGGGTCTGCTGGCGACCGAGGGCGTCGAGGTCGTCGATGAGGTGGGCGACGGCGGGGTCGGCGGGGTGGTCGTCGACGTGACCGAGGTCGCCATCCCGCAGGATCTGGAGTCCGCCCGGGCGCTGCTGTCCCCCGCGCTGCGGGTGCTGGGTCCGGGCGGCCGGGTGATTGTCGTGGGTCGCCCGCCGCTGGAGGGCGGGTCCGAGGGGCCGCTCGACCCGGCCCGGGTCGCCGCCCGGCGGGCCGTGGAGGGCCTGGTGCGGTCGATCGGCAAGGAGCTGCGCGGCGGCGGCACGGCCAACCTGGTGCACGTCGCGCGGGGCGCCGACGGTGCGCTCGGCGCGACGTTGCGGTTCCTGTTGTCGGGTCGGTCCGCGTATGTGTCCGGCCAGGTCCTCACGGTCGGTGCGGCCGGCTCGGGAGGCGCCCGCCGGGAGCCCGAACCGGCGCCGTCGGGACCGGTGTCGCATCGGTTGGCGTGCGGGGATCGGCCGTTGGCGGGCAAGGTCGCGGTCGTCACCGGGGCCGCCCGGGGCATCGGGGCCGCGATCGCTGCGGT
Source organism: Actinomycetota bacterium (assembly GCA_020161845.1). Classification (GTDB taxonomy): domain Bacteria; phylum Actinomycetota; class Actinomycetes; order Actinomycetales; family Dermatophilaceae; genus Austwickia. The sequence goes on from JAIUNK010000018.1 coordinate 15,415, forward strand.
CCTGGCCCGCGACGGCGCCTCGGTGGTGTGCGTGGATCTGGAATCCGCTGGTGAGGCGCTGTCGACGGTCGCGACCGACGTGGGCGGGGTCCCGCTGGCCGTGGATGTCACGGCCGTCGATGCGGGCGCCCAGATCGTCGCCCGGTGTGCGGAGCTGGGCGGCTTGGACGTCGTGGTGCACAACGCCGGCATCACCCGCGACCGGCTGCTCGTCAACACCGACGCGCAGCGGTGGGCCCAGGTCATCGACGTGAATCTGGAGTCGGTGCTGCGGATGAACGGCGCCCTGCTGGGCGCGCAAGGGCTCCGCGACGGCGGCCGGGTCGTCCTGGTGTCGTCGACGTCGGGAATCGCCGGCAACCGGGGTCAGGCGAACTACGCGGCGTCGAAGGCGGGCGTCATCGGGGTGGTCCAGGCGCTCGCGCGGGATCACGCCCTGATCGAGCGCGGGATCACCGTCAACGCGGTCGCGCCCGGGTTCATCGAGACGGAGATGACCGCCCGGATCCCGCTGCTGATGCGGGAGGTGGGTCGGCGGATCAATTCGCTGGCCCAGGGCGGGCTGCCGGTCGACGTCGCCGAGGCCGTCGCCTATTTCGCCCAGCCCGCCAGTGGCGCGGTCACGGGCAACGTGCTGCGGGTGTGTGGCCAGAGCCAGCTGGGGGCGTAGCAACACCAATAGCCGGGACTCTGAGTTAGGTTATCCTTACCTAACTTCGACCGACGCCCGAGGAGCTCCCGTATGCCCCGCCGCACCCGACGTACCCTCTGTCTCGCCGCCGCAATGGCGGTGACGGCAACGCTCGCGGGATGTGGCACCACCCCCACGCCGGCCGCCACCACCGCGGGCGCACCCGCGGCGAACCAGGGCGGGCCGGCGGCGAGCGTGACCATCTACTCGGGCCGCAGCGAGAAGCTCGTCGCCCCCCTGCTGGCCAAGATCGAGGCCGCGACCGGGGTGAAGGTCACCACGCGGTACGGCGACTCCAGCGCCCTCGCCGCGCAGATCCTCGACGAGGGCGATCGCTCCCCCGCCGACCTGCTGTTCAGCCAGGACGCGGGAGCGCTCGGCGCGCTGGCCAAGGCCGGCAGGCTGACCCCGCTGCCCGAGCAGACGACGGCCCTGGTCAAGCCCGGCTACGCGGACGCGAACCGCCGCTGGGTGGCCACATCGGCCCGGGCCCGCGTGGTCGCCTACCACCCGGCTCAGGCGCCCGAGGCGGCGCAGATGACGGGCATCGACGCCGTGCTCGATCCGAAGTATCGGGGCAAGGTCGGCTACGCCCCCACGAACGCCTCGTTCCACTCCTTCGTCACGGCGCTGCGGGTCAGCCGCGGCGAGGCGGCGGCCACGACGTGGCTGACGAAGTTCGCGGCGAACCAGCCCAAGGCGTACGACAAGAACGGCACGGTCCTGAAGGCGGTCGATTCCGGCGAGGTCAGCCTGGGGTTGATCAACCACTACTACTGGAACGAACTCGCCAAGGAGAAGGGCGCCGACAACGTCACGGCGAAGATCCGCTTCCTCGGCAGCGACGACCCTGGCGCCCTGGTCAACGTGGCCGGGGTCGGGGTGCTTGCCACCAGCAAGCAGTCCGAGGCGGCCGGGAAGGTGGTCACCTACCTGCTCGGGCGGGAGGCGCAGCAGTACTTCGCCGACGAGACCGCCGAATACCCGGCCATCGCGGGCGTCACCTCGACGAAGCACCAGCTGGCCCCGCTGGAGGGCCAGCGGACCTCGAGCGTGGACCTGAACTCCCTCGACTCCCTGCAGGACACCCTGGCCCTGCTCACCAAGGTCGGGCTGACCTGAGCGCCGACCTGGCCGCGCCGGCCCGCAGCTCGCCGCACCGCACCGGCCCACACGTCCCCGCGCGCGCCCCGAGCCCGACGGATCACGGCCGCCGCAGCGCCCCCGCCGTTCCCCGCCCGCTGCTGCTGGCTGGCGCGCTGGTGGCCGGGATCGCCCTGATCCCGATCGCCTACCTGCTGGTCCGCACCGCGGCCGCGGGCCCGGCGGCCGTCGGCGCGGTCCTGAGCCGGCCGGCGACGCTGGCCCTCGTCGGCCGCTCCCTCGCGCTCGCGCTCGGCGTCACGACCGTCAGCGTGGTCGTCGGCGTCGCGCTGGCCTATCTGGTGACGCGCACCGACCTGCCGGGGCGCCGGCTGGTCGGGGTCCTGGCGCCGCTGCCGTTGGCGGTCCCCAGCTATGTGGCCGCGTTCGCGTGGGTCTCCTCGGTGCCCGGTTTCGCGGGCCTCGCGGCCGCGATCCTGGTGCTCTCGCTGTGCTGCTATCCCTACGTCTACCTGCCCGTCGTCGCCGCCATGTCGCGCCTGGACCCGGCCGCCGAGGAGGTCGCCCGGTGCCTGGGCCGCAGCCGGTGGCGCGCGTTCACCGACGTCACGGCGCGGCAGCTGGGGCCGACGGTGGCGGGCGGGGCCCTGCTCGTGGCGCTCTACGCGCTCAGCGACTTCGGCGCCGTGTCCCTGCTGCGATTCGACGCCTTCACGCGGGTGATCCACACCTCCTACCAGGCGAGCTTCGACCGTACGCCGGCGGCGGTGCTGGGCCTGCTGCTCGTGGCGCTGACCGTCCTGATTACGGTGGGCGAGTCGCGGTTGCGGACCCGCGGCGTGGCCCGGCTGGGATCGGGGCTGGCCCGGGCGGCCGAGCCGGTGCGGCTGTCGAGGGCGCGGGTCCCGGCGGTCACGGCCGTCGTCGCGGTGCTGGGCGCGGCGCTGGTCTTCCCGGTGGCCTCGCTGGGCTACTGGGCGGCGACGGGGTTGTCCGGCGGGGTGGCCTGGTCGCGGCTGCTGACGGTGAGCGGCAACACCGTCGTCCTTGCCGGCTGGGGCGCGCTGGTCGCCACGCTGGCGGCGCTGCCGGTGGGCCTGCTCGGCGCCCGCTTTCGCAGCCGCTGGACCGACCTGATCGAGCAGGCCACCTGGGCGGCCCACGCCCTGCCCGGGCTGGTGATCGGTCTGGCCCTGGTCTTCTTCGGGATCCGGGTGGTGCCCTGGGCCTACCAGCGGGAGCCGCTGCTGGTGCTCGCCTACCTGGTGCTCTTCCTGCCCGCGGCGGTGGGGGCGGTGCGCAGCGCCGTGGAGCTGGCGCCCGTGCGCGCCGAGGAGGTGGCGCGCACGCTGGGCTGCGGGCCGCTCGCCGCGTTCCGCCGCGTCACCCTCCCCGTGGCCGCACCGGGGATCGGCGCCGGTGCGGCGCTGGTCTTCCTCACCGCTATGAAGGAGCTTCCGGCGACGATCCTGTTGCGCCCCACCGGGACCGACACCCTCGCCACTGCGCTGTGGACCGAGACCGGGGTGGCGGCGTACGCCGCCGCTGCGCCGTACGGTCTCGCCCTCGTCCTGCTCGCGGTGCTGCCCACGGCGGTGCTCCTGCGGGGGCGGCACCGGTGAGCGCGCTGACGCTTCGCGGCGTCGCGGTGCGCCTCGGCGGCCGGGACGTGCTGACCGGCGTGGACCTCGACGTTCCCGCCGGGAGCATCGTGGCGGTGCTCGGCCCCTCCGGCTGCGGCAAGACGACCCTGTTGCGCGCCGTCTGCGGGTTCGCGGCGCCGCACGCCGGTCGGATCACGATCGGTGACCAGGTGGTCGCCGGTGCCGATCCGCGGCGAACCGTGCCGCCGGAGCGCCGCGGCGTCGGTCTCGTCCCGCAGGAGGGTGCCCTCTTCGGGCACCTCGACGTGGCCGGCAACGTCGGCTTCGCCCTGCCCCGATCACCCGATCGGGCCGCGCTCATCGCCACGGCGCTGGACCTGGTGGGCCTGTCGGGATATGAGCGGCGTCGCCCCGCCGAGCTGTCCGGCGGCCAGCAGCAGCGCGTGGCAGTGGCGCGGGCCCTGGCCCCGCGGCCGCGGCTGGTGTTGCTCGACGAGCCCTTCAGCGCGCTCGACGCGGGCCTGCGCGAGTCCGTCCGGGCCCAGGTCAAGAGCGCGCTGCGGGCCAGCGGGGCCACCGCGCTGGTGGTGACGCACGGTCAGGACGAGGCGCTGAGCCTGGCCGACACGGTCGCCGTGCTCGACGGCGGCACCATCCTCATGCACGACAGCCCGCAGGCCGTGTACGCCGCCCCCACCGCCCTGGCCGTCGCCCGGTTCGTCGGGCAGTGCGTGGAACTGCCGGCGACGCTGCGGCACGGGTACGCCGAGACGGCGCTGGGCGCCCTGCCCTGCGCCGGGTCCCTGCCGGTCGGCGGCGGACCCGGAATCGCGATGCTGCGTCCCGAACAGCTGCGCCTGCGGCCCGCGGCGGGTCCCGTCGGGATGCCCGCCGAGCTGGTCGACCTCAGCTACTACGGGCACGACGCGATGGCGCTGGTGCGGGCCTGCGGGATGCTGGTCCCGGTCCGACTGACCGGAGCGGCTCCACCGCTGGGGCCCGTGCGCCTCACCGTCGAGGGCCCGGCCCGGTTCTTCGCGGCGCCGGGCGCCGCGACGTCACCGGCAGCACCGGGAGCACCGGGAGCACCGGGACCGTAGGCTGGCGCGTGTGCGCCTGCTCCTGATCCGCCACGGCGAGTCCGCCAACAACGCGGCGTACGCCGCCACCGGCCTGCGCACCGGGCGGGTGGCGGAGCCCGAACTCACCCCGCTGGGACACCGCCAGGCGGCGGCCCTCGGCGAGGCCCTGGCCGGCGGCGTCGTCGGCCCGGTCGAGGTCCTGCTCACCTCGCCGATGCTGCGCGCGGTCCAGACCGCCGGCTACCTCGCGCGCGCCCTGTCCCGGCCCGTCACGGTGTGCCCGCAGGCCTACGAGAGCGGCGGCGTCTACGACCTCGACCACGACTCCGGCGTGCGAACGGCCGCACCGTGCGCCTCGTTCGCGCAGCTGCGAGCCCACTGCCCGGACCTGCACTTCCCGCCCGGGCTCGCCGACCCCTGGTGGTCCGGCCCGCACGAGACGCCGCCGCAGCGGCTGCCCCGCGCGCGCCGGGTGCTCGCGGAACTGCAGGAGCGGTACGCCGCGACGCCGGGCCTGGTCGCTCTCGTGGCGCATCAGCACTTCGCCCAGCACGTCATCGCCGCCGCCCTGGGGCTGCCGGCGCTGCCCGCCCTCTTCTTCACCCAGGGCAACACCGCCACCACGCTGCTGGACCTGCGCGACGCCGCACACCCGGTGATGCGCTGGTCCAACGGCCTGGAGCACCTGCACCCCGACCTGCGCACCGGCTGCTGAGCGCACGCCTACTCCCAGGCGGCCACCAGCACCTGGCGGGCATCCTCCAACAACGTGGGCAGCGCCTTCGTCTGCCCGATGATCGGCAGGAAGTTGGCGTCGCCACCCCAGCGCGGGACGACGTGCTGATGCAGGTGCGCGGCGACCCCCGCGCCGGCCACGGCGCCCTGATTCATCCCGAGGTTGAAGCCCTGCGGGTTCGACCCGGCCTGCAGGGCCCGGATCGACCGCTTGGTCAGGTCGGTGAACTCCAGGGTCTCCTCGGGCGTGAGGTCGATGTACGCCGCGACATGGCGGTACGGGCAGATCATCACGTGACCCGGGTTGTACGGGAACAGGTTCATCACCACGAAGCACCATTGACCTCGGTGAACGATCAGACCCTGCGCGTCGTCCATGCCAGGGGTCGAGCAGAACGGGCAGCCCGACCCGGCGGCCCCCGCCGGCTTCTCCCCCTTGATGTAGACCATCCGGTGTGGCGTCCACAGCCGCTCGAAACCGTCCTCGACGCGGGGAAAGGACTCGGGGCTCTCGTGCGGGGGCTCGGTCCGTTCCTCGGCCATGCCTGCGCTGTCCATGCTCGCGATCCTAGGTGCCGGGGTTGCCCTCGCCGTCGCGACGGGCTTGAGTAGCGCTATGCCTTTGCACGGTGACTACGCCACGCCCCTGCCCGGCTGGCAGGCAGACCAGCTCGCCGAGATCGATCGCACCGGTGACACCCGCAGCGTCGCGGTCCTGGATCGTCCCGTCGTGGTGTTGACCATCCGCGGCGCGAAGTCGGGCAAGCTGCTGCGGGTGCCCTTGATGCGGGTCGAGCACGACGGGCGGTACGCCGCGGTCGCGTCCAAGGGCGGCGCCCCCGAGCACCCGAAGTGGTACCACTCGCTGGTCGCCAACCCCGGCATCGAGATCCAGGACGGCCGGGAGCGCGCCGACTACACGGCCCGGGAGCTGCACGGCGCCGAGCGGGACGCCTGGTGGGACCGGTGCGTGGCCGCCTTCCCGCCCTATGCCGACTACCAGCACAAGACCGACCGGTCGATCCCGGTCTTCGTCTGCGAACCCACCTGAGTCTCAGGGCAGGTCGAGCCGCAGCAGGCGCGATTCGGCGGCGGTGAACCCCGCGCGCCGGTAGAGCCCGGACCCGGCGGTCGTCGCCGACAACTGCACCCAGATCGCCCGGTTGTCGCGGCACCAGTCGAGGCCGGACTTGAGCAGCTGGTCGCCGACGCCGCAGCGCCGAGCCCCGGGCGTGACGTAGAGGTTGGTGACGTGCACCCACGGTCGCGACAGCCGGCCGGGGCGGGGCAGACCGTCGACGACGAACAGGGTGATCGCCCCGAGCGGGCTGCCGTCCAGGGAGGTCGCCAGCCACGCGGGGCGCCGGTCCCGCTCGGCGAGCCACGCGTCGGCGTACCGGTCCAGGAAGCCGGCCTCCCCCGCCCGACCCTGCTCACGGTTGAGCTGCAACTCCAGGGCGGCCAACGCGAACGCGTCCCCGGGCTCCGCCCGGGCCACCTGCGTCAACTGCGCCTGACCGGCCCTCACTCCTGCATGAAAGCACAGCGGCGCACGTCCCGACAGGGGTGAACGCCTCTCACCATCACGGATCGACCGTTCGTGACCTGCGGTTTTAGCACCATGGTGCTAAACGACCTGGTCACGAGCGGTCGGGGTGCGGCGCCCCCTAGACCTGCGCGCGGTCGCGGATGGCCGTGCGGATCTTCTCGACGGCCGCGTCGACCGGCACGCCGTTCTCCTGCGAGCCATCCCGGTAGCGGAAGCTGACCGCCCCGGCGGACCGGTCCTCCTCCCCCGCGATCAGCACGTACGGCACCTTCGACTTGCTCGCCGTGCGGATCTTCTTGGGGAACCGGTCGTCGCTGGTGTCGATCGCGACCCGGACGCCGTGCGCGCGCAGCTTCTGCGCCACCTCACCCAGATAGGCGTTGTATTCGTCGGCCACCGGAATCCCGACCACCTGCACCGGCGAGAGCCACACCGGGAACGCCCCGGCGTAATGCTCCACGAGAACCCCGAAGAACCGCTCGATCGAGCCGAACAGCGCACGGTGGATCATCACCGGTCGCTGCCGGGTGCCGTCCGCCGCCTGGTATTCCAGACCGAACCGTTCGGGCAGGTTGAAATCGAGCTGGATCGTCGACATCTGCCAGGTCCGCCCGATCGCGTCGCGCGCCTGCACCGAGATCTTCGGCCCGTAGAACGCCGCCCCACCGGGATCGGGCACCAGCTCCAGCCCGGAATCCTGCGCGACCTGCCGCAGCGTCTCGGTGGCCTCCTCCCAGGCCTCGTCGTCGCCGACGAACTTCTCCGGGTTCTTGGTGGACAGCTCCAGGTAGAAGTCGTCCAGGCCGTAGTCCTTGAGCAACCCCAACACGAAGGTGAGCAGGGAGGTCAGCTCGTCCTTCATCTGCTCGCGGGTGCAATAGATGTGCGCGTCGTCCTGGGTGAAGCCCCGCGCCCGGGTCAGGCCGTGGATCACCCCGGACTTCTCGTTGCGGTAGACCGTGCCGAACTCGAACAGCCGCAGCGGCAGCTCCCGGTAGGACCGGCCCCGGGACCGGAAGATCAGATTGTGCATCGGGCAGTTCATCGGCTTGAGGTAGTAGTCCTGCCCCTGCTTGCGGATGTTGCCCTCGGCATCGCGCTCCTCGTCCATGTGGATCGGCGGATACATCCCGTCGGAATACCAATCCAGGTGACCCGAGGTGTCGAACAACTGGCCCTTGGTCAGATGCGGGGTGTTGACGAACTGATAGCCCTCCTGGACGTGCCGGCGCCGGGAGTATTCCTCCATCTCCATCCGGATGATCCCGCCGTTGGGATGGAATACCGCCAGCCCCGAGCCGATCTCGTCGGGGAAGGAGAACAGGTCCAGCTCGACACCGAGCTTGCGGTGGTCGCGCTTCTCCGCCTCGGCCAGCCGATCCAGATAGGCCTTCAGCTCGTCCTTGCTCGGCCAGGCGGTGCCGTAGAGCCGCTGCAGCTGGGCGTTCCGCTGGTCCCCGCGCCAGTACGCCGCGGCCGAGCGCATCAGCTTGAACGCATTGCCGATGATCTTGGTGTTCGGGATGTGCGGGCCCCGGCACAGGTCACCCCAGGCGCGGCTGCCGTCGCGGCGCAGGTTGTCATAGATCGTCAGCTCGCCCGCGCCGACCTCGACCCCGGCCCCGGCCTCGGCATCGTCGTGCGACATCCCGCCCTTGAGCCCGACGAGTTCGCACTTGAACGGCTCGGCGGCCAGCTCGGCCAGCGCGTCGGTCTCGGAGACGACGCGCCGATGGAAGGTCTGGCCCTCGTTGACGATGCGCTGCATGACCTTCTCCAGGGCCTTGAGGTCCTCGGGAGTGAACGGCTGCGCGACGTCGAAGTCGTAGTAGAACCCGTCCCGGACCGGCGGGCCGATGCCCAGTTTCGCGGTGGGGTTCACCTCCTGGACGGCCTGGGCCATCACGTGCGCGCAGGAGTGCCGCAGCACATAGAGCCCGTCCTCGGAGCCCACGTCCACGCCCTCGACCACGTCGCCGTCGGCCAACACATAGGCCAGGTCCTTGAGGTCGCCGCCGACCCGGGCGACCACGACCCGCCGATCGTCGGCGAACAGGTCCGCGGCGGTCGTGCCCGCGTCCACCTGTCGCGGGGCTCCGGCAACGGACACGCTGATCTGGGACACGAGGGTTGCTCCTTGGGCAGTGGCGCCGTACGGTCGGCCCCGGCGCGGGCAGGACGCCGTACGACGGGCGCCCCGCATCAGCCTAAACGCCCTCGCGCCCCGGCTCCGAACGGGTTTGGGTGTGGCGCGTCGCCCCGTGCTGACTAGGGTGACGGACGTGTTGGGCTCCGTCGCCGCCGTGCTGGCCTGCCCGGTGTGCGGCGCCTCGTTGGCCGCCGCTCCGGCGCCACCGGAGCAGCCGCGGCGCCTGGTCTGCCCGACCGGGCACTCCTACGACGTGGCGCGCCAGGGCTACGTCAGCCTGCTGCCGGGCAGCCATCGGCACCGCGGCGACACCGCCGCGATGGTGGCCCGACGCCTGGCCGTTCTCGGTGCCGGGCACTTCGACCCGGTCGCCGACGCGGTGCTCGACCTCGCGGCGGGCACCGCCGCACCGGGGGTGCTGCTCGACGTGGGCGGCGGTCCGGGGTGGTACGCCGCGCGCCTGCTGGACGCCTTTCCCGAGCGGGCCGGCATCAGTCTCGACGTGTCGGCAGCTGCGGCGCGCCGAGCGGCCCGCGCCCATCCGCGGCTGGCCTCCGTCGTGGCCGACGCAACGGCCGGATACCCCCTGCGCACCGGGTCCGCCGCCGTGGTCACCTGCCTGTTCGCGCCGCGTCACGGCACCGAGATCAGCCGGGTCCTCGCGCCGGGCGGCGTCCTGGTGATCGCCACCGCGGGCCGCGATCACCTGCGGGAGCTGGTCGCCACGATCGGGATGCTGGCGGTGCCCGCCGACAAGGAGGCCCGCCTGGCGAAGAGCCTGCCCGGATTCGGTGCGCTGGATCAGCGGCGGGTGCGTCGCACCGTCGCGCTGTCCCCCGCGGCGGCGACCGACCTGGCGTTGATGGGTCCGTCGGGCTTCCACCTGGACGCAGAGCGGGTGGCCGCCGGCTGGGCGCCGGGCCGACCGGTCGAGGTGACCCTCGACGTTCTCGTGCGGGTATACACAGTCAAGTAAAGCGGGTGAATCTCTGTTCACCCGGGGCCCTTGGTCCTGCATACTTTGGCTAAAGACACCTGGACATTCGCTCGTGACAAGCCAACTTATCCGTGGAAGACTGCGGGCTATCTCGACGCGAGGAGGCCTGTCTCATGCACACATCACCAACGCGTTGGGCAACTATGGACGGCAACGATGCCGCCGCCCGCGTAGCCCACGCGCTGAGCGAAGTCATTGCGCTCTATCCCATCACACCCAGCTCCGCGATGGGAGAGTCCGCGGACGCCTGGAGTGCTGCCGGTCGCACGAACATCTGGGGCGCCGTCCCGGAGGTCGTGGAAATGCAGTCCGAGGCCGGCGCCGCCGGCGCGCTGCACGGCGTGGTGACCAAGGGTGTGCTCGGTTCGACGTTCACCGCGTCGCAGGGCCTGTTGCTCATGTTGCCCAATATGTACAAGATCGCCGGCGAGCTCACGCCGGCGGTTCTCCACGTCGCCGCCCGCACGCTGGCGACCCACGCCCTGTCGATCTTCGGCGATCACCAGGACGTGATGAGCGCCCGGATGACCGGCTGGCTGATGCTCGCCTCCTCCTCCGTGCAAGAGGCCCAGGACCTCGCGATGGTCGCGCACGCCGCGACGCTGCGCTCCCGGATCCCCGCCATGCACTTCTTCGACGGATTCCGGACCTCCCACGAGGTCAACAAGATCCAGCTGCTGTCCAATGACGACATGCGATCCCTGATCCGCGAGGAGGACGTGGTCGCGCACCGCAAGCGGGGCCTGACCCCCGATGCGCCGACCGTCCGGGGCACCGCGCAGAACCCGGACACGTTCTTCCAGGCGCGCGAGGCGTGCAACCTGTTCTACAACGCCGCCCCGGCGATCGTGGCCGAGTGCATGGCGGAACTGGCCACGCTCACCGGCCGCGAATACCACCTGGTCGACTACTACGGCGCCCCCGACGCCGACCGCGTCGTCATCCTCATGGGATCGGCGTTCGGCACCACCCGCGAGACGGTGGACGCCCTCAACGCCGCCGGCGAGAAGGTCGGCGTGCTCGCCGTGCGCCTCTACCGGCCGTTCCCGACCGAGGACCTCCTAGCCGCCCTGCCGGACACCGTGCGCAGCATCGCCGTCCTGGATCGCACCAAGGAGCCGGGCGCCACCGGCGAGCCGCTGTTCCAGGACGTGCTGGTCGCGCTGGCGGAGAACTCCGAGAAGTTCGGTGGCATGCCGCGGCTCATCGGCGGCCGCTACGGGCTCTCCAGCAAGGAATTCTCGCCGGCGATGGCGAAGGCGGTCTTCGACGAGCTCAAGGCCGAGGCGCCCAAGCCGCGCTTTACGGTGGGCATCGTCGACGACGTCACCCACCTGTCGCTGCCCTACGACCCGGACTTCCGCCCGGAGTCCGAATCGCTGACGGCCGTCTTCTACGGCCTGGGCTCCGACGGCACCGTCGGGGCGTCGAAGAACTCGGTCAAGATCATCGCCGAGGACGACGGTCGCTACGCCCAGGGCTACTTCGTCTACGACTCCCGCAAGTCGGGTGCGACGACCGTGTCGCACCTGCGGTTCGGCAACCAGCCCATCGACGCGGCCTATCTCATCGACGAGGCCGACTTCGTCGCCGTGCACCAGTTCGAGATGCTCGGCCAGATGAGCACCGTCGACATCGCCAAGAAGGGCGCGACGGTCCTGATCAACAGCCCGTTCTCGGCCGCTGAGACGTGGGCGAACCTGCCGGTCGAGGTGCAGCAGGTCATCATCGACAAGCAACTCAAGCCCTACGTGATCAACGCCCTCGAGGTGGCTCACAAGGCCGGCCTGGGCAAACGGATCAACACGGTCATGCAACCCTGCTTCTTCTATCTCTCCGGCGTCGTGCCGCAGGAGGACGCGATCGGTCGCATCAAGACCTCCGTCGAGAAGAGCTATGGCAGCAAGCGCGGCCGCACGGTCGTCGAGCGCAACTGGGCCGCGATCGACGCCTCCATCGACGCGCTGGAGGAACTGACGGTGCCGGCAACGGCCGACGGCGAGCTGCACCGCATGCCGCCGCTGCCCGCGGGCGCTCCCGACTTCGTGCAGCAGGTCACCGCGACCATGCTGCGCGGCGAGGGCGACCTGTTGCCGGTGAGTGCCCTGCCGGTCGACGGCACCTGGCCCACCGGGACCAGCAAGTTCGAAAAGCGCGGCATCGCCGACAAGATCCCGATCTGGGACCCCAGCCTGTGCATCGACTGCGGCAAGTGCGCCGTCGTCTGCCCGCACACGGCGATCCGCATCAAGATCATGCCGACCGAGTCCCTCGAGGCGGCCCCGCAGACGCTGCAGTCGAAGAAGTACAACGACCGCGCCCTTAAGGACCACAAGCTCATCGTCCAGGTCGCTCCGGATGACTGCACCGGCTGTGGCGTCTGCGTCGACGTCTGCCCGGCCCGCAGCAAGACCGAGGTCAAGCACAAGTCGATCAACATGGAGAACCGGCGCGAGCACCTGGAGGTCGAGCGGAACAACTTCGACTTCTTCCTCGACATCCCCGAGGTGGACCGCAGCGCCGTCCGGATGGACCAGGTCAAGGGCGTCAGCCAGCTGCAGCCCCTGTTCGAATACAGCCTGGCCTGCTCCGGCTGTGGGGAGACCGGCTACATCAAGACGCTGACCCAGATGTTCGGCGACCGCATGGTCATCGCCAATGCGACCGGGTGCAGCTCGATCTACGGTGGCAACCTGCCGACCTCGCCGTGGACCACGAACGCCGCCGGCCGCGGCCCCGCCTGGAGCAACAGCCTCTTCGAGGACAACGCCGAGTTCGGGCTCGGCATGCGCCTCGCCTGGGAGCAGCAGAACTCCGAGGCACGGCGGTACGTCGAGCAGTTGCGCGGGGCTCTGCCCGCGGACCTGGTCGACGGCCTGCTCGGGGCGGACATGTCCGACGAGGCCGGCCTGGCCGCGCAGCGCGCCCGGGTCGAGCAGCTCAAGGCGGCCCTGGCCGGGATGGACGAGCCGGTCGCGGCGTCGCTGCTGACGCTGGCCAACGAACTGGTCGACAAGTCGATCTGGATCATCGGCGGCGACGGCTGGGCCTACGACATCGGCTACGGCGGGCTGGACCACGTGCTGGCCTCCGGACGCAATGTCAACGTCCTGGTGCTGGACACGCAGGTCTACTCCAACACCGGCGGGCAGGCCTCCAAGGCCACCCCGCGCGGCGCGGCGGCCAAGTTCGCAGCCTCCGGCAAGAGCACGCCGAAGAAGGATCTCGGCATGATCGCGCAGGCCTACGGCAACGTCTACGTCGCCCAGGTCAGCCTCGGCGCCAACCAGCAGCAAACGATCCGGGCCTTCCAGGAGGCCCAGGCGTGGGACGGCCCGAGCCTGATCATCGCGTACTCCACCTGCATCGCCCACGGCATCGACATGGAGACGTCGATGACCCACCAGATCGATGCGGTGTCCACCGGCTACTGGCCGCTCTACCGGTTCCGCCCGAGCGACGAGGAGCACACCCAGCCCTTCCACCTCGACTCCAAGGCGCCGGTCGGCGCGGTCGCCGACTTCATGACCAGCGAGGCCCGGTTCGCGATGCTCAAGCGGTCGCACCCCGAGCGCGCGGACGAGCTGTTCCGGCTCGCCCAGCAGGACGTCGACGAGCGGTGGCGCTACTACAGCCAGATCGCCGGCGTGGAGCGGGTGCTCCCCGCCGACAATGTCGGGATTCCGGTGCCCGAGGCGGGGCCCGGCGACCCGACTCCGGTCCCCCAGCCCGGCAACGTCGACAAGGATGAGTCATGACCGCCACCTCCGACCCGCAGACCAGTGCCGGGCCTGACCTGGCCACCACCTACCTGGGCCTGCAGCTGTCCGGCCCGGTGATCGCCTCGGCCAACCCGACCACCCGCACCGTCGAGTCGATGCTCGCGTTGCAGGAGGCCGGCGCCGCCGCCGTGGTCCTGCCCAGCCTCTTCCAGGAGGAGGTCGAGGCCGAGGAGATGGCCATCTTCGACCTGATGGACATGGGTGGCGAGTTCGCCGAGTTCGATTCCGCGCCATTGGCGGACGTCGATACCTCGGGACTGGGCACGGACCGGCACATCCGGCTGGTCCGGGAGGCCAAGCAGGCGCTGTCCATCCCGGTGATCGCCAGCGTCAACGGCACCCAGCCGGGCGGTTGGTCGCGTTACGCGACGATCCTGGCCGAAGCCGGGGCGGACGCGATCGAGCTCAACCTGTACGGCGTGAACACCGACCCGGATCTCGACGCGAACACGATGGAGACGCAATACCTGTCCATCATCGAGTCGGTTCGGTCCGTCGTCTCGGTGCCGCTGGCCGTCAAACTCAGCCAGAACTACATGTCGCTGTCGAACTTCGCCAAGCGGGCCCAGGAGGCCGGGGCCGATGGCCTGGTGTTGTTCAACCGCTTCCTCGGGCCGGACATCGACCTCGAGGAGTTCCAGGTGCGGCCGAAGGTGGCCCTGTCCACCTCGGGTGAGCTGCGGGTCCGGATGCGCTGGATCGCCATCCTGCGCAGCCAGCTGCCCACCATCGGGCTGGCCGCCACCGGCGGCGTGCACACGGCCGAGGACGTCATCAAGACCCTCATGGTCGGTGCGGACGTGGCGTGCGTGGCCTCTGCGTTGCTGCAGCGCGGCCCTGGCGTCATGACCGAGCTGGTCGGGGGCGCCCGCGCGTGGATGGCCGAGCGCGATTACGCCTCGGTGCAACAGCTGCGCGGCAGCATGAGTTCGACGTCGGTGGACAACCCCGGCGAATTCGAGCGCGCCCAGTACGTCGAGGCCATCAAGTCCTGGACGCCGGACCGCTGAGTCCGTCCGACACAGCGAGAGGGCGGCCCCTGGATCAGGGGCCGCCCTCTCGGCGTACGGCCGAATTCAGGCGACGTCGTTCATGTCGCCGTAGGCGACCGGGTTCTGACTGTTGTTGTCGAGCGGATCCGGCTGACCGATGAACGGGTGGTCCGGCAAAGGTTGGCCGATGATGGCGATACGATCGCCGTGGATGGTGAGACCGTCGATCGTCCCGACCATGCGCACCTGGCCCGCGTGGGCCACGATCAGCCATTGGGAGGCGATGACGCGGTCCGCCTGCATCCGCCACACGCCGCGGCCGCGCAGCCAGGTCTCATGCGGCGAGGCGCCCTCGCGGAAGCCCACCCGTTCGCGGCCCAGGGCGTCGTTGGTGACGGCGGGCTGATCCGCGCCGAGCCGGACCCGCACCAATTGCGGGCGTGGCACGGTGGGGTACGCCGAGGGCACGCCGAGCTGCTCCAGGATCTCGCGCTCGCGGGACTGCTTGGACTGCGAGGACTGGGTCAACACGCTGGCGATGACCGATTGGTGCTGGCCATCCAGGGAGTCCCACCGGGCGCCGAAGGTCTGGTCCGGCTGGCGCACATCGGGATTGAAGCCGGCGATCTCGGCGCAGATGCCGAGGAAGGCCCGGTCACCACTGGAGAGCACGTTCTGGCTCGCCAGGTAGGCGATCTTGGCCCAGTCGATCTGCGGCTCGGGGCCCTCGCCGGTGACGAACGCCGCTGCCTTCGCAAGCACCGAGGGCGCACTGGCCAGGATCGCGGCAGCGTCCTCGCGGGCTTGCGTCAAGGCGAAATCCATGACCGCAATACTAGCCGGAGCCTTGCCGCCCCGAAAGAAGAAGACTAGACTCTTGCCATAGTTAGATTGACCAGGCCGGGAGTAGCCACCACGGTCCGGTCCTGGGCCGGGCCACCCCCCGACCCGCCGCCACACCGAGCACCACACCGGCGCGAGGCCACCGCCATCGATAAGGAGTTGACGAGGTCCCATGGACGTTCGTGAGCAGATCGCCAAGCTACAGGGGCTGGACTTCTCGGGGCTCTACCAGGACGACTTCCTGCTGACCTGGGACAAGACCGAGGACGAGATTCGTGCGGTGCTTGCCGTCGCAGACGCCCTGCGGGGGCTGCGCCAGCAGAACAAGAGCTGCCGCATCTTCGACTCCGGCCTGGGCATCTCCCTGTTCCGCGACAACTCGACCCGGACCCGGTTCTCGTATGCCTCGGCATGCAACTTCCTGGGCCTCGAGGAGCAGGTCTTCGACGAGGGCAAGTCGCAGGTCGCGCACGGCGAGACCGTCATGGAGACGGCCAACATGATCTCGTTCATGGCCGACGTGATCGGGATCCGCGATGACATGTACATCGGGAAGGGCCACACCTACATGAAGGCCTTCTCGGAGTACGTGCAGATGGGGCACGCCGAGGGCGTCCTGGAGCAGCGGCCCACGCTGGTCAGCCTGCAGTGCGACATCGACCACCCGACCCAGTCCACCGCCGACCTGCTGCACCTGATCCACACCTTCGGGTCGCTGGAGAACCTGCGCGGCAAGAAGCTGGCCATGAGCTGGGCCTACTCCCCCAGCTACGGCAAGCCGCTGTCCGTGCCGCAGGGCATGATCGGCCTGATGTCCCGGTTCGGCATGGACATCGTGCTGGCCCACCCGCAGGGCTACGACGTGATGAGCGAGACCCGCGATGTGGCGACGAAGTTCGCCGCCGAGAGCGGCGGCTCGTTCCGGGTCACGCACGACATGGCGGACGCCTTCGAGGGCGCCGACATCGTCTGCCCCAAGAGCTGGGCGCCGTTCGCCGCCATGGAGGAGCGCACCGAGCTCTACGGCAACGGCGACACCGACGGCATCAAGGCCCTGGAGAAGCGGCTGCTGGCCCAGAACGCCGAGTTCACCGACTGGACCACGACCGAAGAGCTGATGGCCTCCACCAAGGACGGCAAGGGCCTCTACATGCACCCGCTGCCCGCCGACATCACCGGCTTGTCGTGCAAGCAGGGCGAGGTCGATGAGAGCGTGTTCAGCCGCTACCGCGTCCCGATGTACGCCGAGGCCAGCAACAAGCCCTATTCGATCGCGGCGATGATCTTCCTGCAGAAGGTCAAGGACCCGATCGCCAAGCTCAACGACCTGCTGGCCGACGCAGCGCCCCGCTGGCGGCAGTGAGCTTCGGGGCGGGTGGCGGAACTCCGGACGCCGCCCGCTGCCCGCCCCGACACCTCCGCCCGCGACGTCACCCGGCGGCCGACCACCCCGGCCGCGAGCAATCGCACCACCGAAGGAGAACCATCCCATGGCCGAGATCGACTACGGACGCGTCAACGAGGTTGCGGAGAGCTACCGCGCCGACATGACCCGTTTCCTGCGCGCTCTCATCAAGAACAAGGGCACCAGCTGCGAGGAAGAGGCCAAGAGCCGCCTCATCGTCGCCGAGATGGACAAGCTGGGCTATGACCGCACCCGCATCGACGGCCTGGGCAGCGCCATCGGCTACCTCGGCACCGGTGGCAAGGTCGTCTGCTTCGACGGCCACATCGACACCGTCGGCGTCGGCAACATCGACAACTGGAAGTTCGACCCGTTCGAGGGCATGGAGGACGACGAGGTCATCGGTGGCCGCGGCGGCTCCGACCAGCTCGGCGGCGTCGTCTCGGCGGTCTACGGCGGCAAGATCGCCAAGGACCTCGGGCTGCTCTCCGACGAGTTCACCTACATGGTGACCGGCACCGTGCAGGAAGAGGACTGCGACGGGATGTGCTGGCTCTACCTGATCGAGGAGGAGAACGAGCGTCCCGACCTGGTCGTCTCCACCGAGCCGACCGACCACGGCATCTACCGCGGCCACCGTGGCCGGATGGAGATCCGCGTCGAGGTCGACGGCGTCTCCTGCCACGGCTCGGCCCCCGAGCGCGGCGACAACGCGATCTACAAGATGGCCGAGATCCTGCTGGAGATCCGGGACCTCAACGACAAGCTGCACGTCGATGAGTTCCTCGGCAAGGGCACCGTGACCACCTCCGAGATCTTCTTCACCAGCCCGTCGCGCTGCGCCGTGGCCGACTCCTGCGCGATCTCCCTGGACCGCCGCCTCACCGACGGCGAGACCTGGGAGGGCGCGATCGAGGAGATCAAGGCGCTGCCCACCGTGCAGAAGTGGGGCGCCCGGGTGTTCTGCTACGACTACAAGAGCACCGCGTGGACCGGCACGGAATACGGCCAGCAGTGCTACTTCCCGACATGGGTCATCCCGGAGGACTCCCCCGAGGTCCAGTCCGCCGTCGAAGTTCACCGCGGCCTGTTCGGGGAGCCCCGCGTCGACAAGTGGACCTTCTCCACCAACGGCGTGGCGACCGCGGGTCGGCACCACATCCCGACCATCGGTTTCGGCCCCGGCAAGGAGGCCCAGGCGCACGCCCCGAACGAGCTGCAGTGGAAGGACGACCTGGTCCGCTGCGCCGCGCTGTACGCCTGCCTGCCGACCCTGTACGTCGAGCACATGACCCACGCCGGCGACGCCAAGACGGTCGTCAGCCAGCTCTGAGGTCCCCGGCCGGGACGCCCGCGGGCGTCCCGGCCACCCCATCGTTCACTCCGGGGCGGTTCCGCTGTCGGAACCGCCCCGGAGGCGTTTCTTCCCGGAAGGATCACTGGAATGTCGCGCATCCTCGTCTCACTCGGCGGCAACGCCCTCGGCGTCGACTTCGACGAGCTCGTCGAGACGGTCGGCGTCATCGCCACGCCCATCGTGGGGCTGCTCGCCGACGGCCACGAGGTCGTCATCTGCCACGGCAACGGCCCGCAGGTCGGCATGATCAAGACCGACATCGACCTGGGCAAGGCCGGACTGCACGAGAACCGCGTCATGCCGCTGTCGGAGTGCGTGGCGATGAGCCAGTCCTACATCGGCTATCACCTGCAGAACGCCATCGAGAACCAGATGGCGGCGCAGGGAGTGGCCGGCAGGGTGGTGACCACCGTGGTCTCGCGCTGCCTCGTCGACCCGGCCGACCCCGGTTTCGCCAACCCGACCAAGCCGATCGGCGCCTTCTTCACCAAGGAGCAGGCGGACGGCTACATCGCCGAGGGCAAGACCTTCATCGAGGACTCCGGCCGCGGCTGGCGCGAGGTCGTCGCCTCCCCGATCCCGCAGACCATCCTTGAGAAGGACGCCGTCCGCGAGCTCGTCTCCGCCGGACACGTGGTGATCGCCGGCGGCGGCGGTGGCATCCCGGTGGTCACCCGCGACGGCTGGACCAAGGCGATCGACGCGGTCATCGACAAGGACCGCACCTCCATCCTGCTGGCCGCGGACACCGAGTGCGACTCGCTGGCGATCCTGACGGGCGTGGAGAAGGTCGCCGTCGACTTCAACACGCCCCAGCAGCGCGACCTCGACGAGATCACGGTGGCGCAGGCGCAGGAGTTCATGGCGGCCGGCCAGTTCCCGGCCGGGTCGATGGGCCCCAAGATCCAGGCGGCGATCGACTTCGCCACCTCCGGCCCAGGCCGCAAGTGCCTGATCACCTCGCTCGACAAGCTCGTGGAGGGGCTGCGCGGCGAGACCGGCACGTGGGTCGTGGCCTGATGACGGACGCCGGTCCGACATCGGTCGGGTTCGCACCGGCTCCCGACGTACGGCGTGGTGTCGTCGTCGGCTACCGGTGCGCCACCTGCGCGACCGAGGTACCCATCGAGACGACCCACCCGTGGCGCTGCCCGGCCGCGCCGCCCGGCGACGCGCACCACGTGCTACACCCCGTGATCGGCGGTCCGGACCCCGAGGTCATCGACGACCCCAACCCGTTCGTGGCGTACGGTCGCTCGCTGGCGTGGTGGGCGTTCGCGCGGGCGCACGGGATGACCGAGGCCCGCTGCATCGAGCTGACCCGCCAGGTCGGCGCCGGCTTCCGGGTCACCCCCACCGCCGCGCACCCGGCCCTGTCGCAGAAGCTCGGCGCGGACGTGTGGGTCAAGGACGAGACCGGCAACGTCGGTGGCTCGCACAAGGCACGTCACCTGGTGGGCATCCTGCTGCACCTGCGGGCCGCCGAGGAGCTCGGCCTCGCCGACGGCGCGCGGCGCCCGCTCGCGATCGCCTCGTGCGGGAACGCGGCCATCGCGGCGTCGACGCTGGCGCAGGCGGCGGGGTGGCCGATCCAGGTGTACGTGCCGGAGACCGCCAGCCCGGCGGTGCTGCGCACGCTCGCCGAGTTGGGCGCGCGGGTGCACCCCTGCGTCCGTACGCCGGGGGTGCCCGGCGACCCGGCCGTGACCGCGTTCCGGGCCGCCGTGGCCGAGGGCGCCATCCCGTTCAGCGTGCAGGGCCCCGAGAACGGGCTGTGCCTCGACGGGGGCCGCACGATCGGTTGGGAGCTCGCCGACCAGCTGCCCGCTCCGGCCCGGATCGTCATCCAGGTCGGCGGTGGGGCGTTCGCGGCCTGCATGGGTTGGGGCCTGGGCCCGACGTACCGGCTCGACTGCGCCCAGACCGAGGGCGGCGCGCCGCTGGACCGGGCCTGTCGCCTGGCCGACGGGGTCCCGGTCGAGCAGTTGGGTGCGCGTTGGTCCGACTTCATGACCCCCTGGGATGCGCCGGACTCTCTCGCCGACGGGATCCTCGACGACGAGACCTACGACTGGCAGGCCGACATCGCGGTCATCCGCACCAGCAAGGGTCGCCCGATCGTGGTGGCCGAGGAGCAGGTGCGGCAGGCGTACGAGCTGGTGGACTCCCTCGGTCTCGCCGTGAGTCCGACCGGCACCGCCGGGCTCGCGGCGCTGCTGCCGGGGTCGGGGCCGGGCACCGGAGTCGCGCCGGGCGAGCGGGTGGCGGTCGTCTTCTCCGGTGTCCGCCGCTGACGCTTTGCTGCAGCGCTAGCTCGCGACCAGGCCGGCGGCGCGGGCCAGCGCGGGCAGCACGGCGATCAGCTCCGGAGGTGCGGGCGAGCGGGTGACCATCGAGAACGAGAACTCCGCGGTCACGGGCGAGCGAAGCACCTTCTCCTGCGGCGTGGCCAGGCTGAGTGCCAGGCATCGACCGATCAACGCGAGGTCCCCGCGGCGTCGGGCCAGCGCCGCGGCGACATCCGCGCTGGCCGCCCGGCGCGGCTGCCCACCCAGCTCGGCGATGCGGGCGTGCAGCCGGGTCGTCGTCATGTCCACGGCATGAAAGTGCACGACCCGGCCGGTCAGTGGGCGCCGACCGCGACCCGGCGGCTCGACCCCGGCCGGGGTCAGGACCGCCAGCCGATCCCGGCCCAACGGCGTGGCGATCGTGCCGGGCGCCGGGGGCAGCTGCCCGGCCACGGCCACGACGGCCACGTCGAGGGAGCCCTCCCCCACCCAGCTCATCAGCCGATCCCCGTGATCGGTGAGCTGATAGATCGGGACCTGCGGCAGCAGGGCGTCCAGGCCCGCGAACAGTGTCGGGCCGAAGCTGGCGAAGGTGCCCACCCGCAGGGGCACCCCCTCGACGGCCTGCCGGGAGCGCTCGAAGGCCTGCGTCAGGTGTCCGAGAATGTGCGCCGCCTCCGCGGCCAGCGCCGTGCCGGCCGCGGTCGGCCGGGCGCCGGTGGTGTCCCGGACGAAGAGCGGCGCCCCGACGCGACGTTCCAGAGCGGCGAGCCGCTGGCTCGCCGACGGCTGGGAGACGAGCAACTCACGGGCGGCGGCACCGACCGAACCATGGCGATGGACGGCGTCGACCAAGAGGAGATCAGCGACCTCTGGCAATGACCTCATAGCCACAGCTTATGGTCGAACCGCGCGATGCGCAGGCTACCGACTCTCCTTTCTGACCTGCACGCTAAGGACGTGACCAGCCACGTCGTACCCGCTGCGGAGGCTCCACCGGGCACCGGCAACCCCCGCCATGCCCGCCGGGCTCGCCGGGCTCGCCGGCACATCGCCCTCATGCTCATGGCGACCTTCGTCAGCTGGGTGGGCCAGCGCCTGGGCGCCATCGCCCTGCCGCTGGTGGCCCTCGCGCAGACCGGCGAGGCCTGGACCACCGGCCTGGTGGCCGGCGCGGCCGGCCTCCCCGTCATCGCCGCGCCCTGGTGGACCGCCCGGCTGCGTCACCGGGTGGACAGCGGGCGGATGCTCGGGCTGCTCACGGCGCTGGCCGCGGCCGGTACGGCGGCGGTACCGGTCGCCGCGCTGACGATCGGGCTCGGCGCGGGAACGCTGGTGGCCTCCGGCCTGGTCTTGGGCGGTTGCACCGCGCTGACCGCGCCAGGACAGCGGGCGCTGCTGGCCGACATCGGCGATGCCCTCTCGCCCGCCACCAGCGTGCGAGCCCTCACCGGCCAGGACTTCGCGCACCGGATCTCGATGACGTTCGCCCCGGCGCTCGGCGCGCTGGTCGTCGCCCTGGGCCACCCGATCACGCTGCTGTGGGTCGAGTCGGCCGCGCTCGCGACGGCGGCCGGGCTGTTGGCCGCGGTGCCGAGCTATCCGGCCGTCCGGATGGCCGGTGAGCTGAACCCTGCGCCGTCGCTGCGCGAGGCGCTGCGGCAACGGCCGACCATTGCCCGCGCGATCGCCGTCAATGCGATCGGTGGCGCGTGCTGGTTCGCCTTCAGCCTGGGGCTGGCGATCCGGGGCGCCGAGATCGGACGGCCCGGCGTGCTCATCGCCGCAGGGATGACGGGCTATGGCATCGCCTCGGTGCTCGGGGCCGCCCTGGCGCCTCTGGCGGTGCCCCGACTGCCGGTGCTGCCCACCATCGGCG
Source organism: Actinomycetota bacterium (assembly GCA_020161845.1). GTDB lineage: Bacteria > Actinomycetota > Actinomycetes > Actinomycetales > Dermatophilaceae > Austwickia. Next base: position 37,872 of record JAIUNK010000018.1, read on the forward strand.
CCGGGTGGGCGCTGTTGGGCGTGTCGTTCGTCGCGTTGTCCGTCGTGCTCGACAGTCCCGGCGCGGTGCTGGCGTGCGGCGCCCTGGGCGGCGCCGCGATGCCGCTGCTCATCGGCGCCCACAACGCCCTGATCGCGGGCGGTACGACGGGGCAGCTGCGCCGGGCGTGCTTCGCCGCGGACGCGACGGCCTACGCCGCCGCCGGTGCGGTCGGCATGACCCTGGGTGGGGCGGTGATCGGCGTCGCGGGGGCTCCCGCCACCCTGCTCGCCGCGGGCACGGTGCAACTCCTCGCCCCGGGCCTGCTCGTCCTTCGGCGCCGGCCCCGGACGAGGCCGACGCCCTGAGCGGCGCGCACTCGACGGATCTGAGGGGTCCTGCCCGCGGCCCCAGGAGGGCCGCGGCCGGACCTTTCATCCATAGTGCATGTCATGCACTATGGATGCATGGGTGTCTTGGTGCAGATCCGCGATGTGGACGAGAACGTGCGAGACAAGCTCAAGGCCAAGGCGCAGCAGGAGGGAGTCTCCCTCAATGCCCTCCTCAAGGATCTACTGGCGAGGGAGGCCCGGGTCCCCTCGAAGCGGGAGATGTGGCGGCGGTTGCGAGAGCGCGGCAACCTGACGGAGGTCTCGGCCCTGGACATCTTGGAGCGAGTGCGCGCGGAGCGGGACGGGCGTGACTCCGAACGACTTCACCGGGCTATCGGGCGGCCGTCTTCAGAATGATCGTCGTCGACTGCTCCTACGTCGTGGACTTCATCCTTCGGCCGGAATCGATCTCCACGGCCCCATCTGATGACGCCTGGCAGGCGCCGTCCTTCCTGGATGCGGAGTTCACGAGCGCCCTGCGAGGTCATCTCCTGGGCGGGCATCTTGACGACAACGGCGCGCATGAGGCGCTTCGGGTGTACACGGCCCTCCAACTGGTCCGGTGGCCCATCGACCAGCCCTTGCAGGTGCGGATGCTCCAGCTGAGACACAACCTGTCGGCGTACGACGCCTCGTACGTCGCCCTCGCCGAAGCCCTCGACGCGCCCCTGCTCACCCGAGACGCCGGGATGGCGCGCGGGGCCCCGCCGGGGGTGCGCGTCGAGGTCGCATGACAGCCTGGAGCATTCGAGTCACGGAGGCGGCGAGTGAGCCCGATGGCGGAGGAGTCTCCCCCCGACCTCGTCGCGATCCTGCGGGAGGCGCGGGCCGAGGCGGCCGAGCGGCTGAGCGAGTTCAGCGCGACCGAGCGGGCGTACGCCGACGCCCGCAGCCTCCGCCGCCGCGGCAGCCAGGCACCTCGCCGAGGTCGACGCCGCGCTCGCGCGGGTCGCGGCCGGCTGGGACGGCACCTGTACGGCGTGTGGGCGGACCATTCCCGCCGAGCGACTCGCCGCCCGCCCCTCGGCGGATCGGTGCGTGACCTGCGCGGCGACCACGAGCCTTTGACCCGGCGCGCAGGTCACGCGCCAGCCCGGCGGATCTGACAGGCTGAGCCCAGCCAACCCAGGAGGGCCGATCACATGAGCGACGTACAGGTGCTGGCCGCGCGCGAGGTGCCGCTGGGCGGGTTGCGGGCGATGACGGTACGCCGCACGCTGCCGCACCGGGACCGCTCGTTCGTGGGCGCCTGGTGCTTCGTGGACCATTACGGGCCGACTCCGGTGGGCCCGGGGAACGCCGGCGGCATGGACGTCGCACCGCATCCGCACACCGGGTTGCAGACGGTGTCCTGGCTGTTCACGGGCGAGATCGAACATCGGGACAGCGGCGGCGTCATCGGTCTGGTGCGCCCCGGCGAGATCAACCTGATGACCGCCGGGCACGGCATCGCCCACAGCGAGGTGTCGACGCCCGCGACGACCACCCTGCACGGCGTACAGCTCTGGGTGGCGCTGCCGCAGTCCGCCCGCGACACCGACCGCGGGTTCGAACACCACGCCCCGGAGCCGGTCGACCTGCCGGGCGGGGCGGGAACGGCGCGGGTGTTCCTGGGCTCGCTCACCGGCGTGGGCACCTCGCCGGTGCACACGTTCACCCCGCTGCTCGGGGCACAGCTCGACCTGCTCGCCGGGGCGGAGCTGGAGGTGGCTGTGGACCCGGCGTACGAGCACGCCGTTCTCGTCGACCGCGGTGAGGTGACCTACGACGGCGCATCGTTGCGGCTGGGCGACCTGGGCTGCCGCGATGCGGGCGCCGACCGGATGGTCCTGCGGGCGGGGCCGGCGGGCGCCCGGCTGATCCTGCTCGGCGGGGAGCCGTTCGAGGAAGAGATCGTCATGTGGTGGAACTTCGTCGGACGCAGCCACGAGGAGATCGCGGCGTTCCGGGAGCAGTACGAGGCGGGCTCCGAGCGCTTCGGCGCGGTCCCTGGCTACGTCGGCGCCGTGGAGCGGATCCCCGCTCCCCCGCTGCCGAACGTCCGGCTGCAACCTCGCAGCCGCCACGGCCGACGGGACTGACGACCGACCGTCGAGTGGTCCCCGGCGGCCAAGAATGTCGCCGAAGCGCCCCCGGGCGGCGCGTCACGCTGGTGCAGGCCCACGGTCCGCGCTCAGGATGGCCGGCTTCACGCCGAGGCAAAAGCGGCCCGGCCCACCGGCCGCGGCGAACGGACCGGGCGCGGCGAGTAACCGCCGGTGGCGGGCAGCGAAGCCACCGGCAGCCAGTGGCCGCTGCGGTATCGCTGATGCAGGGGGCGCACCGCGCGGGCCCAGCAGCTGAAGGCGAACTCGGCCCAGTCGCTGTCCAGAATCTCCGCTGTGCCCACCGCGCGGCGCCGCCACACCAACCGGCCCGGCCCCACCAGGTCGATCTCGGCCAGCTCGCACCAGTCGATGGCGCGCAGCGCGGGACCGGACGTCAGGTAGACGCCCCGATCGGTGAGCCACATCGTCCCCTCATCGCGAGGAAGACAGCTTGCGACAGCCGCTCTCGCCTGGGTCAGGCCGCGCCGTGCGTGGCCGACACGGCTGAAGGCCGCAGCACGGATGTGCAGGGTGGCCCCCATTCCGCCGGCGGCCACCGTGACCTGCCGGTCAACACCCCGGCCACGGCCGCGCTCCGGCGGCGACTCCCACAGCACGTAGGTGGCACTGGTCAACACGTGCTCACCCAACCGGCGCAGCGCGAAGGGCACGGCCAGGCTCTCACATTCCCCCAATCGCCCCTGCTGGGCCAGATTGTCGACATGCCGGGCATACATCAGCGCGTTTTCCCTCGGGGTCACCGTGCCGTCCTGCATCTCGACTCACCTCCCTGATCGCGGTGCCCTGGGGGTCCTCCGTCGTCGCTGGACGCCGTCGCCAACGCTCTGAGTGTGGTGTTGGGCGAGAGTCCAGGTCCATGGGTTTCCCCCCGTGGCAAGCCACGGCGGCCCGGCGATGAAGCGGATGCGCCCGACGGCCCGATGGAGCCCTGGACCCCTAAGCTGTACGTCGTGCGAGCCCAGCGATCGGGACGCTGGCCGACGTCGTCCCCCGACGATCCGCAGGTGCGTGTTGTCGGGGTTTCGCGTGCCGCCAAGGCCCGACCGACAAGGGCGCGGCTGACGGGCGAGATCGCGGCCGTCGTCCTGCTCGCTACCGGAGCCGTGCTGGCGGCGGCGGGGCCCTCTTACTGGGCCGCTCACCCGGCGGCAGCGGCCAGCACCGTCTTCGCCGTCGCCTCCTGGGCCATCGTCGGAGTTCTGTGGTGGCGCACCGACGTCGAACCGGCCACCACGGTCCTGATTCTGGCGCACAGCTCGATGACGGCCCTGTCCTGGGTGTTCGTGCGCAACAGCGGCCCATGGCCCGTGATCGGCGAGTGCGCCAACACCATGGCGAACTTCTGTGGCGCATCGGCCATCGTCACCCACATCTGCGGGGGAACGTTCACCCGCCCCGTCAAGGCGTGGATCGCCGGCGCCGCCGTGCTCTTCGCCACGTGCCAGGGGATTTTGCTCGCCACCACGGTCACGGCGGGGCGGGGCTACGGCGCGACGGTGTGGTGGCCGACTCTGCCCATGACCGACGCAATGCGCCAGGTCCTGCTCGATGCGGCCCTGGTGGGCTACTCCCTTCTGCTGGTCACGAGCCTGCCGCTCATCGCCAGGACGCGGGGTTCCATGGCCAGGGCCCAACGGGAACGGTCGCTGCCCTGGATCGCTGGGTGGATCGCCATGGTGCTCATCAACATTGCGCACGAACACGAGGCCATGCGGAACGGCTATGCCTTTGTGCATTGGGTGGCGGCGCGCGAGCAGCAAGTGCTGATCCTGCCCCTCCTGCCGCTGGCGCTGCTCGCGACGGCGTCGCGGTCGGCGTGGCAGCAGCTCCTCATCACCTGGCGGTTGTCTCGACAAGCGGCCACCCTCACGCATCGCGGCCTCCAGGACCAGGTACGGACCGCCCTGCGTGACCCGACGCTGGCGATCTGGCTGTGGAGCCCCGCTGCGGGGGCATTCGTCGACGCCGACGGACGGCTGCGCGGGGTCGGCGGCAACGACTCACCGGCCCGAAGGCAGCTGCATATCACGACGGCGGAGGGGCTCATCGCCGTGTGGGACATCGACCCCTCGGCGTTGTACGACCTTCCACTGGCCCATGCCGCTGCCGCGGCGAGCCTGCCCAGCCTGACCGTCATCCGGACCAGGAACGAAGCGGTGGAGTCGGTGCGGCAGTTGCAGGGCCGGCTCCTCGAAGCCGAGCAGCGGGCCCGCGAGGCTGTGGCCCGCGACCTCCACGATGGCGTGCAGCAACAGCTGCTTTCGCTGCGGTTCGAACTCAAGCGCAGCGCCCGTCAGGACACCATTGACCAGACGCGCGGGCTCCTCGGCACCTGCGAGCAGCGCGTGTGCGACATTCAGCAAGAGATCCGTCGCCTGGCGCGGGGCATCAGCCCGCCGAGCCTGACCGATGGCGGCCTCGCTGCGGCCGTTGAGGAACTCGCCGACAACGCCAGCTGCACCGTTCGTATGGACATCCCGGAACGCCGGTTCAGCCCCGCGTTCGAGTCGATGGTCTACTTCTTTTTCGCCGAAGGCCTGACGAACGCCCTGAAACACGGGAGATGCGCCACGGTGTGGCTCAGCCTGCGCCCCGGGGAACACGCCACGCTGGTGGCCGAGGTGCGCGACGACGGCCACGGCGGCGCTCGCGTCGCGCCTGGAGGCGGTCTCGCCGGCCTCGCCGACCGGCTGTCCGTCATGCGGGGCCGGCTCGAGGTGCACAGTCCCCCGGGCGGGGGAACCCGCCTGGCCGCCCATCTCACCAACAGCTAGGAGTGCCTGTGCGTGTGGCGATCGCCGATGACAGCGGCCTGTTCCGAGAGTCCCTCGCGCGCTACCTCACCGAGCTGGGCCTGGAGGTGGCCGTCAAGGCCGCGACGACCGCCGAGCTCCTTGCCGCGCTGGCGCGCTCTCCCGTCGACGTCGCGGTCGTCGACGTCTTCTTCCACGGCAAGGACGACGGACTCTCGGCGGCCCGACGCATCCGCGCGAATCACCCGGCGACCGGCGTTTTGATGCTGTCGGCCCAGACCGTCACCCGACAGGCGATCGAGCTGCTCCGCGCCTGCTCGGACGCGATCGGATATCTGAACAAGGACAACGTCGCCGATATCGAGGAGCTGCACGCGGCCATCCACCGGGTCGCCGCCGGGGAATGCGTGGTCGACACCGATATCGTGCGGCGCCTCCTGGACTCCCCCCGCCACGAGGAGGGCCTCAGTCATCTGAGCGAGCAGGAGCTCGGCGTGTTGACCTTGATGGCGCAGGGCTACTCCAACCGGGGCATCGCCAAACGCGTCTGTCTGAGCGAACGCCGCGTCGAGGACTACGTCGGACACATCTTCGCCAAGCTCGGCATCGACTCCACTCCCGGCGGCGAGCCCGCCGATCGCAACCGGCGCGTCCTGGCGGTCCTGCAATGGCTGCGTCTGTCCAATGGCGGGCCGGCCTGAGACACGACCCGCTCCGTCCTCGGGCCATCAGCGCGGCCCGGCGGCGCGGAGCTGCTCTTCAAGGGCGACGACGTCGGCCACACCGACGCCTCCCCAAGCGCGAGGCCAGGAGGCGACTGGCTGTGGCATAACCACAGCTGTGATCTGTATCACAGTTCAATGCAAGTCGAATCTACCTGGCGGCCGGCGATGCTCAGATCGCGCGCTGGGCTGTTCCGTACTTAATATCGAACATAACCGGGCTCCTGCGCTTGCCTGATCGGTCGCCTGTTCGAGACAATTGGCTATGACCGCGAGGGACACCGTGACACCGGATCCGGTGGCTGGGTTGTCCTCGTTCGAGGCGATGAGCTGGTTGGGGGAGACGGTACGTCGGGTGGGGTCGGGGCTGCGGAGCTTGACCGGTGCTGACGTGCTTGACGCTGGCGATGGTGGTGGCCCGGTCCGGCTGGGTGAGGTGTTGGCCCTGGTGTCGACCGACGATCTGGCTGGCCTGTTCGGGGACCTGGTCGCGCTGCGGGCGCTGGCGGAGGGGGCCTCGGCGGCGGTGCTGGCCGAGGCGGTCGCCCGTGGCGTGGTCGCCGCCGCGGATGAGTCGCCGCGGCCGATCGGCCCGAAGATCACCGCGTGGGTGCAGGACCAGGCCGCCGCGGCCGGTGCACCGGTCACGGCCGGGGTGGCCGGCACCTACCGGACCTGTTGGGAGCAGTCCCGCCGCCCCGAGCTGGCGCCGCTGACCGCGGCGGTCCGGGCCGGGCGGATCTCGTTGGCCGTCGGCGCCCGACTCGGCGCGGATCTGAGCACGTTGGCCGTCAAGATCCCCACCGACTGGTGGCAGGCGGCGGCGGGAGAGTTGTTCGCGCACGCCGCCACCGGTGCCTCCGCGTCCCAGCTGGGCAGCCTCAAAGAAGCGCTGATCGCCAGCTACGGCGAGGAAGGCGACTTCGAGGAGCAGCAGAAAGACCTGCACGCCCAGCGGCGGTTCACCACCCCCGTCAAGGACAGCACCGGGATGTGGGTCGGGAAGTATGCGATGACCAACGACGACTACGCCGCCCTCAAAGCCGCCCTCGATGCGTTGGCCGCGCCGACCCCCACCGCGGACGGTGAGGTCGATACCCGCACCGCGGACCAGCGCAACCTGGACGCGATCATCGAAATGGCCCGCGTCGTGGCCACCGACCCGACGTTGAGCGGCCACGTCCGGCCGGCCTCAGCGGTCAAGGCCCAGATCATCATCACGATCGACCACGACACCCTCGCCGCCCGCGTCGCCGCCACCTACTCCTCCCCGCCCAACCACGCCGCCACCTGCACCGGCTGCAGCAACCCCTCGACCGGCACCGGCTGCTCCGGCGCCACCAGCGGGACGGGGAGCAGCGGGTTGGGTAGCGGGTTCGGGCTCGACGGGTTCGGCACTCCGCTGACCCCGGCCACCGTGCGCCGCCTGGCGTGTGATGCCCGCATCATCCCAGCGGTGCTCGACACCGACGGCGCGATCCTCGACCTCGGCCGCGCGGCACGCCTGGCCAGCCCTGACCAAGTCCGCTACCTGCGATCGCGGGACAAGTGCTGCACCTTCCCGGGCTGCGACCGACCACCGTCCTGGTGCGAGGCCCACCACCTGCGCGAATGGACCACCGACCTCGGCGAGACCAACGTCGACAACCTTGCGCTGCTGTGCACCCGACACCACACCGACGTCCACACCCGCGGACTCATCGGCCGCCTCATCGACGGCACCATCCGCTGGCGCCGCCGCCAATAGCTGGGGTCCTGCTCTCCCCCAAGCCGATGCCCCCGCGCTGAAACGCCCAGCGACCGAAGAGCGGTATGACAGCGGTACGCCGGGGAACGGCGCTCCCCGGCGTACCGCTTGCTTCTGTGAGCGCCTCAGTGCTTGGCCACGGCCTCCGTCGGCGCGTTCGGCGCCATGGACGCCGGGGCTCCGAAGGTGGCCTGCGGGCCGCCGAAGGTGTTCGGCTCCTCCTTCTTGTACGCCGTGCCACGCAGCGGCAGGCTGTAGCGACGCTTGCCGTCCCGCTTGTAGTACGCCCAGGCCGCCGCCGGCGCGGTCGGGATCAGGCAGATCTCCCCCATGCCCTTGGCGCCATAGGCGTACGGCAGCGTGCCCGGCCCCTTGACGAAGCGCACCTCGACCTCCGGCATCTTGTCGGCGCGCATCAGGCCGAGCTTGCCGTAGCGGGTCTGCGGCACGCCGCCCTCGACGACGAACTCCTCGGTGAGCCCGTAGCCGATGCCCATCATCACCCCGCCCTCGATCTGGCCGACCGCGGACTGCTCGTTCATCACCGTGCCCACGTCGTACACGGCCAGCACCTTGTCGATCTCGCCCTTCTCATTCAGCGTGATCATCTGAGCGCCGTAGCCGTAGGCCACGTGGCTGTACGGGTTCTCCTTGGGGGTGTCGACGACGTCGGTCTCCGGGGAGAACTCGCCGTACCACTCCTGCCCCTCCAGGCGCGCCAAGTCACCATCCACGGCCGCGAACGCGTCGCGCAGCTGCACCGCCGCCAGCCGCGTCGCCTCGCCGGTGAACAGCGTCTGCCGCGACCCGGTCGAGGTGCCCGAGTCCGGGGTCCGGGCGGTGTCCGGCAGCTCGAAGACGATCTGATCCGGGCGCAGGTCCACGGTCTCGGACAGCACGTGCACGCAGACCTGCCCGACACCCTGGCCCATGCAGGACGCCGAGGTGCGGATGTGGACCTTGCCCGACTCCACCGAGAGGATGCACCGGCCGGTGTCCTTCAGACCCATCCCGACGCCGGTGTTCTTGTGGGCGATGGCCAGGCCCGCGTCGGGGTTGGCGTAGAAGTCGCCCTTGAGGTCCTCCAACACCTCCGCGATGCCGGTCGACTCGTCGGCGATCTGGCCGTTCGGCAGGCTGTCGCCCGGCCGGACCACGTTGAGATAACGCATCTCCCACGGGTCCAGGCCGACCTTCTCGGCCAGCTCGTTGACGCAGGTCTCCATGCCGAACTGGCTCTGCACGACCCCGAACCCGCGGAACGCGCCCGAGGGCACGTTGTTGGTGTACATCGCCATGCCGAGCACCTCGAAGTTCTCGATGGCGTACGGGCCGCCGGCGTGGGTGCAGGCCCGCTGCAGCACAGGGCCGCCGAGCGAGGCGTAGGCGCCGGTGTCGGAGAGGATGACGACCTTGCAGGCCGTCAGCTTGCCCTTCTCGTCGCAGCCGACCGTGAACTCCATGTGCATGGGGTGCCGCTTGACGTGGTAGTTCAGCGACTCGGTGCGGGTGAACTTCACCTTGACCGGCTTCTTCAGGTGCCAGGCCATCAGCGCCGCGTGGTGCTGGACGCTCATGTCCTCCTTGCCGCCGAAGCCGCCCCCGACGTACGTCGCCTGGCTGCGCACCTTCTCCAGCGGCAGCTTGAGCATCCGGCTGATCTCGTGCTGCTCGTCGTACACGGACTGGCTGGAGGTGTACATGCGCACCCCGTCGCCGTCCGGCTCGGCCACGGCGCACTCGGGCTCCATGAACGCGTGCTCCTGCCACGGCGTGGCGAACTTGTGCGCGACCACGTGCGCGGACTCGCGGATCGCCTTGTCGACGTTGCCGCGCTTGACGTGCTCGATGTCGAGCACGTTGCCGTTCTCGTGGATCAGCGGCGCATCGGGACGCAGCGCCTCCTGGGGCGAGGTGACCGGCGGCAGCGCCTCGTAGTCGAGCTCGATGAGGGCGAGGATCTCCTCCAGCTTGTCCTCGTCGTCGGAGGCGACCAGGGCCAGGGCATCGCCGGTGTAACGGGTCTGCGTCCCCACCGGGATGAGCACGTCCCAGTCGCTGCTGATGTGCCCGATCTTGTTCTCCGGCACATCCTCGCTGGTGAGGATGGCCAGGCAGTTCGGGTGCGCCTTGGCCGCGGTCAGGTCCATCCCGCGCAGCAAACCCCGCGGGCTCGGGGAGCGCAGCGCCTTGGCGAAGACCATCCCCGGCAGCCGCACGTCGTCGGCGAACTTGCCCGTGCCCAGCACCTTGTCGGCGACGTCGGGCCGGTGCGCCCGGTCGGAGAGCCGCTGCCGCTCGTTGCTGGTCTGCACCGCGGCGTCGCGGCGGAACATGTCGCCGGCCATCAGGATCGCATCGAAGATCTGCCGATAACCGGTGCACCGGCAGATGTCGGTGCGAATCGCCTTCTTGACGTCGTCCAGGCTCGGGTCGGGGTTCTTGTCGAGCAGCGCCTTGCTCGCCATCACCATGGCCGGGGTGCAGAAGCCGCACTGCACCGCGCCGGTCTCGCCATAGGTGTGGACGTAGACATCCTTCTCCCGCTCGGAGAGCCCCTCGACCGTGAGGATGTCCTGACCCTCGAACTGCTTGGCCGGCCGGTTGCAGGCCTTCACCGGCTTGCCGTTCGCGACGACGATGCACGTGCCGCAGGTCGAGTCGTCGCAGCCGACCTTGACCGACAACGTCCCGATCACCTCACGCAGCGCGTGGACCAACATCCGGTCGCCGTCCACCTCGTGCTCGGTGCCATTCACTCGTAGCTGCATCTGGGTCCTCCTCGGTCGTACGGTCGATCAGCGGATGTCGGAATCGGGCAGGGCGCGCGAGACGAACCGTCCGGTCGGCTCCCCCGCCGCCAGGTCACCACCGCGCACCAGGTGCTCCCCCCGCAGGAACACGTCGCGCACGCGGCCGCGCAGGGGCAACCCCTCGTACGGCGTGTGGTCCGTCGCGTCGTGCAGGTCCGCGTGCCGGACGAGGTGCTCGCCGTTCGGATCGTAGACGACGATATCGGCGTCGCTGCCTGGAGCAAGCACCCCCTTGCGCGGGTAGAGGCCGAAGTACTTCGCCGCATTGGTCGAGGTGACCTCGACGAACCGCTCCGGGGTGAGCCGCCCCGCGGCCACGCCGTACGTGTAGAGCAGGCCCATCCGCAGCTCCAGCCCGGGACCGCCGTTGGGCGTGTGGGCGAAGTCGGCCGCCGCGGCCTTCTGGCCCGCCAGGGTGAACGAGCAGTGGTCGGTGCCGACGAACTGGATGGTCCCGTCGGCCAGCGCGTCCCAGAGCAGCTCCTGATCGGCCGGCGTGCGCAGCGGCGGGCTCATCACATAGGCCCGGCTCGCCAGCTCATCGGTGTCGGGGTCGCCATAGCGCGAGCCGTCCAGCACCAGGTATTGCGGGCAGGTCTCCACGACCATCCGGGCGCCGCGCTCCCGGGCGGCGCGGATCTCGGCCAACGAGCCGCCGGAGGACAGATGCACCACGTAATGCAGCGCCTCCAGCGGGGCCGCGATCACCCCGAGCCGGTTGATCGCCTCCCGTTCGAGTTCCGCCGGCCGGGAGGCCTGGTGATAGTACGGCGTGCGCCGGCCGGCCGAGACGTACTCGCGCACCAGCGCGTCGACGAGGCGCCCGTTCTCGCAGTGGAACCCGATCGTCGTGCCCAGCCGCTCGCTGGCCTGCAGCGCCGCCCGGATCTCGTCGTCCTCCACCATCATGGAACCCCGGTAGGCCATGTAGAGCTTGAACGAGGTCACCCCGGCCGCGACGATGTCGGCCATCTGATCCGCGAACTCAGGCCGCCATTCGGTCATGGCCAGGTGGAACCCGTAGTCGCAGGACGACACGCCGGCAGCCTTCGCGTGCCAGCGGTCCAACCCGAACGCCAGCGACTCCCCATGGAACTGGGTGGCGAAGTCCAGCACGGTCGTCGTGCCCCCGGCCAGCGCCGATCGCGTCCCGCTGGCGAAGTCATCCGCCGTGGTCAGCCCCGGCCCGCACTCCAGATCCAGGTGGGTGTGGGTGTCGATGCCGCCGGGCAGCAGCAGGCACCCGGTGCAGTCGAGCACCGGCTCCCCCGAGTCGGGCTCGAGGTCGCCCAGCTCGACGACGACGCCGTCGCGCAGGCGCAGGTCGGCTCGCCGCGACCCCTCCGCCGCAACCACCGTCCCACCGCGCAACAGCGTCATCGCTTCGTCCTTCCGACGGCCCTACCTGACGGTCAACGTTCCAGGCGTCACATCTGCGCCCAGACCCGGGGCGCGCGCTCGCGAGAGCGGGCCAGGATCCGGTGCTCGTCGACGGTCTGGATCTTGCGGTCCCGCATCACCCAGCGGCCGGCGACCATCGTGTCGTTGGTCATCGCCCCGCTCATCCCGAACAGGATGTGGCCGACGGTGTTGGCGCCGGTCATCGGGGTCTGCGGGACATACCACACGGTGATGAGGTCGGCGTAGGCGCCCGGCTTGAGCACGCCGACCGGCTTGCTCCAGAACTTGCCGGCGATGGCCGGGTTGTTCTGGAAGAGCAGCGTGGCGGCCTCGCCGAAGCCGACCGTCGGGTCCTGCAACCGGTGGCTCTGGGCGATCTTGACCACCGAAGCGGACTGGAACATGTCGGCGAGATAGGCGTCGGTGCCCAGCCCGACCCGGATGCCCTTGCGCAGCTGCTCGGTCACCTTGGTCAGGCCCACCGCGTTGCCCATGTTGGAGTGCGGGTTGGTGACGACCGAGGTGTCGGTGTCCTTGATGAGGTCCATCTCGGCCTCGTTGATGTGCACGCAGTGCACCAGGATCGACTCCGGTCCCAGCATCCCGAAGTCGGCGAATCGCTGCACGATCCGCTGGCGCGTCAAGCCCTCGCAGTGCGGCTCGTCCTCGGGGCCCTCGGCGGTGTGCACGTGGAACCCACCGGGCACCCCTGCATCGCGGACGGCCGCCGCGCAGCGTTCCAGGGTCTGCTGGCTGACCGTGAACGAGGCGTGGATGCCGAACAGCCCGTGGATCAGGTCCTGGCTGCCGTCGTTCGCCTCCATCATGAAGGCGATGTTCTCCTCGATCTGCTGATCCAGGATCTCGGCCCCGTCGCGATCCGAGGTCTCGTAGCACAGGCTCGCGCGGATCCCCAGCTCACGAGCGGCCTTGGCCTGCGCGGCCAGGGAGCCCGGTACGGCGTGCGGGCTGGAGTGGTGGTCGATGACCGTGGTGACCCCGGCCCGGATCGACTCCAGGAACGTGGTGGACGTGTTGAGCTCGACGTCCTCGGTCTCCAGCAAGCGGTCCAGCTTCCACCACATCTTCTCCAGCACGCCGGTGAAGGTGCTGCCCTGCTCGCTGGGGGCCAATCCCCGCGCATAGTGGCTGTAGGCGTGCGTGTGCGCGTTGATCAGGCCGGGCATGATGACCCGTCCGGCGACGTCGACGGTCTCCTCGCCGGGGCTCGCGGGCAGGTCGGCCGCCGGGCCGACGGCGACGATCTGGTCGCCCTCGATCCGGACGGCGCCGTTCTCGATGAACGGGTTCTCGGGGTCGTTGGTGATGACGGGTCCGCCGGTGATGATCATCGGGCGTACACCTCCGCAGCGCTCGACTCGGTGGGGGCCAGCAGGTAGGAATAGCTGCCTTCGAGGACGTCCAGGACGCGCGTCATCTCGTCGGTCATCTTGTTGGCGGTCTGGAAGTCCTGCGCCTGGCTGTGTTCGAAGACGTCGCCGCCGGGCATCCGCACCAGATAGGTGTGCTCCCCCAACGGCAGAAAGCCGGGGTTGGTGGAGTCGTCGAAGTCCTCGCGGGTCCAGAACACCGTGAGCTTGTCCTTGTAGGGCAGCCCGGCGTGCGGGCAGAACGTGCCGCAGGTGTTGCACTCGTTGCACAGGCCGTCGATGTGCACGATCTGGCGTGGGTCGCTGAATCCCGGCACCGTGATCGCGACGTTGGCGCGGTTCGGGCACACCTCGGTGCAGATCTCGCAGATGTCCTGGCAGGACAGGCACCGGGCGCCCTCGGCCTTGCCGTTGATCTCGGCGATGAGCAGACCGCGCCGCTGGTAGACCTGCTCGGCCGGCTGGTGCACGGTCGGGTGCGGGCGTGCGTAGTCGGGGGTGATGCCCTGCGCGGTCAGGATGGCCTTGCAGGCCACCTTGGCGTCCCCGATGGCCTCGACGATCGTCGCCGGGCCGCGCCGGCCGTCGCCGATGACGTACACGCCGGGCACGGTGGACTGGAAGGTCTTGTCGAGCACCGGGCGGCCGCGGCCGTCGAGCGTGATGCCGTTCCTGGTGTACGGCTCGGCCAGCAGGGTCGCGCCGGTTGCGCCGACGACGGTGTCGAACGCCATGTCGGTGAACTCGCCGGTGCCGGTGACGGACCGGCGACCGCTCGCGTCGAGCTCGGACAGGCTCATCTTCTCCACGCGCAGCGTCGTGCCGTCGTAGCTGATCGGGGCGAGCAGCTGGTGCATCGTCAAGCCTTCGCCGCGCACCAGGTTGACCTCGTGCTGGGTCGCCGGCATGTTCGGCTCGGTGCGCCGGTAGACCAGCTCGGCCACCTCGCAGTCCGGCAGCCGGGAGGCGGTGCGGACGCAGTCCATCGCCACGTCGCCGGCGCCGATGACCGCGACCCGCTTGCCGTAGTCGGTCTTGCCCTCGTTCTGCGTGGCCCACAGGAAGTCGAACGCGTCGACGATGTGTTCCCCGCCCTCACGCACCGGGCTCGGGCACTTGCCCCAGGCCCCGACGGCGACGATGACGTGGCTGTAGGACTTCTTCAGTTCGGCGACGTCGAAGTCGGGGTCGGCGTTGAAGTGGAACCGTACGCCGAGAGCGGTGGCCAGCTCGTAGTCGCGGGTGATCTGGTCTCGGTCGATGCGGAACTTCGGAATGATGTATTCGACCACGCCGTACGGGCCCTCGAGCTTTTCGAAGACGTCGACGTCCATCCCGTTGCGCCGCAGGTAGATCGCCGAGGCGATGCCGGCGGGGCCGGCCCCGATGATCGCGACCTTGTCGGTCGTGGCCAGCTCGGGGGCCTTGGTGGCCTTGATGTAGTCGTCCTGCGCGCCGTCCGAGGCGGTCAGCTTCACGCCGCGCATGTCGATCGAGATGTCGTAGTCGAGGCGGGTGCAGTGCTCGCGGCACTGCTCCGAGCACAGCACGCCGGTGATCGTGGGGGCCGTGTTGTCCAGCGCGATCACGTCGAAGGCCTCGGCGAACCGGCCCTCGGAGGTCAGCGTGAGGTATTCCGGGATCTGCTGCTCGATGGGGCAACCGCCGTGCTCACAGGGCGCCTTGTAGCAGTCCGTCAGGGGCAGCGCCGAGGCGGTCTTGCGGGAGCGGATCTTCTCCCGCCAGCGCTTGTGGTAGCGCTCGCCGGCCGACTCATCGAAGATCGCCTCGACGGCCGCGTCGAGCTTGGCCACGTCGATCCCGGCATAGTCGGTCATCACCGCGGCGGTCTCGTCGGCCATCTGGTTGAACCGCAGCACTCCGCCCGGCTTGAGGATCGTCGTGGCGACCGTCACCGGCTGGATGCCCGTCTGCAGCACCTCGCGGATGTTGAAGGCGTCGATGCCGCCGGAGAACGAGATCGGCAGCGTTCCGTCGAACGCGTGCGAGAGCTTCTGCGCCAGCGACAGGGAGAGCACGTAGAGGCTGCGCCCCGACATGTACATCTCCTCGCTCGGCAACTCCCCCGCGGCGACCTGCACCGGGAAGGTATTGGTCAGCTTGACGCCGAACCGCAGGCCCAGCTCGCCGGCGGTGGCGGTGAGCCGCTGGAACATCGGTACGGCGTCCTCGAACTGCAGGTCGGCCTTGAAGTGATGGTCGTCGAACGTGATGTAGTCGAAGCCGAGCCGATCCAGCGCCTCGCGGGCGTAGTCGTAGCCGAGCATCGTGGGGTTGCACTTGACGAAGGTGTTGAAGCCCTTCTCCTTGAGCAGGTAGTCCGCGATCCGCTCGATCTCGTCCGCCGGGCAGCCGTGCAGCGTCGAGAGCGTGCACGACCGGGTGATCCGCGGGTCGAGGGCGTCCAGGTCCTCCTGGGTGAAGTGTGCGAACTCCGGCAAGCGCTGCTGCACCCAGGCGTAGCACTCAGCCCAGATCGGGGTGGTGCTCGCGTCCTTCATGCCCTCCAGGTAGGTGTCGACCTTGGCGCCCTTGATGCCCTCCAGGTCATAACCGACGCTGATGTTGTAAGCGACGTCGTGCACCCCACCCAGGCCCAGCTCCTTGCCGAAGACGGCGATCGCGAAGTAGGCCTTGATGTATTCGTCGAAGGCCTGCGGCACGGTCAGCTCGGTGGACCACTCGCAGTTGTAACCCTCGTCGGTGGCCTCGATGCACGGCTTGGCCACGGCGTGCCGGATCTCCTCGCCGTCCATCTTCTGCACGGTCTTGAGTTCCATGAACCGGGCGCCGGTCAGGTAGGCGACCAGGATGTTGTTGGCCAGCTGGGTCTGCGGCCCCGCGGCCGGGCCGAGCGGCAACGCCAGCCGGTCCCCAAAGGCGTTGGTGATGATCCGAGGTTCCGTGGCGGTCCAGAAGTGATCGCGACGGACCCCGAAGATCGCGTCGTCGACGCGGAGCTCATCTCGCGCCCACGTCATCAGGTGGTCGAAGCTGAGGGGTCGCATGATGTCGCCCATGTCTGATCACTGTCCTTCGTTGTGGGTGGGAGCCGGTCGGGTCGCCTCTCGAGGAGGCACGGGGGGCGTTCCGTCGCCAGCGGATGCGGATGGTGCACGGTCGGGAAGGTCGGCCAAGACCTCGTGATCGATGGCGCGAGCCGGCCCGTGCGCCTGCAGGGTCGCCACGCTGGAGTCGCCGCGTCGACCGATCATGTTGAAGAACACGTTCAGGGTGAAGGCCACAATGGCACACGCGCTGATGCCCGACTCGAGGACCAGCTCGGCGGTCGTGGGTAGCCGGCTCCAGAAGCCCGGCGCCACAGCCGGAATGAGGCCGAAGCCGAGCGCTGTCGCCACGATGAGCAGGTTGTTGGTGCCGTCGTACGCGACTTTCGACAAGGTGCGGATTCCGGAGGCGGCAACCGAACCGAAGAGGACGATGCCGGCACCGCCGAGCACCGGCTGCGGGATCATGTTGATCAATGCGGCCAGCCACGGCGACAGCCCGAGAACGGCCATCAGACCGCCGCCGACGGCCACGACGTACCGGCTCTTGATTCCCGTCAACGCGACCAGGCCGACGTTCTGGGCGAACGCCGTGGCCGGGAAGGTATTGAAGACGGGGGCCACGGCGGAACTCAGCATGTCCGCTCGCAGGCCGTCGGCGACCCGGTGCCCGGGGCAGTCGGTCCCGACGATCTCGGAGACGGCCACGATGTCGGCAGTCGTCTCCACCATGATGACGATGAAGACGACGACCATGGACAAGATCGCCCCGAAGCTGAACAGCGGGGTGCCGAAGGCGAACGGCGTAGGGGCAGCCAGCGGCGAGATCACCGACAGGTCGGGGGTGTGCAGCTTGCCCATGGGAATGGCCGCCACCGTCCCGAACACGAGGCCGAGCAGGATCGCCATGCGCGCGAACCTCTTGACAGTGCTCAGCGCGAGGACGAAGGCCAGGGTGATCATGCCGAGGGCGAGATTCCCCAGATCCGCGAACCCGGGATTGGGTGCCCCGTTGATGGTCGGTCGTCCGGCGATCCAGCCGGCCGCCACCGGCAGCAGCGAGGCCCCGATCACCGTGATCACCGTTCCCGTCACCACTGGCGGGAAGAACCTGATGATCTGAGCGAAGAGCGGCACGATGGCGAAGGCCACGACGCCGGCGGCGATGCAGGCGCCAAACGCCCGCCGCAGTCCAAGGGTGCCGTCGGTCCCGATGACGGCGAGCACCGTGGAGACCGAGGCGAAGGTCAATCCCTGCACGAGCGGGAGCTGGGAGCCGAGGTAGGGGACCCCCAGGGCTTGCAGGAGCGTGGCGAGGCCGCTGACGAAGAGCGCGCTGGCCACGAGCAGTCCGCGGCCGGCGGCGTCGAGGCCTGCCGCCTCGCCGATGAGGAGAGGCACCGCGATGACACCGCCCACCATGGACAGGATGTGCTGCAGGCCATAGCCCACGAGCGCTCCCATCGGGAGCATCTCATCCTCAGGTCGCTGCGGCATCGCGCGCCGAAGCACGGGGGTGGCGGGTGGCAAGTCGACCTCCTTCATCGGAGCCGTGTACTCGACCTGAGGTGCTGCTAACAGTACCAAAGGACACCGAGACTTTGCTTAGAGTCATTGTGTCTCGTTACTCCCCCGAGGCGCCACCATCGGACCCCCCGATGTGTCCCAGCTCACGGCGCCGTGCGCCCGGCGGTCACCATCCGGCGTTCCCCCGCTAGCAGTAGTCGCGATCGCTGCCGTCTGCGAGATCGTCGCACGGGATGACCCGCAGGTCAGGATGCCCATCCAGGTAACGTCCAGCACCCCGATCACCCGCCGTGTTGCGGAGCGCCGCATCCCAATGCCGACGACCGAGTACGACGGGATGCCCAGGCGCCCCGTCGTACGAGGCACGCCGCAGACTCCCCGGTCCGGCCCCCGCCACCAGCCGAGCGACGACATCAGCCCCGACGTCGGGAAGGTCCACCAGATGCAGCACGGCGACCGCCGCCTCCGTGTCCTCGGCCGCGAGCAATCCGGCCCGCAGGGAGGTCCCCATCCCCGCCGCCCAGTCGGGATTCGCGATGGCGAGAGCGGGTGGCGGCATCACGACCTGGGCGGCACCCAGCACGACGTACACGGGCCGGCAGCCCCCCGCGTCGAGCGCCGCGACCGCGGCCCGCAGCCAGGCACCGTCCTCGGCGAGCACCTTCGGCATGCCGAATCGGCGCCCGGCGCCCGCGGCGAGGACGATGCCGACGGCGGACGGAACCGGCGTTACTTTGTCCATAGTCTCGGTAACATCGGAGGAGGAGCTGTCCCCGGCCGGGGGCAGCGGGCCGGGTGGCAGCGGGAGGAGCCGGTCATGAAGGACATCATCCGTGACCTCGCACAGTGGAGCGCCGCCGGTGTCGACTTCGCGGTGGCCACCGTCGTACGGACGTGGCACTCGGCCCCCCGACCGGTGGGCGCCTCGATGGCCGTGGCCGGCACCGGTGAGGTCGTCGGCAGTGTGTCGGGGGGTTGCGTCGAGGGGGCGGTGGTCGAGGCGGCGACCGAGGTGCTCGGCAGCGGGATCCCCCGGCTGCTGCACTACGGGGTGGCCGACTCCTCCGCCTACGAAGTCGGGCTGACCTGCGGTGGGACCATCGAATTGGTGCTGACGCGGGCGGACGACACGCTGCGCACGGCCATCCTCACGCTCGCCGAGGCCGTCGAGAACCGGGCGCCGCTCGCCCTGGCCACCGTGGTGGACGGGCTGCCGGATCGCCTCGGCGCGCGCCTGCTCGTGACCCCGACCGGGGCCGCCGCGCAGGGGTCGTTCGGGGACGCCGGGCTCGACCACGCGGTCGCGCAGGAGGCGGTGGGCCGGCTGGCCGCCGGCGAGAGCGGTCTGCTCCAGCTGGGGCCGCAGGGGCAGCGCCGGATGACCGATCTCAGCGTGTTCGTGGAGGCCTACGCCCCGCCGCCGCGGATGCTGGTCTTCGGCGCCATCGACTTCGCCGCCGCCGTCGCGCGGATGGGCAAGTTCCTCGGCTACCGGGTCACGGTCTGCGACGCGCGGCCCATCTTCGCCACGGCGCGGCGATTCCCGGACGCCGACGAGGTGGTCGTCGACTGGCCACACCGCTTCCTCGACCAGGTGGACCTCGACGAGCGCACCGTCATCTGCGTGCTCACCCACGATCCCAAGTTCGACGTCCCCCTGCTGGTCAAGGCGCTGCGGCGACCAGCTCGCTATATCGGGGCGATGGGCAGCCGGCGGACCCACCTGGATCGGCTCGACAAGCTGCGCGCCGAGGGGATGACGGAGGCGGAGCTGGCCCGGCTGCGCTCCCCGATCGGGCTGGACCTGGGAGGCCGTACGCCGGAGGAGACCGCCGTCTCGATCGCGGCCGAGATCGTCGCCCTGAGCTGGAACGGCACCGGGCGCCCGCTGACCGCCTTGGACGCCCCCATCCACCGCGAGTCGCTTGCCACGACGGACCCGGCGCGCCGCTGAGCTGCCGGGGAATTCGCCGCGCCACTCCTACACTCGGGGCAGGTTGGGACGAGGCGAAGAGGTGGCCCTGATGCGACGCGTGACCCCCCTGCTCGCCGCGACCCTGCTGGCGGGCCTGGCCGCCGGCTGCGGCGGTATCGGGACGACGGCCACATCGTCCGGTTCGGGTTCTGTGCCGGGCACGTCGGGGGCCTCCCCGGCGGCCGGCGCCGACTCCCGCACCGACGCACCGAGCACGGTCACGTTGGCCTTCGGCGGTGACGTGCACTTCGAGGAATATGTCGCCGACCTGCTCAAGGACCCGCAGAACGCGCTGGCGGACCTCAAGCCCACCCTGGGCGCCGCCGACTTCTCGATGGTCAATCTGGAGACCGCGATCACCACCGGCGGCACCCGGGAGAACAAGTCCTTCACCTTCCGCGCCCCGGCCACCGCGCTGAACACCCTGCAGGCCGCCGGCGTCGACGCGGTGAGCCTGGCCAACAACCACGCGGTGGACTTCGGCCGGGCCGGCCTGGTCGACACCCTCGCCGCGAAGAACGCCAGCCCGATCCCGGTGGTCGGCATCGGGGCCACCACCCAGGAGGCCTACACCCCGACCTATGTCGAGGTCCGCGGGGTCCGGGTGGCCCTGCTGTCCGCGCTGCAGCTGTGGGAGGAGACCGCGACGCGCTGGTCGGCCGCGGACGGGGAGGGCGTCGCCACGAGCCAGAACCCGAAGGCGCTGGGGCTGCTGCGGGAGGCGACCCGCCAGGCGGCGGCGAACGCCGATCTGGTCGTGGTGATGATGCACTGGGGCACGGAATACATGACGTGCGCGGACGAGGCGCAGGCCGCCACGGCCAAGGCGCTCGAGGCGGACGGCGCGGACATCATCGTCGGCGGACACGCGCACCGGTTGCAGGGCGGCGGGTGGATGGGTCGCAGCTATGTCGGCTATTCCCTGGGCAACTTCGTGTGGTGGCGTTCGGCCGAGCCGGAAGCCCGCTCGGGCGTGCTGACGCTCACCGTCGACGCGGCCGCCGCCCGGGAGCGCGGTACGGCGAGCGGGGCGGCCCGCCGTACGGCCTCTCCCCTGGTCACCTCCGCGGTCTGGACGCCGTTGCTGATCGGCACCGACGGCGTGCCGCGCAAGCCCGCCGACCCGGCGACCACCACCCGTCTGCAGGGGGTCTGGGACACCGCCGTCGCCTGCAGCGGCCTGCGCAGCACCGCCGCTCGCTCTTAGGGCCACGCTCGCACCCCACGGTGTCGATGATGCCGTCACCGTCGGCCGCACGGTCGGTCGGGGTTGGCGGGGGTCACCCGGGAGCGATGACGGAGACGCCGTACGCCGTCGCGGCTGCGGCCTGCCGGTCGTCGTAGGTCACCACGGCGGTCAGGTCGTCGCCCAACGAGAGCGCGCTGGCCAGGTGTACGGCGTCGAGGCTACGCAGCTCGGCTGGATCGAGCCGCCCGGCCGCCTCGAAGATCTCGGCGTCGAGCGTCAGGATCGTGAGCACGTCCAGGACCCCGCGCGCCGCGGGCATCAGGTCGGGGGCCACCCGACGCACCGCCCGGGCCAGTTCGGTTCGGGCCAGATCGCTCGTGACCGGGTCCACTTGCTGCACCAACCAGGTGCGCAGCGCGTCGCTCTCCGGTTCGGCGACGACGAGCTTGACCAGGGCCGACGTGTCGAGATAGACGGCCACCTCAATACCGCTCGGAGTCGCGGAGCTCCCGCAGAGCCGCACTCAGCCCGCCGTGGAAACCGGCCACCGCCGGTGCGGGAAGCGAAGCTATCCCCCCGGGACGTCGCGGCGGTCGCGCCCGGCCGGTGGTCAACAGTTGGGTCAGCCGACCCTGCGGGATGGCCGAGAGCAACGCCGTGGGACGTCCTCGGTCCGTGATCGTCACGGGGGTGCCTGCGGCCGCCGCCGCAACGACCGCCGAGGCGTTCTGCTTGAGGGCTCGGACCCCGACGTGCTCCATGTGCTACAGAGTAGCTCAAGGCGGGGTGGTGGCGCCGGGACGGTGCGGGAGTGACGGCGACGCGGTTGACTGAGGATCGATTGATTGCGGCGCGATTGGTTGCGGCGAAAGGCGGCGCCGGCACCGCCTTTTGCCGCAGTCTGCGGCTCCTGACCACGTGGCGCCCGGTCCACCACCGGATCGCCCGACGCAGGTCACCTCGACCGGGGAACGACCAGGCCGTGGCCACCAGGGCGAGGCAGGCGAAGAGGTAGCCGAGGTTCTCCAGGGCGATGAACAGGCCGTGCGGGTTGTATTGCGACCACAGCGCCAGAACCTCCTGCTCCCCCTTGACCAGGCTCGGTTGCACCACCATGAGCTGGATCGCATACGCCAGGCCGAGCACCACCGACGCCGCGACGGCAGACAGGATCGCCAGCCACGCCGCGGGCTGCCGCCGGCCCGGGACGCCGCCACGGAGGACCACGAGCGTCACGACCAGGGCGGGCGCCAGGATCGCGGCGGGATACATCCACCAGTACTCGGTCGGGACGTACGCCGCGACGTCGGTGTAGGGGAACTCGATGCACTCCTGCGTCAGGCAATTCGGCCCGGACCTCGCTGGGGCGAAGGCGATCGCGAGCGCCAAGGCGGCGCCGGCGGCCACCGCCATGGTCAGCGCCGGAATCGTGACAGACGGCGAGTCGTGATCGGACTGGGCGGACATGGTGCGCCTCCGAATCTCATGGCGCTCCCTCACCTACCGTCCACCGTTGCTGGCTTCGATCGCCTCCAGCGCCAACTCCCGGCGCAGGACCGCGTGTTCGAGCTGCCGGGCCAGCACTGTCTCCTGGTGCAGACTTCGGGCGGTCGCCACACACATCCCGATCATGATGACGCTGAACGGCGCCGCGACAAGGATGGCCATGGTTTGCAGCGCCGACAGGCCATCGGTCAGCCCGCCGCTGCGGGCCCCGCTCCACAACAGCACGCCCGCGACGGCACCCTCGAGCACCGAGAAGAAGACGCGGCTCCAGATGGGCGGGTTCTCATCGCCGCCGGAGGCCAGCATGTCGACCACGAGCGAGCCCGAGTCGGAACTCGTGACGAAGAAGACCACGATCAGGATCAGGAACAAGCCGGCCAGCACGGGGCCACCGGGGATGGTGTCCAGAAGGTGGAACAGGGCCGTATTGGTCGACACCGCTCCGTCTTGGACCATGTCGCCGTGGGTGATCTGGCGATAGATGGCGCTGCCACCGAGCACCGAGAACCACAAGAAGGTCAGCAGAGCCGGGACGAGGAGCACCCCGCCGACGAACTCGCGCACGGTGCGGCCCCGCGAAATCCTCGCGATGAAGACCCCGACGAACGGCGACCAGCTCATCCACCAGCCCCAGTAGTACGTGGTCCAGCCGGACAGCCAGGTCTCTCCCGGCTCGCCCTGGAAGGACATCGTGCGAAAGCTCAGCCCGATGAAGTTCTGCACATAGGCACCCAGGTTCTGGACGAACTCCCGGAGCACGAACAGCGACGGCCCGAACACCAGCACGAGGGTCATCAGCACCAGGGCCAGGATCAGGTTGCCGTTGGAGAGCCACTTGATGCCCACGTCCAACCCGCTGACCACCGAGACCATCGCGATCGCCGTGATGCCCGCGACCAGCAGCAGGAGCAGCGTGCTGCTCTGCTGCACCACGCCGAGATACTCCAGCCCGGCGCCCAGTTGGGTGACGCCGAAGCCGAGCGACGTGGCCACCCCGAAGAGGGTGCCGACGATCGCCACCACGTCGATCACGTCGCCCCAGCGGCCCGCCACCCGGTCGCCGAACAGCGGCTCCAGGGCCCAGCGGATCGAGATGGGACGCCCGCGCCGGTGCACGGCCAGCGCGATCCCGAGGGCCACCACGATGTAGATCGCCCACGCATGCAGACCCCAATGCAGGAAGGTCGTGGTCATGGCGTTCTGGGCGCGGGTCGGGTCGGTAGCTCCGGCCGCCGCACCGGCGCTGCCCGGCGGTGGGGTGACGAAGTGATTCAGCGGCTCCGCCACCCCCCAGAACACCAGCCCGATGCCCATGCCTGCGGCGAAGAGCATCGCGAACCAGCTCCCGAGGCCGTACGCCGGCTTCTCGTCATCCGGACCGAGGGTCACATTTCCCCAGGCGGAGAATCCGACATAGAGGCAGAAGCCGACGAAGCCGGTGACCAACAGGACGTAGTACCAGCCCAGGCCGTTGATGACGGTCCGGTTGGCGTCGCCCAGCACGGAACTGAGCCAACCCGGCGCGATCAGCGCCACCAGCACGAAGCCGACGATCAGGATGGTCGCGGGCCAGAACACGCGAGGGGCGATACCTCCCTTCGCCAGCACCGCCTGACGTGGTTCGGCGTTCGTGGTCACAGGTACTCCTTCGCAGCCGGTCGGGCAGGACGACCCCGTTCC
Organism: Actinomycetota bacterium; assembly: GCA_020161845.1. Taxonomy (GTDB): domain Bacteria; phylum Actinomycetota; class Actinomycetes; order Actinomycetales; family Dermatophilaceae; genus Austwickia. The sequence continues at coordinate 62,084 of JAIUNK010000018.1, forward strand.
GCGCCCGGCCCGATCGTTAGGGACGTTGATACCGGGGGGAAACACTACCCCTACGTGAGGGTTTCTGACTCCTGGCTCGACGTTCTCCAGCCTCCGGCGCGGCGTCCGGTCAGTTCGCAGGCTTGGGCTGCAGGGTCACGTGGACGTCCTGGATCTGGCCCCCGCGGTGGATCGTCAGGGTCACCTGCTGGTTCGGCTGCTGACCCCGAATTCGACCGACCAGGCTGGTCGCGCCGTCGACCGGAACCCCGTTGAGGGCGGTGATGAGGTCACCCTCCTTCAGGCCGGCCGAGGCAGCCGGCGAGCCGGCGGCGACCGACCCGACGCCAGCGCCGCTGATCTGCGCGGCGCCCTGAGTCAGAGATGCATCGGTGGTGGAGATGCCCAGGTAGGCCACCGAGGCGTGACCCGTGCTGATCAGCTGGTCGACGATCGAGGTCACTTCGTGGACCGGGATGGCGAAGCCGATGCCGATGTTCCCGCTCTGGCTGCCCGCACCCGAACCGCCCAGCGAGGCGATGGCGGAGTTGATCCCGACCAGGCGCCCCGCGGCATCGACCAGGGCTCCCCCGGAGTTGCCCGGGTTGATCGCCGCATTGGTCTGAATCGCGGCGGTGACGACGGGGGCCGCGGATTGGCCGCCCATCATGTCGCTCATCGGCACCGTCGAGGGAGTCGGGACCTGACTGGTGGTGACCGGCCGGTCCAGGGCGCTGACGATGCCGGTCGTGACGGTGCCCGAGAGACCGAGAGGGTTGCCGAGCGCCATCACCGGGTCGCCGACCTTCAGCGTGGTGGAGTCACCGCGCTGGATCGGGGTCAGGGTGCTGGGTGGGTTGTCGAGGCGAATGACGGCCAGGTCGGTGCCCGGGTCGGTGCCGACGATCGTGGCCGAGTAGGTGTCCTGCGCGCCGATGCGCACCTGGATCTTGGCCCCCGCGCCTTGGCCGGAGACGACGTGGTTGTTGGTGACGATGTCGCCCTTGGCGTCCCAGACGACGCCGGATCCCTGATCACCACCACCGGCGCCGGTGACCTGGATGGCGACCACGCTGGGGGCGGCCTTGCCGGCCACGGTGGTCCAGTCGGTCGGACCGACCGCCGGTGCCGGCCCGGCGACCGAGGTGCTCGCGGTGGCGGCACCGGTGTCGCGCGCGCCGTCGGCGAATTCGACCGCACCGAAGGTCACCGCGCTGCCGAGCACCGCGGCCAGGGCCAGGGTGAGCGCGTCGCGGCCGAACCTGCGCCGCGGCGGCACCGCCCCGGCTTGCGCGACACCGAGAGCCCCGTTGCTGGGCGGCGCCGCGGGCATGCCGGCGGGGCTACGCCCCGGTGCGGCCTCGTGGCGATCGTGGTCGGCGTCGTACCGGGGGTGGGTGGCAGTCATGAGCGTTCCTTTCGCTGGGGCATCCGCCGGGCCCGGGTTGGGCGCTGCGGACCGCTGGTCTTGGCCTCGCCCTCGAGCGTCCGCGGCGAGACCAAGAGGACGCTGAGAATGCGCAGCTCCGCGCGCCGGACCGGCTCAGCGTCCTCTCAGCGACCGGTTGCGAGGGTGGCCGCCGATGGTCCCGGTCGCGCTCACCGGCGCCGCCCCCCGAAAAGGAGAAGCCCGATGAATACCACCCTGACCAACGGACGTCACCGCAGCGACGCCCCCCGTCCTGCCCCAGGGCAAACCTCGGGACGTGACGGCGGTGGCGGGCCCATCCCGTGGACGTGGTGGATCGGCGGGTCCGTCCTTCTCGGCGCGGGCCTGCTCCTCGGCATCGCCCTGCTGCGGTGGGGAGCTCCACACACCGGAGAGCTGGCGCTGGATGAATATCTCGGCGCGCGCCGCGTCGCTGCGCTGGACGCGATCGCCGTCGCCTTTGGGGTTCTCCTGGGTCCGATCGTGGCGCCCCTGGTGCTCCTCGTCGCGAGCCTGCTGGTGTTCCGGCGCCACCGCCCCGCCGCGATCACCCTGTTCACGGTGACCGTGGTGGGCTGGCTGTCGGTCGGGGTGGGCAAGCTGATCTTCCACCGGGCCCGGCCGCCGTTCGCCCTCGTTCACGCGCTGGCGTTCGAAGGCAACGCCGACAGCTTTCCCAGCGGGCATACGGCGTTCGGCTTCGCCCTGCTGTTCGGGGTCGTCCTCGCGCTGCGCGTGGCCCGCCGCCGCACCTGGCCCGCCTGGGTGATCGGCATCCCGGTGGCCCTGGGCGTCGCCGCCTCCCGCGTCTACGCGGGGGTGCACTACCTGGGCGACGTCATCGCCGCCCCGCTGTTCGCCGCGGGCGCCGTGGCTTTGCTCGTCGCGGCCTGGTTGACCATTCCCCAAGCACGACGTACGGCGTGGGCCGGGAGGCTGTTTGCGGCGGGGCACCCGCGCCCGTCGTAGCCTGACCGCAACACCCCGCGCCCGGCGGGAGAGGAGTCCCCCAGTGCCGATGCCGAGCCCGCCCCAGGTTCTTCGTGCCGGGGGCAGCGTGCGGGCCCGACTCACCGCGCTCACGGTGCTCATCGTGGTCGTCCCCCTCCTGGTGGCGATCGCGCTCACGATGACGCTGCTGCACCGCTCGCTGACGGCTTCGCTGCAGGCGCGAACCGAACAGAGCGGCTCCGAAGTCGCCGCCCTGCTGGCCCGGGAGGGCGTCGCCGGGCTGCAGGGCGATGCGGAGGTTCTCGCCGATCGCGGCCGGATCGTGCAGGTCATCGACCCGGCCGGCGCCGTCGTGTTCGCCTCCGCACGCAGCGCGACTCGTTCGCCCCTGTCCGACCTGCGCCCCTCCGTCGGGCAGGCCGTCGTCACCGGCGCCGAGGCGCTCCCGATGCCAGGCCACCCCGCGCCTCTGGTCGTTGCCCAAGGCGTCGAGAGCGGCGGCACCCGCTACACGGTCTTCGTCGTCGCCGATCAGGAGGACCAGCACGAGGCCGTGACCGAGACTGGAAAAGCCCTGCTGCTGGGCCTGCCCGTCCTCCTCATCGGCGTGGCCGGCGCGACCTGGCTCCTGGTCGGGCGCACCCTGGCCCCGGTCGACCGGATTCGGCAGACGGCCCAGGCGATCACGGGCAATCATCTCGAGGCCCGCGTGCCCGTGCCGGCGACCCGCGATGAGGTCGCCCAGCTCGCCACGACGATGAACGCGATGCTGGACCGTCTGCAGGAGGCGCAGCGGACCCAACGACGGTTCGTCGCCGATGCCAGCCATGAGCTGCGTTCCCCGCTGGCCTCGTTGCGCGCGGCGATCCAGTACGGCGCGGCGGGCGAGGCCGACGGCTGGGCTGACCTCGCCCCGCTCATGGATCGGGAATCCGCCCGGCTGCAGGGGCTGATCGACGACCTGCTCACCCTGTCCAAGGCCGACGACGCGGGCACGATCCCGCTGCACCGGGTGGAGCTGGATCTCGACGAGGTGCTGGAGGCCGAGGCCCGGCGCCTCAAGGTCGCGGGTGCGCGCACCGTGAGCCGGGCCATCACCCCGATCCGCGTTGTCGGCGACGAGGGCCAGCTCGTTCGTCTGGTCCGCAACCTGGTCGACAATGCGGCCCGGGCCGCGACGGCCACGGTGGCGTTGGGCCTGACCCGGTCGGCGTCCGGCGATGCGGTGCTCACGGTGGACGATGACGGTCCCGGGATCCCGGCGGCCGATCGCAGGCGGGTCTTCGAACGGTTCGTGCGCCTGGACGACGCCCGCTCCCGCGGCAGCGGCGGGTCGGGCCTGGGGCTGGCGATCGTGGCCGAGATCGTTCGGGCCCATCACGGCAGCGTCACGATCGAGCAGTCGCCGCTCGGCGGCGCCAGATTCGTCGTGACGCTGCCCGCCCCACCGCAGCCGGCCGATCCCGAGGAGACCGACGCCGGGACAGCCGACCCGCCCGCCCGCACCCCCCGGCGTCGCCACCGCGGCGACTCGTGCTGACGCCGCGCGCCGAACCTCAGGTCGCCACCATGCGATAGCCGACGCCGCGAATCGTCTCGATGCTCGTGGTGCCGAACGGCGCGTCGATCTTGCGGCGCAGATATCCCACATACACCTCGACCACGTTGGGCTCGCCCTCGAACGCCGGATCCCAGACGCCCTCCAGGATCTGCGGCTTCGTGAGCACCCGACCGGCGTGCCGCATCAGGTACTCCAGCAGCGAGAATTCCCGCGCCGTCAGGCTGATCTCGGTCCCGGCGCGCGCCACCCGATGCTCGGCGGGATCTAGGGTCAGCTCCCCCACGGTCAGGATCGCCGGACGCTCGGGGGCACCGCGTCGAATCAGGGCGCGCAGCCTGGCGACCAGCACCACGAGATCGAACGGCTTGGTCAGATAGTCGTCCGCGCCGAGGTCGAACGCGTCGACCTGGTCATACGGCCCGTCCTTGGCGGTCAGCATCAGCACCGGGGTCCAATTCCCGCGGGCCCGCATCGCCTCGACCACCTTGTACCCGTTCAGCCCGGGCAGCATGATGTCGAGCACGACCACGTCGTACGCGTGTTCACCGGCCTCGAACAGTCCGTCCGGGCCGTTGCCGACCACCTCCACCGAGAAGCCCTCCCGCGTCAGGGACTTGCGCAGCATCGTCCCCAGCGACGGATCGTCCTCCACGACCAGAACCCGCATGCGCCCCTCCCTGTCGCGATGCTCGCGAGGCTACGACGAATCCGGGCGGTCTGCGCAGAGGGAGCGCCGGGGCTGCGCCCGCACGGTGATTCTCAGCGTCCTCTTGGCCGGCCGCGGCACGCTGCCGCCATGGGACGAGGCACCGATCAACGCTGCACCCTGAACCACCGCGAACGGCCGCACGCGCCGCCCGGGGTCCTGTGCGTCATCGCCCACTCCGACGACGCCGTGGCGCGGTTCGGTCCCAGCCTGCGCTGGTTCGATCGGGCCGGGATCCCCGTCCACCTGCTGGAGTTCTCGGTCGGTGCGCACCCCGAGCCGGACGGAGCGGCCTTCGGCCCCCACCCCACCACGGCACTCGATCTGGTCTTGCGTTGCCCTCCCGAGCTGATTCCCGCGGAGGTCCTGGCGAGTTATGTCGACCGGGTCGCCGCCCTGACCGGCGCGGGAGGCATCCTCACCTACCGCCGGTCCTGCGACCTGAGCTCGGGTCGGGCGCTGCGCGAGGCCGTCGACGACGTCTGCCAACGCCGGGGAGTCCCGCTGTGGATCCGCGACCGGAATCCACCGTCCCCGGACGGTGCGCCCATGCGCCCCATCAAGACTCGCCGGAACCGGCAAAGCGGCTAGCAGGCGTCCCGGTCCGTGCCGCCGAGTCGGTGCGAGGTCCCGACGGGAGCCGCCGAACGGGGCACGTAGCGTGGTGGCCGCGACGTTGATGCCGACCCGGCCGGGAAAGGACCCCAGAGCGCCATGCCAGCGCAGCCTCTCGGAAAGCACGTCCTGGCGACCGGGTTCGCCGTGCTGCTCGGTGGTCTCGCGGCGGGGATCGTCGGGGCCGCCATGACGTGGTTGTTGCTGCGCATCCAGGCGCTCACGTACGGCGTGGAGAGCGCCTCCCTGCTGGCCGAAGTGCGCGCCGCCAGTGACGTACGCCGTGTCCTGGGGCCCTTGATCGGCGGCCTGCTCGCAGGCCTGGGCTGGTGGTGGCTCCGCGGTCGCGGCCCGGTCACCACCGTCGAAGCCGCCCTGGAGGTCACTGCCCCACGCGCCCTACCGCTGCGGCGCACCCTGGCGGACGCCGTCCTGCAGATCCTGGTCGTCGGCTCCGGTGCCTCCATCGGACGAGAAGGTGCCCCGCGTCAGGCGGCGGCCGCCATGACCCAGGCCATCGCCGGCCGCTTGGCGATCCCTGATCCCCGGCAGCGGACCCTGGTGGCCTGTGCGGCGGGAGCCGGCCTGGCCGCGGTCTACAACGTCCCCGTGGCCGGGGCCGTCTTCGCCGTGGAGGTCCTGCGGACGCCGCGCCGATGGGGCACCGTGGCCTGCGCGGCCGCGATGTCGGCGGTCGCTACCGTCACGGCGTGGCCGGTCGTGACGAACCGCCCGACATACGACTTCCCGGCGATCGCCGCCGACCCTGCCATGGTCGCGTGGTCCTTCGCGTGGGCCCTGACGAGTGTCCCCGTGGTCGCCCTCACCGGCCGCGCCTTCACCGCGCTGGCCGGGCGGGCGAGGCGCCACGCGGTGGCACCTCGGGTGACCTTGCCGTTGGCCGTGGGGGCATCGTCCGCCCTGGTCGGACTGGCCGCCGTCGCGCTGCCGGCGCTGCCCGGAAACGGCAAGGACATCCTCCAGCTCACGTTCTCCGCCGAGGGGACGCTGCCGCTCTTCCTCATCCTGCTGGTGCTCAAGCCGCTCGCTACGGCGCTGTGCCTGCGTTCCGGAGCGGTGGGCGGCCTGCTCACCCCGGCGTTGGCGACGGGAGCCGCGCTGGGCGGGGCGGTAGCGTTCGCGGTGCACCCGCTGGCGGCGGCCGCGCCCCTGCCGGTCTTCGCGCTCCTTGCGGCCGCCGGGGTCCTCGCGGTGACACAACGCGCCCCGCTCTTCGCCGTCACCATGACCTGGGAACTGACGCACGCTCCGATCTGGACGATCCCGCTGCTGTGCCTCACGGCCTACGGGGCGCATTGGGCGTACAAGGGCTGCTCCGCCCGGCTCCACGGAGGGTCCTAGGACGCGGCTGGGCGGCAGGCGGCCCGTTCAGCGCTGCGCGGAGGCGGGCTCCAGCTTGAGATAGCCGCCCTGGACCAACGGCAGGATCGCGTCGGGGTCCTCGACGGCCTTGAGGTCAAGGACGGCCCCCTCCGCGACCTCCACCTGGGTGGCGACGCTGTGATAGGGGCCAAGCTTCAAGCGAATGACGTGGTGACCCGCCGGCACCGTGAACGTGGTCACCGCCTCCGCCAGCCGCCCCAGCTCGTCGCTACCGACCATCAGGATGCGGTCGGCGGATGCGTGGCCGCGGTGAATGCGCAAGGTCGCGCTCATGGATCCCTTCTTCCTCGAGTGTGCTCGGTCCTTATGCCATCGATCCCCGCGCGGGGAATGCCTACCCCCACGCTGCCACCACACCGGGGCCGTCCGCCAGCCCCGACCCAGACCGCCTCTCAGCCTCCTCTTAGCGAGTACGACGCAGCCTCGGGCCGACTGCTCGGCAACTTCCCGCAGGCATTCAGCCATCTCGGCCTGATCCACGCGGTTGGCGCCCTCACCTGCTGACCTCGCTGACCCATGTGACCTGACGTCAGCGTCAACGCATCCCCCGAGTCGAGCCGGTGCCGGCGCCGAGGTCGGGTGCGAAGATGCTCACCGTGACCGTGACTTCCGATCCAGCCAGCTCCCGACCGGACGCCTCCGGCGTTCGTGCCCGGGGGCGGGTCTTGTCCGTGCCGGCGCAGTCCCGCTGGTCGCGACTCTGGCAACCCTTCTGGGCCGTGCCAGCGGCGATCTGTGCCAGCGCCGTCCTGCTCGGTCTGACGCTGCCGCCCATCGAGGAGCGGATCGCGACCCAGCTGCCCTACGTCTTTCAAGGCGGCCCGGACGGCGCACGCAGCGTGCTCGGCACGATCGCCAGCGCGATGATCTCGGTGACGGGCCTGGTCTTCTCCATCACGATGGTCGTCCTGCAGCTGGCCAGCAGCCAGTTCACCCCGAGAGTGCTCGGCTCGTTCCTGTCCAGCCGCATCACGCAGGCCACCTTGGGGGTCTTCACGGCCTCCTTCGTCTTCGCGCTCACGGTGTTGCGCTACGTCCAGGGCAGCAATGCGAACCAGGAGCGATTCGTGCCCCAGGTCTCCGTCACCCTCGCCTTCGTCCTCGTGCTGGCCAGCGTGGGCTGCTTCCTCGCCTTCATCCACCACATCACCACCTCGATCCAGGTCGGTCAGGTCATCAGCCGGGTGGGGGATGCCACGGTGCAGGTCGTCAATCGGGTCTACCCGGCGCCCCCGCAGAGCGATGCCCCACGACGCGGGGCGACCTGGTCCCCCCAGCCGGACACCCCGCGAGTCGTGGTGCCGATGGCCGATCGACACGGCAGCGTCACCCACATCGACGCGGCGGCGCTGTTGGAGATCGCCGACCGCCTCGGCGTCGTCATCACCGTCGACGTCCAGGCCGGCCAGTTCGTGACCTCGGGGCAGCCGATCGCCCGGGTCTGGGGGTGCGCGGAGCTCCCGGAGAAGGATGGCGCGCAGATCCGGCGCCACATCTGGCTCTCCGGGGAGCGCCAGCTGCGCCAGGAGGTCGGGTTCGGGCTTCGGCAGTTGGTCGACATCGCCGAGCGAGCGCTGTCCCCGGGCATCAACGATCCGACGACGGCCCTGCAGGTCGTCGACGAGATTCACCGCATCCTGCGGGAGCTGGTCGCCCGCGACATGCCCAGCCCCTATGTCACCGACCCGGACGGAACGGTGCGGGTCGTCCATCAGGTCCAGGCCATCTCGGGACTGATCGAGCTGGGTGTCCGCGAGATCGCTCACTACGGCGCAGACTCCCTCCGCGTCCGGCCCCGGCTGCGCGAGATGCTGCGGGACCTGCAGGAATGTGCGCTCCCGCAGTACGCCTCCACCCTCGATCGCCTGCTCACCGAGCTCGGCGCCGACGACAGTCCCGATAGCACGGCGACGCCCCACCCCGACAGCGAGGAGTGAGCCCATGCCCACCACCATCGTGCGCGCCTTGGATCTGCCGCCGGTCACCCTTGCGGGCGTCGGGCTCGGTGTCGTGGCCATCGTCGTCGCTGGTTGCCTGGGCTGGGCCGTACGCCGAGTGCTGCAGCCGCTGCTGCACCACCAGGGACGCAGCCAGAGCTCCGCCGCCGTCTTCGCCCGGCTGGCGTCGTGGGTCGTCGTCGCGCTCGGCGTGAGCGCGGCGCTGACGATCACCTTCCCCAGCGTCAAGCCGGTCGACATCGTGGGCGGCGTCGGGGTGTTCTCGATCGCGGCCGGCATCGCGTTCCAGACGGTCCTGGGCAACATGTTCGCCGGGATCGTCATCCTCGGTCGCGACAAATATCGGGTGGGCGATCAGATCGCCGTGGAGGACTACCGCGGCACCGTGTCCGCGATGCGCCTCACCTCCGCGACGATCCGCACCTTCGACGGTCGGCTGGTCGTGATCCCGAACTCCATCCTGCACAGCAAGATCGTGACGGTGCAGACCGGTTACGAGGCCGTGCGCACCACCGTCGATCTCGACCTGGATGATCGTGCCGACCTGCAGCAGGCCTGCGAGATCGCCGAGGCGGCGATGCGGGCGTTGCCTGCGGTCCTCGCCGAGCCGCCTCCGCAGGCGTTGCTGACCAGCGTGGGGACGGCCACGGTTCGGGTCGAGCTGCGGTTCTGGTCCGGGGCCCGGCAGCTGGAGACCCGGGAGGCGCAGCATCAGGTCATCCGCGAGGTCCTGCGGGCACTGGCGCGGGAAGGCATCCCCACCGGCTCCGACGTACAGACCATCGACCCGGGCCCGAAGGCTCTGGAACTGCTCACCGAACACGGCGTACGGCCGACCGTGCCCACCGGGCTCGGCGGCCCAGCAGCGGATCCCGGCGGGACGAGCCGGGCCTAGCGGCGGTGACTCACGCGGTCCCGTCGCGGCTCGAGGGCAGGTGGTCCATGGCGTCCTCGTCGCGCCACAGCGCCGCCTGCGGCGCCTCGTCGAACCATCGGGCCACCACGACGTCGGTCGAGGAGTGCAACAGGATCGACAGCACCACCGTCGCCGCGACGAGGTCGAAGACCTTCTGGCTGGTGGGAATGCCGGCCGACAGCACGACCAGCGCGTAGACCACTGAGGCGAATCCCTTCGGGCCGAACCATGACGCGGCCACTTGCTCTTTGACCGACAGCCGCGACCCGAGGAAGGAGATCGCCAACGCCAGCGGCCGTGGCAGGACGAGGGCGATCACGGCGAACACCCAGCCGGCGACCCCGATGTCGCGATGGATGGAGATGGTGATCAGCGCGCCGAAGACGAGCAATGCTGCGAGCTTCAGCAGCTCGGCGACCAGTTCGCCGAATTGTTCGAAGGCACTGCGCTGCCGGGGTCCTACCGTGGCGACGGTGATGCCCGCGGCGAAGGCGGCCAGGAAGAGGTTGCCGTGCGTGACCTTGCCCAGCGCCAGCACCAACAGTCCGATCGCGACGGCGCTGAGCGGCTCGTAGTGGTGGCTGGCCCCGAAGATGCGCAGTCCCTCCAGCCGGATCACGAGCCAGGGAATGCCGATCCCGATGGCCAGTCCGACGACCAATTCCGTGGCGACCTCCGCCGGATGCGAGGCGCGTTGGCTGGCCACCGCCAAGAGGATGATCACGAACGGGAGCGCCAGGCCGTCGTTGACGCCCGACTCCACGTTGAGCAGATGCCGCAACCGACCCGGCACCTTCTCGTTGCCCACCAACGCGGAGGCGAACACCGGGTCGGTCGGCGACAGGATCGCCCCCACCAGCAACGCGGTCGGCCAGTCGAGGCCGACCAGGTAGTGCGCCGCCACGGCCGTGAACACCAACGTCAGGGGCAGCCCGAACAGCAGGGCCCGCCCCGGCAGACGCCACGCCCGACGCAGATCCCGCCACCCGGCCTTCATGCCATCGGTGAACAGCACCGCGAACAGCGCCAACTCCGCCAACTGCGCCACGAGCGGGTCGGCCGGGTCCACCGGCAGCACGCCGAAACCCCCTGAGCCCAGGACGATGCCGGCAATCAGGAACAGGGCCGACGTCGACAGAATGGTCCGGTCTGCGACGTTCGAGACGAGCACGCCGATGACCAGGATCACCGCGAAGCACAGGAGCAGCACCATGACCTCTCTTCCGATGTTGCGGTCTTGTGACGAGTGGATGACGGTGTGCCGGTGAGGGCGTCCACCTGGGAACATGTCCGGGTGAACACCCACATCCTCCTCGTCGAGGACGACGACGGCATTCGGACGTTGGTGTCCATGGCCTTGGAGGATGCAGGGTACGCCGTCACGGCCTGCGCAAGTGCCGAGGAGGCCTTGATCGCCTTCGGCCGGCAAGCCCCCGACCTGCTGCTCGTCGACCTCATGCTGGGGGCGATCGACGGGTTCGTCTTCCTGGCCGAGGTTCGCCGGCACACCCGCGCCCCCGTGATCGTGCTGAGCGCACTCAAGGAGACCGATCACATCGTCCAAGCCCTCGAGCTGGGCGCCGACGACTACGTGACCAAGCCGTTCAAGGAGGCCGAACTGCTGGCTCGGGTGCGCGCGCTACTGCGCAGGAGTGAAGGCCCGGACGTGGCGACCCCGGACATGGCGAACCTCGACACGCTCAACCCGGAGGCGAGGGTGCCCTCGGCGACGGCAGAACCGCTGCCTGGAAGCGCCGCGCAGGGCCCGCCGGAGCGGTCGGCGCTCCTGTCGCCGCCGGAGCAGCCGCCGGTGGTGCTGGACCCCGACGGGCCGCTGGTCCTTGATCGCGCGGCGGGCGTCGTACGGCGCGGCGCGGACGAGATTCCCCTGACCGTCACGGAATTCCGGCTCCTGTGCGACATGGCCGCCGCCGCCGGACGAGTCCTGTCCCGGGAACTGCTCCTGGAGCGGGTGTGGTCCCACGACTACTTCGGGGATCAGCGGCTCGTCGACGTTCACGTCCGCAGGCTCCGCACCAAGATCGAGCGGGATCCAGGCAACCCGACGATCGTGGTCACCATTCGGGGACAGGGCTACCGGTTGGACCTGCCATGAGGCGGCCCGGGGGTCTGTGGCTGCGGTGGGGCCTGCGCCGCAGGGTGTCCTTCCTCTTCGGGGCGCTCGCCGCGGCGGTATCGCTCGTCCTGGCGCTGGGCACGTACGTCGGGGCCCGCGAGGTTCTGATGCGCCAACGGGAGAGCCTGGCCGTTCGGCAAGCGATGGTGTCCGCCGCCTACGTCACGAACACCACCTCCGATGCGACCGACTTCGGTCAGGTGCTGGGCTCCATGACGTTGCCCGGCCGCGCGGCCCAGCTCATCCACAGCCGCGGTCAGTGGTATTCGGCCGTGACCAGCCCCCGCAATCCGGCCCCGGCCAGCCTGCAACGCATCGCCGAAGCGGGCACGGTCGCCAAGGTGTGGACGGAGTACGACGGCCAGACAGCCGTCGCTGTGGGCGTCCCGATGCCCTCCCTCGACGCGACGTACTACGAGGTGACCCCCACCACGGAACTCTCGGGCACGCTGCGGACGCTGGCGACCGTCTTGGCCATTGCTGCGGCCCTGACGACGCTCACCGGAGGACTCGCCGGCCGGTACGCCGCACGTCGCCTCCTGGCCCCGCTGCATCAGGTCACCGACGCGGGGCGGCGCATCGGCCGTGGCGAGCTGAGCACCCGGCTGGACCTCACTGAGGATCCGGACCTTGCCGTCATCGCCGAGGCCTTCAACGGCATGGCCGCCACGATCGAGCGCCGGATCGACCGGGACGCCAGATTCGCCGCTGACGTCGGGCACGAACTGCGTTCCCCGCTGACCACGATGGTCGCCGCCGTGGATGTCCTGGACCGCCGCAAGGCCGAACTGCCCGACCAGTGCCGCACCGTCGTGGGGCTGCTGGTGGGTGAGGTCGACCGGTTCCGCCACACGCTGGAGGATCTGCTGGAATTGGGCTCCTTCGACGGCAGTGTCAGGCTCACCCTGGAACCGACGAACGCCGCTGTCCTGGTGGCCCGCACGCTGGCGGACGCCGGCCGACCGGCGGCCCTGCTCGATGCGATGCCCGGGCCCCATCCGGTCGAGGCGGACAAGTCCAAGCTGGCCCGAGCCGTGCGCAACCTGCTGGAGAACGCCGACAAGTACGGCGGGGGCCCGGTGGCGGTTCGGGTGTTCACGGCCGCGGGGACAACCCGGATCGTCGTCGACGACGCCGGTCCCGGCATCCGGGCCGAGGAGCGCGACCGCGTGTTCGAGCGGTTCTATCGCGGCGGGGCCCGCGGCTCCCGCGGGGGCACGGGTCTGGGCCTGAGCATCGTCGCCGAGGTGGCTCGCGCCCATGGCGGCCGGGCCACGGTCGAGGAGCGGGCCGGCGGCGGGGCGTCCTTCGTGCTGGAGTTGCCCTCGGCCGACCGGACGACATCGGCGCCGTACGGCCACGGGGCCGGGGACGGTGCGCAGGTGTCGAACCACGACGCCCCTGCCCGAGGAGGAGCGGCACCATGAGCCGACGCCACACCCGCCCGCTCTGCATGCGGCTCGCCGCACTGGCAGGTGCGGTTCTGATCGGCACCGCCTCGTGCGGTTTGCCCGGGCCGAGCGAGGCCTCGAGCGTTCCGGCCAGCGATCTGCCGCTGCCGTCACCGACCTCGACCCCGCCGCCCGATCCGTCCCCGTCGGGCAGTGCGGCGGGCGCGGCGCGGGTCGCCCTGATCAAGGACGGATCGTGCCTGACGCGAGGCCCCGCAATCCCGGCGCTCCCGGACGATCCGAAGTCGGCCGCGTCGATGATCGTGGACACCCTCGTCCGTGGGCCGGACGCCGTCCAACGCGCGCAGGGCCTGACCAGCCGGGTCCGCAACGACCAGGGCCTGTCGGTGGCTGCCGTGCAGGACCATGTGGCGCGGTTGGTCGTCGGCCCCGCCGGTGAGGACACGGCGCGAGCCCGCGATGAGTTGTGGGTGGGACAGGTCGTGCGGTCCGTGACCTCCGTGCCCTCGATCACCGCCGTGCACTTCGTCGACCAGGACGGCATTGACGTCCAATTGCCGCTGCCCGGCGGACGCCTCACGACGGGGCGGGTGACCCCGGCGATGGTCGCGGGGCTGTGCACCCGCTGAGCGGGCCGGGCACATGGCACCGGGTCGGCCGTCTGGCATGACGGCCGACCCGGTGTCCCCACGGCGGTGCTGCGAGCTTTCGTTGCTCTGGCCGCGAGGGGTAGACCGCGAAACGGGCGATGAGACGGACAGACGCGGCCCTAGTGGCCGGACTCCGCGTCGGTCCGCGCCAGGTGGGCCCGGCTCCAGGCCGGTCAGTGCCCCCCGCGGTCCGACGGAGCGTCTAGCCGGCCTCGGCGCTGACCAGCACGTCCCGGTCCATGGCGCGCAGGCGTCGCCGGGCCGCCGCGCGGACACACCCGATCGCGTCGCGGCGCAGGGCGATCAGCGCCTGTCGAGGCGTCTTGGGGTGTTGGGCGACGCGCAGCCGCATCGCCGGATATCCGCTGCCGGCCAACTCGAGCAGACGGGCGGCGGGCGTCGCCGGTCCCAGCGGAACTGCAGGGGCGGTCAGCATTTGGGCAGGTCCCACAAGTAACTCCTTGCGTCGAGGCTGCGAGCGGGCCATCCGCGTCGGGCGTAGGAGTTCACTGTGGGCAGCCGTCGATGACAGCGGGGCGCGGTTTTCATTGCGGTCTCATGACAGTTCGACGGCATCCCGGCACCAACGACGTGGGTCACGACGGGTGGGTGGGTGTCGAACGGCGTGCAGGTGTCGAACGGCGTGCCGGTGCCGCAGCTCACGGCACCTTGGCGGGGTGGACCTCGGTAGAGAGTTTGAGAACCCCTACTCGGCATTGAAAACGGTGGTGTCCCGCAGGTCGCGTGGCGTATACAAGCGTTCTTGGCGGCCTTTGGAGCCGTCGGTTGTGGACTCGCGGGGTCGGATGGTGCGTGCAGTTGGGATAGCTCAAACCTTTCTGCGCCCGGCGCAGGTCGACGAGCTGGTGGCCCTGTATCGGGAAGGCGCGACCCTCGTTGAGTTGGGCGAGCGGTTCAGTGTTCACCGCCGCACAGTGGCTGCCCATCTTGTCCGCCGGTCGATCCCGATCCGCAGGCGCGGCCTCGATGAGTCCGACGTGACTGAGGCGGTCGAACTCTACGAGGGTGGTTCGACGCTGATAGAGGTCGGCTTGCGGTTCGGGGTGAGTCAACAGGCGGTCCGGCGCGCGCTCGACGTGGAAGGAGTCACGATCCGTCCGGGCGGCCGGCGCGCTCGGGTCAGTGCTTGATGCGCCTGACCCGGGAGGAAGATGCGTGGATCGTGGCGATCTGGATATCGAGCAGCGTGGTCGTGTCGCCGAGGGGCTGCGGTTCTCGGTCGGCGGTGTAGATGATCACGCCGGCGTCGTGGAGGTCCGCCATGATCTGCGGAACGACCCGGCTGAGCCGGTCCAGGCTGTAGGTCGCCGCAATTAGTCGCCGCAATTATCGGAGTGCTCCCGCCGATACGGGTTCCTGATTCATCGAGTGGTCGTGGGTGACCTGCTCAGCGCGTGCGCGGCGCCGCGCGACTGCTTCCTGGGTCCGGGCACGGACCAGGAGGGCGAGGCTGACCGGTCCCATGATGACGAACTTCATCGCGTTCCAGATCGCCCAAAATACGACGAGGTGAAGCCAGCCGGGGCCGCCATCATCGATGAGGCGGGTGCAAATGCTCGCGATCAGGAGGTAGGGCGCGGCGATCAGCATTGCCGGGATGCCCCATCTGAGACCGCGTCGCCTGCGGATCGCGTCGAGCAGCCGGTTGCTCGGCATGTAACGGCGCAGGTAGTAGCGGCTGTGGACACTGATCGTCCAGAAAAGGCGGAACATGGCGGGCCTCTCGTCACACGTGCTCTCCGTCGAGAAGGCAGTACGTGTATGAGCGCCCGTGGTGGGCCGTCCCGGAGGACCCGCAGATGAGAAGAACCTGCCTCACGCTCTACTATACTCCCGATCATGGGGTACAGGGGGCTTGTCTGCGTTTGGTTGCTGGCGATTTGATCCTTCAGCGCAGGCTGCAATGTCGCGGACCGAGTACGATCAGCCTGCCAGGTCTTCGACGTTCTCGCGGGCGGCCTCCAGGCTGTACTGCTCAACGGCTCTGGTCATTGAGCGTCGTGGGCAGGCTGACTATGAAGGTGGTCCCGAGGCTGGAACCTGCGCTTGCGGCGGTGATGCTGCCGCCGTGGGCGTCGACGATGGCTTTGCTGATGGTGAGGCCGATGCCGGAGCCGGTGCGGTCGCGAGTGCGTGCCGAGTCCCCGCGGTAGAACCGTTCGAAGGCGTGCTCTAGCTGCTCGGGTGTCATGCCTTCGCCGTTGTCGGTGACGTTGATGCCGACTTCCGCCCCGTCGCGTTGGGCGGCGACGGTGACGGTCGCCCCGGGTGGCGTGTGCCGGAGGGCGTTGGTCAGGAGGTTGGTCAGGACCTGCCCGATGCGGTGCCGGTCAACCTTCACGGCGAGGCCTGCTGCCGCCGTGGGGTCGATGACGAGGCTGACGCCCTGGGCGGCGTAGCGCTCTCGCATTCCTTCGTGGGCGGCCCAGAGCAGGTCGGCAACGGCGTGGTCGTGCAGATCGAGGTCGAGGCGGCCTTCTTCGGCTGTGGAGACCTCGTCGATGTCGTCGGCCAACCGAGTGAGTCGCTCGGTCTGCTCGGTCAGGGCGGCGCGGGAGTCGGGTCCGAGGGAGGCGATGCCGTCGTGCAGGCCCTCGTGGTAGGCGCTCAGGGTGGCGATCGGGGTCCGCAGCTCGTGCGCGAGGTCGGAGAGCATCCGCCGGCGGGTGTCCTCGACCCCTTCGAGCCGGGCCGCCATGGTGTTGAACGCGGTTGCGAGGGTCTCCAACTCGGTGCCGGAACCGACCAGTGGGACCCTCGTGGCGTAGTGGCCTCTGCTGAGCTCTCGGGCGGCGTGGGTTACTTGGTCCAGGGGGCGTCGCAGACGCCGGGTGAGGAACCAAGTCACTGCGGTGGCGGCCAGCAGGGAGATGAGCAGCCCCACGCCGACCGAGATGAGTGAGGCGTCCCGGTAGGCCATCTCGATATGGGCCAGCTCGGGCGAGTTCGACGGGTGGCCGGCTTGGAGGAGGTGGTCGTGGAAGATCGGGGGGCCGATGATCGTGGCGACCAGTCCGGCGGTGAGGGCGCCGGCAACGAGGACGATCGACTGCCCGGCCAGCAGTCGGGACGCGAGGCCGTGGGACGCATGGGCGCCGGGTGAGGTGTTCATCCCTTGCCCATCCGGTAGCCGATGCCGCGCACGGTGCTGATGTAGCGGGCCGTGTCCGGGTCATCGCCGAGCTTTCGGCGGAGGTGGGCGATGTGGACATCGACCAGGTGTTCATCACCGACCCAGTCGTCGCCCCAGACCTCGTCGATCAGCTGGCGGCGGGAGAAGGCCATGGTGGGCCGTTCGGCGAGTGTCATCAGCAGGTCTCTTTCCGTGGGGGTGAGCGCCACCGGATCACCGGCGAGGTGGACCTGCTGGCCAACCGAGTCCACGTGAAGTTCCCCGAACACCCACACCGGCTCCTGACGATGGGCACGGGACGTGCCGGTGCGGGGTCGGCGCAGGACGGTCTGAACCCGCGCGACGAGCTCGCGAACACTGAACGGTTTGGTGACGTAGTCGTCGGCGCCGACGGACAGGCCGATGAGGGTGTCGATCTCATCCTTGCGGGCGGTGACGACGATGACGTAGCAGTCCGTGAAAGTGCGGATCTGGCGGCACACCTCGATGCCGTCGAGTCCGGGCAGCCCGAGGTCGAGGATCACCACGTCGGGCGTCTGATCACGCACCGCCTGCACCCCTTCCGGTCCGGTGTGCACGACGCGAGCCTGGTACCCGGCGCGGGACAGGTAGGCGCCGATCATCCCGGCGAGAGTCTTCTCATCCTCGATGACGAGAACACTTGGTCCGGGGGTTGGGTGTGTGGTGCTCACACTCGACATTCTCTCCCACCGTTCTCGCCCACCCGTGCTGTCGACGCCGCCTCGTCGGTAGCGCGTCCCGGATCTTCGTCAAACCTCAACTCAGCGAGAGTCTGATCACGACCTACACCGCACAGGATGGATCGTGTCGACACCACTGGGTTCACGACGACGGCAATGGCAAGGAGCACGCTCATGATGTGGGGCTACGGCATGGAGTGGTGGATGTGGTTGATCATGGGGAGCGGCACTCTCGCGTTCTGGCTCGTCATCGTCCTGGTCATCCGGGCACTGCTTCCCGGACGCGATCGCACGACCGCCGGGGCTGACCGCCCGGACCCGCTGACCCTGCTCAAGGAAGGCCTGGCCCGTGGCGAGGTCACCCCCGAGGAGTACGAACAGCGTCGCCGTCTGATCGCCGACGGCCACTGACTCTCTCTCCCCGACCCGGAAAGGCATCATGACCTCGCCCCTACTGTCCCGCCGCAACGTCCTGCTCGGCGGCCTGGGTGTCGCCGCGACCGCGGCCCTAGCCGCCTGTACATCATCGCCCGGGTCTACCGGTACGCCGTCCCGTACGTTCGGCACGCCGACCCCGATCCCGCCGTCCCCGGGGCAGAAACTGATCGAGAAGACCCTCACAGCGAAACCGGTCACCCTCGACCTGGGCGGACGGCAGGTGTCGACCTGGGCATACGGAGACGTCGCCCCCGGGCCTTTGGTCCGGGCGACCGCGGGTGACTTCCTACGGCTCACGCTGGACAACCAGCTGCCCGCGGACACCACCATCCACTGGCACGGCATCCGATTGCGCAACGCCGCCGATGGGGTCCCTGGCCTGACCCAGGACCCGGTCAAGCCAGGCGCCCAGTACGTGTACGAGTTCACCGTCCCCGACCCCGGCACCTACTTCTTCCACCCGCATGTCGGCGTCCAGCTCGACCGCGGCCTGTACGCACCGATGGTGATCGACGACCCCAACGAACAAGGCGGATATGACGCCGAGTGGATCGTCGTCCTCGATGACTGGATCGACGGGACCGGCACCACCCCCGACGCCGTGCTCAAGAAGCTCATCGCCGACGGCGGCACCGCATCCTCCGGCGACATGGGCGGGATGGACCACGGCTCGATGGGCGGGATGTCGATGGGTGCCGGGCCGTGGGGCGACGCCGGCGATGTCACATACCCGTTCTTCCTGGTCAACGGCAGACCCCCCACCGATCCCGAGGTCCTGACCGCCAAACCCGGCCAGAAGGTCCGGCTGCGGATCATCAACGCTGCCTCCGACACGATCTTCACCGTCGCTTTGGGCGGGCACCGGATGACCATCACGCACACCGACGGGCATGCGGTCCAGCCGAGCGAGGTCGATGCCTTCTACATCGGGATGGGCGAACGCTACGACGCGGTCGTCACCCTCAAGGACGGGGCTTTCCCGCTGGTGGCCAGGCCGTTCGGCAAGACCAGCGGCGGCCAGGCCATGGCCCTGGTCCGCACCGCGGGCGGTGCCGCGCCCGGTGCGGATGTCACCCCACCCGAGTTGTCCGGGCAGGTGCTGATCGGTTCCCAGTTGCAGCCGGCGGAGTCCGCGAAGCTGCCCGCCAAGGCACCGGATGCGACCGTCGACCTGAATCTCCAGGGCTCGATGAAGCCCTACCGGTGGGGCATCAATGGGGCCCAGTTCGGGAAGAACGAACCCCTCACCGTCACGGCCGGGCAACGGCTGCGGATCAACGCCGTCAACATGACGATGATGACCCACCCGCTGCACCTGCACGGTCACACGTTCGCGCTGCCCTCTGGTCTGCGCAAGGACACCGTCCTGATGGCGCCGATGCAGTCCTTCGCGATCGACCTCGATGCCGACAACGCGGGCGACTGGATGATCCACTGCCACAACATCTACCACGCCGAGGCTGGCATGATGATCGCCCTGGAGTATGCCAAGTGAACGGGCCAGTGCTGCGGGCGCTGTCAGCCGGTGCCCTGGTCCTCGCCTTCGGTGGTCTGTCCGCCTGCGTGGCTACGACCGCGCCGGACGCATCCGGCTCCCGACCTGCCGGGACGGCTTCAAGCCCTCCATCGGAAGCGGATGAGTCGAACGCGCCGATCGCCATCACTCACATCCACGCCGTTGCGCGAGACCCGGAGACTGGCGAGCTACTGCTGGCCACCCACGAAGGGCTCTTCCGTCATGTCAAGGGCGAGCTGAGCCAGAACGGGCCGATCATCGACCTGATGGGCTTCGCTGTCGGGCCCAACGGCACCTTCTACGCCTCCGGCCATCCGGGCATCGGGGTCGATCTGCCTCAGCCGGTCGGGCTCATCACCTCCGCCGATGGCGGCCTCAGCTGGCAGGTCACCTCGCGAGGTGGAGAATCCGACTTCCATGCCCTCACCGTCGGACCCAAGGGCGTGACCGGATTCGACGGGACCCTGCGCACCAGCACGGACGGCCGCTCTTGGACAGACCGCAGCATCGCCGCCCCACCCCGGGCACTGGCCGCCTCACCCACCTCCGGGACTCTCCTGGCCACGACCGCTGCAGGCCTGCTCCTCAGCACTGACGACGCAGCGACCTGGCAGAAGCTCACGCCACCGGAGACCGCGGTGCTGGTCGCGTGGGCAGACGAGCAGACCATCGTCACCACCACCAGCGCTGGACGCTTGGCGACAAGTGACGACGCCGGCACGACCTGGACCCTGCACCCCGACACCATCGGCACCGCCGATTCCCTGTTCGCCGAGCGCACCACTGACGGCAAGGTCGAGATCATCGTTGTCGTCGACGGGAAGGTCCTTCGCACCACCGATGCCGGAGCAACCACCGAAGTCGTCGTCCAGTGACCCGGCCGACATCTTGACCCACCCTTCATCAACCCAAGGCCATACCGCCACATCGGGCGACGAGTCTGAAGACACAGGGCAAACGGCCCGGGACGAACATACGAAGGAGACCCACCATGGCCACGCGGCACTCACCGTCCAACGACTACGCACAGTTCACGCAACCTACCCAGACACCCACACCCGAGACCCCGGCTCCCAGCCCCGGGCACGGTCACGGCTGGCTGATGTGGCTCATGTGCGTGCCCATGCTCGTCGTCATCGGAATGCTCATCGCCGCCGGCGGCCTCGGCGCCGGCGGCCTCCTCTACGCCCTGGGCTGCCTCGCCATGATGGGCGCCATGATGCTGTGGATGAACCACGGAAACAGGGGAAACCCATCCTGACGGACCCCCACGACCCGACCTTGCCCTAGTTCTCACCAGGCCACGGCCTCTGCGCCCCGACACAGAAAACAACCCGCTGCTGTGCATATACCCCGGCGGGGTATATGGTGTTAAATGGTCCGAGTCCAGGAAGAAGCGGATGATCACCACAAAGACACATATTCGGCTGCCCGCCATGAACCTGCGGCAACTGCGAGGGAACCGTCCGAGGCGGATGTCGCCCAGTTGGCCGGTGTCCACTCATCAAGGTGGAGGCCCAGACGGGCGAACTGGTCCCATCAGCGTCGACAGCCAGAACGAAGGACACCGCATGACCTTCGCGACACCCAGGGCGCTGGCCGCCACGCTCGCCGCCCGGGCATGGACACCGATGGACGCGCTCGCGCAGGAGAGCCAACCGTGATGAACCACGAGCACCACTACGACCAATCCACCGCGACGGAGCCGCTCACAGATCCCGTGTGCGGCATGAACGTAAACGCCTCGACAGCACCCGTCCTCGACCACGACGGTCAGCAGTACCACTTCTGCTCGGAGCATTGCCGTGACCGATTCCACGCGGACGCCGCCGCGTTCATCGGTCCCGCAGCCGAACATGCAACAATGCCCGCCGCCAGCCACGATGCGCCCATCAGCGGCGAGGCGACGGAGTGGACCTGCCCTATGCATCCAGAGATCCGCCGCCCCGGGCCCGGGTCCTGCCCCATCTGTGGGATGGCCCTGGAGCCGGTGACCGTCACCGCCGATACCGGCCCCAGCCCCGAGCTAGCCGACATGACTCGCCGGTTCTGGGTCGCCACCGCGCTGACGATCCCCACCGTCGTCCTTGAGATGGGACGCCACTTCATCCCGTGGCTGCACGACCTCATCCCGGCCCGTACCTCGGTGTGGCTCCAGCTGGCGCTCGGCACACCCGTCGTGCTGTGGGCCGGGTGGCCCTTCTTCGTCCGCGGCTGGGCCTCGGTCCGCACCCGCAACCTCAACATGTTCACCCTGATCGCGATGGGCACCGGAATCGCGTGGCTGTTCAGCGTGATCGCCACCTTCACGCCGGGTGTCTTCCCCGACTCCTTCCGCGGTGACGCGGGCACCGTCGACGTCTACTTCGAAGCCGCCGCCGTCATCACCACCCTGGTCCTGCTGGGGCAGGTCCTGGAGCTGCGCGCCCGCGAGCAGACCTCCGGCGCCATCAAAGCCCTGCTCGATCTCAGCCCCAAGACCGCCCGCCGCATCACCGCCGACGGCGACGACGAAGAGATCCCCCTCGACACCGTCCAGCTCGGTGACCGCCTCCGGGTCCGCCCCGGCGAGGCGGTACCGGTCGACGGAACCGTGGAGGATGGCCGCTCCGCCGTCGATGAGTCCCTGGTCACTGGTGAGTCCATGCCGGTCACCAAGAACAGCGGCGACACCGTCATCGGCGGCACCATCAACGGCAGCGGCGCCCTGGTCATGCGCGCCGAGAAGGTCGGACGCGACACCATGCTCGCCCGAATCGTTGCCATGGTCGCCGACGCGCAACGCTCCCGCGCCCCGATCCAGCGGATGGCCGACAAGGTGGCCGGCATCTTCGTGCCCGCCGTCATCACCATCGCCGTGGTCGCGTTCATCGTCTGGGCACTGGTCGGCCCGGACCCGAAGCTCGCCCACGCCCTCATCGCCGCCGTGGCGGTCCTGATCATCGCCTGCCCCTGCGCGCTCGGGCTGGCCACCCCCATGTCGATCATGGTCGGTGTCGGTCGCGGCGCAGGCCTGGGCGTCCTGATAAAGAACGCCGAAGCCCTCGAACGCATGGAGAAGGTCGACACCCTGGTCGTTGACAAGACCGGCACACTCACCGAAGGACGACCCACCGTCACCGGCATCGTCACCACCGGCAGCGACCGTGATGACAACGAGCTGCTGCGCATCGCCGCCGGCGTCGAACGCGCCTCCGAGCACCCACTCGCCATGGCCATCATCGAAGCCGCCACCCAGCGAGGCCTGCACATTCCAGACGTGACCGACTTCGACTCACCCGTCGGGCGCGGCGTCCTGGGGACCGTCGACGGCCACCGGGTGACCATCGGAAGCGCGACGTTCCTCAACTCTGAGGGCCTCGACACGAGCCCGCTCGCCGCCCGCGCCGACGAGCTCCGCGGCGACGGTGCGACCGTCATCCACATCGGAATCGACGACCACTCCGCTGGTATGTTCGCGATCGCCGACCCCATCAAGGAAACCACCCCCGCCGCCCTGAAGGCTCTGCGCGCGGACGGCATCGACGTCGTCATGCTCACCGGCGATAACCGGGTCACCGCCCAGGCAGTCGCCAAGACGCTCGGCATCGATCACGTCGAGGCCGAAGTGCTGCCCGACCACAAGAGTGACATCGTCACCAAGCTCCGCGGCGAAGGTCACGTCGTCGCGATGGCCGGCGACGGCGTGAACGACGCGCCAGCCCTGGCCTCCGCCGACGTCGGCATCGCCATGGGATCAGGCACGGACGTCGCCATGGAAAGCGCCGGCATCACCCTGCTCAAGGGCGACCTCACCGGGATCGTGCGCGCACGTCTTCTCTCCGAGAAGACCATGGCCAACATCCGGCAGAACCTGTTCTTCGCCTTCGTCTACAACGCCCTCGGCATCCCCATCGCCGCCGGCGTCCTCTACCCCGTCTTCGGGCTCCTGCTCTCACCCATCATCGCCGCCGCCGCCATGGCCCTCTCCAGCGTCAGCGTCATCGCCAACGCCCTACGACTGCGCGCTCAAACCATCGGTGGTGATGAAGACGATCGACGTTGAGCTGCTCGTCGTCCCGGACTGCGCCAGCGAGGCAGCCGCGGTGCGGCTGATCACGGCTGCCGTGAGCCAGTGCGGGACAGACGCGCGAGTACACCGCTCCATCGTCGTCAGCGATGAGCAAGCCCAGCAACGGGGATTCACGGGGTCACCGACAATCCTCATCAACGGCGCCGACCCCTTCGCCCGTCAAGGAGCAGCGCCCGCTCTGGCCTGCCGGCTCTACCCGACCGCAGTCGGGCTGCGTGGTGTACCCGAACTCCGGAACGTGATACAAGCGCTCCAGCGTGCGGCAGGGGTGGCCACCTCAGCTGGCGATCACGGCGGCGATATCGCGAGGGGCGGTGCGCAACGTACGGGTTGAGGCACCTCGGGTGTGAGCGGTGCACGTGTGGCGCGCTGCGTCGACGCTTACGCGCGTCGCCCTCGGGAGGATGCCCGATGCCGCCCGGCACCAGGTGCATCGTGGAGCGTCGCGATCAGGGGCATACGCAACCAGATCGAACTCTTTGAAGGCGCGCACACTATTATCCCGCTCGGAGTCCATTCCACACCCCAATCAACACGTGTCGGCAAGGCACTGTGGGGCAGGCCTAGATCACAGGCTCGGGCCGAGAAAGACTTGCTCGACCGGCGAACGCTCGACATTCGCTGTGTGTTCACGAGAGATGTCCCTTGCCTTGTCGAGTGCTGTTCTGGCACGGGCGGCGTCGATCTTCTGGGCGGTTGACTGAGGGGGCGATCCGAGGGGTGTGTCGTCGGTGATGCGATACCGGTCCCGGTAGGCCGCGACTGTGCGGGCATGTCGCCGCCATGCTGTTGCCTTCCGCGAATCGCGAGGAGGCACGCCGAGCGGTTTCGTCCAGGCTTCCCGGGCGTCGCGTGCGGCGTCGAGTACCGCGTCGGTGCGGGCCTCGATCAGTTCACGCCGCTCATCAAGTGCTCGGCGCATGTCCGTGTACATCGGGCCGTCGGCGTGCGGGACGAGGCCGGCGATCAACCGCGGTGCCTTGCGGGTGCGGCCCGACCCTGCCGGCCGTGCGGTCGCGCGTTCGACGCGGTGGTGAAGGACGGAAGCGATGTCGTCAGCATCACCGAACCCGCGCGCGGCGACGAGGCGCGGGAGCAGTCGGTCCATGTCGTGGTGATTCGCCTCGGCCCTTCGCAGCTCGGCGGTGAGTGCGCCGAACGTTTCCGAGTCGAGCACGGTGTCGACTTGCTCGGCGGTGAGCCCCGATGCACGAACCAGGCTCGCCCAGCGGTCGCGTTGCGCAGCGGCGGCGATCGTCTCGTACTCCGCAGCGAGTTGGGCGATGGAGCCCCACTGCTCGTGTTCGGCGGTGATGGTCTCGTGCGCGGACAGCTCAGCGCCGACGTGCTGGAGCACCCCGTTCAGCACGCTCCTGCCGGTGGCATCCGGGTTCTCGCCCGGATGCGACTCCGTGTGAGCATCGTCAATCCGGTCGAGGATCACATACGCACGGTTGGAACGCATGCCTCTTGTCATCGCGACGTAGAAATTCTCCCGCGTCGTGGTGGGCTCGACCAGAACGTGGGCGGTGTCGACGGTGACGCCCTGGGCGCGGTGGGCGGTGACCGCGTACCCGAGATCGACGTGCTCGGCCACATAGGACGCCGGGAGGAGGATCGAGCCGCCGAACCTGCGACCGGTCTTGCGGATGGTGATCGAGCCGTCGTCGCGGACGTTGGTGATGGTCCAGGTGTCGCCGTTGCGTACCCACTCCTTGCTGTTGCGGAGGCGGCGGTCGTTGCGGCGGGTGATGATCGTGTCTCCGACTCCGGCGGCGGTGCCGCCGTTCAGCTCCACCTCCCGGCCCGGTGTAAAGGTGCCGTCGAGGATCAGGTCCGCGCGGGCGCGCTGGTTGAGGGTGGTGACGTCGTCGCGGGTCTCGGCGATCAGCACCGACACCAACCCCGCATTCCGGTCGGCGCGCCAAGCGGCATAGGCAGCATCCGTCATCGCCTCGGCGTCACCGTCGCGGATGCGGCCGTGGTCGAGGTAGGTGTCGATCACCTGCGTCCGCCCGTGCCGCAACGAGAGTGAGGCCGTCTTCTCCCAGGTGTTCACGAAGCGGTGGACATCGACCAGTTCGGGCGCATCATCCCGGTCGTTCACGAGCAGTCCGAATGCGCCGCCGGCGTCGACGGACTGGAGCTGGGCGAAGTCCCCGACCAGCAGCACTTTCGTTCCCGCCCACTCGGCCAGGTGCGTGATGCGATCCAGTGAAAGGGTGCCGGCCAGAGATGCCTCATCGATGATGACGAGCTGGCCGGACTGGAACGTTTCGCCACGGGTGAGTTGGTTCTGCCACCACTTTGCCGTGTTCTCCGTCGGGATCCCCAAGTCCTCGGCAAGTACCTGTGCCGCGACCGCGGACGGCGCCAGCCCGACCACGGACCCGGCGCCGTGTTCCTTCTCCCATGCCCGCCGCAGCGCGGACATGGCCGTGGTCTTCCCAGCACCGGCCGGACCAACGAGCACGTCCAGCATGCGCCCGGAGACGGCGATCTTCGTCAGCGCGTCGGCCTGATCCTCACCGAGCATCCGCCCCTCATGATCTGGCCGGGCGGTGATCTTCTCCACCGTGCGAAGCGGGACTGTCGGTGCGGTCATGGTGCGGGAACGATCCAGCAGTCGGTCCTCAGCGGCGAGCAACAGCTCGGAGGAGAACACGGTCGAATGCTTGGGCCGGAACACGCTGGTGCCGTCCGCCCGGCGGAACTCCACCGGGCTGGTGGCGAGGTCGGGCGGCGTCAGCCGCAACGAGAGTCCTTCGGCAGCATCGGCCACCATGCCGACGACCGCTTCCCGGTCCCGCATCGAGGCGAACCGCCAGCCCATCGTCTGCCGCGACGCCTCAGCCATCAGGTTCCAGCGCCGCCACGTCGACCGCTTCTCACCCACCACCCCGACGACCGAGGCGCCGAGTTCGGCGATCACGTCCAACGGCACATCATCGGCCCGCAACAGCAGCACCGGGTCGTTGTCGGTCACGGCTTGGGCCCATCCGGTGGCGTCCCGACCGAGCACGTCGGCGGCGCGGGTGCGCCACTCGCTGGTGAGGTTGGCCAGCGACCGCACCTCCTTGTCCGGCCGGGTGGCGAGGGTCGCTTGGGCGCGGAGCTTGATGATCGTCGCCGTGGACGGCTGGCGGCCGTGCCGGGCGACGTACTCGTCGATCAGCCGGTTCTTCTCGACGTCGATGTGGCGGGCACGGGTGGAGAACTCGGCCACCAGCTCCTGCGGCACGCTCGTGATCGCCCACGCCGGGTTCCGGTCCCGGCCCATGTCCCGTGCCTCCCACTCCACCCCGAAGGTTCGCGTCATGTGATCGGCGAACACCGCCTCATGCAGTTCCGACAGCGCGACCACGGCGGCGTGCATCGGCCGCCCATCCAGCGACCGCCACTTCCCGTCCAAGACTGTCTGGACCTTGTTGGAGATGACGACGTGGGTATGCAGGTGAGGGTCGCCCGCGCGGGAGTCGAAGTGATCGAACGCCGTCGCCACCAGCCCGGTGACATCGACCTGTGCAACGGCCCCGTCCCCGGCGGTTGCACCGGTGCGGGTGGCTGCAACCTCTCGCTCCATGAACGCAACCACATCCGCAACCGCCCGATGATGCGCCTCACCAATTAGCGCTTGCGTCCCGGCGTCGGCGACCGCCCACAGCGCGGAGGCGGACTTCGGGATCGAGAACGTGAAATCGAACCCCGCCACAGCACGCCGCGTCCCACGCGCGCTCTCCTCGGCCTCGATCTGCGCGACCGCCGCCGCCTTCGCGCCCGGACTCAGGCCCGCGTCCAGGCCAGCGATCCGCGCATCGATCCGCTCGGACACCGACTTGTAGACGGGGAACGCCAGACCGAGCGGGTCGCCAGTGATCGGGTCGCGACCCATCCCCATCAAGAGCTGGAGCTGGGCCTCCGACACCCGATCACCGACCAAGAGCTGCCCCTTGCCGAGCGAGGCGACACCTGAGCCCAGCCATTGGCCCGGTGGGGTTCCCGCGTCCACGTAGTACCTCGTCAGAGGCGTCGACAGCGACCTGTCGCCATCGGCCGCGGCGACCGTGCGGAGCAGGTACTTGTACCCATCACCTGCACTCATCACCCGCATCGAAACCGTCACCAGAGCACCGCCTCTCGACAGCCAGGTGAGCCGACGCTGACCGAGCGGAACACTGTCAACGTTGGTTGACGACCTCGACCTGCAAGACGCGTGTGACCTCGGGCGGCGGTCGGAGCGAAGGCCGGAGGTCGAGTCGTCAGGCTGTGTCGCTCGGGTGGCTCAGTTGAGCAGCGGGCGCGTGTCGAAGTCGTGCACCTGACAGGTGACCAGCTCGGCATCAGCTTCGTCACGAGGCGATGCCGAGGACGACCGTCACCGGAGCGGACTTCATGCACGACCTCAACGCCAGCGGCGACTCAGAACTCAAGATCGGTTCGCTGTTCAGCGGCTACGGCGGCCTCGACCTCGCCGTCGAGCACGTCTTCAACGCCAAGACCGTTTGGTTCTCCGAACTCAACGAGCCCGTCGCCCGCGTCTTCGCCCACCACTGGCCCGACACGCCGAACCTCGGTGACATCACGACCATCGACTGGAGCCAGGTCGAGCCCGTCGACATCCTCATCGGCGGGTTCCCGTGCCAGGACGTTTCCACCGTCGGCAAGCGCGCCGGCCTCGCGCCCGGCACGCGCTCGGGGCTCTGGGCACACATGGCCGCAGCCATCGACGCGCTCCAGCCCGAATGGGTCGTCATCGAGAACGTCCGCGGGCTGCTGTCCTCGCCCGCGACACGGCCACCCGCAGAAGGAGACGACCATGACCGACGCAACCCCCGAGATGCAACCCCCAACGGCGCAACCCTTCGCGGCATGGAACGCGACCCGTGGCATCTGGGAGACAACGCAGCTCGACCTCTACGGGCTCTCGGCGCCGTTCTCGGCGATCTGGCCGACCTGCGGCTGGATGCACGATGGATCGGCCTACCGGCTTCCCTTGTCGGCGCTCCTCACCAACGCTTCCGCATCTTCGCCCT
>JAIUNK010000019.1 GCA_020161845.1 Actinomycetota bacterium
ACTACACCAACCGCGTCGGCACCCAACGCGCCGTCCGTAACCACATCCGCGGCCTGAACGCCCTGGGCTACAGCGTCACCCTCAGCCCGGCCGCCTGACCACGAACCCGCACCTCACGACGTGGCCACCCGTGTGGTCACCTTCCATTTTCGGATTAGTGGTGACGAGTCTTGCATCGGCAACCAACGCCCTGCCGGCACCTTGGCAGGCCCGGAAGTCCAGGTGCGCGTCGACGAGCGGGAGGGTGTCGCGCGACAGCCGAACGCGGCGATGCTCGCGAGCGTGGGAGTCACCGCGAGGATAGTGCAGGGCTGAATTGTCAAGACGCCCATAGCGATTGGCCAGCGAGAAGCTCAGGGTCAACGCCTCCGTGTCGATAGGAAGGCGTCGGGCGCGAGCGCACGACTGCATGGGGCGATGTGCACGCCCAACATGGGAAGGACGTCGTATGGCAGAAGCCGAGGGTGCTTCTCGTTGGCGCACCGGATTCCATCAGGTATACCGCGTCAGTAGAACTATCCCGGGGGGTTTATCCCGACGACCACATTCTTTAGCATTCCGCGACAGACCTTTTAGCTGCGCAGCGCGGGTGTGGATATCGGCTCCACTTTGGATTTCTGCAACCCGAGCGCGACAGCGACGAACCATGGGGTACCCAATGTCGATGCCGTGATCCGAGCGCAAGGTTCCCCAACGCAGAGGGGTTGTTGACACTCACGCATATCGAGCGATGCCCACGGGAAAAATGTACCGGGGGCGAGGTGCGTCGTTGCATGCATTGCGCACCCCTCAGCCTCTGCGCAGAGGTCCCTGCTCCAAGCTGGGGTTGCCGAGACCGAACGGGCGTCGAAAGCGTCCGCACACGTGGCCGCTCGAACCGAGGCGGCTCACTGCTCAACTAGCCTGACCCGGGTGAAGAAGTTCTCGGTTTTCCCTGAAGGCGAGTCAGGGCAGCGGCTGTCCTCACTGATTCGCTGCGGTGGCGGCCACATTTTCGCCCCAAGAGGCCGAGGGCAATTGGTGGGCCCCCGTCCCGCGCGCGGCCACCGGCTGCCATCAGGCAGAGCAAGGCCAGGGCGGAGCTCGTCTTAGCTTCGAGCACTTCCCAGAGGATACGCAGTTAGAGCAAGTTGCGAGGAGTTCCGATGAGGGCAGACACTGCACGTTTCGTCGTCGCGACGGATTGGTCGCAACCAAGGCACATGGCCGCAGTCATGCATGCCTACTCGGAGATAGGGAACCGGGGCGCGGGCACTTCTCTGGTGATAGCAGTCCCTCACGAACCTGGCCCAGATGATGCTAGGCGCGTGAGAAAGATGTTGCAGCGCGCCCCGGGACAGGTTCAGGCCGAGGTATTCATCGAGGCCTTCGAGGAAGCGCGGGCAAAACCCTGCGCAGCGGCAATTGTCCCCACCGGGTCAGAGGACTTCCTTCTGTTGCAGGTCGCCTCTTGGGTGGCCAGACTGACTCGCTTGACACTGGTCGGTGAACATTCGGACGAATCGACCCTACTCGGCTCGTTGCTGGACTCATTTGAGGAGACATCGCGTAAGACGCTGCTGAGCGCTGAAAGTCCAAGTCACATTGAGCCCAGCTGGCACGGAGTCTACGCAGGTCAAGGTCGGTTTATAGTCGCGCTGAAGACAGGTGGTAGGGCCTATCTTCCTGTCGGGGACCGCGCGACTGCGGTCAACATTCTGCAGACGGGTCTGTACGAGCCTGATCTGCAGGGGTATATACAACACAGCGTCCCGAGGGGAGGGCTCGTACTGGACGTCGGAGCAAATATCGGCCTCGTCACGATCGCCCTAGCGCATGCCGTGGGCGCCGAGGGCCGGGTCATTGCGTTTGAACCCGTTCCTGCAAACATACAGTATTTACGGTGGAACGTTGAGACGAATTGGCTCATGGACGTTGTAGACATCATCTCGAAGGCTGTTAGCGACGTCAACGGCCTCACAACCATGTCGATATCCGATGAGTGGAATGCGTTAGGATCCATCACTAAGGGCGAAGTGGAGCTGGCGGGGAGACACGAAACTACTGGCCAGCGTCGGATTGACGTGGAGATGATTCGCTTGGACAGCTACTTTCCTCTAGATGTTCACATTGATCTCGTCAAGATTGATGTTGAGGGGGCCGAGCACCTGGTCTTTAAGGGGATGGAGCGCCTCCTCGAAGGTGGCCGGATTGACAGGGTCGTCTTTGAGTGTGCGCGAGAGCATTTCGACCGTTCTCTCGTGGGACCAGAAAATGCTTGGGATGACTTCATGACTAAGTTACATCAGTATGAAGAGTCCGGCTGGACTTTCGGGGTGCCACATGAGGATGGAACGCTGTCCGAACTCACAGTGGCGGGCATAGCGGCTCGCGCAAACTTCTCGTCGATCGCCATGGAGAAACCTGGCCTGGGAACTCAGTGCAAAGAGTGGCCCGTGTGAGTAGCCATAGTGGCGCCTGAGAATGTTGACGTTTTTAAGGAGGACGGGGTGTCTGACGGCGTAGAGGCTCACGTGGCACACGTCTGGACAAGTGGCGAAGAAGTGGTCTGCGAGTTCCCTTCTGAGCTTGAGCTGGATGTAAGCATGCATCTTGCTGAGCCGCATCCTCGTGGACTGCTTGGCCTTCCCTACTGCCAAAACGTCCCAACTGAGGTGCAGACAGTTCGCTTGATTCGTAACGGCTTGTGCCTGCCCATCAATTCGTTCGCCGGCGATGAAGTACTTTTGGCCGCGCCCGAATCAAAGCATGTTCAGCTTCTGGAGCGCATGGTTGCACCCGGGCTTGTCAGGGTCCTTCTGTCGGTCACGTCCGCGCTTATTGGATCGCGGGTGCTGGCGCGTAGCGATGTCGCAGAGTTGTTGATGCAGACTGTCGAGGTGCCACACGCCCTCCTGCTTGGTGACTATCCGAGAGAGTGGTGGGAGGACACTTTGTGTCGCCTTGACATGATCTGGCCATCGGCCACGGGAGCGCCAATGTCGCCTGAGAGCCCGGTTTTCCAGGGCGTGGCTACGTACCTCGCGCTTCGCGAGGTTGCTCGTCGCCGAATTGCCGAGCCGTTTCGAGTCCCACGTGAGCTGTCGCAAGCACCCGCAACTCCGGGAGCCTACTCATGAGCACGGCTACACCTGCAAAGCTGGAGACTCTGACGATTTGTCATCGCGCGGCTACTATTCCGCAGAAATGGGTTGGGAAGGAAATTGCGGTAGGAGGATATTCATCGGGCTCCTCGACGCATCTCTCTCGCTTAGCGCCTGGGTGGTACGCTCGTTACGATCATTCGCACAGCGCCGCGGCCCTTTTTGCGGCGCCCAGACTACTTCAAGGGATAGGGGAGGGTATCACTCATGTGCGGATGCAGCAATATCGAAAAGTCCTGAGTCATGTTGCCGTGGGAAGGCAGCATCGTGAGCTGCCCACGCTACGAGAAGTCATGCCTTCGCAGGCGGCGAGCTTGTCTGACACGGATCGTGCGCTCGCGCCAGGATGCGATTTTATGGTCCCCCCCGCGTTGAGTTTTCGGAGGACAGTCCTCGCGCATTATGCGAGTTGTCATCTTCCTGTCGACTTCCTTGAGTACGCGGTAGCGGCCATCGATGCGGGCGTTCTTGCCGAGAATGAGGTCGTAGATATGCTCCATGAAGACAGGCTGATCGCAGGCGCGCTGGAGCTGGGCATCTACCCATTGGAGTTCTTCGTAAGCGCCGTGAAGAGTCTAGAAGCTATCTCGCGCAGATTCATCGAGAGGGCAGATTCGAGGCTTGCCTCTTATGGAGCTGATCAGGCGCGCGCACTCTCATCTTGTGTAGAACGCGCCGGTTCCTACCTCGTACTGGCTGAGCTCGAGCGCCGTTTTGGAACGAATGTCCCGATTGGGACCACGGCTTGGATCGTCTGCATCACGGATAACGGGGGTGGCTATGTGCCTGGCCGTGCCGAGTGAACGCTTGCCACTTACACCTGTGGTTTCATACACAATATGTCACCGTTCACCGATCCTCCCGGACCAGTGGGTAGACGAGGAGATAGCGGTTGGCCCCCACAATACCGGCAGTCCTTTGCATATTTCTCGGCTCGTTCCGTTGTGGCACGAGAGATATACGTACGCGCACAGTGCGGCTGCCCTATTTGGTGTCAATCGAGCCCTTGGCAGCCAGGCGCCCAAGGGCGGGCACGTCCGCATGCAGCAGTATCGCAAGGTTCTGTCGCATGAGCGCCTCGGAAAACCAGACACCTATCTGCCGTCCATGGGTGTGATCTCTGCCAGTGAGTCGGCTCGCCATGCCCATGTGGGTCTGTCGCTTGCTACGGGATGCGACTTTCTCGTACCGCGCCCAGTGAGATTTCAGCATTCCGTGCTCGAGCACTACGCTCGCAACCATCGGGTGCTTGACTTCATTGACTT
Organism: Actinomycetota bacterium; assembly: GCA_020161845.1. Classification (GTDB taxonomy): domain Bacteria; phylum Actinomycetota; class Actinomycetes; order Actinomycetales; family Dermatophilaceae; genus Austwickia. The sequence goes on from JAIUNK010000019.1 coordinate 4,409, forward strand.
CGCGCGAGTGGCCCTCGAGTGTGGTGTACTTTCCGGGCAACAGGTTTCCATGATGATGTTGGAGAGAGTGTACTTCGCTGGTGTTCTGGAGTTGGGGATCTACCCTGTTGAGTTCTTCCAGCGGGCTTTGACGCAGATTGAGACGGTAGCCGACGAGTTCGCGATGAAGCATGCCGCGCGATTGACGAGCTACGATGCGGAGCAGAGTCGGGCGCTTGCGTGGTGCGTAGAGCGGATGGGTTCTTTTCTGGTTCTTGAAGAGTTAAGGGAACGGTACGGCCGAGACGTTCCAGAGGGGACCTTCGGGTGGATTGTCTGTGTTGCGCCAGAGGGAGACGCGTACGTCCCCGGTAGCGGCGATTAGGGGCTCTTCCTACTTGAGTGTGGGGTCATAGGTTGAGTCCGCCGGCGATGAGGAGCATGCGGAGGCGGTAGTTGTCGAAGTTCTTGAAGCCGCGGGCGACGCGGCGGTGGAGTTCGATGAGGCCGTTGACGGCTTCGGTGCCGCCGTTGCTGGCGCCGTTGGTGGTGAAGTAGGACAGGAATGCCTCTCGCCACTGTTTCAGGGTGCGGCCGAGGCGGGCGATCTCGGGGATGGGGCAGGTGGGGAAAGAGTCGATGATCTGTTCGGCGATCACCTTCCCGGCGGCGTGGTCCTTCTGGCCCGAGTTGGCTCACGTAGCGACTGATTTTCGCCGCTCGGGTCCGTGAGCTGGGGCGTTCTGGTCGGCGGGGTTCGTTTCGGGTCACTAATCGTAGGGTGTGGTGGTGGCTTTCATCCGGACGGTCCGCACGGCTTCGGGCGCGACGGCGGTGCAGATCGTGGCCAAGGTGAAGGGCCGCAACCGGGTGTTGGAGCATGTCGGGTCGGCGCACACCGAACTGGACCTTGCGCTGCTGCAGCAGGCGGCCCGGGAACGGCTCGACGAAGTGGCTCCGCCACTGGACCTGCCGGTCGAGGTGCCTGTCCGCCCGGCACGGCTCCTGCCTGGGCCGGCCGAGGGGGTCCTGGACTGGTCCTCCCCGGCCGCGCTGGGCGAGCGTGACGGGCTGGTCGCGCCGGCGCGGATCCTGGCGACTGGCAGTGAGGTCCTGTATCGCGCGATCGGGACCGTGTACGAGGAGCTGGGGTTCGCCGCGGCGCTTGAGGATCCGGTGTTCGCTGACCTGGTCATCGCCCGCGTGGTCGAGCCCACCTCGCTACTGGACGCCGGCAGGGTCCTGATCGAGCTGGGGGCGCGGCCGGCCAGCTACGCGACGATGAAGCGGACCCTGGCCAGGGTCACCGGGCGGGACTACCGCGCCACAGTCGCATCCGCGTGTTTCGCGCACGCCACCAGCCATGGGGACCTCACCCTCGTCTTGTTCGACGTGACGACGCTGTACTTCGAGGCAGAGCACGAAGACGAGCTGCGCAAGGTTGGCTACTCCAAGGAGCGGCGCGTCGACCCCCAAGTCGTGGTCGGGCTTCTGGTCGACCGGACGGGTTTCCCGCTGGAGCTCACCTGCTGGGCGGGCAACAAGGCCGAGACCGCCACGTTGCTGCCCACGATCAGGGCGTTCCAGGAACGGCACGGGCTGGCCGACTTCGTCGTCGTCGCCGACGCCGGGATGCTCTCATCGTCGAATCTGAAGGCGCTCGACGAAGCCGGGATGAGGTTCATCGTGGGATCCCGCCAGGCCAAGGCCCCCGCCGATCTTGCCTCACACTTCCGCTGGCACGGGGACGCCTTGGTTGATGGGCAGCTCATCGACACCATCACGCCCCGGCACGCGGGCACTACCAGCGAAAATGACGTGGCGAAGAAGGTCGAGCCGGTGTGGGACCCGGCCATGCATCCGAAGTCGTGGCGCGCCGTTTGGGCGTACTCGGCGAAGCGGGCCGCCCGGGACGGGCGGACCCTGACCCTGCAGGAGAACCGCGCGAAGGCCGTCGTGGCGGGGGAACGCGCCGCCAGGACCCCGCGGTTCGTGACGGTCCACAAGGGCGACGCCGTCCTGGACGAGAACGCCCTCGCGCGAGCGCGGCGGCTGGTCGGGTTGAAAGGCTACGTCAGCAACATCCCCCACACACTGATGCCCGCCGCCGAGGTCATCGCCTCCTACCACGACCTGTGGCACGTCGAGGCGTCGTTTCGCATGTCCAAGACCGATCTGCGGGCCCGGCCCATGTTCCACCACAACCGTGACGCGATCGAAGCCCACCTCACCATCGTCATGACCGCCCTCGCCCCTCGCCCGTGAGATCCAAAGCCGCACCGGGATCACGATCCGGCAGGTCAACCGGCAACTACGGCCCCTGCGAAGCGCGACCATCCGGATCAACGGCGCCACCCACCGCATCCCACCCGAAATCCCCGAACCCCAGCAAGCCATCCTCAACGCACTGCAGAAACCGGGTCACTAACGATTTGAGCCAACTCAGGTGATCTGTTCGGCGATCACCTTCCCGGCGGCGTGGTCCTTCTGGTGGTAGGCGGAGCGGAGCAGTTGGGCGCAGGACCAGGCGACTTCGACCTCGCGGTGTTCCTCGCGGGCGGTGAACACCGCGTTCAGGCGGGACTTCTGTTTGTCGGTGAGGTTCTCTCGTCCGGCACGCAGGTTGTTCCGGACCCGGTACAGCGGGTCGTTCTTACGGCCGCGGTGACCGAGGGTGTCCTGTTGGACGCGGCGGCGGACCTCGTCGACGGCTTGAGTGCCAAGCTTGACGACGTGGAAGGCGTCCAGGACGGCGGTGGCGTCGGCGAGCTGGTCGTCGATGGCGTTCTTGCACCCGTGGAAGGGGTCCAGGGTGGCGACCTCGACCCGCTTGCGGAAGCCTTCCCGCGGGCGTTGAGCCAGTCCTTGTAAGCGGACCCGGTACGGCCCGGGACCAGGTCCAGCAGCCTGGCGCGCACCACGACCTTGCCGTTCTTGCCTGGGTGGCGGGTGAGGTCGACCATCCCGGTCAGCTCCTTGAGGCCGCGCCCGCCGTCCTCGGCCGGTTTCGTGGACACGTGGTGCCAGACGTGCTCGTCGACGCCGAGGGTGTCCACCCCCTCGAACCGGGTCGGGTCTTCCGCGGCCGCCTTGAGCAGGGGCTTGATGGAGGCCCAGACCGTGTTCCAGGTCGTGCCCAGCTGTCGGGCGATCCCGGCCACCGAAGCGTGTTCGCGGCGCAGTTGCCCGATCGCCCACCAGCACGCCCGCACCGTCAGCAACGCACGCGGCGCCGCGATCTTCTCGTCCTGCTCCACGAACGTGAGCCGCGCACAGCCGGGGTCCGGGCAGCGCCACCGCCGCTTGCGCCAGATCACCCTCACCGGCCGCCCGAAACACGGGGCGTCCACCAGCCTGGCCTCGACCCGACCGTGCGCGTGCGCGAGGACCCCGCATGAGATGCATGCCCATCACCGTCGGCGCCGACTCCACCCGCACCGTCAACACCGCCCCCGGCCCGTCGTCGCGGTCCACGCCAATCACGTGCAGCCCGTCCAGGCCGACCAGCAGGTCACACCGCACGCAATAGCCGCCCTTCGGGCAGCACAAAGTAGGCTCGGGCATCGTCGAGGTCCTCGGGGTCAGGAGAGGTAGAAGTCCCCTGATCCTCGGGGGCCTCGACCCCCATCCACCGCACTCCAACACCCGTCAGCGCGTCGTGCTCACCCCACACTCAAGTAGGAAGAGCCCGATTAGGGCAAGCTGGGCAGCGATACAGCGGTCGTGGTCAACCAGCGCTTGGGCGGCCGGCTGCGATCCAGCGGCCCGTGTAGCTCGTCGGGCTGGGGAACACATATTGTAGAAGGACCTCGTCAAGGGTCTCGTGATGCAGGGGCTTGGCGAAGACGCGACGACAGAAGGCCAGATCCTCGGCCATCGCTTCCGCGGCGAACCGGATCCCCCCAATCGCATGGCGCGACCAGGCCCGGGCCCACACGCAGCCATACGCGTGGGCGCGCCATCCGAAGGCCGAGGCGGGCTCCGAGCCCCACATGAAGCCGAAATGCAGGATGTCGGGGGACCCGGTCTCCTCGATCCGGTGCTCTAGTCGGGCGAGCGCGTCGTCGCGGACGTACCAGTCGTCGGCGTCGAGGAAAAGAACATAGTCACCGGTTGCGGCATCGAGTCCAGCGTTCCGAGCTAGCCCGGGATGACCCTTGCGGCTGACGATGACCGTCGCTCCCGCGCCTCGCGCGATCTCCGCAGTGTCATCTCGGCAGCAATCCGCGACGACGATGACGTCGTCGAACTCGCGCACCTGGGACGCGACCGTGTCGAGGGCTACGCCCAGGGTCGCCGCGGCGTCGTGAGCGGGGATGATGAGGGAGAAGCGGGCCGGCATGAGGGCTCAGCGCCGGGTTGGCGTCGTGAGGACGACGTTCAGGTGGCCCTCATGGTGAAGGAGTACCTCGAGGGGGGCGGGGAGGGCCTGCCCTTCCTCGCCGATGGCAGCGAGTGTCCACCCGGCTTCGACGAGGCGGGTGAACTCCCCGGCGGCACGTGTCCAGTCGTCTGGTCGCGCCAGCGGAGCGACGCTGCACAGCAGGCGGCTGATTCGGTCGGCATCCAGCAGCGGGCGCAGCCGTGTGAGAGCGAGTCCAAGGCGGTGGGGTTGGCAGAGCATCGCGAGCTCGAATGGGTCCGCTGATTCCATCAGCGGCGCTAGATCTGTCGTCGGCACCTCGGTGTGCTCGGCTGCGGCCATGAGTGTCGTGGGATGCTGTCGTGAACCGTGCCAGGGGTTGCCTAAGGCAGGCCCGTACCAGCCGGGCGGCTCGTCGAACGGAGTCGGGCCACGGTGATCATCGAGCTGGGCCTCCACCAGCTCTACCGTCTTGTCGGCCCGATTGAGGATGAGGTTTTCGCGGAGGAACTGGAGATCCGACGGAGACGCTTCCAGCGCCACCACGCGGCCGGTCGGTCCGACCAGCTGGGCGACGAGTACCGTTTCCTCTCCGAAGCCGGCACCTATCTGTAGAACGCGTTGTCCAGGGAGGACCTTGGATCGGAGGTAGGCGCTTCGCTCCTCGTCAACCTCCCCTTGGAGAAGGAGACGAGGGGTGCGCGCGAGATCGTGGCTCGGGCAGACGAGGCTACCGGAGAAACTCGTTCGGACGAGCAGTCGACCGCCTCCGATGTATGTTCCCTGATAGGGCGGGCGCGATGCATGAAATGCCATGGCCGTGGTGAGTGCGTCGGCTTCGGCGCCGATGTCGGCGTAGCCATGAAGGGCTTTCTCTAGGCGTTCGGGCACCCCAGAGTTACGCGGTCGCTCATCTGCGGACTGGACCAACCGGCTGATTTCAGCGAGTTGCATCAGGAGGGCGTCGATGTCTCCTTGAGGGACCACGAAGCCGTCGTGGGGTTGCGAAAGCACTTGGCGGAATGACTCTAACGAGACGTTTAGCCGATCGCCGCCCGGGATGCCACGTCGAAGGGCATCTACCTTTTTTTCGTCGTTGTTGGACGGCGTCGAGGGAGTGGTGATCACCAGCAGGCCATCGTCAGCAATGGGAGCAACGAGGGTGGCAGCGGCCAGGACGATCGTGGGTCGGCTCCAGTTCGTTGCGACCACGAAGCGCCGCTTCGTAGGCCGAGAAGATTGAGTCATTTTGCGCCTCCAATGGATTGGCGTCTGTCACCCCTTCGGCTACCAGAGCTTCGGGATTAGCGCTGCCTCTGAGCGGCATGAGAGTCGTTTGCGGGACGGTCCAGAGGTCGACAACTACTGTGCGGTCGCCGGAGCTGAGCCACGCCTACCACGAACGGCCCTATCGGCCGCTGGATCTCGGTTGTGAGCGCGATCCCGGACCGTGTCTGCTCCGGAAGGGGACGCGCTCCCGCGACTCTCCCGACGGCATCAGAACCCGTGGGCTCCTCGGATTGCGGCGCCCGTAGTGCCTGGACGCCTCGGCGAGAATCGACCTGCCGGCGTCGGAGCAATCTCCAGCATGCGAGGCGGTCACCGGTCGAGGCTGCCCTCGCCGAAGGGAGGCACGTGTCAAGCAGCCCGTTGCCCGCAGTGGGAGACTCCACGGTCGACCAGGATCCTCGCCTGGACGGATCGGCCTCTTCAGGAGGTTCGCGTCAGCAATGGGCATGACCGGTCGATGGATGGAGGTGACGACTCGGCGTCCTGCGTGCGCATGTCTCCCTAGACAATCGCCGCTTCCCAGCGGCCCATCGTTAGCAGGCGGCCTGCCCTCCGCGGTCGGCTATCCGGAAAAGGGGTGATCCTGTCCATGGCAATCAGTAGGCTGCTCCATATCGTCTGGATAGGTGACGAATCGAGGCGACCCGAGCAGTGCATCGGGAGTTGGCGCCGCCTCAACTCCGATTTCGAGGTCCGTGTGTGGGGGAACGCCGACCTCCTCAGCCGCACTTGGATTAACGGGCGCCACATCCGCGCGCTCGCGGCGGCAGGGCGCTTCGCCGGTGTCGCAGACCTGATGCGCTATGAGATCCTCTTCTCCGAAGGAGGCATGGCGGTCGATGCCGACGCCGAATGCGTGCGCCCGCTGCCGGACTGGCTACTCGATCCCTCGGAGTTCGCGAGCTGGGAGAACGAGCATTTGCGGCCCGGTCTAATCACGAATGCGTTCATGGGCGCCGTTCCGGACTCGCCGTACATCGGGCAGTTGATCGCAACCGTCCACGACAAGGTAACCGTCACCGATGCTCACCCCTGGAAGACGACCGGCCCCGCCGTTGTCACCGACGTGTGGAAGCGCTACCAATATCCGCTCACGATCTACCCGTCCCACTACTTCACCCCCGTGCACTTCAGCGGTCAACCCTACGCGGGGACAGGGCAGGTTTTCGCGCGCCAGTTCTGGTCCAGCACGCGCGCGGATGTCGAGAGCCGAGGTCTCGCTGTCGCCGACGGAGTAGGGGTGGCCTCGTGACCCAGGCGAGCGAAGCATTACTTGACGTTGCGATGATCGTGAAGGACGAGGAGGGCTACCTCCCCACGTGCTTGGAGTCGCTCGAACAGTTGCGGCCGATCCTAGGGGTTGTCCACATCTACGACACGGGTTCGTCCGACCGCACCGTGGAGATTGCGCGCGCTTGGGGGGCGGAGGTCACCGAGGGCTATTGGGACGATGATTTCGCTCGGGCTCGAAATGCAGCAATGGCCCTCAGCTCAGCCCCCTGGGTGCTGATTGTGGATGCCGATGAAAGGGTTTCGGTTGAAACGGATTCTTTGGAGTCCGAATTAGTCTCGGCTTCCACTGAGGTCGACGTGGATGCGTTTGAGTCATCAGTGCTGCTCCGTTCTGATGCGAGCTATTCTTCGGCGACCTCGATTCGCATCTTCAGGCGCGCAAGGGTCTGCTACCGAAACCGGGTTCATGAACGGCCCGTCCGCATGGATGGTGGTGACCCATGTCTGAGACGATTGCCATCTTCAACCGTTTCTATTGTGCATATTGGCTACACCAGCGCCGCCTTCTCGGGGAAACTCTCTCGCAATCTTAATATCCTAGAAGTCGAAGTGGAAGCTTGTCGGGCCAATGAAAGTCAGGCTCAGCTCGCCGAGGCGCTGCTGAATCGTGGGCGATCCCTCGCCGGAGTCGGCGACGTACGTGCGGCCGAACGGGACTTCGAAGAGATGCGGAAGCTGGACTGTCACCCAAAATTTCGCCTGCTCGGGGGTGAACGCCTGGCTCAACTGTTGTTAGATCAGGGGCGCTGGGATGAGGTCGAACCCCTTCTCCAGGAGCTTCGCCAGGAGGGCCAAGACAGGGATATGACCGCCTGGCTCTGGGCTCGCCTGGCCATTGGCCGGGGGATGCACGATAGGGCACTTCCGCTGCTGCGGCTGGTAAATCGCCCCAAGTCCGCCGTGGGGATGGTGGATTCCTGGGCGCCCGTCCTCAGGGCGCGAGTGCAGGCGGCGACCATGGTAGGTGAGTACGAGGAAGCGCTCGCTGCGGCAATCCCGCTGCTAGCTAAGCACGGGGGAGGGGCTGGGCTCGGTCCGTTGGTGGTGGCCTTGTGGGCAGACCGGCCAACCGAGGCGCTCGCCCGCCTTTTCGCGGAGTTCGGGCCGGAGCACGCGGTGGGGGTCGCCGCCGAGATGGAGCTAGCTGGGGAGCCCGGACCGCAGGTCGCGTCCTCATTGAGGCAAATGATCGGTCTGGGCACCGACTGGCAGCACCAGCCCTCTGGTTCGGTGGCCGTCAGTCGCGCTCAGGGGTCGTCCGGTGGCGCCACCGAGGACGTGGAACCGTGACGCCCCAAGCCCTGCTGGATGTGGCGATGATCGTGAAGAGCGAGGAAGCCTACCTGCCCGCATGCCTGGCGTCCCTCGAACAGTTGCGACCGATCCTGGGAGTTGTCCACATCTACGACACGGGGTCGTCCGATCGCACCGTGGAGATTGCGCGCACCTGGGGGGCGAAGGTCACAGAGGGCTACTGGGACGATGACTTCGCGCGCGCCCGCAATGCTTCGCTGACATTCGGGTCGGCGCCGTGGATCCTCTGGACTGATGCGGACGACGTAGTGCAGGCCAACGTCTGTGCCCTCGCGGCGCGTCTGCGTGACGAGCTCGGGGGGGCGGTTCAAGCATTCAGTTCCTTACTCGTGGTCGACGGGCACGGTGGAACGCTGACTGCCCATTCGATCCGGGTCATGCGGCGTGGGTCGACCTGCTTTGAGAATCGCGTCCACGAGCGCGTGGTGCTGAGCAGTGGGGGGCTGGCTTCCTGCGCCCAGCTATCTCCCGACGTACTGACCACGGTGCACACCGGCTACACGGCGGAGGCGCATGCGGGCAAGGTCGCCCGCAACCTTGCCCTGCTGGAAGGGGAGCTCCAAGAGGCGCGCCGCCACGGCGGACCTCACCTGACGGAAGTGCTCTGGAATAGGGCCCGCACCCTCATGGGCGCGAACCGCTTCGAGGAGGCGATCGACGATCTCGTCGAGGCTCGGCGCCACGTCGGGGGGCTGCGAGTGTTCCGTCTCGAGGCTGGAGAGCTCCTCGCGATGCTGTATCTCGAGACGAGTCGCTACGACGACGCAGAGGTTGTCCTGCAAGAGCTTCGCCAGGAGGGGCAGGATCCGGAGATGACCGCTTGGCTGTGGGGGAAGTTAGCACTCGGCAAGGGCGAACCACGCGAGGCGCTGACCCTGCTGCGCCTCATCAATCGTCCGAAGTCGGGAGCAGGTCGCTTGGACAGCTGGGTGCCGGTGCTGGCGGCCCGTGCTCAGGCCGCAGCCCTCGCTGGAGAGTACGACGAGTCGCTCGCCGCCGCTCTTCCCCTGCTTGCCAAGCACGGCGCAGGCGGCGGGCTTGGGCAACTGATCCTCGCGATGTGGGGCAGTCGCCCCGATGAGTCGCTCGCGATGCTCCTCGCCGAGTTCGGGTCTGCTCATGCCGCCGCAGTAGGGGATGAGCTTTGTCAGGCGGGAGCGCGGGGGGAGCACGTGAATCTGCTCTACCGCGAACGGCTCAGTATGGCATCGGGCTGTGCCGTGGTGGCGAGCTGACCGGCCACCCGCTCGGCGGAGGAGCAACCCCCGCCTGGCCCGAATGCCGGCCCAGATCTGACGCCGTCGCATGTCGCATCTCAGTTTTGCGACGAGGGTACCGATAGGAAATGTGCGGGGGTGACCCCGGTCGGGATGGTCGACCGACCGCCGACTATGACGGTTCCGCCAGGGAAGGCGGGGCTGGGCCCCATTCCACGAAGGAGAACATCATGGGTCTGCAGATCAACACCAACATCGGCGCTCTGAACGCTTACCGGAACCTGTCCGGTACTCAGGGTGCGATGCAGTCCAGCCTGGAGAAGCTGTCCTCCGGTCTGCGTATCAACCGCGCTGCTGACGACGCTGCCGGCCTCGCGATCAGCGAGAAGCTGCGTGGACAGGTCAACGGTCTCAACCAGGCGTCCCGCAATGCGCAGGATGGCATCTCGATGGTTCAGACGGCTGAGGGTGCCCTCGATGAGGTCCACTCGATGCTGCAGCGCATGCGTACGCTCGCGGTTCAGGCCTCGAACGGCACCAACTCCACCGCGAACCTGGGCCAGATTCAGTCTGAGATCACCCAGCTCACGACGGAGATCGGTGAGATCGCCAAGCGCACCAAGTTCAACGGTCTGGACCTGTTCACCACGGCGACGACCACCCTGCAGGTGGGCGCGAACGCCAGCGACACGATGACCTTCGCGGGTCAGGCGCTGACCTCCGCCGCTGTCGGTGGCACCAGCATCAGCGCTGTGGACGTCACCACGGCGACGGGCGCGAACGGTGCGATCACCACGCTGGACAATGCGATCGATGGCATCGCCTCTCAGCGCGCGAGCCTCGGTGCGATCCAGAACCGCCTCGAGCACACCATCAAGAACCTCGGTGTGTCCGCGGAGAACCTGGCCGCGTCGGAGAGCCGCGTTCGCGACGCCGACATGGCCAAGGAAATGACGCAGTTCAGCCGCAACCAGGTCCTGCAGCAGGCCGGCATCTCGATGCTGGCTCAGGCCAACCAGGCCCCGCAGTCGGTCCTCAAGCTCCTGGGCTGATTCAACTAGCACGACGGTGAGGGGGCGTGGGCATCATGCCCGCGTCCCCTTCCGCCGTGCCACGCGATCACCCGTTTCGAGAAAGGGGAAGACATGTCTAGCATGCAGGTTAGTGGGTTAACCGGCTTCGACTCGGCCAACATGGTCCAGCAGCTGATGTCTGTGGAACGCCTCTCCGGAAAGCGCTACAGCGACGGGCAGAAGGCGAGCAATACGCTCATCTCCGCCCTGCAGGGCCTCAACACGCAATTCAAGTCGCTGGGTGAGGCCGCCAAGGCGTTCATTCCTGACACCGTACTCGGCGGCACCTCGGCCTGGCAGACCACCACGGCCACAAGCAGCAATAAGGACGTTGCCACGGCGGTGACCGCTTCGACGGCGACGCCCACGAGTCTGTCGTTCACCGTGGATCAGATGGCAGCGGCTGGCTCGGTGAAGTCGGCAGCGACGTTTGCCTCGACGGCCACCTTCGCGAGCGCCTTCACGTTCAATGTGACTGCCGCAGCCGGGAGCGCCAATGAGAAGACGCTGCCCATCTCGGTTGCCGCGGGTGCCGGGCTGGCCGATGTGGTCGACCAGATCAACAAGTCTGGCCTGGGTCTGCAGGCCAACATGGTTCAAGTCGCTCCGGGGACGTACGGGCTTCAGGTCAGCTCGAGCGCCACGGGGGTCGGCACCGACGTCACGATCGAATCGGGTACACCGCTCGGCGACTTCACCACCGTGACGACGGGTCAAGACGCGAAGATCCAGCTCGGCGGCGTGGGCGGGTTCGCCCTCTCCTCGCCGTCGAACACGTTCAAGGACGTCGTGCCGGGCGTGACGATCACGGCGCAGTCGGTCTCCGCGACGCCGGTAAGGCTCGACATCAAGGCAGATTCGTCGTCAATCGGTGACAAGGTCAAGGCCCTCATCGATGCCGCGAACACGGCGCTGAAGACGATGGCCGACGGAACGAAGTACAACCCAGACAAGAAGACGGCCGGAAGCCTCAACGGTGAATCGACTGTCCGCGACGTCCAGTACAGGCTGCAGTCGATCTTCTCAGGGTCGAGCGCCGGCCAACTGGCCAGCATGGGCGTGGAGTTCCAAAAGGACGGCACGGTCACGTTCGACAAGGCGAAGTTCGAAGCCGCGTACGTGAGGGACCCGAAGGCGGTGGAGGCGACATTCACAGACACCGCGACCAAGGTTTCCGACTTGAGTAAGCAGACGTCGAACTCGGCCGATGGTTACTTGACCGTTCGAATCCAGGGGGAGCAGTCGCAACTCAAGGATTACACGGACCGGCTCACCGACTTCAATGAGCGCATGAGCCTGCGGGAGTCCGCGCTGAGCAAGCAGTTCTCCACGCTGGAAGCGTTGCTGAGCAAAATGCAGTCGCAAGGGCAGTGGCTCAGCGGGCAGCTTGCCGCGTTGTCGGCCTCGAACTCTAAGTAACCAGGCAAGGAGACGATATGACGACCGCGGCCCAACTCCGCAACCGGTATGCCCAGGAATCGGTGAGCACCGCCACCCCCGGGCAGCTCCTCGTGATGCTGTATGACCGGCTGAGCAAGGACCTGATCACAGCGGAGCGGGCCGTGGTCGCGCATGACGTCCCCACGGCGCACACGAACCTCGTGCATGCGCAGGAGATCATCACCGAGCTTGCGGCGACCCTCCAGATCGATGCCTGGGAGGGCGGACCCAACCTGCTCGCCCTCTACGAATGGTGCCTGATTGAGCTTTTCCAGGCGAACATTTACAAGGACGCCGCGCGCATCCACACGGTGCGTGAGGTCATCGAGCCTTTGCGGGATGCATGGACACAGGCTGCCAGGCAGGTCGAAGGCCGATGAACGCTTGGGAGCAGGCGCTGACGCGGATGGAAGACGACCTCGACGCTCACGAGCTGACATTGCGCACCGGTGACGTCCGCGACGTCATGCCTTTCGTGGCCCCGGAGGGGCTGGGTCCGATGCCGACCCATCTTGCGGATCGAGTGCAGAGTCTGATCCATCGGACCAGACTCCTCGCCACATTCGTGCAGTACGAACTTGTCGCCACCGACGCGGATCTCCGCTTCGAGCGGCGCGAAGTGAAACACGCCGGCGCCCAGGCGCTCTATCTGGACCGCGCGGTCTGATCGGAGAGCGCAGAACAGTGTTCATCAGGGACGACGGTGACCCCGTCGTCCCTGATGGTTTAGATTCGCAGTGGGCCGCCGATAGGGAATACGGCTGCCCAGTCGGCATCGGGCAGCCCAGGACAGCACGATGCGGCCCTGACCGCTCACGGATGAGTTGGAGTAGCCCAGATGTCTTCTTTCGGCAGCCTGAATCTCGGCGCGCGCGCGATTTTCGCAGCACAGCGCGGCCTGGACGTCACCGGCCAAAACATCGCGAACTCCGCCACTCCCGGATACTCCCGGCAGCGGGTCGACCAGGTCGCAGTCGGTGGTCCCACTGTCCCCGCGATCTGGGCCAAGTACGACCAGGCCGGCGGTGGCGTAAAAGTCACCGGAATCTCCCGGATGCGCGACGAGTTCCTGGAGGCGCGGGCGAGGACAGCGCACCAGACACAGGGCGATTACGCCGAGAAGCAGAAGGTCTACGAGGCTCTCGAGCGCACCTTCGGTGAGCCGTCGACCAAGCAGCTCCAGGCCCAGCTCGGGGAGTACTGGACGGCGTGGAGCGGGATCGCCAACGATGTCACGGCTGCTGCGCCCCGCGGCGTGGTGCTTCAGAAGGCACAGGCAGTTATTAATCAGTTCAACTCCATGGGCAAACAGATCGCCACGCAATGGGATGATGCGCGCACCGAGTTCAACGCGAACGTCGACGATGTCAATGCCATGGCGAAGGACATCGCACGGCTGAATCGAGCGATTAAGAACAACGTCATCAACGGCCTGCCTGCCAATGAACTCGCGGACCAGCGTGACCAGCTCGTCGAGAAGGTAACCACCCTCACCGGCGCCAAGGCAGAGCCCGCCGCCGATGGCGTCGTCAACGTGCGCCTAGGGGGCGGCACGGGCGACTACCTCGTGAACGACCGGTTCTACGCGCAGGTGGGCGCTACCGGTCCGGCGGGGTATGACGCCTCCCTGCCCGCCAGGCCAGCCGCCGTCGGTGTCACCTGGACCGCCGGGCTACGGGACATCTCTGACCCGCTCGCGGCGGCCGCCCCGACGCCCGCGAGCGTGGTCCTCACGTCCGCGACGACGGGCACGATGGCCGGTCAGCTCACCAACATGAACACCACGCTGCCGGACTATATGGACGACCTCAACAAGGTGGCGCAGAGCTTCGCCGACAAGGTCAACAGCCAGCAGCAGCAGGGCTACACCCCACCGCTCGACGCCGCCAACCCAGGCCAGGCCGGCTCGGACATGTTCACGTCGGATGGCGCCGCCAATACCGGCATCACCGCGAAGAACCTTCAGCTTGCGTCGGGCTTCACGGCCAACCAGCTGGCTGTGTCGGACACCCAGTGGGACGCGACCGGCAAGGTCCTCAACGCAAACAACGCACTAAAGATGGCGGGTCACCTCAGCGACAAGGACGGTCCCGATGCGGCGTATCGAAGCTTGATCGCCAAGCTCGGTACGGAGGCGCAGAGCATTAGCCGCAACAAGACAGCCGCAGACAACGTCGTCAAGAATGCTGACGACGCGCGCGATAGCGTGAGCGGTGTCTCACTCAACGAGGAGATGACTCACCTCGTGCAGTACCAGCACAGCTTCCAGGCTGCCGCGAAGTTCATTACCGCAGTCGACGCGACGATCGAGTCGCTCCTGAACATGACTCACTGAGCTAGCTGAGGACCCGACATGCGAATCACCCAGAACTCGATGAACCGGACCCAGCTCATGGGCCTGGACGACAGCCTCGGGCGCCTGCAGAAGACGCAGGAGCAGCTCACGTCCGGCAAGCGGCTTAACCGCCCGTCCGACAGCCCGGTCGACACCGTCGAGGCCATGCGGCACCGGGCGGACCAGCGTGCGCTAGAGCAGTTCGGCATCAACATCTCCGACGGGCTCTCCCGGCTACAGGCAACCGACGACGCTCTTGCACGTATCAACCCGATGCTCCAGCGGGTTCGCCAGCAGACGGTTGCCGCCCTGAACGGCACCAACAGCGAGATCCAGCGGAAGGCCTATGCCGAGGAGCTAAAGCAGCTCAAGTCTGCGGTGATTCAGGTAGCCAACACCCAGTACGGCGGCAGGCCGATCTTTGCTGGCACGGCATACGACCCCGCGAATAACAACGCGTTCGAGCCCACAACCGGGGCCTTTCTCGGCAACTCCGAAAAGGTGCTCCGCACGATCAGCGACTCGCCGGGCGAGGCGGGGCAAATGGACATCGGCGCCTCCGGCAAGGACGCACTGTCCAACCTGCTTGCGGACGACACCACGAACCCCCCGGGCAAGGGCCTCCTTGAACGGCTCGCCGACGAGCTCGGCCAGCCGGATGGCTCATACAGTCAATCGAATGCCTCGGCGCTCCTTACGGACCTGGACCAAGCGATGGACCAGCTCCAGTCGGTGCAGAGCGTCGTCGGCGCCAAGGTGAACCGTTTGGAGAAACTTCAGGAGCTCAACGGCCTGCAGGACGATGCGTCACGGATCGCGCTGTCGAAGGTCGAGGACGTCGACTTCATCAAGGCGGCCATGGACCTCAACATTCAGTCGAATGCCTACAACGCCGCGCTGCAGGCGTCGGCCAAGATCATCCAGCCGTCGCTGATGGAGTTCCTCCGCTGACGCCTCTGGTCCTACTGCTCAGCGGCCCGCTGGTTGATGGGTACCGGTCTCTGAAAGCCTTAGAGCGGCAGTCAGGATCGGCGTACGGCGGTCGATGGGTGAATGACACCACGACGCCAGTGCCGCTTTCGGCACCGTTCCAGTGAGGACACCGCATGCCCGACAACGAGCCGATGAGCTGGGCCGACATCGCCGCGCAGATCCGCGGAATCGGGGAGCCGGGTCAGTCCGATGTGCAGACTACGACCCGCACTCCCTTCCGGATCGTCGTTGCCACCGACTTTTCTCAAGCTGCGACGACCCTGAGCGTCCTCAAGGCATACGCCGCTATGTTCCCCGCCGACGCCCCGGTCGAGCTCGTCCTCGCCGTTCCGCATGAGCCCACCGACGAGGACGTGTCCTGCGCTCAAGTTCTGCTCGAGGGGCTCGATGTGGACACCGCCATCGCTCCGGTGCGCGTGGAGTCGTTCGCCGAGGCTGCAGGCAAGAGCGCCCACGCCGCCGTCGTGAGCAATGGTGACCTGCAGGTGCTCGTCATGGAGCTCGGCGCGGCTTTCACCGCCATGCACCGACTGGCAACCGTTGTGGCCGACGCGGATTTGCTCGCTCGGGAGCCCGAGCCCGTAGATGTCCCTAACGCCGCGTTACAGCGCCGATTCGTCTCGTTCTGCGAGGTCACATCTGCCGCCGATCCTGCTGCGGGGGTATTCGCCGAATCACTCTGATCCCCGTCCTACCTGAGCCCGCCACGACATCGTGGCGGGCTCGGGCCCTTTGGGACAAGGGGTTCAGGCGGTCGGTGTCTCTCCCTGTGTGGTGGGGGTTCAGGCGGTGAGCGCGGCGAGGTCGTCTGCGTACCGGGATTCGCCGTAGAGGTCGACCAGCGTACGAAGTGTGGCGACGACCTCGCCCGCATCCATTGCCTGCAGCGCGGCCAAGCGGCGAAGATCGAGAACCTCAAGGTCTGCGGCACGCTCGCGGATATCGGGGCTAGGTGAGCCGAGCCAGGGCGCGGTGAGTCTCAGGACGTCAGTCCAGCCGCCCCCGCGATGGCACAGGCGCGCTGCAACGTCCCGCAATGTGCGCTCGTCGCCACCGGCTGATCGAAGACCTTCCAGGTGTCGGGCAGCCTCGCTCACCCGGTCGGACGCGATGAGCGTCGTCGTGATGTCGACGGCGGTGAGGCGCCACGAAAGGGTGCCGACGGCGAAGCCCGCCAAGGCCTCCGCGTAGAGGACGAGTGCGTCGTCGGTACGCCCGAGGGCCGCCAAGGATCGCGCAGCGTGGCGTGCCGATCGGATGACGTCGGTTGGGTCGCGGCGCGCCCGGGCGGCCGAGAGGGCGCCCAGAGCCGTGCCGGCATTGCGTTCAGCCTTGGCGGCCCGGAGCCGCTCGGTGGCGTAGCCATAGTGCCGCAGTGAAGCAACGCTCTCGCCGATCGTGCCGATCCGACAGGTTCTGCCATCCAGTCGCGTGGGGATCTCGTGGATCGCACGGGCGAAACGCACCTCGTCGCGCCATACGAGTTTTGCATATGGCGTTCGGCCTGCGATCCGTCCTTCCTCGTCGAGATGTTGTTGGACCAGGCTGAAGACGTCGCAACCGGTGCCCACGAGGTGTCCGGCGAGAGCGGCGGGATCACCAACGTACTCCTCGTCCGCGTCGATCGTCAGCGCCCACGCGGCGCTGGACATGGCGAGGCTGGCGTTGCGCGCACGTGCGAAGTCGTCATCCCAATAGCCTTCAGCGACATGGCAACCCGCCGCCCTGGCGATGGCGATGGTGTCGTCGGTGGACCCCGTGTCGTAGACGTGGACTTCTCCGAGCAGAGGTCGAAGCGCCTCCAGAGAGGCGAGGCAACGCGGCAGGTTGAGCGCTTCGTCCTTGACGATGAGACACGCATCGAGGATTGGCGGGGAGTCCATGGAGTGCACCTGTCTGCTGCTGATCGCCCCGGCGTCGACGTGCCGGCTTGCCGTCGCCTTCTCCATCGGCCGAGGCTGTCGCGCGATGAGGTCCCTCCTTCGCCAGCCTGCTCAGAAGCGTTACCCCGTAAGCCGATAGGGCAACGTGAGGACAATGTGTGGAGCACGACCTGCTGCTCGGCCCTGGCAGGTGGGCGTGTGAGTCCATCGCCGTCGAGCGATGAGGTCAACTTCGTCGCAGGGCAGGACCAGGCGGTGCGGCGGATCGTCGGTACGTCGGGTGCCCGCCCACTAGGGTCGCCGGACGCCGACCGGCACTCGGCGTACGGGCAGGCTCCGGCGTACGGCCTGGACAGCGCTGACCCCCGCCCGGGCGCCGTCGAGGTGCCGGCCTTCCGCGTGGTGGTGGCCACCGACTTCGCCGCCGAATCGCTGTCCGCCCGAACCGCGCCGCTGTCTGTGCTCAAGGCTTTTGCGCTCATGTTCTCGGCCGGGCAACCCGTGAACCTGATCTTCGCCGTCGACCACGAGGCCGCAGAGGCGGATGCTCTGGCCGCGCAGCAGCTCCTGGCGCAACTCCCGGGGGACCGACCGCTGGCGGGCATCGCGATCGAGTCGTTCGACGAGGCGCCGGCTCAGCCGACGTACGTCTCGCTCATCCCGCAAGGCGATCCCGCCGCGCTGATCACCGACCTGGCGAAGACCCTGACGGCGATGCACCTGCTCGCCGAGACTCTGGCTCATCCAGGCCGGCTGCGGATCGCTCTCGTCCATCAGCACCTCATCGCGCGCGTCCGCGACCGCCGCCTGGCCGACCGCCTGACCAGCTATCGCGAGGTCGACCTTCCCGGGTTGTAGTGGGGCGCGGTCGGACCGGGCGTCGACACCTGTCGGCCTGATCTCACGTGTCAGAACATTGCCAGATGACGCATGCGGCGAATCTGGCATAGGATCGTCATATGGCAGAACGCGCTTCGGTGAAGGTCGGTCCCTCGAATCGTGTCGTCATGCCCGCCCAGGTCAGGGCCGCGTTGGGGGTCCAAGAAGGTGACCGTGTCGAGTTCGTCATTGACGGAGTTGACGTCCACCTAGTGTCGCCCCACATCCGGCTCGCCGCCGTGTGGGCCAAAAATCACGGTGGCGACGGCGGGGACTCGACGAGCGACGTCCGAGAGGCGCGCCTGAACGACCTCGCCCAGCAGGATGCCAAGTGGGACCGCATCGAGGCCGCCGTGAGCGGCGACGACCGCAGCGAAGACGAGATCGCCGCCGATCTGCTCGCCCGTATCGGTCTCGACTGATGGTGGCCGTGTGCCTTGACTCCTCCGCCGTCGTCTCCTTGCTGATCCAGGAACGCGGGTGGCAGGCCGTCCACGCGGTTTTGCAGCGTGTCGACAGCGCGTTCCTCCCGTGCCCAGGTCTCGCCGAGGTGATCACAACGACTCGGGAGAAGGGCAACGTCTCGACCGGCCCAGAGATCGCCGAGGCGTTGCGCGGTCAAGGGGTCGAGTTCGCCCAGAGCACTGAGGCCGATCTGATCGAGGCCGCCGACCTTCTGGAAATGTCGGCGACCCATCCCGGCCCACCCGGACGAAACGGCAGGCCTGCCACATTGTCGATGGCCGACGCCCTGATTATCGCCGCCGCGCAGCGCCTCGGTGCACCCGTCCTCACCCGTGACCGGTACTGGTCGGACCTCGCCCACGCCGGCCTGATCCGAGTCACGATCCACACGTTCTGACGCCGCTGAAACCGGACACGCCGTTCGTAGCACCCAGACGCGACGACGCGGCCCGGCGTGCCGGTCCGCCTCCCGGGGGAGGCAGCAACGGTACGCCGGGCCGCGTCAAGGGACCGAGCAGCGGGCCGAGCACTACATGGGGACGACGATGCCGATCGCGCCGAGCCCGTAGCCCTCGATGTCCAGCTGGTAGTCGGCACGTTTGCCGAGACCACGCAGCAGCATGGCGGCATTCGTGGGAATCACCGAACCAGGCTGGAACACCGCATTGAGCTTGAGGTGCGTCTCGTTCTCGCCCACGTTGAACAGGGACGCGAAGATGTTGAGCACCTCATAAAAGTTGTCGTAGAGCGCCGGTGGCAGCTCCACGTTCTCGATGGCCGAATTCGCCCCGGTCGGGGGCACCAGGCCGAGCGCCGCGCCGGAGCGCGCCGCCAAATCGAGGTCCGCGCAGACGAGCGCCTTGGTGTCGAGGTTGCCGTCGACGTACAGGCCGGTGCAGCAGGCGCGTCGCGCGCTGGGCACCACCGGCTTGTCGTGCGGCGAGATCGTCACCGTGCGGCCCAGAAGGTCCTGGAAGAGGTCCTTCACGGGCTTTGGCTCGGGGATGGGAGTCATGGTCCTAGAGCGTTTCTCGCGATACTGCGCGGATGGGGGAGAGGCGTACGCCGTGGCTGCGGCGCGCGCCAAGTAAGCAGGGGCGTCAGCCCAGGACCGGCTTCAGGGCCTCGGAGAACATGTCCGCCGTGAACGGCTTGGCGATGAGGAACAGCGCGCCGTGCTCGGAGGCCTGCGAACGCATCGCGTCCGAACCCTCGGAGGTCACGAAGCCGAACGGGACCTGGTTGCCGTCCGCGCGCAGCGCCTGCAGGAACTCGATCCCACTCATGTTGGGCATGTTCCAGTCGGACAGCACCATGTCGGGGCTGTTGGCCTTGACGGCCGCCAGACCTTCGGCGCCGTCCTCACATTCGATGATGTCCGCGCCGTCGTACCCGGCCTGGCGCAGGGTACGGACCACGATCATCCGCATCGCGCGGCTGTCATCGGCAACTACGACCTTCACGGTTGTCTCACTCTCTGGGTCAATCTGTCAGTCACAAGGGAAACACAGGGGAAAAGGACTCTTGGCCCGGCTGGCGCTCGCGCGCCCGGAGCAGAATGTCAGGACTTCTGGGGCCGGTTCCACACGGTGAGGAACATGGGGAATCCCCCGGCGATATAGCCGGCCTCGAGGAGCGGCTTCCCGCCGGGCACCCGCAGCGTCGGGCTCTTGCCCTGGGCGACGACCGGAAGCGAGAGCGTGCTCGGTTCGGGCAGCAGGGATTTGATGTTCCCGCCGACCATATTCGTCAGCTCGCCGATGCCGTCGGCGATGTCGTCGTCGGAGGCTTCGTCGTCGGCCATGCCGAACATCGTGGCCGCGAACCGGCGCGCGCCGTCGCCGCCCATCTCCATGGAGATGAGGCAGTCGGTGGCCCCGGTGACCCCCACGGACCCCGCGACGGCGTCGTTGGTCTCCGGGCGAGGCATGTCGACGGCTTCGGCGTCAATGCCGAGCATCGAGCTCCACACCTCTTGGATGATCTGTGCGACATCGTCGCTGGACAAGTGCATACTCGGTCCTTTGTGAAGTCCTTCAGGCAGGCCCTTCGGAATGGACGGCGGTCGGCCGAATCTAACGGCGCGGCCGGGTCTGCTGCCCCGGGCCGCACGGCCTTACCACACGTGGACGACGGCCTTATCGGCTCTGCCACAAGGGACTTGAGCGTTCGTCGCTGGTCATGACGCCGGGATCACCGCCGTGTCGACCGGGCCCGTGGACCCGAAGAGTCCATCGTCCGCTGCGCCGGACGGTGAAGGCCACCCGGGCGCCGTCTCGCCCCTCGGTCGCCGGCCCCCCTGCTGCGCCGCAGCACTCCCGCCGCGGCGGGGCCGCGATCCCCACGGGGGCGCAGCTTTCCGGATCCCGGCGGTTCTGCGATCCGGCGCGGCGGCTCAGCTCCCCCCATTCTCAGGCGATAGGTTCCCGGCGCGAAACGCTCTGCGAACAGCCGTAACTCTGCCTCAGATCGCGGAGTCAGGAGCCGATTGAAGCCTCGATTCCCCTATCTCACGAGGAGTATGCCGATGGAAGGCATGGAGGAGATCGTTCAGGAGTTCCTGATCGAATCCCACGAGAACCTTGACCAGCTGGACCAGGACCTGCTCGCCCTCGAGCGGGACCCCAACTCCCGTGAGCTGCTGTCGAGCATCTTCCGCACCCTCCACACGATCAAGGGCACCAGTGGCTTCCTGGCCCTGCACACGCTCGAACGAGTGGCGCACGCCGGCGAAAGCCTGCTGAGCAAGCTGCGTGACGGCGAGATGGCGCTCAACAACGAGATCGCAACCACGCTGCTGGAGATGGTCGACGCCGTCCGCGCGCTGCTCGGGCACATCGAGAACGACGGCAACGAGGGCACCGAGACCTACGAAGAACTGGTCGCGCACCTGCAGGACCTGCTCGAGGGCCGGTTCCGGGACGGCGCGGCCGCCGAGGCTCAGGAGTCCCCGCAGGCGATCGACAGCGCCGATGAGTCGGCGCAGGCGGCCGCTGTCGTCGCCACCGCCGCCGTCGAGGCGGCCGTGGCCGTGGCGGCCGGCGGATCGTCGGCCGGCACGCCCGCCCCGGCACCGGTCGCGCTCGCGGAGGGACCTGGCGAGCCACCCGCTGAGGCACCCGCGGCAGCCGAGACGCCCGCGGCAGCCGAGGCGCCAGCGGCTCCCGCTCCCGCCGTACCGTCTGCGCCCAAGGAAGCGGCGACCGCCGCCGCCAAGGCGCAGACAACGGCCGCCAAGGCCGCCTCTGAGAGCGCCCCCGTCCAGGCCAAGGGCGACGAGCACCGTCGCAGCGTCGCCGACTCCAGCATCCGCGTCGACGTCGACCTGCTCGACACGCTGATGAACCTGGTCGGTGAGCTGGTCCTGACCCGCAACCAGCTGATCCAGCGGGCCGCGGCCCGCCAGGACCAGGAGCTGATGCGCTCGATGCATCGCCTCAACCTCGTCGCCGGCGAGCTGCAGGAGGGCGTCATGAAGACGCGCATGCAGCCCATCGACAACGTCTGGTCGAAGATCCCCCGCGTGGTGCGCGACCTGGCCAACCAGATGGGCCGCCAGATCCGCGTCGACATGGAGGGCAAAGACACCGAGCTCGACAAGACGATCCTTGAGGCCATCAAGGACCCGCTGACGCACCTGGTCCGCAACTCCTGCGACCACGGCATCGAGACGCCGGAGACCCGCATCGCCAAGGGCAAGCCGGCCGAGGGTCGCCTGCTCATGCGGGCGTTCCACGAGGGCGGCCAGGTCAACATCGAGATCATCGACGACGGCGCCGGCATCGACCCCGACAAGCTGCGCGACAAGGCCGTCGAAAAGCAGTTGCTGTCCCGCGAGGAAGCCGACCGGCTCAGCGACCGGGACGCGTTCCACCTCATCTTCAAGGCGGGCTTCTCCACCGCCGCCCAGGTCACCAATGTCTCCGGCCGTGGCGTCGGGATGGACGTCGTCAAGACGAACATCGAGAAGATCGGCGGCGTCATCGACGTCAGCAGCGTCACCGGTGAGGGCACCACGGTCCGCATCAAGATCCCGCTGACCCTGGCGATCATCCCCGCGCTGCTGGTTCGCGGCGACGAGAACATGTTCGCGATCCCGCAGGTCAACCTCCTGGAACTGGTCCGTCTGGACAAGGAGCAGGCGGCCGAGCGCCTGGAGAACATCCAGGGCACCCCGGTCTACCGGCTGCGCGGGGCGTTGCTCCCGCTGGTCGACCTGCGCAAGCAGATCGCCGCCGAGGAGATCGAGCACGAAACCACGTTCATCGCGGTCCTCAAGGCCGACGAGAAGCAGTTCGGTCTCGTCGTCGACGACATCGAGGACACCGAGGAGATCGTCGTCAAGCCGCTGGGCAAGCAGCTGCGGGGCATCAACCTCTACGCCGGCGCCACCCTGATGGGTGACGGCCGCGTCGCGCTGATCCTCGACGCGAACAGCCTGGCCGGCCGCGCGGGCATGATCAACGACTCGGGCGAGGCCGCCAAGCGGGCCGCCGAGGAGGCCGCGCGCCGCTCCAACAGCGACGCCACCTCGCTGCTGGTCGTCAAGCTGGGCAACGGCCGCCGCGCGGCGCTGCCGCTGAAGGTCGTGGAGCGGCTGGAGGAGTTCCCGATGGCGCGCGTGGAGACCGTCGGTGCGAACCAGGTCGTCCAATACCGCGGGGTCATCCTCCCGCTGCTGCGCCTCGCCGACGACTACGGCAGCTACGAGGCCATGGAGGAGAACGCGCCGCTGCAGGTCGTCGTCTGCCAGCACCGCGGGCAGCTGTTCGGCTTCGTGGTCAGCCAGGTGCTCGACATCGTCGAGGACGAGCTGGCCATCCGCACCCACCTCGACACCGGGGGCAACCTCGGCTCCGACGTCGTCAACGAGCACGTCACCGAGCTGCTCAACATCGACCACGCGCTGCTGGGGATGCTCCCGCCGGAGTTGGAGAACTACGGCCAGCAGTTCACCGACGACGAGTACGCCGGGCTGCGGTGATCGTCATGGCTCACCAGTACTGCACGTTCCGCCTCGGCGGCCACCTGTTCGGGGTGCCGGTCGAGACCGTCCAGGAGGTGCTGCGCCAGCAGGACCTCACCAAGGTCCCGCTGGCCCCGCCGGCGGTCTCCGGGCTGATCAACCTGCGCGGCCAGATCGTCATCACCGTCGACCTGCGCCATCAGATGGGGCTGCCGCCGCGGGATCGGGACAAGCCGGCGACGAATGTCGTCGTCCGCACCAGCGAGGGCGCGACCAGCCTGCAGGTCGACGAAATCGGCGACGTCCTCGAGCCCGACCTGGACCGGTTCGAGGCACCGCCCGAGACGGTGCCCGCGCAGGTCCGGGACATGGTGGTCAAGGTCTGCAAGCTGGACCACGACCTGATGCTCGTTCTGGACACCGAGAAGGCCGCCTCGGTCAACGGCAAGGCCGCCTGAGCGAGCAGTAGCGCTGCCGTGAGCAGTTGCGCTGCCGCGCACGACGTACGGCATGGGCCGGCCCCTTTCGCGGGGGCCGGCCCGTCGTCGTGCCCGCGACCCGACGCCCGCGCCTCGACGCCCGCGACCCGACGCCCGCGACCTTGGGCGCAGCACGTTCACCACCGGGGAGAGTGCTTGAGAACGTAGCCGCTTCGCCGATGTGAAGAATGACCCGCCGGGCTGCGGCCCGGCCAGCAGTCCCTCCGAGAGAAGAGCGCTCCATGGCGAACCAGTACTGCACGTTCCGCCTCGGCGGTCACCTCTTCGGGGTGCCCGTGGAGACGGTCCAGGAAGTCCTGCGACAGCAGGAGCTGACCAAGGTGCCGTTGTCCTCGCCGGAGGTGCGCGGCCTGATCAACCTGCGCGGCCAGATCGTCGTGACGGTCGACCTGCGCTGCCGGATCGGCTTGCCGGAGCGCGCGGCCGACACCCCGGTCACCAATGTCGTCGTCCGGACCAGCGAGGGCGCCACCAGTCTGCTCGTGGACGAGATCGGCGATGTGCTGGAGCCGGATCTGGACCGATTCGAGGCACCGCCGGAGACGGTCCCGGCGCGGGTCCGCGACCTGGTGGTCCGGGTCTGCAAGCTCGACCACGACCTCATGCTCGTCCTCGACACGGACAAGGCCGTCGCTGTCGACGGCGCCGCCTCCGCTGCCTAACGCGAGCCCGGCCAAGCGGCGCAGTTCGGTCGCCGTGCCCCTCCGCCCTCGCCAGGCGGACCCGCCCAGGCCCGACCGGGCCAAGGAACCTAGAGGACGACAATGCGTGCACTGGTGATCGACGACTCGCGTGCGATGCGCACCATCCTGACGCGGACGATGGACAGCCTGGGCTTCGAGGTCGAGGCCGTCGGCGACGGGGCACAAGCGCTGGAGGCGGTGCAGCGCGGCCCGCTGCCCGACGTCTGCCTCATTGACTGGAACATGCCCGTGATGAACGGGTTGGAGTTCATCGTCGAGGTGCGCAAGAACCGCGACTGGCGCGACATCACGCTGATGATGGTCACGACGGAGGCCGAGCAGGCCAACATCGTGCGAGCGCTGGCTGCCGGCGCGCACGAATACGTGATCAAGCCGTTCACCACCGAGATCATCGAGGACAAGCTCGCGATGCTGGGGCTGCTCTGATGCCCGAGAAAATTCGCGCCATGGTGTGCGACGACTCGGTGGTGATCCGCCGGCTCGTCGCCGACGTGTTGGCCGCCGATCCCGAGATCGAGGTCGTCGGCACCGCCGTCAACGGCAAGAACGCCCTCGACAAGATCCCGCTGCTCAAGCCCGACATCCTCACCCTCGATGTCGAGATGCCGATCATGGACGGCCTGCAGACGCTGATCGAGGTCCGCAAGACCTACAAAAAGCTGCCCATCATCATGTTCTCGACGCTGACCGCGCGCGGCGCAGGCGCCACGCTGGACGCCCTCGAGCGCGGCGCGTCGGACTACGTCTGCAAGCCGGCCAACGTGGGCTCCCTCTCGGAGTCGATGGAGGCCGTCCGCAGCCAGCTGATCCCCAAGATCAAGTCGCTCACCGGCCGCGCCCCCATCGCCCCCGTGGCGCGGGCCGCCCGGCCGGCGTTCGGCGCGCCACCGCCCGGAGCACCCGGTGCCCCGGGTCGGCCCGGCGCCGCCGCGGCGGGGGCCGCAGGCCCGCTCAAGGCCGCCACCCTCGGAAACCGCGTCGATGTCGTCGCCATCGGGGTGTCGACCGGTGGCCCGGACGCGCTGACCACGGTCATCACGGCGCTACCCGCGAACTTCCCGGTGCCCATCGTGGTGACTCAGCACATGCCGCCGGTGTTCACCCAGCTGTTCGCCCAGCGTCTGAACGCCAAGGCGAAGGTCGAGGTGCGCGAGGCCGCCGCGGGCGACCCGCTCAAGCCCGGCGTGGTCCTCATCGCCCCCGGCGACTGGCACATGCGGTTCAAGCAGGCCGCCAACGGTCCCGTCGTGGTGCTGGACCAGGGGCCCCAGGAGAACTACTGCCGCCCCGCCGTGGACCCGATGTTCCGCTCGATCACCGAGATGTTCAGCTCGCACGTGCTCTCGGTCATCATGACCGGGATGGGCAGCGACGGGCATCGCGGCGCCGAGCAGATCATCCGCGCCGGCGGCAGCCTGATCGTTCAGGACGAGGCCACCTCCGTGGTCTGGGGCATGCCGGGCGCCGCCGTCCAGGCCGGCCTCCCGTGCGATGTCCTGCCCCTCGGCAAGCTCGCCGAGGTCATCACCTCCCGCGCGAGCGCGGCCCGTTCCGGCTCGGCCCCGAGGAGGACGCCATGACCATCTCCGGACCCGATATCGACTTCGTCAGCCAGATCGTCCGGCAACGGGCGGCCATCGTGTTGGACCGCAGCAAGGAATACCTGATCGAGTCGCGGCTGCAGACCCTGGCTCGGGAGCGCGGTGACGCCTCCATCACGGAACTGGTCAGCAAGCTGCGCCAGGCCCCGCATGGTCCGCTGCGAGACCAGGTCGTCGAGGCGATGACGACCAACGAGACCTCCTTTTTCCGGGACATCCATCCGTTCCGGGCCCTGTCCGATCAGATCCTTCCCGAGTTGCTCGTCCAGCGCGGCCGGGAACGCTCGCTCAACATCTGGTGTGCCGCCTGCAGCTCCGGTCAGGAGCCCTACACGATCGCCATGTCGATCCAGGAGCTGATCGGCGCCGAACCGAGCTGGCGGGTGCGACTGCTGGCCACCGACATCGACACGCAGATGCTCACCCGCACCAAGGAGGGCATCTATAACCAGTTCGAGGTCAACCGTGGCCTGCCGGCACAGCTGCTGGTGCGCTACTTCGCGCGGCACGGCATGAACTACCAGATCGATGCGCGGCTGCGGAACATGGTCGAGACGAAGTTCATGAACCTCGCGGAGCCCTTCCCGCCCATGCCGCAGATGGACGTGGTCTTCCTGCGCAATGTGCTGATCTACTTCGACGTCGAGACCAAGAAGCAGATCCTCGCGCAGGTCAAGAAGATCATCCGGCCCGACGGCTATCTGTTCCTCGGCGGCGCCGAGACCACGATGAACGTCGACGACCAGTGGATCCGGCACACCGTCGGCCGCGCGACCGTCTACAAACTGCAGTAAGCGCCCGCCACAACGGCGCCGTACGTCGGGGGAGCCCGGCGTCCGGCGCCGTTGGCATTCGCGCTGTTCAGCCCCGGTTTCTTTGGCGGACAACGGGGTTCGGGTGTCCAGCCGGATCGGCTCAGAGCGGACGTCGCCGCGCCGAAGAGAAGGGTGGCCATGGATGGCGCAACCCGCACCACTCGGCACGGATTGCCACGCACGACCTCCTCGCAGAGGGACCGTCCCCACCCGGACCCCGCGACCAGCATCGTCACGTCCGGGGGACCCCAGATGACCAGCCTCATCGGCGACACCACCATGTCGGCCCTGCACCAGGCCCTGTCCGGCCTGTCGCTGCGGCAGCGCACGATCGCGGACAACATCGCCAACATCGAGACGCCCGGCTTCATGGCCGGCAAGGTCGACTTCGAGACGAGCCTGAAGCGGGCGTTCGCCAACGGCGACCCCGGGGCCGCCGCGGTCGGGCGGGCCCGCTCGCTCGAGCCCACCCGGACCAACGGCAGCAACGTCAACCTCGATGAGGAGACCCTCGCCAGCGCACAGACGCTGCTGACCACCCAGCTCGCCACCGCCGCCATGACCAGCAAGTTCCAGCGGTTGCGGATCGCCATTACCGGACAGGCCTGAGCAGCATGAGCATCTTCGGTGCGATGAACGTCGCGTATTCCGGCCTGGTCGTAGACCGCAAGTGGTTGGACGCCGTCTCGGACAACATCGCGAACATGAACAACGTCAGCCGGACGGACGAGAAGGCCTTTCAGGCGCGCTACATCGTCGCGCGGGCCAACCAGTACGGCAGCAACGGCGGCGCCTATGTCGCCGGGAACCTGTGGGGCGATCCCGCCGGGCGCGTCGTGTCCGACCCGACGAACCCGCTGGCGGACGCCGACGGCAACGTGCGGATCCCCGACATCAACCTGTCCGACCAGATGGCGCACCTGATGATCGCGCAGCGGGCCTATCAGGCCAATCTCGCGGTCGTCGACCGGAGCAAGTCCATGTATGAAGCGGCGATCGGAATCGGCAAGTGACCTTCCTCATCCCGGGCATCAGCACGATCCCCGCCTTCGGCATCCAGCCCGTCCGCGATCTCACTGGGGTGGACAAGCTCACCACGCCCAGCTCGGTGTCCTCGCCGAGCGGTGGAGAGTTCGGCTCCATCCTGGCCACGAAGATCGGTGAGCTGGACGCCCTCCACAAGACCAGCGACACGCTCGCGGTGAAGGCCGTCACCGGCGACCTCACCGACATCCACGACTACACCGTCGCCGCCAACGAGGCCACCGCCGCGACCCAGCTCGTGGTGCAGGTCCGTAACAAGGCGGTCGAGGCCTTCAACGAGATCATGCGGATGCCCCTGTGAGAAACGTCAAGATCCAGGCCGTCCTGGGGCGCGCGCGTGGCGCCTTCACCGGCTTCACCGCCGGCCAGCGCGCCGTCACGATCATTGCGGTCGTGGTGGCGGTGGTCGGCCTGGTCGTCTTCGCCCAGTGGGCGGGGCGTCCGACGATGACGCCGCTCTACACCAACCTCAGCGCCTCGGACGCGGCGGCGGTGACCTCGAAGCTGAGCGAGCGCGGCGTCGCCTACGAGTTGCAGGACGGCAGCAAGACGGTCCTGGTGCCCGCCGACAAGCTCGATCAGGCCCGCCTCGACATCGCCGCCGCGAACGTCGTCCAGAACAGCCCGGAGGCCGGTGGCTACGCGCTGCTCGACAAGAGCAGCCTGACGAGCAGCGACTACCAGCAGAAGCTCACGGCCAAGCGCGCCTTCGAGGGCGAGCTCGCCAAGACGATCCGCAAGATCGACCGGGTCCGGGACGCCAACGTGATCCTGGCGCTCGGCGAGGACTCGCCGTACCTCGACGAACAGACCAAGCCGACCGCGTCGGTCCAGGTGAGCATGCAGGACGGGGCGAAGTTGGCCAGCGGCCAGGTGGACGCGATCACCCACCTGGTCGCCTCCGCGATCCCGAAGCTGGACGCCAGCGCCGTCACGGTGACCGACGCCAAGGGCGTGCGCTACACCGACGAGGGCGGCGGCTCGGGCGGCACCGCGGACGCCAAGGCCGAACAGATCCGGGCCATCTCCGCGCAGAAGACCACCCAGATCCAGCGCTTCCTGGACACCATCGTGGGCCCGGGCAACTCGACCGTCGCGGTGCAGGCCGACCTCGACTTCGACAACACCAAGGTGGTCCGCCAGGAGTACATCCCGGTGCCCGCGGGTGCCATTCCGCTGGTCGAGCAGCACAGCACGGAGAAGATGACCGGCGCCACCGGCCAGGTCGTCGGCGGCGTGCTCGGACCGGACAACATCACCGTTCCCGGGCTGGACCAGGGCACGTCCAAGAACGACTACTCCAAGGACGACTTCACCAAGCAGAACCCCTACGGCACGCAGACCACCAGCAAGGACCTGTCCAAGGGCGCCGTGAAGAAGCTGAGCGTGGCCGTCGCGGTCGACGCCACGAAGGCCGGCACCTACAGCACGGCAGAACTGCAGAAGCTGATCGCGGTCGCCGCGGGCATCGAGACGCCTCGCGACCAGATCCAGGTCAGCAAGCTGGCCTTCGACACCAAGGCCGCCGAGGCCGCCAAGGCCAAGTCCGACGCCGACGCCGCCGCCGCGCGGCAGGCCGAGCTGATCGACCTCGGCAAGAATGCCGGCCTGGTGATCCTGCTGCTGCTGGCCCTGGTCATCGGGTTCCGCCGCAGCCGCAAGCAGACCGAGGTCGTCGACCTCGGCGAGCTGCCCTCGGCGGAGCAGATGGGCGAGCTGACCGCCATCGAGCCACCGCTGGAATACCAGCTCGATAACGAACCCCTCCCGGTCATCGAGGCCACCCCCGTCGACCCGCAGAGCCAGGCCCGCGTGCTGGCCCGCGAGGAGATCGGAAGTCTCGTGGAGGAGGACCCGGACGAGGTCGCGCGCCTGCTGCGCGGCTGGATCTCAGAACGGAGCTGACCCATGACCGCCCTCGCCCAGATGACCGGCCTGCGCAAGGCCGCCATCCTGCTCGTGCAGCTCGGCACCGAGCACTCCGCATCGATCATGAAGACGCTGCGACCCGCGGAGGTCGAGGCGATCTCCGCCGAGATCGCCCGGCTCGACTCCGTCGACGTCGAGACGCTCGATGAGGTGTTGGAGGAGTTCCGGCAGCTCGCCCAGGCCCGGCAGTACTACGTGCAGGGTGGCGTGAACTTCGCCGAAGAGGTCCTGATCGCCACCATGGGTCAGGAGCGGGCCCACGAGGTGATGCAGCGGCTCACCGCCAGCCTCGTGGAGATGCCGTTCGAGTTCCTGCGCCGGGTCGACGCGAAGCTGATCCTGAGCTACCTGCAGGACGAGCACCCGCAGACCATCACGTTGGTGCTGGCCCACATGCAACCCGACGCCGCCGCGATCATCCTGTCCGGGCTCGCGCCCGAGACTCAGGCCGAGGTGGCGCACCGGCTGGCCATCATGGACCGCACCAGCCCCGAGATCGTCAAGCAGGTCGAGGCGCACCTGGAGCGCCGCCTGTCCACGCTCGTGCAGGCCAGCGACTACAGCAACGTCGGCGGCCTGACGGCGTTGGTCGACGTCATCAACCAGAGCGACCGGACGACGGAGCGGTTGATCCTCGAAGGCCTGGAGAAGCGGGACCTGGAGCTGGCCGAAGAGGTCCGCGCGCACATGTTCATGTTCGAGGACATCGTGGGCCTGGACGACCGCGCCGTTCAGGTCGTGCTGCGCAAAGTCGACTCCAAGGACCTCGCGGTGGCGCTCAAGGGCGTCCGCGAGGACGTCCGGGAGAAGATCACCCGCAACATGTCCGAGCGGGCCGCCCTCGCCCTCGCCGACGAGATCTCGATCCTCGGGCCGGTCCGGCTCAAGCAGGTCGAAGAGTCGCAGGCCGTCGTCATCCGGCATATCCGGATGCTCGAGGAGGCCGGCGAGATCGTGGTGAGCCGCGGTGGAACGGACGAGTTCGTTGCCTAACGGCCGGTCCAGCCGCGGGTACGTGCTGCGCGGCGGCGAGCACAACTCGCCGGTCCGCCCGGCGCGCATGTCGTCGGACCTGCTCAACAGCGAGTACGTCGCCCCCGGGGTGGCCGATCCGCGCCTCGTCGACCCGCACCTGGAGGCGGTCGTCGAGCAGGCCGCCATGGAGGCCCGCGCACGTGGTTTCCGTGCGGGGCATTCGGCGGGCTACGCCGCCGGCCGGCAGGAGGGCCTGGCGCTGGTGGACGAACAGCGCCGGCTGATGGCCGAGCGCGACGAGATCGACCGCGCCCGGCGCGCCGACTACCTCCAGGACCTCAGTCAGGCCGTGTCCGA
The DNA here is from genome assembly GCA_020161845.1 of Actinomycetota bacterium. Lineage (GTDB taxonomy): Bacteria > Actinomycetota > Actinomycetes > Actinomycetales > Dermatophilaceae > Austwickia. The sequence goes on from JAIUNK010000019.1 coordinate 35,824, forward strand.
AGCCGCCGCGTCGGCCTTGGCGGTGCACACCCCGACGCTGACCGAGCTCTACGACACCATCGCCACGATGGCCGTCGAACTCGCCGAGGAACTGGTGGGCCATCACCTGGAGCTGGGCGGCCATGCCGCCAAGGACGCGCTGATCCGCGCCATGGCGCAGGCGCCTCGGGGCGTCGAGGTCACGGTCCGCCTTCACCCCGCAGACTTCGCCGAGGTCAGCGCGTATGCCGCGGGGGTGCCCGAGTGGGGCGATGTCAGCTGGGTCGCCGATCCTCGGGTGGAACGGTTCGGCGCGCTCGTCCAGGCCGAGAACCTGGAGATCGACGCCCAATACGGCCCTGCCTTCGAGCGGGTTCGTAAGGTGGTCCGCCCGTGAGGGCCCTCATGGAGCAGCTGCGCGAGGCCGCCAAGCCCACGATCAGCGGCCGCGTGGTCAGCGCGGTGGGCCTGTCCATCGAGATCGCCGGGCTGGAGCTCGGCGTGGGCGAGGCGGTGCGGATCATCGGCGACGAGGGGCCGATCATGGCGGAGGTGGTCGCCCTGGGCGACGGCCGCGCCACCTGCATGCCGATCTCCGACCTGCGCGGCGTACGGGCGGGCTGCCCCGTGCAGTCGACCGGCGGCCCGCTGCGCGTGCCGGTGGGTCGCGGACTGCTCGGCCGGGTCGTCAACGCGCTCGGCGAGCCGTTGGACGGCCGTGGTGGACTCGGGAACGTTCAGCTGGTCGGCTCCGGGGGTACCCCGCCGCCGGCGATGCAGCGGGATCGGATCGACACCCCGATGCCGCTGGGCGTCCGCGCGATCGACGCGATGATCCCCTGCGGACGCGGCCAGCGCCTCGGCATCTTCGCCGGATCCGGCGTCGGCAAGTCGAGCCTGTTGTCGATGATCGTCAAGGGCACTACGGCGCCGGTGTGCGTGCTGGCGCTGGTGGGGGAGCGGGGCCGCGAGGTCCGCGAGTTCGTCGAGGGCGACCTGGGCGAGGAGGGGCTGCGTCGCGCCGTCGTCGTGGTGGCCACCTCGGACGAACCGGCGCTGGTCCGGCTGCGCGCCGCCTTCACGGCGACGCGGATCGCCGAGTGGTTCCGCGACCAGGGCGAGGACGTGGTGCTGTGCATGGACTCCGTGACCCGCGTCGCGATGGCCCAACGCGAGGTGGGTCTCGCCTCGGGGGAGCCGCCCGCGACCCGCGGATATCCGCCGAGCGTCTTCGGGTTGATGCCGCGCTTGCTGGAGCGAGCGGGTACGGCGCCGCGGGGCAGCATCACCGGCCTCTACACCGTGCTCGTCGACGGTGACGACCTCAACGACCCGATCGCGGACAACGTGCGCTCGATCCTCGACGGCCACATCGTGTTGTCCCGGCGGCTCGCCACGTCCGGGCACTACCCGGCGATCGACGTGCTGGAATCCATCTCCCGAGCGGAGAAGGCCATCACCACCCGGGAGCAGCGCACCGACTCGGTGACGATCCGTCAACTGCTCGCCGCCAAACGGGACGCCAAGGACCTCATCGAGATCGGCGCCTATGTCGCCGGCAGCAACCCCCAGGTCGACCGCGCGCTGCAGCAGTCGGGCGACATCGACGCCTTCCTGCGCCAGGACCTGGAGGATCTCACCCCGGCCGAGCAGACCTGGACCTGGCTGCACGAGCTGGCCGCGGCGGGCTGAGATGAGCGTCCCCTCGGTGTCGCGCGACGAGATCTGAGCCACCCATGGCGAAGAAGACCGCGCGGGAGAAGCAACTGGACACGCTGCTGAGGATCCGCCGACTGCAAGAGGACCTGGCCAAGGGTGAGCTCGCCAAGGCCAATGCGGCCACTCGCGCGGCGTACGGTCGGCTCGAGGCGAGCCGCGCCACCTACGCGACCGAGGTCGTGCCACCCCAGACCTGCGATGTCGCCGGCTTCCGGGCCCATCTGGCGCGGATGAACTCCGTCGCCGGCATGGTGCGCGGGGCCGAGCGCGGCGTCGAGACGGCCGAGGAGGACGCCGCCGCGGCGCGCGTCGAGGTCGCGCAGCGGCGCGTCAAGAGCCAGGGCCTGGAGCGACTGGTGGACAACGTGCGGGCCGCGGCTTTCGCGGAAATGCTCGCGGCCGACCAGCGCACTGCCGAAGAGAGTAGGGCAGGCGTCCGTCCGAAGGGAGCTCGATGAGCGTCGACTTGTCCGGCATCGCCGCATGCCAGGCCCGGATCACCGAACTGCAGGCGCGGTTCGGCGGGGGGGCCGGACCGGTGCAGCCCGGCACGTATACCGCCGACGGCGCCCTCAACGGCAAGACCGCCTGGAACTACAAGCTCCAGGACCTGGTCAACGTTCGCAGCTACGACAACACGACCAAGCCGTGGTCCGGGGTCGATCCGATGATGTCCTACGGCAACATCTCCACCCCCAACGGCATGGGCGGCACGTTCACCTCCGGCACCAACCGCGTCACCAACCCCAAGCCCGCGGCCGCGGTCGCCGGCGCCCTCGCCACGGCACCCGGCGCCACCGGGCAGGCCGTCGTGCAGGCGGCGTCGAAGTACCTCGGGGTCCCTTACGTCTGGGGCGGCACGACCGCCGCGGGACTCGACTGCTCCGGGCTGGTGCAGAAGGCGTACGGCGACCTCGGCGTGACGATGCCGCGGGTGGCCGCCGACCAGGCCCGGATGGGCACCCCGGTCGCCTCGCTGGCCCAGGCCAAGCCGGGGGACCTGCTCGCCTTCGGCAGCCCCGTCGATCACATCGCGATCTACGTCGGTGACGGCAAGATGATCGCGGCGCCACAGCCGGGGGAGAACGTCAAGATTCAAAGCGTCTACACCACGCCGGTCGCGATCCGCCGAGTCGTCTCCGACAGCGCCGCCGGGGTGCGGCTGACCAGCGCGGCCGTGGCCGGTGCGGGTGCCCCCGCCGGTTCCGCGCTGGCCCAGGCGCCCGCGCAGTACGCCGCGCTGTTCCGCGCGGCCGAGGCGAAGTACGGCGTGCCCGCCACCCTGCTGGCCGCTGTCGCCAAGCAGGAGAGCGCGTTCAACCCCAGCGCGATCAGCTCGGCCGGGGCGATCGGGCTCATGCAGATCATGCCGGCCACGGCCGCCGGACTCGGCGTCAACCCCCGCGATCCCGCCCAGGCGGTCGACGGCGCGGCGCGCCTGTTGCGCGACGGCCTCAAGCAGTTCGGCTCGACATCGCTGGCGCTCGCGGCGTACAACGCCGGACCGGGTGCGGTCCAGCGCTACGGCGGGATCCCGCCCTACGCGGAGACCCGCGACTACGTGCGCCGCATCACCGCCGACCCAGGAGTCACCGCATGACGATTCGCATCGCGCCGGACCTGGGCCGAATGGCCGCGACGGCCGCGACGGGCGCGACGGCCGGGACGGCCGGGACGGCCGCGGAGGCCGCCGAACAGCCGGCGGACGGCGCGTTCTCCCAGGCGCTGCAGGCCAAGTTGCGCAGCGCCGAGACGGCCGAGGCGGCGCGCGCGACCGCGGCGCGCTCGCGGCAGGCGGAGCACCGGTCCCCGGCGCACGCGGGGCGGACGAACGGTGCGCGCCCCGAGTCATCGGCGGGTGGCGCACACCGCAGCGCCGAGGCTGCGGAGCGAAGCCGTGCGGCGGCCGAGCCGGCGTCCTCGCCACGACCGCAGGATGCGGCGACTCATCAGGCGCAGGCTGCCGCGGTCGTGGCCCAGGTGGCGTCGACACCCGCCGCTGGGAGCGACGTCGCGGGGGCTGGGCAGACCACCATCAGCGGCGTCGCGGCCGTGGGCACGTCGGTGGCCACGCAGGCCCTGGCCGACGCCGCGACGGCGGACCTGACGATGGCCGCAACGTCTGTCGCCGCGGCCCAGCTGAGCATCGGCACCACCGCGCAGCAGGTCGCCGTCGGCCAGGGCAGCCTCGCCCCCGAGATCGGGGCTGCCCAGGCGCCGGTCGCGACAGCGGCCCTCGTCCCGTCCGTTGTCCCCGCCGGTCAGACTGCGGTGGTTCCGTCGATGTCGACTCCGACCGCGACGCCCACCGTGCCAGCTCTCGCCGTGCCTCTCGCGGAGTCCGTTGCGGCGGCCGAGCCGGGAGCGCTCTCGCGACAGACCCTGGTCGACGCCGCGGACGCCCTCGCCGCCAAGACCGCGCCGGTCGCGCCGGCCCTGCCCGACGCAGACCCGGTCAGCGCCGAGATGCGTGCGTCCGCTTTCGGTGGCGTGGCCACGGGGGGCGCCCGGCCGTACGCCGACGCGGGTGACGTCACGGCGGGGTTCGGCGCAGCGGACGCCGCAGCCACGACGCGTTTCGCGACGACGACCGGTGCCGCGCCCGCGGCTCCGGTCACGGTGCAGCCCGTCGCTACGGGTTCCGGCGAGTCCGGTTCGGGTTCGGTCGTGGCCCTGACGAGCCTGGGTCAGGCCGCCACGGCGGCCCCAAGGCTGGCCGGGCAAGCCGACGGTGCCTCCGGTGCGAGCGACCCGGCCCTGCCGACCACCCCGGCATCCCCGACCAGCCCGGCATCCTCGGCGGCCCCGGCGTCCGCGACCGCGGCGCCGGACAGCACCGGTACTCCGGTCTCCGGACAGGGTGCCACCCCGGCGTCGTCGGCCGTCGCACCCGTGATCGCCCAGCATGTCGCAACCCGAGCCGTGGTCGCCAGCGTGTTGGGCGAGGCGTCCTCGGCCGCGCTCAGCGGTGCGGAGCCGGTGCGCAGCGACACCATCGCCGGTTCGGCCGAGCGCGCGACGGCCCCGGTCCTCGCGCCTCCCGTCGAGAGCCAGCCGCCGGCGGCCCCGCCCGCCCAGGTCGTCGCGGCCCCGGCCCACGCGCCCGCGGTGACGTCCGCGCACCCGACAGTGCCGGCCCAGGCCGCCGCACCGCCGCCGGCCGTGCACAGCCAGATCCTGACGGCCGTCACGCCGGTGTTGAACCGCCGAGACGGGTCCTACAGCGTGGAGCTTCAGCTCGACCCCGCCAGCCTCGGCCGGGTCCGGGTCCACCTCGCCATCGCCAGCGGCGAGGTCTCGCTGCACCTCGCCTCTGGCGATGCAGGCACCCGCGACATGCTGCGGCAGAACCTGGACCAGTTGCGCCAGCAACTCGCCGATTCCGGCTTCGGTCGGTCGTCGCTTGACGTCGGGGACGGGTCGTCCAACGCCTGGCAGCAGGCCGCCGACCGTCAGGCCGCCCGGCACGGCGATGCCCAGCGGGCCACCCACGGTGGCCTCGCCGGCGAGACCACCCTGATCACCGAGCCGTCCCTCCGCGGCGATGCCTCCGAGTCATCGACTCGTTCCCGGACCGGGGACGGACCGCTCGACGTGCGTATCTAATGCGAAGGGAAGCTTCATGACTGTCGATGCCAGCGGGAGTACGTCGCCAAGCGCGTCATACACGCTCTCGCCCAACTACTCCCCGGTCAAGATCGACGGCAAGACCTACAGCCCGCCCACGACGACGTACACCACGGACGCCAAGGGCAACCTCGTCGCCACGACGACTCCAGGCACTGGCATGCAGGGCCTGACCGGGCAGAACACGACGGGGAAGTCCCAGACGGAGTTCGACGGGGAGACCTTTCTCAAGTTGCTGGTCACGCAGCTGAAATATCAGGACCCCAGCAAGCCGATGGATTCCAGCCAGATCATGCAGCAGTCGGCGACATTGTCGATGGTCGAGCAGATCAACAACATGGTGAAGTCCAACGCCACCATTCAGTCGACCTACACGTCCATGCTTGCGGAGCAACGGATCTCCTCCGCGGTGGCGATCGTCGGCCGTACCGTGGAATACCTCAGCGACCCCACCGATCCCACCAAGACCGCGGAGGGGGTCGTCGATTCCGTCAAGTTCGACGGGACCGGGCCGATCTTGTCCGTAGGTGGAAAGAGCGTCCCCTACCAGGACGTCACGCAGGTCAAAGCTCCTACAGCGACGACGCCACAGTCGTCGGCCTAGGACTCGACCCCGCCTGAGCGGCCCCCCACGCCCGGCACCACGCACGAATCACCGCATCACCCGCTGGCAGCAGGGCCTGTTCGGGCTCGCCTGACGACGAAGGAAACGCACTCCATGCTTCGTTCGATGTATTCGGCCGTCTCCGGCCTCCGCGTCCACCAGACCATGCTGGACGTCACGGGCAACAACATCTCGAACGTCAACACGTTCGGCTTCAAGACCGGCCGCGCCGTCTTCGAGGACAACCTGTCCCAGATCATCCGCGGTTCGTCGGCGCCCGTGCCGGCCACCGGCGGCGGCCCCGGCATCGGCGGTATCAACCCCGCCCAGGTCGGCCTCGGCGCCCGCCTCGGCGCGATCACCAATATCTTCAGCCAGGGCGGTCTGCAGGTCACCAACCAGACCACCGACGTGGCCATCCAGGGCGACGGCTTCTTTACCGTCGAGAAGGCCGGCGCCAACTTCTTCACCCGCAACGGCGCCTTCAACTTCGACACTGACGGCAACCTGGTGACGAGCAACGGCTCCTACGTGCTCGGCTACATGTACGCCCCTGGCGCGCGCGTTGCGGCAACCAACACCAAGGACGATGTCACCGCCGCGCTCGCGGGGAACGTCATGCTCGACAAGACCGGAGCGCCGGTCACCCCGACTACAACGCCGAATGACCTCCAGGCAGTTCCGCTGAAGCTGCCGACGGCGCTCATCGCCGGCTTCCGAGTCGGCGCGAACCAGTCGTTCCAGCTCACTAACAACGCGGTCAATGCCAACGGTGAAGCCACGCTGGGCACGCCTGGGTTCGTCGGTTGGGATGACTACATGCTGGGCATGGATGTCGCTGCGGGCGGCACCGCAGTGAACAAGGACCTCGCGCTGGAGTCCTTCCAGATCAACCCGGACGGCAAGATGGTCGGCTCGTTCTCGGACGGCACCAAGCGTGTCTTCGGTCAGATCGCCCTGACGACCTTCAACAACCCTCCGGGCTTGGAGAAGGTCGGCGGGTCGATGTACCGCCAGACAAATAACTCCGGCATCGCCGACACGGGCATCCCCGCCAACGGCGGGCGTGGCACGGTCGAGTCCGGCACCTTGGAGATGTCGAACGTCGACCTGGCGCAGGAGTTCACCAACCTGATCGTCGCCCAGCGCGGTTTCCAGGCGAACTCCAAGGTCGTCTCCACCTCCGACGAGGTTCTCTCGGACCTCATCCAGATGAAGCGCTGATAGCCGATAACACGCCCTTCGGCACGGCAACATCGCAGCTCAGAGCGACGCGCCCACCTCGTGGAGGTGGGCGCGTCGCCTTGCTTTGCCAACTCAGTTCACCAGATCGGCTGTCGATAGGACTGTGCAGGCCGCCCCGGCGGCCGTGCCAGAGCACGACCTCGTACGACCTGGCTAAGACTCCACGGATGGATACCCATGATCACTGTCACGCGGCGGAACGGTACGACGTTCGCCCTCAACCCCGATCTGATCGAGCGGGTTGAGGCGACGCCGGACACTGTCGTGACCCTGGTGAGTGGGACGAAGTACGTCGTGGCCGAAACCGTCGACCAGATCGTGGCCGAGGTCTGCAATTTCCGGGCTGCCGTCCTGACGGCGTCGGCCTCGCCGCAGGTGGATCCGGTTCCTCCGGTCCGGCTGCACTCGGTCTCGACGACGGAGCGCTGACGTGGATCTCGGAACGATTGTCGGAATCGGCCTGGTCACCGCGGCGGTCTTCGCCTCGGCCATCCTGGACGGCGTCGCCATCAGTCACCTGTTGCTGCCGGCCCCGTTGGTGCTCATCTTCATCGGTGGCTTCGGCGCCGCCGCGGGTGGCCTGCTCTTCTCGGAGTACGGCATCGCATTGAAAAGCCTGCCGCGCGCGTTCACCGCGAAGGCCCCCGACGGCAGCGAATTGGTCGAGGTCATCGTGAAGATGGCAGACCGGGCCCGTCGCGAGGGCCTGCTGGCGCTGGAGGACATGGCCAAGGAGATTCAGGATCCCCTGCTCAAAGAGGGCATCCAGATGACCGTCGACGGCACGGATGCCGCCGAGATCGAAGAGCTCCTGCAGATGCGGATCGACGCCAAGAAGGACCTGGACAAGGTGGCCGTCGCCTTCTGGGAGGCCATGGGCGGTTACGCCCCGACCATCGGCGTCGTCGGCGCCGTCCTCGGCCTGATCCACGCCCTCGGCAACCTCGACGACGTCGGTGCCCTGGGCGAGATGATCGCCTCCGCGTTCGTCGCCACCATGTGGGGCGTCTTCATCGCCAACGGCTGGTGGTTGCCGTTGTCGGCCAAGCTGAAGCGCCTGTCCCAGCTCGAGGTCAAGAACATGGAGATGATCGTGGAAGGCGTGCTCGCGGTGGCCGCCGGCACCTCGCCGCGCGTCGTCGAGCAGAAGCTCCGCTCGTCCCTGCCCGCCGGTGCGGGCAAGGGCAAGGATGCCAAGGCGGCCTGACATGGCGAAGAAGAAGAAGGCGGCCGAGCCGGAGCCGCACGCGAATCACGAGCGCTGGATGATCTCCTACGCCGACATGCTCACGCTGCTGCTCGCCCTGTTCATCGTCATGTTCGCGATCAGCAAGGTGGACCAGGCCAAGTTCATCCAGTTCGCCCAGGGTGCCAGTCAGGCGTTCGGCGGTTCGGGCCAGGTGGTGCTCAACGGCCAGGGCGGCTCCGAGATGGGTTCGGACGGCATCATGCAGAACAACAGGCCGCCGGCCACCGATGGCTTGACCGTCGATGCCGCCACGGCCGCCCAGATGATCGCCGCGGCGCAGGCCCGCCAGCAAGCGCAGGCCGCCGAGAAGCAGCGCCTGGAGCAGCTCAAGGCCCAACTCGCCAGCGAGATGGCGGCCAAGGGTCTGCAGGACGCCGTCAGCCTCAGGATCGACGAGCGCGGGCTGGTCGTGAACATCCTCACCGACCAGGTGCTCTTCGACACCGGGCAGGCCACGCTGCGCCCGGACGGGGTCCAGGTCCTCGACCTCATCGCGCCCTCCATCGTCAAGTTGCCGAACAAACTCACCGTCGAGGGGCATACGGACAACGTCCCGATCAGGACCGCGCAGTTCCCGTCGAACTGGGAGCTGTCCCAAGCCCGCGCGGCCAGTGTGCTGCAACGGCTCATTGCCGATGGCGTCGATCAGGCGCGGTTGTCGCTCGCGGCGTACGGCGAGCAGCGGCCCATCGACACCAACGACACCAAAGCCGGGCGCGGTCACAACCGGCGCGTCGCCCTCGTGGTACTCGCCAATCTCCCGCAGCCGCTGGCTGCCTCGACCCCGATCGCTTCGCCGTCACCGGTCGAGGCGCCCTCTCATTAGGAGCATGTTCCAGATGGCCAAGGACAAGGACGAGAAGCCCGCGGAGGGCGACGGCGCCGCCAAGGGCGGTGGCAAGAAGATGCTCATCATCATCGCCGCCACGGCCGTCGTCGTGCTGCTGGCCGCCGGGCTGGTGTTCAAGATGGTGCTCGGGCCCAAGGAACCGCCGGTGGACCTCACCAAGGAGCCCGGCGCGGTGGTGAGCCTTAAAGAGGCCATGACGCTCAACCTGGCGGACGGCAAGTACCTGAAGATGGGCCTCGCGCTGCAACTCTCCGAGGACGCCACGCTCAAGGCCGGCGGGGAGAAGGCCCTGGCCTCGTTCGACGGCTCCAAGGCCCGCGATGCCGCGATCGGCGTGCTCGGCCACTACACGATGGAACAGCTGCTCAAGCCCGAGACCAAGGAGAAGGCCCAAGACACGCTCACCAAGGAAGTGAACGAGCGTTACGAGGGCAAGGTCATCAGGGTCTACTTCACCGACTTCGTGATGCAGTGAGGCCCCCGTGGGCACCCCTTCCACCCCGGTAATCGCCTCAGAAGCAGGCGATTCGAGCCGATCTGAGGCAACGTGAACGGCACCCCTGCGCTCTACGACTTCCGGAGTCCCAGCCGGTTCAGTCGCGAGCAGGTGCGTGCCCTGCAGATGGTGAACGAGACGTTCGCCCGGCAGATGGCGACGGTCCTGTCGACGACGCTGCGGATCGTCGGTCACGCCGGCCTGACCAGCGTCGAACAGGTCACCTACGACGACTACGCCCGGGCACTGCCGAACCCCTCGCTGTTGGCGGTCTGCGAGTTCGCGCCGATGGGCGGCGACGGCGTCTTCCAGATGCCGATGGAAGTCGTGATGAGCGTCATCGACCGGCTGCTCGGCGGACCGGGCACCGACGAACAACCCAGCCGGGCCCTCTCAGACATCGAGGCCGGCCTGATCCGCAGCGTGGTCCAGCGGATCGTGCGCGAGCTGACCTACGCCTTCGATGCGCTGGCTCCGGTCAAGGCCACCGTGCAGTCGCTGGAGTCGGACGTGCAGCTGTTGCAGCTGGCCCCCCCGCAGGACCCGATGGTCATCTCCAACTTCGAGCTGCGCATCGGCGATCTCGTCTCGACCGCCACGTTGTGTATCCCGGTCTCGACGGTCGCCCCGGTCCTCGACGTGCTCAAGGCGAAGCCGCAAGAGTTGACCGGGCCGCAAGCCGCCGCCGCGCGCGCGCTCAAGGACCGCATGCAAGAGGTGCCGGTCACGGTGACGGTGGCCTTCGAACCGATCCAGTTGACCAGTCACGAGGTGCTCGACCTTCAGGTCGGCGACGTGCTACCGCTGCGGCACCCCACCAACCAGCCGTTGACGCTGTCGGCCGACGGGGTGGCCGTCGGTGCCGCCGTGCCCGGCAGTCACGGTAGCCGGCTCGCCTGCCAAATCGTGACCCTCTAGACCTCCGTCCCCACACCCTGCCGCGAAGGAACCGCCGATGTCCTCCCTCAACGAAGAACTCGACGCCGCACTGGTAGCGGCCGCCGAGGCGTTGCCGAGCCACTTCGCGGAATCCGCCGAGCTGACGATCGAGGTGCTCTCGGCCATCCAGGCGACCACGCTGTCGCTGCCGGGCGGCGCGTACGGGATCGAGAGCGTCATCAAGGACGCGGGCAACGTCGGCTCCGCCGTCTTGATCGTGACCGGTCTGATCGACCACGCGACCGGGGAGATCCTGGACCGCACCGAGGCGCGGGACAAGTGGACGGCCGCGCTCACCGAGGCGCTGACCGCGCTGAAGGGTTCGCTCGGCGAGTTCAAGTCGGGCCAGATCCACATGACCGATGCCTTCGACGTGCTGGACAAGGCCGACGAGTGCAACGTGGTGGGTCTGTTCAGCGGCCAAACGCTGGCGGCTCTGCTGTTGACCCTCCCCGCCAAGGCCACCGGCCAGGGCGCCTCCGCCCAGCTCGCGGCGGCCATCGAGGCGGCCGAGTCCGACGAGGCCGACGACGGGGCCGACGACGGTGACGCCGCCGACGCTACGGCGGCCGACGATGAGGGTGGCGAGGGTGCCGCTGCCGCTGGCGCCGGTCCTGTCGCCGCAGCGACCGAGGAGGGCGGCGTGCAGGTGGCCCCCGGTCTCGGGGCTCCCGGCGCCGCTGCTGCCGCACCCGGCGCCCAGGCCGCCCCCGGCGCCCAGGCCGCCTCCGGTGCCCCCGGCGAACCGGTCGGCGATCCGACGATGCACGGCGTCTATGTCCCCCCGCCGCCGCGCGACCCCCATGGGCCGACCGGCGCCCCCGCCATGACGCTGGCGCCCCTGACGGGCCAGTTCAGCTACTCCATCGACCCGCGCCGGATCGACCTGCTGCGCGACGTGATGATGGGTGTCAGTGTCGAACTGGGCCGCACCCGAATGCCGGTGCAGCAGATCCTCGGCCTCATCCCGGGCTCCATCATCGAACTCGACCGCGCCGCGGGGGCACCCGTCGACGTGATGGTGAACGGCAAGCTCATCGCCCACGGCGAGGTCGTCGTCGTCGACGAGGAGTTCGCCGTGCGCATCTCCGAGGTCTGCACGCCCGACAGCGACGGGCGGGTCAGCGCGTGACGGACGGCTCGACCGTCGCCCTCCTGCTGCGCATGGCGGTCTCGTTGGCGGTCGTCCTGGCCGTCATCGTCTGGGCGGCCAGGGTGCTGCACCGGCGCCAGGGCGGCCTGCTGGGTCGAGTGCAGCGAGAGGTCCCGGTCACGGTGCTCGCGCGCCAATCCCTGTCCCGACACGCCGGGCTCTCGGTGGTCGAGGTCGGCCCCCGGATTCTCGTCCTCGGCGTGACGGACGCCGAGGTCAGCCTGCTGACGACGCTGGACTCATCGGAGCTGACCGAGGACATCGCCGCGCCGGCCGCCCCCGCGGCCTCGTTCGCCGAGGCGCTGCGGCACGCCGGGGGGCTCGGTGCCCGGCGCGAGGTCAAGCGCCAGGCGGAGCAGGCCCGCGAGATCGCCGATCGTCTTGACGGCGTCGATCGCTCCGGGGGACGGCACCGTGGCTGAGCCCGACCGCACGAACCTGCGCCGCGCCCACCGGCCACCGCGGCCCGTGGCGGCCGTGGTGGCCCGGCTGCCGAAGGGGGCCGATGGTCGACCGCTGCGGGCGCGCCAGCGCCTCGTCGTGGCGGCCCTGCTCCTGCTCGTCGGCGGCGCATTGCTCAGCCCCGCGCTCGAGGCGGCACGCACCTCGTTCGCGGGCTCGGGCAGCACGGCCCAGGCCGCCTGGTCGGGCGCCGCGCCGGCCGTCTCAGCGCCTGCTGCGCCGTCGGCCATCTACGGGATCCCGCCTGCCGCGCCGCCCTCGGCGTACGCTCGCACGACGCACGGGCAGCCCGGGACCGCCCCGACCTCACCCGCCGAGCCGGCGGCAGCCGCAATCGCCGTACCCGCGGCCCCCGCCGCGCCCGGGGCACCCGCGGCGCCCACCGTCCCCGCCGTGCCCACCGTCGGGCCGGGCGGCGTCAGCGTCTCGGTCGACACCGGCACGGCCGGGCGCAATCAGGTCATCCAGATCATCATCTTGATGACGGTGCTCTCGATCGCGCCGTCGCTGCTGCTGCTCTGTACGTCGTTCACCAAGATCGCGGTCGTGTTGTCGCTGACGCGCAATGCCCTCGGCACCCCGACCATCCCGCCCAACCAGGTCCTCGCCGGCCTGGCGCTGTTCCTGAGCCTGTTTGTGATGTCGCCGGTCATCTCGCAGATGAACGACGTCGGCGTGCAGCCCTATCTCAACAACCAGCTGAACGAGCAGCAGGCGCTGGCGAAGGGTGGCGAACCGCTGCGGCTCTTCATGGCCGCCCACACCGGTGACATGGAACTGCAGACCATGATCAAGATGAGCAAATCGGAGCAGCCGAGGAACAAGGCGGACACCTCGTTCACGACGCTCATTCCGGCGTTCATCCTCTCCGAGCTCAAGAGTGCTTTCATCATCGGTTTCGTCATCTTCATCCCCTTCCTCGTCATCGACCTGGTCGTGAGTTCGGTGCTGATGTCGATGGGCATGATGATGCTGCCGCCGGTGATGATCTCGCTGCCGTTCAAGTTGCTGCTGTTCGTCATGGTCGACGGCTGGTCGCTCATCACGACGGCGCTCATCACGAGTTATCGCTAGCGGCGCGGGGGAGAACTATGACCGACAACCAGGTGATGCATATCGCCGTGCAAGCGATGATCCTCGGGGTGAAGGTGGCCGGCCCGGTTCTGCTGGTCAGCCTCGTGATCGGCTTCGCGATCTCCCTGCTGCAGGCGGTCACCCAGGTCCAGGAGATGACCCTCACCTTCGTGCCCAAGATCATCGTCGCCGCCCTGATCCTGCTGCTGCTGGGGAACTGGATGATGGGCGAGATGGTCGGCTTCACCCGGCAGCTGTTCCACGATCTGCCGGCGTTGCTGCAGAAATGACCGCGGCGACGCTGGCCCCGGCGGCCGGGGTCACCCTCAGCGGCTCCTACGAGCTGCTGCTCACCTATCTGCTCGTCATGGCCCGGCTGATGGCGTTCCTGGTCATCGCCCCCCCGTTCAGCGGTCGCATGCTCAGCATGAAGGTCAAAGGTGCCTTGGCGGCCGCCTTGGCCCTGCCGATCGCCCCCGCGCTGGCCAGCGAGGCTCGGTTCGCCGACATGTACGCCCTGGCCTGGGCGGTGGTTTATCACATCGGCACCGGAGCGGTGCTGGGCTTCCTCGCCATGATGCTGTTCGCCGCCGTCCAGACGGCCGGGGACCTGATCGACCTGTTCAGCATGTTCACGATGAGCCAACTGCTCGACCCCTTCTCCAATACCCAGAGCGGCGTCTTCGGCCGCATCCAACGGCTGATTGGCACCACGTTGCTGTTCGCCTCCGGCGGGCACCTCGTGATGCTGCAGGGGGTCCTGCGCAGCTTCCAGGTCGCGCCCCTGCATGCGCCGGCGCTGGGCGAAACGGCCCAGCTGCTGGTGCGGGACCTCGGCGTGTACGTCGTGGCCGCGCTGGAGATTTGCGGACCCATCGTCGCGGTCCTGGTGCTGGCCGACATCTCGTTGGGCCTGGTCAGCCGCGCCGTGCCCAGCCTGAACATCTTCCAGCTGGCGTTTCCGGTCAAGACCGTGCTCACGGTCGCGCTCGCGAGCATCTCCGTGTCGCTGCTGCCGGCCGCCGTCAGCCTCCTCGTGGACCGGATTCAGACCGACATGGGCGTGGTCAACCGGTTGCTGGGGGGGTGAGCGGCCGTGGCCGAGGACAAGCACAGCAAGACCGAGAAGCCCACCGGCAAGCGCCGCAAGGAGGCCAAGGACGAGGGCAATGTCGCCAAGACGCCGGACCTGTCGGCCTGGTTGACGGTGTTGGCGTTCGTGGCGCTGGGGCCTTACACGGTGGGCGCCCTGCGCGGCGCGTTCACCGAGCTCCTCAACGAGGTCCCCCGCATGGCGAGCCGGCCGGACGTCCTGGAGATCCGCCCCATCATGCTGTCGGTGCTGGCCGACTTCGCCAAGATCGTCGGTCCGATCGTGTTCGCCTGCATGGTGCTCGGTGTCATGGGGCACGTCGTCCAGGGCGGCGTGCACGTCTCGTCCAAGCGCTTCAAGCCGAAGTGGAAGAAGCTCAACCCGGGACCGGGCATCAAGAACATGTTCGGCGCGCAGAGCCTGTGGACCCTGACCAAGACGCTGATCAAGTTCGTCGTCTTCGGCACGGTGGCCTTCATGGTGAGCCGCGACGTCATCAGCCGGCTCGCCACCAGCGGGCGGTGGAGCCTGTCGGCCGTGGTCTCGGTGGGCGCCGCCTCAGCCATGGACATCCTCCGGCTCATCGCGATCACCGGTCTGGTGATCGCGGCGGCTGACTGGGTGATGGAGAAGCGCCGCGTCGAGAAGTCGCTGAAGATGACCAAAGACGAGGTCAAGCGCGAGGCCAAGATGCAGGAAGGGGACCCGCTGGCCAAGGGGCAGCGCAAGGCCCGCGCCCGCGAAATGGCTCGGCAGCGCATGATGGCCAACGTCGCCGACGCCACGGTCGTCATGGTCAATCCGACCCACGTGGCGGTCGCGCTGAAATACGAACCCGGCGGCGGCGCCCCCCAGGTGGTCGCCAAGGGCGCCGGCCATCTGGCGCTGCGGATCCGCGCAGAAGCCGAGGAGCACGGCGTACCGATGGTCCGGGACCCCCTCGTCACCCGCATGCTCTACAAGCTGTGCGAGGTCGATCACTACATCCCCCCGGACCTGTACGACGCCATCGCCCAGGTCCTCGCGTTCGTCTTCTACCTGGATCAGATGGGCAAGGCCGACGGCACCCATGAGACCCCGGTCGCCCACGATCCGGACGACGTGCCGGAGGAGTACTCCGACGACGCGCTGGGCCTGCGGGCGCACCCGGACGCTGCCGACGTGGTCGAGGGGGAGGTGGCGGCACCGGACGGCGAGCCGGGCCGCCATCGAGACGATTCGCACCGCGTCGCCTAGCCGTGGCCGACCCTCAGGTCGACCACTCCGGTGCCGAATAGCTACAGGTCAGGACGCCGACGGCGGACGTCGACTTGTCTCCCCTTCGTGAGGTCACGTGAAGTCGAATCGGGTAGCGCAGATCGGCGTGCCGGCCGCCATCATCGGCATCGTCGTGATGATGGTCGTGCCGATGCCGGCACCGCTGCTCGACATCCTGCTGGCGTTCAACATGACGCTGTCGATCCTCATCATGCTGGTGAGCCTCGCCGTCACCCGGCCGTTGGACTTCTCGATCTTCCCCGCCCTGCTGCTCATCGCCACGCTGTTCCGGTTGGCCATGAACCTGGCGGCGACCCGCCTGGTGCTGCTGGACGGCTATGCCGGTGAGGTCATCAACGCCTTCGGCCACTTCGTCGTCGGCGGCTCGCTGGTCGTCGGGCTGGTGGTCTTCATCATCCTGATGGTCATCCAGTTCGTCGTCATCACCAATGGCGCGGGGCGCGTCGCCGAGGTGGCCGCACGGTTCACCCTCGACGCGATGCCCGGCAAGCAGATGGCCGTCGACGCCGACCTCAACTCCGGCCTGATCGACGAGAACGAGGCGCGCCAGCGGCGCAAGGATGTCGCCGCAGAGGCGGACTTCTACGGCGCGATGGACGGTGCCAGCAAGTTCGTCAAGGGCGACGCGATCGCCGCGATCGTGATCACGCTGGTGAACCTCATCGGCGGACTCATCGTGGGCATCCTGCAGCGGGGCATGCCCATCGGCGACGCCGTCGCGACGTACTCCCTGCTCTCCATCGGTGACGGTCTGGTCTCCCAGATCCCCGCCCTGCTGCTGTCGATCTCCACCGGTCTCATCGTGACCCGGGCGACCACCGAGAGCGACATGGGCACCGACCTGCTCGCTCAGTTCGGGCGGCAGCGCCAGGCGATCATGCTGGCCGGCGCGGCGATCATCGGGGTCGGCCTGGTGCCCGGCCTGCCCAAGCTCCCGTTCTTCCTGCTCGGCGGCGCGACGCTGCTGGTCGGGTTCCGGATCCCGGACCCGAGCAAGCAGCCCGCCGTGGTCGCCGAGGCCGAGGAGCTGCCCCGCGAGCCGCAGAAGGACAGCCCGATGGCGATCGCGCAGGACATGCGCGTCGAGCCGCTCGAGCTGGAGCTGGCCTACGACCTCATCGACCTGGTCGACGCCTCCGCGGGTGGTGACCTTCTCGATCGGGTGCGGGCGCTGCGCCGCAAGCTCGCGCAGGAGATCGGCATCGTGGTGCCCCTGGTGCGCACCCGCGACAACCTCGACCTCCCCCCGCGGCATTACGCGATCCGGGTGCACGGTGTCGAGGTGGCCCGCGGCCAGGCGCCGGCGGGCATGGTCCTGGCCATCGGCGAGGAGTTGGACAGCCTGCCGGGGATGGTGACCAAGGAACCGGTCTTCGGTCTGGACGCCAAGTGGGTGCCGGCGGAGCTGCGCGAGCACGTCGCCCTGGCCAACGCCACCGTCGTGGACCGGTCGTCGGTCGTGACCACCCACATGGCGGAGGTGGTCCGGACCTACGCCGCCCAGCTGCTCGGCCGCGAGGACGTCAAGATGCTGGTCGACATGGTCAAACAGAACCACCCGGTCGTCATCGAGGAACTCACCCCGCAGCCGCTGTCCCTGGGCGAGGTGCAGCGCACCCTGCAGGCCCTGCTCGACGAGCGGGTCTGCATTCGAGACCTGGTCCGGATCTTCGAGGCCGTCTCGATGCGCGCCAAGATCAGCACGGACGCCGACGGGCTCGTCGAAGCCGCGCGCGGTGCCCTGGGGGCCGCGATCGCCACCGCGCACGCCGTCGAGGGGCGGCTGCCGGTCATCACCTTCGACCCGATGCTGGAGCAGCGGCTCTTGGAGTGCCTGCGGGCCGGCGACTCGGGCACGTTCCTGATGCTGGATCCGGTGCTGTCCGAGCACCTCGCGATGGAGGCGGGTCGATTGGCCGCCGAGAGTGAGGCTGCGGGGGAGCCGGCGGTGCTGGTCTGCGCCCAACCGCTCCGCCTGCCGGTACGGCGGCTCGTGGAGGCGACCTCGCCTCGGTTGCCGGTGTTGTCGTACGCCGAACTGGGGGGCCAACTCACCCTCGTGACCGCGGGGGTGGTGAATGTCCAAGAAGTCACGGCAGCCTGACGCGGCCAAGGCCGGCAAGAAGGGCAAGGGCAAGAAGGGCAAGGGCGCGAAAGGCTCGCCCACCGCGGGTCAACGCAGCCTGGTCGTCGAGTCCCGGCCGCCTGGCGTCCCGTTCCCCGTGGTGGTCCTGCTGACCGCGGTGATCTCGCTGCCCACTGTCGCCAACTACCTCGCCGGCGGTCTGCGCTTCGACGCGATGATCATCCGGGTGATGGCGGCCCTGGCCGTGTCCTGGCTCCTGTCGAGCCTGGTCTTCGCGGTGGTCGAGTCGATGCGGCCGACGCAGGTCACGGCGATCGTCGATCTGCCGCCTGCCGAGGCCTATGAGGCGCTCGCGGCGCAGGGCCCGCTGTCCGGAACGATCATGGACCCCGTCGGCGACCCCGACCCCGACCCCGACCCCTTCGCGGTGGATCCGCTGGCGCCGCTGCCGCCGGTGCCGCCCGTCGATGTCGAGCCCGGCGCGAGCGAGGAACCGGCGGCCTGACTCCTTCGCACCAACGCCGGCAGCGCATCTCATGACCACCGCCGGCAGCACCGCTCAGCGGGGCCGCTCGCGCGTCCGCCGGGAGGCTCGCGCGTGCGAGCGCACCGCGCTCAGGGCCGGGTCGAGCTCGCCCTCCTCGAGGAGGCGGACCAGCTTCTCGTGTTCGGCGATGATGTCGTCGAGGTCGACGACGAGCCGCGCCGAGGCGGTCATGGTGAGCCGCTGCTGACGGTCCCGTAGCGCTTCGAAGAGCCCCGTCAGAAAGCTGTTCTGGGCGGCGGCGACGATGGCGAGGTGGAAGCTGGTCTCGGCCACCGTGAACGCGGCCACGTCTCGGGCGCGGGCGTGCTTGCCCTGCTCCGTGACCAGGTTCCACAGCTCATCGACCAGGGTGCCGGGCGCCCGGTCGTTCTCGGTGAGCAGCTTGGTGATCGCGAAGGTCTCGATGAGTTCGCGCGCCTCGGACAGTGACGTGGCCTCGTCGGGGGAGATGGGCACGACGACGGCGCCGCGCTTGGGATAGAGCTCGAGAAAGCCCTCGGCCTGCAGCCGCAGGAAGGCCTCGCGCACCGGCGTACGGCTGACTCCCAGCGCCGCCGACACCGCTCCCTCGGTGATGACATCGCCGCCCGCGAGGCGCCCGTCGATGATGCGGGCGCGGGTGTCCTGATAGGCACGATCGGTCGCCGACAACTGTCGGTTCATAGTGCCCCTTTCGTGCGTGCGGCCGACCGTGCTACCCCGTGGACAAGGAATGCCCGGCCGGGCAAGGCAGCTTGTCCAGTTATGACGGTAACCTCTCGCAGGCGCCTAAGCAACGAACAAGCCGCAGGTGGGACGGCATGTGTCGGATGCGGACGTGCGACCGGATCGGGGCCAACCGTTGTCATAATGTTGGTTCGGGCGTCCGTCTTGTCGGGTTGGACAGGACGCGCGCGACCAGATCGGCGACGGCGGGCAGCGCGGCCGCCACCGGCGCCGTCAGGCTCGCGACGCCCTCGCCGAAGTGCCGGGTCGCCACCTCGACGAGGACGGTCGGCGGCGCTGCGCCGTACAGCTGCAGGGTCAGCGCCAGCAGCGCCTCCGGCGTGACGTGGTGCGAGGAGAAGCCGGTGCCGCGCGGCTCGGGTGCGACGGTGCGCCAGCTCAGGGTGCCCGGCGGTACGTCGTACGCCGCGCGCGCGTCGATCAGCACGACCCGCCCCGCCATGGCCACGTCGGCGGCGAGCTCGGGCAGCAGCTGGAACTCCTGGCGCACCGTGCACCGGGCGAAGCGGGGATCGACGGCCAGCGCGGCCGCGGCATGCCAGCCCACCCCGTCGTCCTCGCGCAGCGAATTGCCGTAGCCGACGAGGAGCGGGCCGGGCGCGTCGTCCACCAGGTCGGGACTCACCCGGGACCGGCCGGGCCGCTCAGCGGGCGATCTCGTCGACGACCGTTCCATCCGGGGCGATCGCCTGGATCCGCAGCGCCATCTGACCGACCGCGTGGGTCGAGCAGGACAGGCACGGGTCGTAGCAGCGGATCAGCCCTTCCACCCGGTTGAGCAGCGACTCCTCCAGGGGTCGGCCCGGCTTGATGTAGTGCTTGGCGACATCGGTGACGCCCCGGTTCATGGCCAGGTTGTTGTGCCCGGTCGCGATGATCAGGTTGGCCCACCGCATGATGCCGTTGTCGTCGACCTCGTAGTGGTGCAGCAGCGTCCCGCGCGGTGCCTCGGAGACGCCGATCCCGGTGTTGGCGTTGATCCCGGCCGTCGAGCGGACCCGGTCGGAGAGGATCTCCGGGTCGGTCAGCAGCGACTCGATCTTCTCCAGGCAGAACAGCGTGTCGATGAGCCGGGCGTAGTGGAAGTGGAAGCTGGACCGGGGAAACCGCCCGAATCGGAACCGATAGTGGTCGAGTTCGACCTGCGAGCGGGGCAACCCCGTCTGGTCGCAGGTGGCGATGCGGGCCAGCGTGCCCACCCGATAGATCCCGTCCGGATAGCCCTTGTCGCGGAAGTAGGTCGACTTCAGGAACGAGAACGGCTCGACGTGCTCACCCAGATAGGACCGGTAGTCGGTGGGATCGCAGCGGTCCCGCAGCAGCGTGCCGTCGTGGTCGACGATGCGCAGGTCGCCGTCGTAGTGCTCCATCCCGCCGGTCTCGGAGACCAGGCTCATGAACGCCGAGGGGAACTGGCCCATCGCGGAGGCCTCGTCCTCGAACCGGATGAGTTCCTTCTTGAACCAGGCCAGGGTCCGATCCATGATCGCGTAGGCCTCGGGCATCCCGGCCAGCATCTGATCGCGCAGGCCGGCGTCCAGCGGGGCGGACACCCCGCCCGGGACCAGCCAGGCCGGATGGATGCGCTTCTTGCCCAGCCATTCGATGATCTGCTGCCCGTACCGGCGCAGCGCGATGCCGTCCTTGGCCAGCTGGGGGTTGGCCCCGAGCATCCCGTAGATGTTGCGCTGGGCGGGATCGCCGTCATAGCCGAACAGCAGGTCGGGCGAGGACAGGTGGAAGAAGGACAGCGCGTTCGACTGCACGATCTGGGCCAGGTTCATGATCCGGCGCAGGTTGGCCCCGGTCGGCGGTGGCGTCACCGCCATGATGGCGTCGACGGTCTTCGCGGACGCGGTCAGGTGGGACACCGGGCAGATCCCACAGATCCGCGCCATGAGCGAGGGCATCTCGTGCACGGGGCGGCCTTCGCAGAGCTTCTCGAACCCCCGGAACTGGGTGACGTGAAACTGGGCGTGGTCGACGCTGCCGTCGTCGTGCAGGAAGATCGTGATCTTGCTGTGGCCCTCAATGCGGGTCACCGGGTCGATGACGATGGTGCTGGTCATCACTGACTCACCGCTCTCTTCGTGGTGGCGAACACGGTCATCGCCCGAATCGGGCGGCCCCGGACGCGTCGTCGACGCGGCCGTCCAGCAGGGCGGTGACGCAATGCCAGATCTCATCCGCTGAGGGCGGGCAGCCGGGCAGGAAGGCGTCGATGGGCACGTAGTACTGCACGGGCCGGATCGGGTCGAGCAGGTCGGGCACTACCTCGTTGGGGTGCATGGGGTTTTCGTCGACATTCTCGATGTAGGCCCGGTCGAGCACCGCCTTCTTGCCGAATGGGTTGCGCATTCCGGGGACGTTCGCGGTGATGGCGCAGTCGCCGAAGGCCACGACGATCCGGGAGTGGGCGCGCACCTTGCGCAGCTTGGCCAGGTCGTCCGCCGACGCGACGCCCCCCTCGACCAGGGTCACGTCGACCAGCTCTGGGAACTCCTTGTGGTCCACCAGCGGAGAAAAGACCAGGTCGGCTCGCGTCCCTAGCTCGATGAGCCGTTCGTCGAGGTCAAGGAAGGACATGTGGCAGCCGGAGCAGCCGTCCAGCCACACCGTGGCCAGTGAGATCTTGTCCGCCATCAGTCGGTCTCCCGTCGGGACTGCTGCGCGCGCAGATAGGGCATGAACGGCCGGCGGTGCCGGTCCTCTGAGGAGGCGCGGCCCTTTTCGAAGAGCGCACCGGTGGGGCAGACCTGCACGCACTTGCCGCAGCTGGTGCACGTGGTCGCCTCACCCCACGGGGTGCCCAGTTCGGTGACCAGGCGGGCTTCGATACCGCGTCCTTCGATGTCCCAGACGTGGGCGCCTTCGATCTCCCCACAGACTCGGGCGCACCGGCCGCACAGGATGCAGCGGTTGTGGTCGATCGCGAAGCGTTCGTGGGTAGCGTCGACCTCGAACTTGGGGCTGATATAGGGCAGCTCGAAGTGGCTCACGCCGTGCCGTTCGGCTTGATCCTGCAGCTCGCAGTGGTTGTTCGCGACGCACACCGAGCACACGTGGTTGCGCTCGGTGAACATCAACTCCAACACCTGTCGGCGGTATTCGTGCAGCCGCTCAGAGTTGGCCAGAATGTCCTGGCCCTCTTCGATCAGGGTGGTGCAGGCGGGCAGCAGCCTGCCGGTCTGGCGGACCTCCACCAGACAGATGCGGCAGGCACCGATCGGCTTCAGGCCTTGCAGGTGACACAGGGTGGGGACGTTGATGCCGTTCTCCCGTGCTACTTCCAGGATCGTCTCGCCGGCGGCGCCCGCCACGTCCTGGTCGTCGATCTTCAGCGTGTAGACGTTGCTCATGCGCGCGACACCTCCTCGTGCGACCCGTCCTTGACCGGCATGGGGCAGACGCCGGCTGGGCAGTGCTGGTCCTCGATGTGGGCCAGGTATTCGTCGCGGAAGTAGCGCAGCGTCGAGAACACCGGGTTGGGGGCGGTCTGGCCCAGACCGCACAGGGAGGTCGCCTTGACCATGCCGGCCAGCTTCTCCAGCGCAGCGAGGTCATCGGGAGTGGCAAGGCCCTCGGTCATCTTGCTGAGCAGGGCGTGCATGTGGGTCGTGCCGACCCGACAGGGCACGCACTTGCCGCAGCTCTCCTCGACGCAGAACTCCATGAAGAACTTGGCGACGTCCACCATGCACGCCGTGTCGTCCATGACGATCATCCCGCCGGAGCCCATGATCGAGCCCTTCTCGGCAAGCGACTCATAGTCCAGCGGCATGTCGAGGTAGTCGGCTGGAATGCACCCACCGGACGGACCCCCGGTCTGCACGGCCTTGAACGGACGCCCTCCCGGGATGCCACCGCCGATGTCGTAGACCACCTCACGCAGGGTGGTGCCCATCGGCACTTCGATGATTCCGGTGTGCACGACCCGCCCGGCGAGGGCGAAAACCTTGGTGCCCTTAGACTTCGCGGCACCGATCGAGGCGTACCAGGCGCCGCCGCGATTGATGATCGGTGCGATCGCGGCGAACGTCTCGACGTTGTTGATCAGGGTGGGCTTGCCGTGCAGGCCGCGAACCGCGGGGTACGGCGGCCGTGGCCGGGGCATGCCGCGCCCGCCCTGGATGGAATACAGCAGCGCCGTCTCTTCGCCGCAGACGAACGCTCCAGCCCCCAAGCGCACGTCCACTTCGAAGGTGAAGCGGGTGTCGAAAATGTTCTTGCCGAGGATGCCGTGGCGTTCGGCTTGCCGGATCGCCTGCCGGAGTCGCTTGACCGCGAGCGGGTATTCGGCGCGGCAGTAGATGTAGCCCTCGGTCGCACCGACCGCGTAGGCGGCCAGGGCCATGCCCTCCAGGATCCGGTGCGGATCGGACTCCAGCAACGTCCGGTCCATGAAGGCGCCGGGGTCCCCCTCATCGGCATTGCAGATGACGTATTTGCCCTCGGGGCCTGACGACTTGGCCACCGTCGTCCACTTCAGCCCGGTGGGGAAACCACCGCCGCCGCGCCCACGCAATCCCGAGGCGACGATCTCAGCGATGACCGCCGACGGCGTCAGCTCGTGCACGGCCTTACGCAGCGCCTGGTAGCCGCCGAGGCGCAAGTAGTCGTCGATGTTCTCCGGGTCGACCAGTCCGGAATGCTCCATGGCGACCTTCATCTGCAGCACCGCGGTGGGCGCCGTGATATCGGTGTGCGGGGTGCCCGGGGGGATCTGGGCGACCGCGTCCACGACGTGGTTCAGCGCGTCGGGTTTCAGGCCTTCGAAGTAGGCCCCGGTTTGTGGGACCTGGGCCAGCGGTCCACGGGCGCACATCCCCAACCCGAGGCAGCCGACCCGCTTCACCTCGACGTCGGTGACGCCGTCCGCCGTGAACCGGTCGGCCAGGGCGTCGACGATCTGCTCGGAGTTCAGCGAGCGACACCCGGAGGCTTCACAGACCAACACGCTGGCGCGAACGCCAGCAAGCGGGGACAGGCCGTGGGTACGGCGCCGGGTGGCGCCCCGGGCGGGTCGCGCGCCAGTTGCGGGTGCGTCGGAGGTCATGAGGTGGTCTCCTGCGGAATGGCGGCCAGGCGCGCGACGACGCCCTCGGGGGAGAGCTGACCGGCCAGTTCGCCGTCGATGACGACGACCGGCGCGATGGAGCACGCGCCGACGCATCGCGCGGTCAGCGCGGACAGGCGGCCGTCCTGGGTGGTGCCGCCGGACTTGATGCCGAATTCAGCCTCGATGCCCTTGAGGATCGCCCCCGCGCCGTTGATGTAGCAGGCTGTGCCGGTGCAGACCACGCAGGTGTGCGCGCCCTGCGGCTTCAAGGTGAAGTAGGAGTAGAAGGTCGCGACACCGTAGACCTTGGACGGCGGCACACCGAGGTAGCTGCCGATATAGAGCATGGCGGCGTCATCGATATAGCCGAACGCCTCCTGAGCGGCGTGCAAGGCCTCGATGAGGGCGTCGGCGCCACCGCCCAACCGGCGCATCCGCGTGTCGACGATCTTCCAGCGCTTGTCGTCGCTGGGCGCCTGGGGAAGGGTCTTGACCACCGCGTCGCTCCTGTTCGAATCCGGGCCGCGAGGCCTTCGGTGGGCGGTCGTCGGCCGAGACGGGACCTCAATCTCGGCGGCTATGCGCGTCATGCTATGGGGTGACCGGTCGGTAGGTTCGGGGAACGCGGCAGGATCCTTCCGGCTCGGATCGGGCATCCTGGGGGGCGTGGATGGCGCGGGCGGGACGACGTACGACGACAGGATCGGTGACGAGCCGCGCGGGGCCGCGGCAGCCGCGCCGCCGGTACGTCGGGAGCTGCTGCTGATCGGGATGGGTGCCGGCGACCCGGACTGGCTCACCCTGGAGGCGGTCCGAGCCATCCGGTCCATCGACGTGTTGTTCGTCGTGCTGAAAGAGGCCGAGTACGACGAGCCGGTGCTGGCCCGCCGGGAGGTGGTGCGGCGGCACCGCGACACCCCGCTGCGCGTCGTCGAGTTGCGGGACCCGCCGCGGCCGTGGCGGTCCGCGCCGGATTACGACGCCGCGGTCGCTCGGTGGCGCGCGCAGCGCCGGGAGCAGTGGGGCGCGGCGGTCGGCGCGGAGCTGGCCGGCGGGGGCAGCGGGGGATTCTTGGTCTGGGGAGATCCCGGGCTCTACGAGAGCACGCTGGCGATCGTCGAGGAGCTCGCCGCCGCCGCACCGGCCGATCGGGCTCTGACGGTCCGGGTGCTGCCGGGAATTAGCAGTGTGCTGGCGCTGGCCGCGCGGCACCGGATCCCGCTGAACCGGCAGGGCCGGGCCGTGCAGATCAGCCCCGCACGGCTGGTGGTCGACGGCATGCCCGCGGGCGTCGACGACGTGGTGGTCATGCTTGACGGCCGGGCGACCTTCGCCACGATCGACCCCGAGGGGCTGGACATCTATTGGGGCGCCTACCTGGGCAGCGCGGACGAGATCCTGATCGCGGGCCCCCTGGTGCAGGTCCGCGACGAGATCGCGGCGGTGCGCGCGGCCGCGACGGAGCGCAAGGGCTGGATGTTCGACATCTACCTGTTGCGGCGGCGCCAGGTGACGCCGCGGCGCACCGGATCGGTCGAGGCTGGCGCTATTTCGCGGCGCCGGCGACCAGGTTGATCGTGGCCGCGATGATGCCGGTGCCGAACAGATAGGACAGCAGCGTGTGGAACAGCACGACCTTGCGCAGCGTCGGGGTCGTGATGTCGGTGTCGGAGACCTGATAGGTCATGCCGAGGGTGAACGCGAGATAGGCGAAGTCCGAGAAGGGCGGGTCGGCCTTTGAGGTGAAGTCCACGCTGCCGGGTTCGGCGTTGTAATAGTGCCGCGCGTATCGCACGACGTACGTCGTGTGCACCAGCAACCACGCCATGGCGACCGTGCCCAGCGCGAGCGCCGCCTGCGCGCCGGTGGTGTCGGCAGGCCCGGTGAACAGCATGAGGCCGATCCCGCCGAGGGCGGCCATGGAGGCGGAGACCGCCACGGCGTCGGTGGGGCCACGTTCGGAGGAATAGTCCGCCACCAGGCTCCGCGTCGCTGCGGCGTCGGCCCGCAGGATCGTCCAGAGCAGCGGGACCGCGAAGACAATGGCGATGATGACGAAGCCGACCAGGAGATGGCCCACCAGGCCGGCGTCGGAGGGCGCGGGGATCACGGCGGCGGCGACCGTTCCGGTCAGGAAGCCGATCGCGAGCCGGCGACGGAGCAGCAGACGGGGGGTGGTCTTCAAGGACATGCGGCAGCCTTTCGGGCGCGGCTTGGTGTGCAGCACAGTGTGCCGCCGTTGGCTGGCACGCTACTGACTGAGCGCCTCGATGAGTTGCGGGCCGAGGGCCTCGGCGCGTGATCGCCGCCGGCGAGTCCACCGGGCTGCTGCCGACGAGTGCGAAAAACCCCAGTGTCAACCGGGGTTGACCTGGGGTCTCGTGGTGGCCAGGGGCGGGGTCGAACCGCCGACCTTCCGATTTTCAGTCGGACGCTCGTACCAACTGAGCTACCTGGCCTGGACAAACTGAGCGACCCCGACCGGGCTCGAACCGGCGACCTCCGCCGTGACAGGGCGGCGCGCTAACCAACTGCGCTACGGGGCCTCGTGTTGAGGATTGACCTCAGGAGGTACTGCGTATCCCCAACGGGATTCGAACCCGTGCTACCGCCGTGAAAGGGCGGGGTCCTAGGCCGCTAGACGATGGGGACCTGCGGTGTCATCCGGTCAGGTCCGTCGCCGCCAGCGAGCCGCGCTCGGATCCGTCGAGGACTTCCGAAAGCATAGGGGACGAGGTCGCCAATCGCCAAAGCGGGGGGCGGGCCCGTCCCGACCTGCGCTGGAGGCTTCGGCGTGGCGTTGGAGGGCTCGGCGTGACAGCCGTCGCGACAGGGCTGCTGTCGTGGACACCGCAGTAATCCTGTCCCGACGGCTGTCACCGGCCGGGTCCTGTCCCGACGGCTGTCACCGGCCGGGTCCTGTCCCGACGGCTGTCACCGACCCTTGGCCGCCCAGGACTGCACCCGCTCCAGCGGCCAGGTCGTCACGATCCGCTCCGGTTCGATGCCCAGTCGCTGGGCCCGCTCGCAGCCGTAGTCGACAAAATCCAGCTGACCGGGCGCGTGCGCATCGCTGTCGATCGCGAACAGGCAGCCGGCCGCCAGCGCCTGGTCGATCAGGTCATCCGGCGGGTCGACCCGCTCGGGTCGGCTGTTGATCTCCACCGCAACCCCCTCCTCGGCACACGCCGCGAAGACGGCCGAGGCGTCGAATCGGCTCTGCGCGCGCGGCTGCTGGCCTGCGCGGCGCACGACGTACCGGCCCGTGCAGTGCCCCAACACCGCGACCCGCGGGTGGCGCACCGCCGCGAGCATCCGTCGCGTCATCGCGGCCGGCTCCATCGCGAGCTTGCTGTGCACCGAGGCGACGACGACGTCGACCTGCCCGAGCATCTCCTCGGTTTGATCCAGCGCGCCGTCGTCCAGGATGTCCACCTCGATCCCGGACAGCAGCCGGAAGTCGTCCCCGACCGCCCCGTTGACCGCGTCCACCACGCTCAGCTGCTGCGCCAGGCGCTGCGCGGACAGGCCGTTCGCCACCCGCAGCCGCGGCGAATGATCGGTGAGCGCCTGGTAGGCGTGCCCCACCTGCATCGCCGTCGCTACCATCTCTTCGATCGGGGAGCCGCCGTCCGACCAGTCCGAATGGGAGTGCAGGTCACCCTGCGTCGCGGCGCGCAGCGCTTCGCCGCCCGTCGCGAGTGGGCCGGCGTCGGCCTCCAGGTCGGCCAGGTACGCCGGCACCGTCCCGGCCAGGGCCTCGGCGATGACCGCAGCGGTCTTCGGACCGACACCCGGAAGGTCCGTCAGCGTACCGGCGGCGTGCCGCCGGGCCAGCTCCTCCGGTCCCACCCGCAGCGCCGTGGCCGCAGCACCCCGGAACGCCTTGACTCGATGGGTGTCGGCAAGGCGGCGTTCGAGCAGGAAGGCGATCCGGCGCAGGGCGTCGATGGGCTCGACGGTGGGCTCAGTCATGCCGCAAACGCTAGGCCCCCGCGCGCCGTACGCCGTACGCCGTGTGCTCCCCCAGGCCGTACGCCGTGCAGCCGTACGCCGTACGCGGTCAGCAACCCCACAGGATCCCGACGGCAGAAGACCATGGGTCGGCGCGACACTGGAGGCATCCCCGCGGCGGCGTCCTCTGGCGACTGAGCCGAGACACCCAGCGGGGGTGCCGAGGCACGGGAGGCCCGATGAGCAAGCCGTCGGTCGCGTTGTACGTCCTTGCGCTCGTGCTTGTCGTGGTCGGGGTCGATGTCCTCTTCTTCCGCGGCCACACCTGGGCCCGGCTCCTCGTCAATGTCGGCATCGTCTCGGTGTTCGCGGCGGTTTACCTGCGATTCTTCCGACAGTGACCCGCGGCGGGCGGTGCCGGGTAGTCCAGGTGCGGCGCAGCTGCGGCCACCGTCGGGGAACCCGAGCCCGTTCCAGTCCACCCGTGGGAGGATGACGCCCATGGAGCTCCTCAACATGCCGCTGGCTCAGCTGGACCCCGAGATCGCCGCCGCCCTGGACGCCGAGCGCGACCGCCAGGAGACGACGCTGGAGATGATCGCGTCGGAGAACTTCGCCCCCGTGGCCGTCATGCAGGCGCAGGGCTCGGTGGCCACGAACAAATATGCCGAGGGCTATCCGGGCAAGCGCTATTACGGCGGGTGTGAGCACGTCGACGTGGTGGAGCAGCTGGCGATCGACCGGCTCAAGGCGCTCTTCGGGGCGGGGTTCGCCAACGTGCAGCCGCATTCGGGGGCGCAGGCCAACACGGCGGTCTACTTTGCGCTCCTCAAGCCGGGCGACACGATCCTGGGCATGGATCTCGCGCACGGGGGTCACCTCACCCATGGGATGCGGATCAACTACAGCGGCAAGATGTTCAACGTCGCGGCGTACCACGTGGGCGCCGACGGACGCGTCGACATGGCCGAGGTGGAGCGCCTGGCCAAGGAGACCAAGCCGCAGATGATCATCGCGGGCTGGTCGGCCTACCCGCGCCAGCTCGACTTCGCCGAGTTTCGGCGGATCGCCGACGAGGTCGGCGCCTACCTGATGGTCGACATGGCGCACTTCGCCGGACTGGTGGCCGCCGGGCTGCACCCGAATCCCATGCCGCACGCCCACGTGGTCACCTCGACGACCCATAAGACGTTGTGTGGCCCGCGCGGCGGGGTCATCCTGACCAACGACGCCGACCTGGCCAAGAAGTTCAACTCGGCGGTCTTCCCCGGGATGCAGGGTGGGCCGCTGGAGCACGTCATCGCCGCCAAGGCCGTGGCGTTCAAGGTGGCGGCGACGCCGGAGTTCGCCGAGCGGCAGCAGCGCACCCTCGCCGGGGCGCGGATCCTCGCCGAACGGCTCACCCAGCCCGACATGGCGGAGCTCGGGGTGACGGTCCTGACCGGTGGCACCGATGTCCATCTGGTCCTGGTCGACCTGCGCAACAGTGAACTCGACGGCCGGCAGGCCGAGGACCAGCTGCACCGCATCGGGATCACCGTGAACCGCAACGCGATTCCCAACGACCCCCGGCCCCCGATGGTGACCTCGGGGCTGCGCATCGGCACCCCGGCCCTGGCCACCCGGGGCCTGCAGGAGGCGGACTTCCGGGAGGTCGCCGACATCATCGCCGGTGCCCTGCACGCGGGACTCACCGACGCCGAGGCGGCCGCGCTGCGGGCCCGCGTCGAGGCGGTGGCGCAGCGCTACCCGCTGTATCCCTCGCTGAAGAACTGACGACAGCCGCCGCTCCGGATGGCCCTGTCGGTCTTCGACCTGTTCACGGTCGGCATCGGCCCCTCGAGTTCGCACACCGTCGGGCCGATGCGGGCCGCGGGCACGTTCGGTGCGGCGCTGCAGCGGCACGACCGGATCGCCCGCACGCACCGGGTGGTGGTGCAGCTCTACGGGTCGCTCGCCGCGACCGCTCGAGGGCACGGCACCGACACCGCGGTGATCCTGGGGCTGCTGGGCGAGTCCCCGGAGCGCGTGGATCCGCCGGCGGTGGCGGACGAGGTACGCCGAGTGCGTGCGGACCGCCGATTGCGGCTGTACGGCGTCCGCGACATCGCCTTCGACCCGGACGTGGACCTGGTGCTGCACCCGCGCGACGTCCTGCCCGCTCATCCCAACGGGCTCACCTTCACGGCGTACGACGGCGACGGCTCGCTGGTCGCCGAGCGCACCTACTACTCCGTCGGGGGCGGCTTCGTCGTGGACGGGCGCTCCATCGGGGAGGCGCCGTTGGTGCAGGACGTGACCGGGGTGCCCCATCCGTTTCGCACCGCGGCGGACCTGGTGGACCGATGCGAGGCGACTGGGCTCTCCATCGCCCGCCTGGTCCTGGAGAACGAGCTGACCTGGCGCAGCGAGGATGAGGTCCGGGCCAAGCTGCTGCACCTCTGGTCGGTGATGCGGGCCTGCGTGGAGAACGGGCGCCGGACCGAGGGGATCCTTCCGGGTGGGCTGCGGGTCCGCCGCCGCGCTCCGGACCTGGCCCGCCGGCTGCGCCGCGAGGCGACCGCCGCGGATGACCCGATGCGGGGGGTCGATTGGGTGACGCTGTGGGCGTTGGCGGTGAACGAGGAGAACGCGGCGGGGGGTCGGGTCGTCACCGCTCCCACGAACGGGGCGGCCGGCATCATCCCGGCGGTGCTGCACTACGCGGTGACCTTCGTGCCGGGGGTCGCGGAGGAGGACATCGTGGTGTTCCTGCTGACGGCTGGGGCCATCGGGATGATCTACAAGCAGACGGCGTCGATCTCCGGGGCGGAGGTGGGATGCCAGGGCGAGGTCGGTACGGCGTGTTCGATGGCCGCCGCGGGCCTGACCGCGCTGCATGGCGGGACGACCGGGCAGATCGAGAATGCCGCGGAGATCGGCATGGAGCACAATCTCGGGTTGACCTGCGATCCGGTGGGTGGGCTGGTGCAGATTCCGTGCATCGAGCGAAACGCGATCGCGGCGGTGATGGCCATCGCGGCGAGCCGGACCGCGCTGATGGGGGACGGATCGCACAAGGTGACGCTCGATGAGGTGATCACCACGATGCGGGAGACCGGCGCGGACATGAAGGACAAGTACAAGGAGACGGCACGCGGGGGCCTGGCGGTGAATGTGATCGAGTGCTGACGAAGCGCGAGCGCAGCGGAGCGCGAGGAAGCACTCCAGGGTGATCGAGTGCTGACGAAGCGCGAGCGCAGCGGAGCGCGAGGAAGCACTCCAGGGTGATCGAGTGCTGTCCCCCGCTGCGCGGGGGACCCCCAGAAGCGCGCGCGCAGCCGAGTTGGCGGCAGAATGCGGCCATGACCTATCACGCCGCCGATGACCGTTACGACTCGATGACCTACCGGTTCTGCGGCACCAGCGGCCTGCAATTGCCGCTGCTGTCACTGGGCCTGTGGCAGAACTTCGGCGACGACACCCCGCACGAGGTTCAGCGGGCCATCGTGCGGCGCGCCTTCGACCGCGGGATCACCCACGTCGACCTGGCGAACAACTACGGCCCGCCGTACGGTCAGGCCGAGCTGAGCTTCGGCAGGATGCTGCGCCAGGACCTGGCGCCGTACCGCGACGAGCTCATCATCTCCACGAAGGCCGGCTGGGACATGTGGCCGGGCCCGTACGGGCAGGGTGGCGGCAGCCGAAAGTACGTGCTGGCCAGCCTCGACCAGTCGCTGCGCCGCCTCGGCCTGGACTACGTCGACATCTTCTACAGCCACCGGTTCGACCCGGACACCCCGATCGAGGAGACGATGCGCGCGCTCGACGCTGCCGTGCGGGCGGGCAAGGCGCTGTACGTCGGGATCAGCTCCTACTCGGCCGCCAAGACCCGCGAGGCCGCGACGATTGCTCGCGAACTCGGCACGCCGCTGCTCATTCACCAGCCCAGCTATTCGATGCTCAACCGCTGGACCGAGGACCAGCAGCTGCTGGACGAGCTGGAGCGGCAGGGGATGGGCTGCATCGCGTTCACGGCGCTGGCGCAGGGGGTGCTCACCGACAAATACCTCCAGGGCGTTCCGGAGGGTTCCCGCGCCGGCCGGGCGGGTGCCACCATCGGCCGGTCGCACCTCTCGGAGGAGGTGCTTGCTCGAGTTCGCGCCCTGGCGGGGATCGCCGAGCAGCGGGGGCAGAGCCTGGCGCAGATGGCGCTGGCGTGGGCCCTGCGGGATCCGCGCATGACGAGCCTCGTGATCGGCGCCAGCCGCGTGGAGCAGCTCGACGACAGTCTGGGCGCACTCGACAATCTCACCTTCACCGATGCGGAGCTGGCGGCCATCGACGAGTACGCCGTGGATTCCGGGGTCAACCTCTGGGCTGATCAGACCCGGGCCTGAGGGTTGCCTCCGTTGTTCGGCCAGGAGGCGCTATCTCAGCGACGGGATGCGGTGGACCGACGCATCTCCGCGGCGCTGACCCAGCCGGTCCGGCTCGTGCCGCTGTCCTTCTTCGGCGTCATCGTCCTGGGGACCGTGCTGCTCATGTTGCCGATCTCGCATGCGGACGGGACGGTGGACGTGATGGCGGCGGCGTTCACCACGGTCTCCGCCGTCTGTGTCACCGGCTTGGCGACCGTGGACACCTCGACCTATTGGACGCCGTTCGGGCAGGTCGTCATCCTGCTGCTCATTCAGGTGGGCGGCTTCGGGATCATGACGCTGGCCACGCTGTTGTCGTTGCTCATCAGGGGTCGACTGGGGGTGGCAGGCCGGTTGCGGGCGCAGGCCGAAACGCATGCCTTCGACGTCGGCGGGGGTGTCACCCGGCTGATCCGCCGGATCGCGGTTCGCATGCTGCTCGCCGAGGCGGTCGTGGCGGCTCTGCTGACGATCCGCTTCCGGGTCGCCTATGACGACGACCTCGGCACCGCGTTGTGGCACGGCGTCTTCCATGCGGTGTCGGCGTTCAACAACGCGGGTTTCGCGCTCTACAGCAACAACCTCGTCGGGTTTGTCACCGATCCGTTCATCTGCCTGCCGATCTGCGCCGCGATCATCGCCGGGGGAATCGGCTATCCCGTGTACTTCGAGCTGGCCCGCCGCTGGCGCCGCCCGCACGAGTGGACCGTGCACACCCGCCTCACGGTGGGCGGAACCGCGCTCTTGTTGATCACGGGGACGCTGGCCTATCTGGCTTTCGAGTGGACGAATCCGGAGACGATGGGTCCGATGTCGATGCCGGAGAAGCTGCTCTCCTCTGTGACGGCGTCGGTGGTGGCCCGCACCGCCGGCTTCAACACGATCGACTACGGCGCGATCACCGCCGCGACCCTCGTCATCACGTTGGTGCTGATGTTCGTCGGGGGCGGCAGCGCCGGTACGGCGGGTGGGGTGAAGGTCACGACGTTCTTCCTGCTGGGCTTCCTCATCCTGGCCGAGGCCCGGGGGGAGGACGACGTGGTCGTGGGTCGGCGGCGCATCACCGCGGCGGCGCAACGCCAGGCGGTCTCGGTCGCGCTCCTCGGGGTCGGTTCGGTGACCCTCGGCACCATCGCCGTCGTCGTCGTGAGCGGCCTGCCCCTGGACGTGGTGGCCTTCGAGGTGATCTCCGCCTTCGGCACCGTCGGGCTGTCCACGGGCATCACTCCCAGCCTCAACGTTCCCGCCCAGCTCGTCGTGATGCTGCTGATGTTCACCGGGCGGGTGGGCACCGTTACTCTGGCGTCGGCCCTCGCCTTGCGCACCCGCAAGCGGTATTACCACTATCCGGAGACGCATCCCATTGTCGGCTAGAGACCGCGGGCGTTCCCCGCAGAGCATTCTCATCATCGGCCTCGGCCGGTTCGGGTCCGCCGTCGCGTTGGCGCTGATCGCGATGGGCAAGGAGGTGCTGGCTGTCGACGAGAACGCCGACCTGGTGCAGCGCTGGGCGGCCGACCTCACCCACGTCGTCCAGGCCGACAGCACCAACGACGAGGCGCTCCGTCAACTGGGGGTGCGCGACTTCGACCGGGCCGTGGTCGCGATCGGCAGCGACATCGAGGCGAGCGTGCTGACGGTCCTGGCGCTGGCCGAGCTGGGCGTCAAGGACATCTGGGCGAAGGCGATCACGGCCAAGCACGGTGCGATCCTGGAACGGGTCGGTGCCCATCACGTGATCTATCCCGAGCGTGAGATGGGCGAGAAGGTCGCCCACATGATCGTGACCGCGGTGCACGACTACATCGAGTTCGGCGGTTATGCCCTGGCCCGAATTCAGGCGCCGACGATGACCTGGGGGGTGCCGCTCGGTGACTCGGGGGTGCGCGCCAAATATCGGGTGACGGTCGTCGGCGTGAAGGAACATGGCCAGGGTTTCACTTACGCCGAGCACAGCACGATCGTGCATCCGGGCGACGAACTCTTGGTGACGGGCTCGGTGCCCGACGTGGAGGTCTTCAGCCAGCTGCCCTCGAAGCCGCCGAGGGTCGGCGGCTGACCGTCCCGTTCGGCCCGCGTTACCCGTGTCGTCATCGCCCGTCCACCCTCACCGGGTGGCGCACCGGGCGGGTCCTGCTGGTTCGGGAACACTCGTCGTGACATGGGATGATGCCCTCATGCGGTTGCTGTTGATACGCCACGGACAGACGTCTTCCAATATCGTTCACGCCCTCGACACCGCCGCTCCGGGAGCCGACCTCACCGATCTGGGACGGGCCCAGGCGGCCGCCCTGCCCGAGGCGTTGGCCGCGGAGTCCATCGACGCAATTGTGGCGAGCACCCTGGTCCGTACCCAGCAGACGGCGGAACCGCTAGCCGCCGCCCGGGGCCTGCCGGTGCTGGTACGCCCCGGGTTTCGCGAGATCGCGGCCGGTGACCTGGAGATGCGCTCCGACGAGGAGGCCATGCATGCCTATGTGGATGTGGTGTTCTCCTGGCCGGACGACCTCGACCGCCGGATGCCCGGTGGAGAATCCGGCCGGGAGGTCATCGACCGCTGCGATGCCGTCGTGGCCGAGGCCGCGGCGGCCGGGCGCGAGGATGTGGCGATCGTCGCGCACGGCGCGGTGATCAGGGCGTACGCCGCAGCCCGCGCCCACAACGTCGACCGTGAGTTCGCCGCGCAGCACTGGCTGCGCAACACCGGCATGGTCGTGCTGGACGGCGCCGTGGGACGGGGCTGGGAGATGACCCGCTGGGTCGAGCACCCGCTCGGCGGCGAACACCTCGACGGTGATCTGGTCGAGGACCCCACCGGCGCCCCCGAGGACGAGACCAAGGACTGAGCGGACCTGCGATCGTCGCGCTGCGGGATCCTTGCCGCTGGCGGGATCCTGGTCGTCCTGCGCGGCGGAGTGGGGGGGCCGGGAAGCGTGGGCGGACCGCTTAGTCCAGGACCGCGACGGCGATGTCGCCGGGGTGGCTGCCGCAGCTGGCCAGGAGTCGGCCGCTGACGTCCCAGATCGCCGATCCGCCCAACGTCGTCGAGTAGCCGCCGCCGGTTTCGCCGGCGAAGCCTGCGAACGCGACCGGCACGGCGTACCGGTCGCGGATCCGCGCCGCCCGGGAGGTGACCTTCGACGCCTCGTGGGGAGCGCGCACATGCCCCGCCACATAGAGGTCGATGCCGAGCGCTGCGGTCTGCGCCAGGTGCGAGCTGTCCTTGGTGTCCGTGCACACGCCGATCCCGACGCGCCAGCCGTCGATGGACAGCGTGCTCGGGGAGCGGCCCGGCACGAACCGGGTGGCCTCCTTGCGGCCGAGGTGCATCTTCACGTACGCCGGGCGCACTCCCTCGCCGTCGATCTCCAGTACGCCGATGCCGCGCGCCGAGCTCTCGCCCGAGCCGACCCGGATCGGGGCGCCGACCAGCGCCGTCGTACCGGCTTCGCCGCAGGCATCGACCAGCGGCAACAGCGCGGGGGAGCGGGGATCGACGACCGGGGCGTCGTAGCCATAACCGGTCAACGAGAGTTCGGGGAAGACGACGAGCCGGGCGGCCGCGGCGACCACGGTGGAGGCGTGCGCCGCGACGTTGCCGGCGAGATCACGCAGCCGGGTGATGGGCTGGGCGACGGCGATGCGCAGGGGCGCCTTCATGGACCTGCGCGACGATGCGGTGGTCACGTCCCGAGGCTACCCCCCGTGCGGTTCCGTCCGCGCATTGTGGGCAACGGGGCTCGGTCCGCCTCCACGCGGGAGGAAGCTCGAGGTGCCGCACTGGCCGGCGACGGAGTCCACCCCGGCCCTGTTGATGGCCTCGCGGAAACCCGCCCCGGGCTGCTCCGCGGAGCCCTCCATCCAGTGCAGGTCCCGGCCGCGGACCTCGGTGTAGAAGGGGGATCGTCGCGTCGAGATCGGTGCTGAGGGCTCGCGTCCGCTGCCATCTTGACAAGCCGATGCGTATTTCACCGGTAACGCGGTGGCGCTGGGATAATTCGGATCGAACCGCGTGAGTACGCGCAGTATGACGGCGCCGTCACCGGACGACGTAGGGGAGGTGTGTGATGCGATTCATGTGGGCGTGGATTATGCCGCTGATCGAGGTCTACATCTGAGTGGGCCGCCCGGAGTGGGCGGAATGAACGAATAACCTCCCGCTGGGTGCCCCTCACCCAGCGGGTGCTGGCTAGCCTGTCGTCGGTAGTGGTAGCGGCCGGGGACAGACTAACCCCAGCGGCGGCGGCTTTCGGGGGAAGGCGAAGCTGGTGTATCGGTCGGGAGTTCTGGCAGACCTGAAGTTCTTGGCCCGCGGAAAGGGCGTTCACGCGGCGAATCTCGCGGAACGACTCGGCCCAAACCTCCGCGCCGTGCTCGGTGTCCCGACGGAGGAATCCAGCCCGGCGGTTCGAGCACGGGTCATGACTGGTCTGGGCGACGCGGTGACTCACCTGCCCGGCACCGTGCAAGCCTCCGTCGCTGCGGGCCTCGGGCTCGCGCCGGAGGCGCAGAAGTGGTTCCTGGGTGACCGCCTCAGCTGGGTCGCCGACGCGGAGGGATACAGCGTCAAGACGATTCGGCGCCGCTACCTCGAGGGCCTGGAGTTGTTGGCGGACGTCCTGATGGCCCCTGGCCCTGCTGGTCCAGAATCCGAGAGCGTCGACTTCTGGTGCCCCAGCGCGAGCCTGGAGCTGGTCAGCGAACCGCCGCGGATCGAGTTGATCGAGACCCGGACGGTCGTGGCCGAGCTGGCCGGACTTCGGTCGGCGCCGGTGGCCTGGAGTTCGGAGGCGGACCGGGCCAAGGCGTCGGACCAGCTGCGGGTGTATTGCCTTCATGGCGGCCTGGTCAGCAGGGAATCCCCGTCGAGCACCGGTGGACTGTGGCGCGGTCGGGTGTATTTTCCGCGCCCGCTGGCCTCCGGGGAACGTCACGAATTCCGCACGAGATTGGTCGATCCCCAGCATCAGCAGCGCTTTCTCATCGTGACTGCACAACGTCGGATCGATCACCTTCTGGTCCGGGTCAAGTTCGTTCCGCACGCCTGGCCGGTAGCGCCGATCGTGGAGCGGGTGGAGGGCATTCCGGCGCAATTCGTGGAGGATCCCGGCGTGCCGGGCGTGCGGGTCCCGGTGGACGACGTGGGTGAGGTCGTGGCCGAGTTTCATCGGGTGCGCTCCGGCTTCAGCTACGGACTGCGGTGGCGGTCGGCGCAGGAGGCGTAGCGAGACCCATCCGCTCGGCGTCGCCGGGCAGCGCTCTGGTCGCGTCCAGCGGACGGGTGGCTCCGCTTGCCGCCATCTGACCAGGTCTTTGGGCAGGCGTTGGCCACGGTGTGTCCACTCTGGGGAGGCCGTTGTGGGCAAGGTGGTCAGCGCTCGACCCCGTCGAATGTGGTGCCTGGGGAGTCCTGTGCCGACCCGGCCACCACCGACTGCGCCGGAGGCCATCACCTCGGGTGCGATTGTCGGGCGCGTAGAACGGTGGTGACGCGCGGTCCCGGACAGGGGCCGGGCCGTGCGTCACCCCCCAATGGGGCGCATCCGGGGCCCGCCGGTGACCGGGTAACCCAGGCCCTCGCATCGAGCAACGTCACAGCGAACGGTGGGGCCTGTGGGGCTCGAACCCACGCGCTTCGGATTAAAAGTCCGCTGCTCTGCCAACTGAGCTAAGGCCCCGTACGTCGTAGGGGCAGGGCGGCCACACGCTCGCGACGTACCTGCGGCACCCGACGTACCGGCGCCGCCTGCGCACCGGCACCCGGCCGCGACGGCACCGCACCAGCGTAGGCCACGCGCGAGCCTGCCCGGTGACCTTCCCGCGTGGGGCGCATCCCCGGCGGCGCCCCACGCACGAGACCGGCGTCCCGAGCAGCGGGACGAGCGCCGATAATGGTCCGGTGACCAGCCCGCCGACCCTGCCCACCGCGCTCGACGTCGAGGCGGCCTACGTCCGGCTGCGCGGCATCGTTCGGGAAACACCGCTGCAGCGCAGCGAGCGGCTCTCGGCACGCACCGGCGCCAACGTCTGGGTCAAGCGTGAGGATCTGCAGCCGGTCCGCAGCTATAAGGTGCGGGGCGCCTACAACCTCATCGCCCAGCTCGACCCCGACCAGCGCGGCCACGGCGTCGTCGCCGCGAGCGCGGGCAATCACGCCCAGGGCGTCGCCTACGCCTGCGCCCGGCTCGACCACCGGGGGCGCATCTACGTGCCGGGCACGACCCCGCGGCAGAAGCGGGACCGGATCATCGCGCTCGGGCAGGGTCGGGTCGAGTTGATCGTGGGGGGCGACACGTACGACGACGCGTACGCCGCCTGCCGCGCCGACGCCGCCGCTACCGGGGCGGTGATCGTGCCCGCGTTCGACCACGTCGACACCATCGCCGGCCAAGGCACCCTCGCGATCGAGGTGTTCCAGCAGCTCGGCAAGGACCCCGACCTGCTGCTCGTTCCCGTCGGCGGGGGTGGCATGCTCGCCGGCTGCGCCACCTGGCTGGCCGCCCGCCACCCGCACACCCGGGTCGTCGGGGCGGAACCGGCGGGGGCCGCCTCGATGGCCGCTGCCCTCGACGCGGGCGGCCCTCTCACCCTCGCCGAGCTGGAGACGTTCGTCGACGGTGCCGCGGTTCGCAAGGTCGGGGAGCTGACGTTCGCGGTCGTCCACGACCTCGGGCTGCGCCTCGTCGCCGTCGACGAGGGCCGGATCTGCACCGAGATGCTGGAGCTCTACCAGACCGACGGCGTGATCGCCGAGCCCGCCGGGGCGCTGGCCTCGGCGGCGCTGCTCGACCGGCTGGCCGACCTCGACATCGCCCCGGACAGCGATGTCGTGGTGGTCCTCTCGGGCGGCAACAACGACGTCAGTCGCTACGCCGAGGTGCTGGAACGTTCCCTGGTGGCCGAGGGCCGCAAGCACTACTTCCTGGTGAACTTCCCGCAGGAGCCCGGCGCGCTGCGCCGGTTCGTCGAGCACGTGTTGGGTCCGGACGACGACATCGCCCTGTTCGAATACGTGAAGCGCTCGAACCGGGACACCGGCCCGGCGCTCGTCGGCATCGAGCTCGGCGACTCCCGTGACCTGGCCGGCCTGCTGGAGCGGATGGCCGCCTCCCGCATGGTTGTCGAACGCATCCCCGCCGACAGTCCGTTCTACCGATTCCTCGTCTGACCAGCGCAAAGGCCCGCACCGTGCACCCGACGTACATCCTCGCCTTCTCCTGCGAGAACCATCCCGGCATCGTTGCGGCGGTGACCACCACGCTGACCCAGCTCGGCTGCGACATCACCGACGGGCAACAGTTCGACGACCGCCGATCGGGACGGTTCTTCGCCCGGATGACCTTCTCACCGGTGCGAGCGGACCTGGGGGAGAGCGGTTTTCGTCAGGCGATGAGCCCCGTGCTGAGCTCGCTGGGAGCCGACTGGAAGGTGCGCGAGGCCGGCACCCGGGCCCGGGCGCTGCTGCTGTCCTCGAAGGAGGATCACTGCCTCGTCGACCTGCTGTATCGGGTGCGGATCGGCGAGATCGCCATGGACGTGGTGGGGATCGTGAGCAATCACCCCCGCCAGACCTACGGCGACCTCGGCGACATCCCCTTCCACCATCTGCCCGTCACGCCGCAGACCAAGCCCGAGCAGGAGGCCGCGATCCGGCAGCTGGTCGAGTCCGAACGCATCGACCTGGTGGTGCTGGCGCGCTACATGCAGATCCTCTCCAGTGACCTGACCGCCGCCTTGGAGGGGCGCTGCATCAACATCCACCACAGTTTCCTGCCGGGGTTCAAGGGCGCCAAGCCCTACCACCAGGCGTACGAGCGCGGCGTCAAGCTCATCGGCGCCACCGCGCACTACGTCACGGCGGACCTCGACGAGGGGCCGATCATCGCCCAGGACGTCGAGCCGGTGACGCATCGCGACGGCCCGGAGACGCTGGTCCGTAAGGGCCGCGACATCGAGCGTCGCGTCCTCGCCTCGGCGGTACGCGCCCATATCGAGGACCGCGTGATGATGCGCGGCGCGACGACGATCGTGTTCCCCGCCTGAGCCGGGCGAAGGCGGCGTGACCGCAGAGGGGGCGGCCACGACGCGTCGCCGGCGTCGCGGGGGTCCGTACGTCGTGTGCTCGCGCGCTACGTCGTACGGCGGCGCCACCCGCACCCGAGGTACGGGCGGCGCCGACGTCTCGCCCGGTGAGCCGCACAGCTGCGGCGACCCGTCGGACGAGGCGGATCAGTGGTGCTCGCGGCGGCGGGCCACCAGGACGAGCGTCGCGCCACCGGCCAGCAGGGCGCTGCCCAGGAGGACCGTCGGCAGAGCGTCGGTGCCGGTATAGGGCAGCTGGTTCGGTGCCTGCTGGGTCGCGGCCGCGGCCTGCACCTGGACGACCGGGGCGGGCTTGACCGGCGCTACCGGGTCCGCGACGGCCGGGGCAGGCGGTGTCGGAGCCGGCGGGACCGGGGTCGTCGCGTCGTCCTCGGGTGAGGTGTCGGTGTCGTCGGGAGCGGACTCGTCATCTCCCGGGCAGGGCGTGGTCGGCTTCGGGTGCTCAGGCTTGGGGTGCTCCGGCTTGGGGTGCCCAGGCTTGGGCGTGTCCCCGGGCTTGGGCGGGTCGGCCGGCTTGGGCGTGTCACTCGGCTTAGGCGTGTCCCCGGGCTTGGGCGTGTTACCCGGCGTGGGCGTGCCGGCGGGGGCGCAGTGGTCCTCGTTGATCCCGCCACTGTTGCCGTGCAGGACGCAGTCCTTGCCCCGGTCGGGCTGCGGGTCGTCCTTGCAGGGCTTGCCGGTGTTGCCGTGGTCGCAACCGTCCGCCTGCTCGCGGCTCGGGTCGGTCTGGGTGCGCGGCTGACCCTGACCGGGCGTGCTCTTGGGCGCCTGGGCCTTGGGGTCGGTCGGCTGGAAGTGGACCGTGCTGCGGACGATGGGTGCACGGGCACCGGCGTCGGGAGCGGTGGCCTCGGGTGCCGGGACGCCCGCAAAGGCCGGGCCGGCGGAGGCCGCCAGACCGACCACGGCCAACGCCAGGCCAGCGGTGGACACAGCGGACGCGCGCAGGGTGAAGCAAGAAAGCGACATGCGGAAATCCCCCAGTAGTCGAATGACGGCGACTCCCCACAAGTCACCGGCGCTCAGCGGCCTCTCCCCAGAGGCGGCCCGTCAACACGGACGTCCGTGTTGAACTGCACGGACCGATCATCGACGTCGTGACCAGTGCGTTAGCGAGAAACTGACCCAAATCGAGAGTGATCTAGATCACATTTCCGGTGGGCGTGTGGATCAGGATGGGCGGCAAGCCGTTTCGCGCTTGCGTAGGGGACCCGGGGTGTCCGCCATCCGGATCATCGGTCCGCGGAGCGCCTGAAAGGATGGGGGCGCCATGGCCTCTCTCTCCGCGCAACTCGCCGACCTGGACTCCGCCGATCCCGACGCACTGTCTGCCGCGTTCGAGCGGTGGGTGGCGGCGAGCGGCCTGACGCCGTACCCGCATCAGGAGGAGGCCCTGCTGGAGCTGGTCACGGGCAGCAATGTCATCCTCGCGACGCCGACCGGGTCCGGGAAGTCGCTCGTCGCGGCCGGGCTGCACGCCTTCTCGTTCGCGCGCTACCCGCGCACCGGGCGCCGTACCTTCTACACCGCACCCATCAAGGCGCTGGTCAGCGAGAAGTTCTTCGATTTGTGCGCGACCTTCGGCGCCGCGCAGGTGGGCATGGTCACCGGCGACGCCGCCGTGAACCCCGACGCTCCGATCATCTGCTGCACCGCGGAGATCCTCGCCAATCTCGCGCTGCGCGAGGGCGCGGATCTCGCCGTCGACTCCGTGGTCATGGACGAGTTCCACTTCTACGCCGACCCGGAGCGCGGCTGGGCCTGGCAGGTGCCGCTGCTGGCGTTGCCCCGCGCACAGTTCCTGCTGATGAGCGCGACGTTGGGCGACGTCACCATGTTCGCGGAGGACCTGGTCCGCCGGACCGGCCGGCCCACCGCCGTCGTCGCCGACGCCCCGCGCCCGGTGCCGCTGCACTTCCGCTTCGCGATGACCCCGCTGCACGAGACGCTGGAGGACATCGTCACGGCGCGCGAGACCCCGGCGTACGTCGTGCACTTCACCCAGGCCGCAGCGCTCGAGCGGGCCCAGGCGCTCATGTCCCTCAACGTCACCACCCGTGCGGAGAAGGACGCGATCGCCGCGACGATCGGCGCGTTCCGGTTCGGCAAGGGCTTCGGCCAGGTGCTGGCCCGGTTGGTCCG
Organism: Actinomycetota bacterium; assembly: GCA_020161845.1. Lineage (GTDB taxonomy): Bacteria > Actinomycetota > Actinomycetes > Actinomycetales > Dermatophilaceae > Austwickia. The sequence continues at coordinate 78,609 of JAIUNK010000019.1, forward strand.
GCACGGCATCGGCGTGCACCACGCGGGGATGCTGCCGAAGTACCGGCGCCTGGTCGAGACCCTGGCCCAGGCCGGGCTGCTGAAGGTCATCTGCGGCACCGACACCCTCGGGGTGGGCATCAACGTCCCGATCCGCACGGTCGTGCTGACCAGCCTGTCCAAGTACGACGGGTCGCGACAGCGCCTCCTGAAGGCGCGGGAGTTCCACCAGATCGCCGGGCGCGCCGGGCGGGCCGGCTTCGACGTGAGCGGCACGGTCGTCGTGCAGGCCCCCGACCACGTCATCGAGAACCACCGGGCGATGATCAAGGCCGGCGACGACGTGCGCAAGCAGCGCAAACTCGCCAAGCGCAAGCCGCCGGAGGGCTTCGTCAACTACTCGCAGGACACCTTCGAGCGTCTGCTCGCCGCGGTGCCCGAGCCGCTCACCCCACGCCTGCGGGTGACCCACGCGATGGTGCTCAACGTGATCCAGCGCCCCGGCGACCCGGTGGCCGCGATGCGGCGGCTGCTCACCGACAATCACGAGACGCCGCGCAGTCAAGCCCACCTGCAACGCCGGGCCATCGCGATCCTCCGCTCCCTGCTGCAGGCAGGGGTGGTCGAGCGGTTGCCGGAGCCCGACGCGACCGGCCGCACCCTCGCGGTGGTCGTGGACCTGCAGCGCAACTTCTCCTTGAATCAGCCGCTGTCGGCCTTCGCGTTGGCCGCCCTGGAGCTGTTGGACCCGCTGGCCCCGACGTACCCGCTCGACGTCGTCTCCGTCGTCGAGGCGACCCTGGACGATCCGCGGGCGGTGCTGCTGGCGCAGCAGTTCAAGGCGCGCGGCGAAGCGGTCGCGGAGATGAAGGCCGAGGGCATCGAGTACGAGGAGCGCATGGAGCTGCTCGAGGACGTCAGCTGGCCCAAGCCGTTGGATGAGCTGCTGGCGGCGGCGTACGCGACCTACCGCCCCAGCCACCCCTGGCTCGCCGAGGAGGATCTCTCGCCCAAGTCGGTGGTGCGGGACCTGTTCGAGCGGGCCATGACGTTCGGCGAGTTCATCGCCTACTACCAGCTGCAACGCGCCGAGGGGCTGGTGCTGCGCTATCTGACCGATGCCTATCGGGCGCTGCGCCAGACCGTGCCGGACGTCATGAAGACCGAGGAGCTGGAGGACCTGATCGCCTGGCTCGGCGAGCTGGTCCGCCAGACCGACTCCTCGCTGCTGGATGAGTGGGAGGCGCTCACCGACCCGACGCGCGACGAGGCCGCGCCGGTGCGACCGGGCGATGTGATGGCGGCCGGGCCGAAGCCGATCACGGCCAACGAGCGGGCGTTCCGGGTGCTGGTCCGCTCGGCGATGTGGCGGCGGGTGGAGCTGCTGGCGTTGGAACGGTTCGCCGAGCTGGCGGCGCTGGAGGCGGCGGGCTTCGCCGGCGACGCGGGGGAGGGCGGCGACCCGCTGGAGGAGGGGGAGTGGGCGCAGGCGTACGCCGAGCTGGCCGCCGACTATCCCGCCCACCACGGCACGGACCTGATCGGGATTGGGCCCGAGGCCCGCGGACCTGGCCTGCTGCGTTTGGATACGGCAGCCGAGCCGGGCTTCTGGCTGGTTGAGCAGATCCTCGACGACCCGCAGGGCGACCACGATTGGCGGATCTTCGCCGAGGTGGACCTCGCCGCCAGCGATGCGGCCGGTGAGCTGGTCCTGCACGCGACGGACCTGGCCCGGGCCTGACCCGCGGCCGTCCCTCAACGGATGCGGCCATCCACACGGGGGCGGACCAGGCGGGTCGGTTGCACGGGTCACCATCAAGACTTATCCACAGGGCGACCGTTCGTGACCAGCGCCGATAGCACCATGGTGCCAAAAGGGCAGGTCGTGAACGGTCACGGGGGAGCAGGAGTCGTTGCCCGCCGGAGTCAGGGGCCGGTGCCCTGGCCGGCGATCTTCCAGGTGCCGTCCGCCTGTTGGCGAACACTGACGAACCAGGTCATTCGGCTCGTCTGCTCCTTCAGGGGAGGGTTTGCCACCGGTATCGGTCGTTAACCCTCCCCAGGAGTGTGATGCACCGGCCGTACGTCGAGGGGTCGCGCCACCGCCGACCGTACGGCGGGCCACCGGAGGCTCCCCGTAGGCTGACGCACATGACCCGCATCGCTCCCGGCACCACCTTGACCGTTCAGCAGATCGCCGACCTGGTGGATCACGCGCTGCTCAAGCCGGAGCTGACCCCGCGGGAGATCGCGCAGGGGGTCGCGGAGGTGGCGGCGCTGAACGCCTGGAGTGTCTGCGTGCGACCCAGCGACGTCCCCGCCGTGGCGAAGCAGCTGGCGGGCCAGTACTCGAAGGTCTGCACCGTCCTGGGTTTCCCGCACGGCACGACCAGCACCGCCGCGAAGGTCGCCGAGGCTCGGCAGGCCATCGCCGACGGGGCGGTCGAGCTGGACATGGTCCTCAACATCGGGCGGCTGCGCGGCGGGGCCGTCGACGACGTCCGCGAGGACATCGCCGCGGTGGTCGCCGCCGGTCACGAGGGGGGAGCGCTGGTCAAGGTGATCTTCGAGACGGCCCTGCTCGACGAGGGCGAGAAGGTCGACGCCTGCCGGGCGGCCGCGGACGCGGGCGCCGACTTCGTCAAGACCTCCACCGGGTTCGCGGGCGGGGGCGCGACCGTCGCCGACATCCTGCTGATGGCCGCCAACGTCCCCGACCGGGTCAGCGTCAAGGCGTCCGGCGGGGTCCGCGACGTCGAGACGGCGCTGGCCATGGTGGCGGCCGGGGCCACCCGGATCGGCACGTCGAGCACCGCGGACATCCTGGACGGTGCCCGCCGACTGGCCGAGGCGGGGCGGCTCGTCGTACCGGCGCCGGACCGCACCGCAGCGGCGGCCGCACCCGGGTACTGAGCAGCCCCAACACTACCCGGGTGGCATCGAGACGTCCGACTGAGAGAATGAGGCCGCGCCGTCCCCACCCCGAGGAGCCCAGCCCCACATGCCGGTTACCGGAACCTATCGCCTGCAGTTGCACCACGAATTCGGGTTCGCCGACGCCGAGCGCATCGTGCCCTACCTGGCCGACCTGGGTGTGAGCCATCTCTACCTGTCGCCGATCCTGCAGGCCGCGACGGGGTCGCTGCACGGCTACGACGTGCTCGACCACGGGGAGATCGCGGCCGACCTGGGCGGTCGCGCGGCGTTCGAGAGCCTGGCCCGCGCCGCCCGGGCCCATGATCTCGGCATCATCGTCGACGTCGTGCCCAATCACATGGCCTTCGCCGCCCCCGAGTACCTGAACAAGCCGTTGTGGGAGCTGCTCCGCGACGGCCGCGACGCCCGCACCGCCTACTGGTTCGACGTCGACTGGAAGGCCGGCGGTGGCCGCCTGGGCCTGCCGATCCTCGGCGACGACCTGGAGCCGGTGCTGGAGCGCGCCGAAATCGAACTCACCACCAGGGCAGACCCGATCACCGGCCGCGACGTACCGGTCCTGCGCTATTTCGAGCACGTCCTGCCGGTGGCGGTCGGCACCGAGGGCGGCCACCCGGACGGCACCACCGACGGCGTGATCATCCGCGGCCTGCTAGACCGGCAGCACTATCGGCTCGCGAACTGGCGCGACAAGGCCGAGACCCTCAACTACCGACGGTTCTTCGAGGTCGACCAGCTGATCGCGGTCCGCGTCGAGGTGCCCGCGGTCTTCGAGGAGACCCATCGGCTGCTCCTGGAACTCAACCACGCCGGCATGATCGACGGCTTCCGCATCGACCACCCCGACGGGCTCGCCGACCCGGCCGGCTACCTGGAGCAGCTGCGCAAGGCCGCGACCAAGGGCACGTACGTCGTGGTCGAGAAGATCCTCGAGGCCAGCGAGGACCTCCCGACCGCCTGGGCCTGCGACGGCACCACGGGGTACGACGCCCTGCGCGCCCTGCAGGACGCCCTCGTCGACACCGCGGACGCGGCGGTGCTGACCCGCGAATGGGTCGAGGCCGGCGGGGACGCCACCCTGGCCGAGTCGGTGCAGGCGGCCAAGCGCCAGGTCGTCGCCCAGTCGCTGACTCCCGAGGTCGAGCGGCTCGTCCGGCGCGCCCGGGAGGCGTTGCCGGACGCCGATCCGGAGCGGCTGCGCGACGCGGTCGTCGAACTGCTGGTGGCGGGCGAGGTCTATCGCGCCTATGTCCGCCCGGACGAGCGGCTGTCCGTGGATGCTCGGGAGCGGCTCACCGACGCCTTCGCGACCGCCATCGGCACCCGGCCGGACCGGGAGGCGGAGCTGCGGGCGTTGATCCCGCTCAGCGTCGCCGACCCCTCCGACGCCAACGCCCTCGACTTCACCGTTCGGCTGCAGCAGACCTGGGGCCCGGTGATGGCCAAGGGCATCGAGGACACCACGTTCTATCGCTGGCATCGGCTCATCGCCCTCAACGAGGTGGGCGGCGACCCCGGCGGCCTGGACACCGGTTCCCCCGCCGACCTGCACGACTGGGCGCAGCGGCAGGCCAAGGACTGGCCGCGCGGCATGACGACCCTGTCCACCCACGACACCAAGCGCAGCGAGGACGTGCGCGCCCGGCTCCTGGCGGTCGCCGGCGACCCGCAGGCCTGGGCGGACTGCTCGCGGGTCGCCCGGGAGCGCGCGCGCGAGTCCGGGGTGGACCTGCCCACCGCGCACCTGCTGTGGCAGACCATCCTCGGGGTCGGCGACATCGACCACGACCGGATGGCGACCTACGTGCGCAAGGCGCTGCGGGAGGCCAAGCAACTCACGGCCTGGGTCGACGGCGACGAGGACTACGAACGTCGCGTCATCGACTTCGTCGACGAGATGCGCAAGGACGGCCGGTTGCACGACGAGATCGACCAGGCCCTGGCCCGCAACGCCGAGGCGGTCCGGGCGACGATCCTCGCGGCCAAGACCGTGCAGCTCACGATGCCGGGCGTCCCGGACTGCTACCAGGGCTGCGAGGTTGTCGACCTGTCCCTGGTCGACCCCGACAACCGGCGCCCGGTCGACTACGACCGGCGCTCCGCCTTGCTGGCGGCCGTGCGGGCGCAGGGGCTCGCCGCGGTCCCGCCCGAGCGGCGCCTCGACGCGGAGAAGCTGCTGGTCACCTCGACGATCATGGGGTTGCGTCGCGACGAGCCGGAGCTGTTCGCGGGGCCCTACACCGCGGTTCCCACGACGTCCGAGCACGCGCTGGGCTTCCTGCGCGAGGCCGCCGCCAGCAGCATCGCCGACGCCGTCGCGGGGGCCCTGGGCCTCGGGCGGCGCAGCCGGCTGATCACGCTGGTCACCCGCGCCCCGGCGCGGCTCGCGGCGAGCGGTGGCTGGGGCGCGGCGACCGTTGAGCTGCCCGACGGCGCCTGGGAGGATGTGCTGACCGGGGCGAGCGCGACCGGCGGTACGACGTCCGTTGGTGCCCTGCTGTCCGCCCTGCCGGTCGCCGTGCTGGTGCAGCGCTAAGGCGCGTTGTGTGGGTTAGTCGCCGGTCAGGATGGCGGTTCTGAGCGTGTGGGCCGCGATGGTGCTGGCCGTGCGGGTGAGCAGGCCCCATAGGGTGTGCGCGCCGTGGCGGGCGAGTTCCATCTG
>JAIUNK010000066.1 GCA_020161845.1 Actinomycetota bacterium
CGGCGCGATCGGACCGGTGGCCGTCGTCGAGCGTTGAGTCAACCCCCATGGCCGGCAGCCTAATTGCTCGCGGCGGCGGACGTCGCCAGGAAGCCCCGACGGCGTGCTGGTCCGGGGATGCCAGGATGGGCGCGTGAACGAACGAGCTCAGTCCGTGGTGGTCATCGGTGCCGGGCCGGGGGGATATGAGGCCGCCCTGGTCGCCGCGACGCTCGGCGCGCAGGTGCGCGTGGTCGACGAGGACGGGGTGGGCGGCGCCTGCGTCCTCACCGACTGCGTGCCCAGCAAGGCGCTGATCTCGACGGCGGGCCAGGTCGGACGGGTCGGCCACGCCGCCACGCTGGGGCTTCGGCCTGCGGACCAGCCGATTCGCGGCGGCGACCAGCACGGCGGCGCCGTGTCGAACGTTCCGCTCGCCGACGTCAACGCCCGCATCGTCGCCCTGGCCGGCAAACAGAGCGAGGACATCCGGACCGGGCTGGAGGCCCGCGGGGTGACGGTGGTGCGCGGTCGGGCGCGGCTGCTGGGGCCCTCTCGGGTGGCGGTCGAGCCGGCCGAGTCGTCGTCCGGTCCTGGCCCGACCGAGGAACTCGACGCCGACATGATCCTCCTCGCCACCGGCGCGGCGCCGCGGGTAATGCCCACCGCCGTGCCCGACGGCGAACGCATCCTGACCTGGCAGCAGGTCTGGGCGCTGCGGGAGCTGCCCGAGCACCTCATCGTGGTCGGCTCCGGCGTGACCGGCGCCGAGCTGGCCCAGGCCTACCTCGGCCTGGGTGCTCAGGTCACCCTGGTGTCCTCCCGAGACCGGGTCCTGCCGGGCGAGGACGCGGACGCCGCCCAGGTCATCGAGCAGGTGTTCCGGGAGCGCGGGATGACCGTGTTGGGGCGTTCCCGGATGACGGCCGTACGCCGTGTCAGCGACGCCGTCGTCGTCGAGCTGGAGGACGGCCGGCAGATCCGCGGCAGCCACGCCCTGCTGGCGGTCGGCTCGGTGCCCCGGACCGCCGACCTGGGCCTGGAGGCGGCGGGAGTAGCCGTGACCGAGCGGGGCCATATCGCGGTGGACCGGGTGTCGCGGACCTCGGTGCGGGGGATCTACGCGGCCGGCGACTGCACGGGGGTGCTGCCGCTGGCGTCGGTCGCCGCCGCGCAGGGCCGGATCGCCGTGGCCCATGCGCTGGGCGACGCGGTGACCCCGCTGAGCACCCGTGGCGTGGCGGCCAACATCTTCACCGACCCGGAGATCGCCACCGTCGGACTGTCGCAGGAGGAGGCCGACCGGCTCGACGACGTCCGTTCCGTGCTGATGCCGCTGGCCACCAACGCGCGGGCCAAGATGGATGGGATCGACCAGGGATTCGTCAAGCTGTTCGCCCGACAGGGCAGCAACCAGGTGGTCGGCGGCGTCGTGGTGGCGCCGCGGGCCTGCGAGCTGATCTTCCCCATCGCGCTCGCGGTGGGCCAGCGCCTCACCGCGGACCAGGTCGCCGCGACGATCACGGTCTACCCGTCGTTGTCCGGTTCGATCACCGAGGCGGCCCGCCGCCTGCACGCCCCGGGCGACTAACGCCTGTACGCCGCGGGCGACTGGCCCCCGGTACGCCGCGGGCGACTGACCCGCTGCACCCCCGGGGCGATAGACCGCATGGCAGCCCACACCCGCACCCGCAGTTGCACCCCATCCAGGAGGACCCATGGTTGACGTCAAGGGACTGATCGACAAGGCGAAGGCTTTCGCCCGCAGCAACCCCGACAAGGTCCGCGACGGCGTCGACAAGGTCGAGGAGCTGGTGAACCGCAAGACCGGCGGCAAGTACGCGGACCAGGTCGCCAAGGGCGCCGCCGCCGCCGAGAACGCCCTCGGCGTGCCCGGCGAGGCCAAGCGGGCCTTCACGGACGAGGCCAACCTCGCTACGGAGCCCCCGCCGCCGGTCCGGGTCGAGCCCATCCAGGCCCCCGAGCCGATCGACCGCCCCGACGCACTCTGACGCCGGCGAGTCCCGAGCACGGCCGAGGCCCCGGCCGGTCGCCCGGCCGGGGCCTGTCGTGGCACAGGGGTGGCACCCGGGGACTACTCCTCGGCGGCGGCCTCCCCCTTGATGTCACACAGGACGGAACCGCTGGTCACGGTCTCGCCGACGGCGGCCTTGAGGCCGCTGATGGTGCCGGACTTGTGCGCATTGATGGGCTGTTCCATCTTCATCGCCTCGAGCACCAGGATGAGGTCGCCGTCGTTGACCACGTCGCCGTCGGCGACGGCGATCTTGACGATCGTGCCCTGCATCGGTGCGGTGAGGCTGTCGCCGCTGGCCTTGGCGCCCGCCTTAGCCCCGGTACCGCCCCGCCGCGGCGCCTTGCGCCGCCCCGCGCCCATGGCCGGTCCGGTTCCGGCGCCGCCGCCACCACCGAACGACATGTCACCGGGCAGGCTGACCTCGACGCGCTTGCCGCCGACCTCGACGACGACCCGCTGCCGCTCGGGCTCCGGCTCGGCGGCGTCCGCCGACGGTCCGGAGTACGGCTCGATCTGGTTGTCGAACTCGGACTCCATCCACGTCGTGTAGACGGAGAACGGCTGGCTGGGGTCGGCCGGCGCGAAGGCCGGGTCGTCGACGACGACGCGGTGGAAGGTCAGCGCGGTCGGCATGCCTTCGACCTCGAACTCGGCCAGGGCCCGACGGGACCGCTCCAGCGCCTGCTGCCTGGTGGCGCCGGTCACGATGAGCTTGGCGAGCATGGAGTCGAACTGACCCGAGATGACGTCGCCCTGCTCGATGCCGGAGTCAAGCCGCACGCCCGGGCCCGACGGCGGCCGGAACGTCAGCACGGTGCCCGGCGCGGGCAGGAAGTTGCGGCCCGGGTCCTCGCCGTTGATGCGGAACTCGAAGGAGTGCTTGCGGGCGATCGAGGGCGCCAGGTCGAACTCGTCGTAGCCCAGTTCCTCGCCATTGGCGATGCGCAGTTGCTCGCGCACCAGGTCGATGCCGGTGACCTCCTCGGTGACCGGGTGCTCGACCTGCAGGCGGGTGTTGACCTCCAGGAAGCTGATCAGGCCGTCCTGGCTGACCAGGTATTCGCAGGTGCCGGCTCCGACGTAGTCGGCCTCCTTGAGGATCGCCTTGGAGGCGCGGACCAGTTCGGCGTTCTGCTCATCCGTCAGGAACGGCGCGGGCGCTTCCTCGACGAGCTTCTGGTGCCGGCGCTGCAGCGAGCAGTCGCGGGTCGACACCACGACGACGTTGCCGTGCCGGTCGGCCAGGCACTGGGTCTCGACGTGCCGCGGCTTGTCGAGGAATCGCTCGACGAAGCACTCCCCGCGGCCGAACGCCGTGACGGCCTCGCGCACCGCGGACTCGAACAGGGCCGGGATCTCTTCGATGCTGCGCGCGACCTTCAGGCCGCGCCCGCCCCCGCCGTACGCCGCCTTGATCGCGACCGGCACCCCGTATTCCTTGGCGAACGCGACGATCTCGTCCGCGTTCTGGACCGGGTCCTTGGTGCCCGGGACCAGCGGCGCGTTCGCCTTGGTCGCGATGTGCCGCGCCTTGACCTTGTCGCCGAGGGCGTCGATCGCCTCCGGCGAGGGCCCGATCCAGATGAGCCCGGCATCGAGCACGGCCTGGGCGAAGCCGGCGTTCTCGGCAAGGAATCCATAGCCGGGGTGCACCGCATCCGCGCCGGACTCCTTGGCGATGTCGAGCAACTTCTGCTGCACCAGATAGCTCTCGCCGGGGGTCGAACCGCCCAACGCGTACGCCTCGTCGGCCACCTTGACGTGCAGCGCGTCGCGGTCGGGGTCGGCATAGACCGCCACCGAGGAGATGCCGGAGTCCTTGCAAGCACGGGCGATGCGGACAGCGATCTCGCCGCGGTTCGCGATCAAGACTTTGGAGATGGCCATGGCCCGGAGCCTAGTAGGCCCTCCGGGCCTATAGGCCGTTCGCAGAACGGCCATCTCCCCGTGACCTGCCCCACGCCGAGGAGTGGGGTGGGCGGGGTCGGGACGGTCCGTCGCCCGTGACCGCGCCGTACGTCGCGCGATGGGGAATCTCCGCCGCGTTCCGGCAGCCCTACGTGAGGCCGCAGGCGCCCCCGACGTTTGGTCCCGGTGCGCCGAGCGCCGAGGGACCGCCGCTGTGCCCGATGACGACGCCTACCTCGCAGTTCTCGAGATGTCGCTGGCCGATGGTTCCCCGCCGACCACCAGAAGGACGAGCTCGTGAGCGTTGCGGAGGCGGGTGGGCTCGCGCGCGGTCGAGTCTTGGACCTGCCCTTCGGGTTACCTCTAGGCGATGGCGGAGACGGCCTTGGTCACGGTTCGGTCGGGTCCCTGTCATACCCATCGGCCGATGCTGTCGCCGTGGCAGCCGTCACGGGATGACGACCTCATAGAGGTCACCCTCGACGAAACTCATCTGCTTTTCGACGTTCGCCGTGAGGATGCTGTCGTCCATGACGAGTCCGAACTCGACGTTGACTAGCTCAGCGCTCTTGGAGAAGTTCGCGCTCGTGACGACGAGTGTCCGGTGGTCGATGGCGAGAAACTTGGCGTGGCTGCGCACGAGCTTTCCCTCGCGCTTCTTCGTTCGCAGCACGGTCGCCGCGGGGAGTTGAGCGGCGATTTCGATGGTTGACGGGACGGAGAAGCCTCCGAATGACGATTTCCCGTCGGCGGCCGCCGTGTCGACGTACAGCCGCAGGTGAGTCCCCGGCCGCGAGCTGAACTCGGCGAACGCGTCCCACAAGGCCGAACTTGGTGCGAAGTTGTACGTCGCGCACGTGACCGACTCCCGAGCCCCGCGGACGAGGTGGGCGACCTGCGACGTCAGGTGTCCGGCCTTGCTGAGGTTGCCCGGTAGGGTCCACACGGGCATGGCCAGGGTGGGCGCGCTCTTGGCTCCCTCGACGGCGCGGAGCACCGCAACGGCTCCCGCCACGTCGTGCAACCCCAACCCCGACTGACCGAAAAGGGCCGCGGCCTCCTTGCGCCGTACGGCCCCGACCGCGGCCATCGCCGCCGTCAGACTGTCGCCGTTCTCGAGACGGTCCGCGACGCACTTCGCCTCCGTCGCGGTGAGGTACGCCGCGAGGGCGGCGACGTCCGAGCCGGCCACGACGGGCGCCTATCCGGCCCGGCCAAGTAGGTCGCCGAAGAACGCCAGGGACTCATCGGTCCCCGGCAGCGGCACGAGGAATCGCCGGTCGAGGAAGCGGTTCGCCCGCTCGCAGGACGTCTCGGAGGCCATGAGGCAGGCGTGGCAGGCGGCGCCGTGGAGGAAGTCCTCGGGGTCGTGGGGGAGTCGCACGCCGCACATGGGGTCCGACGAGCAGCGCCTCGCGCGGCGCAACGCACGGATGAGGAGGACCGCCAAGAGGTCCGGTTCGCTCAGCCGCACGAGGCCGCCGAGCGTGCCATCGCTGTCCGACGCGGTCGTCGCGATGAGGACGCCGGCAGCCGGGCGGCGCCCCTCGGCCGCACGATAGGCGTAGATGCGCTCGGTGAGGCTGGCCGCGCCGTACCCGGCGTGCAGCGCCATCTCGCGGATCAACACGTGGGCAAGGGCGTGGATCATCCAGTACCGCGGCGGGGGCAGCCGGCGCTCCGCGGCCGCGCGGATGTCGTCGGCGTCCGCGGTGTCCGAGAGCCGATTCCGGTAGTTGCGCACGTGGGCCTCGCGATGCGCCGGCCACACGACGGCGTCCGTCGCGAGGACGCGGTCCTCCCAGGTCGCCACGGCGGTCTCGTCGAGGCTGAGGAAGACGCCCTCGCCGCGGTCCTCCGTAGCGACGACCCATTCGGGCCGCCGTTCGGTCAGGCGGACGAGCCGCCCCAGGGTGTCGGCCACGCGATCGAGTTCGTCGATGCGCGTGAATCCGAGGAAGGCGTTGACCTTTCGCAGCTTGTCGATGGCGACGACGGCCGAGATCTCGGGCGTGATCGAGGGCGGCACGGGTTTGATGGACGTGATGAGGCCGGTGCCCGTGTGCTTCTGGTACGGCGCCGGGTTGCCCTCCGCCACGAATCGACGCAGGTATTCCCATTCGGGCGCGAGGAGTTCGACAGGGTCCCAGTCAGCGGCGCGCTCCTGCCGCTGCTCCTCGCTCTCCGCCGGCTTGAGCGCCGCAGCGATCAATCCCTGCAGCTCCCCATCCCCGACTCCCTCCAGCTCCTGCACGTCCTCCAACCGGATCTTGAGGCCGACGAAGTCGTCGGCGTGCTTGCGCAGCTTCGCGCCGAGCGTCTGTCGGATAACTGCGACGCGGTGGTCTTCCAGCTCGGGGTCGGACAGCGGCATGACGATGACCGACTGGGTGACGGGGAACCAGAAGTTCGAGGCGCCGACGAGCATGAGCCGTGTCTGCGCCGGGCAGGGCAGCTCCTCGAAGCCCTCCAGGTGTGGGTGTCTGCCGCGGCAGTGCGGCAGCTTCGCCTGGGCGGCCATCCCCTGCGCCTCACCCATCCCCCGGGTCTGCTTGCAGGAGGTGCAGTGGATCGTGGCGTTCGCGCCCTTGCCTCCGGAGCCGACCCGCATCCGCAGGTCGGGGTTCTCCGCACCGGACGGGCACGGCGCGCCCCGGTGGACCCATAGCTCATAGGGGAACTCGTCGACGTGTCCGTTGGGGCAGACCAGGAGGTAGCGGGCGGGGATGGCGGGCGAGCGGGAGGACTTCCTCGTCGACGTCGCGGTCCCAGCGCCGCCCTCCTCGCGTTTCGGCGGCACGGCCTGGCCGTCGGGCGTGTATCGGCGCCGCGTGCAGCCTCGATGCTCGAACCGGGCCTCGTCCGGCCGGAAGAACCTCGTGTTCTCGTAGTCGAAGTGCGTCAGCGGCCGCAGCAGGTCGCAGCCAGTGCAGCGCATCATCTGGGGGAAGACGCGCGCCGGGACACCGAGGTCGTCGCCCCCCCGGGAGAGGAAGTCCTTGCGCGCCTGCCGCGGGTAGGGACGCAGCTCCTTGACCTGGGGCCCGAGGAATGTCCGTGCCGTCGCGAGCAGCCGCGGGGCGTGGAGCGTCGGCGCATTTCCTTCGCGGCGGCGCCAGATCCGCTCCCACGCGTCGTACCCGCTCGGCATCACCGTGAAGTGCGGCAGGTCGACGATCGCACCGGGGCCGTTCGTGTAGAGCAGCGACGACGGCCGCTGCGACCCCACCTTCGCGAAGTTCTTGCGCGCGTTCCGCTCCTCGAGCGCCTCCGCGTCATCGAGAGGCGCCAGCGCGTCCCGCGACATCGCGGTCAGCCGCGGCAGTCCGCCCGCGTCGGTGACATCGGGTTCGACGGCGTCACTCATCAGTCCTCCGCCACGGGGGGAAGCTGCCAGTCGCGCGCGCCGACCGGCTTCATCAGCAGCTTGTCCGGGTCCGGGGAGACCAGGAGGTTGATCTCGGGCTGCACCTCGCGCATCGAGTTGGCGACGACGAAGGGCGCCTTCTCGTGCGCTCCGGTCAGGTC
>JAIUNK010000020.1 GCA_020161845.1 Actinomycetota bacterium
TCCGCTCGGCCGTGCTGGACCGTGGCAACAGCTGCAGGAACACCTCCAGGTCGTCGAACGTCGGCAGCACCTTCTCAATGCCGGTCACCGTGATCAGGGTCTGCGGCAGGGTCAGACACATCCGGCCGTTGCCCTCGGACTCGACGATGACCAGGGTGCCCGACTCGGCGACGGCGAAATTCGCCCCGGACACCCCGACCTTGGCGCGCAGGAACTTCTCCCGCAGGTGCAGCCGGGCGGCGCCCGCCAGATTGCGAGGCTCGCTGTCGAGATCGGACGGCGCCGGCTTGCCGTAGTTGCCCATCTCGTCGAGGAAGATCTCGCGCACCTCGGCCCGGTTGCGGTGGATGGCCGGGACCAGGAAGTGGCTCGGCCGGTCGTGCCCGAGCTGCACGATGATCTCGGCGAGGTCGGTCTCCCAGGCGGCGATCCCGGCCTCTTCCAATGCCTCGTTGAGGCCGATCTCCTGGGTCACCATCGACTTGACCTTGACCACCTCGGCGCCCGCCTCGCCGGTGCCGTCGTAGGTCACGTCCTCGTCGGCGAGCGCCTCCCGGACCAGGTCGACGACGATGCGGTTGGCCTCGGCGGCGTCGCGGGCCCAGTGCACGACGGCACCCGCGGCGGTCAGGTTCTCCTCCAACTGCAGCAGATAGCTGTCCAGGTGCCGCAGGGTGCGGTTCTTGATGGCCTCGCCGGCCAACCGCAACTCCTCCCAGTGGCCCAATTCGGCCGTCACCCGGGCCCGCTTGGTGCGGATCGTCGTCATGGCGTGATGCAGATTGCCGCGCTGGACCGGCAACTCCAGTTCGCGCTTGGCCGCGACCGGGAAGCGCGGCTCGTCGATGAGCTCCCCTTCGGGTGGGGCGGGCGTCTTGCGGACCCCCTCGAATCGCGGCGCCGGCAGCCCCGCGACCGGGGCTCGCCCGGCCGCACCCGACGTACGGTCCTGCACGCTCATGTCCGCTCTCCTTCCGTGCTGGCCAGGATCTCGGCCAGGTGGATCGGCTTCACGCCGGCGCTCTGCCGGTTCAGCACGCCGGAAATATTGAGCAGGCACAGGTTGTCGCCCGCGACGAGATACTCCGCGCCGGTGTCCGCGACGTGCCGGGCCTTGTCACCCGCCATCGCCGTGGAGATGTCGGGGTTCTTCATCGCGAACGTGCCACCGAAGCCACAGCACCGGTCGTCGTCGACCAGCGGCAGGACGGTGATGCCGCGCACCGCCTGCAGCAGCCGCATCGGCTTGTCCCCCACCTGAGCCACCCGCATCGAGTGGCAGGTGGGGTGGTAGGTGACCTTGTGCGGGAAGTACGCCCCCACGTCGGTCATCCCGAGAACATCGACGACGAACTCGCTGATGTCGTAGGTGCGGGCGGCCACCGCGGCGGCCTCCCGGGCCAGGCCCGGATCGCCGGCGTGCCGGCCGAGCATCTCGTGCTGGTGGCGCACCGACCCGACGCAACTGCCCGAGGGGCCCACGATGTAGTCGTAGTCCCGGAAGGTCCGCACGTAGTTGCGCACCACCGGCACGGCCTCGTCGAAATAGCCGGTATTGGTGAAGGCCTGGCCGCAGCAGGTCTGGCCGGCCGGGAAAACGACCTCGCAGCCGAGCCGTTCGAGCAGGGTCACGACCGCCTTCGGGGTCTGCGGGAACATCACGTCGTTCGCACAGGTCGCGAACAGGGCCACGCGCGTGCCCGCCGGGGCACGGCGAACCTCGTCGACCGTGGTCATGGGGGTCACCTTTCGGATCGGAGGGGGACGATCAGAAGTGCGGCAGCATCCACGACAGGACCGAGGTGGACTGCAGGCCGATGAGGAGGCACAGCACGACGAGCAGACCGAGGCTCCACCACATCACGCGGCGCAGGATGTCGGACTCGCGACCGAGCAGCCCGACGGCCGTGGCCGCGATCGTGAGGTTCTGCGGGCTGATCATCTTGCCGACCACGCCGCCTGCGGTGTTCGCGGCGACGAGCAGCGTCGGGTTGATCCCGGCCTCCTTCGCCGCCGTCTGCTGCAGCGTCGCGAACAGGGCGTTCGCGCTGGTGTCGGACCCGGTCACCGCGGTGCCGATCCAGCCCAGGATCGGGGAGAGGAAGGCGAACGCCGCGCCGGTGCCGGCGATCCAGGTGCCGATCGTGACGGTCTGGCCGGAGAGGTTCATGACATAGGCCAACGACAGCACCGAGGCGATGGTCAGGAAGCTGAACTTCATCTTCATCGCGACGGCACCGATGACCTTGGCCAGGCCACCGATCCCCACCCCGTAGACCAGGGCCACAATGACCGAGCAGATCAGGAGCATGGTGCCGGGGTTGGACAGCCACTGGAAGTTGTACACCCCCGAGCTGTTCGGCTTGCCCGCCGCCGTGAGCACCTCACCCGCGACGAACGGCCAGTTGACCTTGATGTCCGTGCTGGCGAGGAAGGTCTTGACGAACGGCACCAGCTTGGCGATCGAGAAGACCGCGATGACCAGCAGATAGGGGAACAGCGCCAGGGCCACCTTGCCGCCGTCCAGGCGCTCGCGCGCCGGTGCCGACGCAGGCGCCCGAGTCGCGGTCGCGGTCCCGGTCGCGCCGCTGCCGGCGCCCTGGTGCCCGTGCTCGGGCTCGATCGGCAGCCCGGCCTCCTCGCGCTCCTTGACGTACGCCGTGCGCAGCGAGGCACGGACCTCGTCGCGGCCCTGCGGCTGCCAGAACCGCAGCATGACGACGATGACGGCGAGCCCGGCGAGGGAGGAGATGATGTCGGTCAGCTCGTAGGACAGGTACGTCGCGCTGATCCACTGAGTGACGCCGAAGGTGACACCCGTGACCAGAGCGACCTGCCAGCACTGCCGAACGCCGCGCATGCCGTCGGTGAGGAAGCACAGGAACAGCGGCACCATGAACGCCAGCAGCGGGGTCTGGTGACCCACGTAGGCCCCGATCTGCGAGGCGGGGATGCCGGTGAGGGCACCCGCGGTCGTGATCGGGGTGCCGATGGCGCCGAAGGCGACCGGCGCGGTGTTGGCCAGCAGCACGATCGCCGCCGCGCGCAGTGCCGAGAACCCGCAGGCCATCAGCATGACGCCGGTGATCGCCACCGGGGCGCCGAAGCCGGCCAGGGCCTCCATCAGGCCACCGAAGCAGAACGCGATGAGGATCGCCTGAACGCGCGGGTCGTCGGAGA
This sequence comes from Actinomycetota bacterium, assembly GCA_020161845.1. GTDB lineage: Bacteria > Actinomycetota > Actinomycetes > Actinomycetales > Dermatophilaceae > Austwickia. The sequence goes on from JAIUNK010000020.1 coordinate 3,181, forward strand.
TCGCGTCGAACACGTCACGAAGATCCTCGAACCGGCCCGAGGCGACCGTGACCTCATAGAGCGCGATCGCCATGAAGACGATCCAGGCGATCGGGAAGAGGCCGAAGACGGCGCCCTCGACGGCACCCGACAGGGCGGATACCACCGGCATCTTCCAGCCGAGGATGGCGATGAGCAGGGCCACCCCGAGCGCGGACAGCCCGGCGAGGTGGGCCTTCCACCGCAGGACGCCCAGCGTCACGAACATGGTCACCAGGGGCAACAGTCCGACGATGGCGGAGACCCACATGGGGCCTAGCGGCGAGATGTCAGGTTTGAACGCGGTCAGCAGCATGAGCACAACTCCGGGCTCGTGGTCGACAGGGGGAGACCGTTGCGCGCCGGGGACGTGTCGCCACTCTGTGACGACTCGCGCCTTGTGCACCGACCCTCAATGGTCTAACCATTGAAGGTAGAGATTGCCGGGTCCGCGGTCAAGGGTCTCTTTCGCAAAATGTCTGACCATTCGACGACGGAGTCGGCCATCGAGGCGGCACAGTGTCCACGAGGAGGTGAGCCGTGTCGGCGCACATCAATGAGACCGGCGAGCTCGCAGGACCGATCGGCGAGGCGGCGGGCGGGGCAGGCGAGACCGCCGCGACCTGGCGGCCGGTGCGCCGCCAACGTGCCTATCAACAGGTCGTGGCGCAGATCGAGGAACAGATCCTGCACGGCACCCTGGTTGTCGGCGACCGGCTCCCGGCCGAACGGGATCTCGCGGCCATGTTGGGGGTGTCTCGAGCCGCGGTGCGCGAGGCGATCCGCACCCTCCAGGCGCAAGGCGTTCTGCATGCGGCCGTCGGCGTCGGCCCGGATGGCGGCACCACCGTCTGCGCCATGCCCAGCCAAGCCCTCTCCCGGATGCTCCGTCTCCACGTCGCGCTCTCGAACTTCCCGATGGGCGACGTCATCGAGGCGCGGGTGATGCTCGAACGGTGGAGCGCCCGGCTGGCCGCCCGCAGCGGCAGCGAGCAGCACCTCGCCCGCCTGGCCGGGCTCGTCGAGGCGATGGACGCCGTCGACGTCGACCGGGCCGAATTCAACGATCTGGACACCGAGTTCCACGTCGCGATCGCCGAGGCCGGCGGCAATCGCTTGGTCGGCGACATGACCACGGCCATCCGGGAGTCGATGCGCCTGCCGATCCTGGACAGCTTCCACGAGATGCCTGACTGGGACTCCTTCGTCGATGACCTGCGCGCCGGTCACCGGCTGATCGCGCAGACCATCGGTGCCCGCGACGAAGGAGCGGCGGCGGACGCCGTGGAGAGCCACATCCGATTCGCCTATTCAGCGCTGGGCTGGCGCCGCCCCCGCGAGCCCTGACGGGAGCTCAGATGTCGTAGTGACCGCTGCCGTCGTCCGATCCGGCGGGGGGCGTTGCAGGATGAGCGGTCGGTTCCGCCGGATCGGGCGCCGCGGCGGCCACCCGGCGTACGTCGTCCTCGCTCACCCCGCCGTGCCGCAGCACCACCGGTTCCGACCCGGTGCAGTCCACGATGGTCGAGGACAGCCCACCCCGGGACGGGCCCGCGTCGAGATAGACCGCCACCGACGGGCCGAGCATGGCCGCCGCCTCCAGCACCGTGGTGGCCGCCGGGGACCCCGTGGTGTTCGCACTGGTCACGGCCAGCGGACCAGTCTGTCGCAGGAGCGCCAGCGCGACCGGGTCGGCGGGCATCCGCAGCCCGACCGTCCCATTGGTCTCGCCCAGGTCCCACAGCAACGAGGCCTGGGAGCGCAGGATCAGGGTCAGCGGGCCGGGCCAGTAGGCCGCCATGAGTCGGCGCGCGTAGTCGGGCACCTCGGTGGCCAGTCCGTCCACCGTGCGCAGGTCGGGCACCAGCACCGGGGGCGGCATCTCGCGCCCGCGACCCTTCGCCGCCAGCAGGGCGGCCACCGCGGCCGGGTCGAAGGCGTCGGCCCCCACGCCGTACACGGTGTCGGTCGGCAGGACGACCAGGTGCCCGTCCCGAAGGACGTCGGCAGCCTGGGCCACCGCGGCCGAGCAGGCGTCCTCGCTGGTGCAGTCGATGACCGGGCTCACGGCGCCAGTCTAGAAGTCGAACCCGCCGTCAAAACCGCCGCCGTCGAACCCGTCGAAGTCCCCGAAGGAATCCCCACCGAACCCGCCGTCGTCGATGCGGCTGGTGTCCAGGTTCGCGCCGTCGCTGAACATCCCGGCGTCACCGCCGTCGGCGAAGGCCTGGCCGCCTCCGGAGGTGTCCCAGTCCATGAAGCCGTCGTGGTCGAAGAACTCGTTCGCGATGGCCGAGCCGATGAACGCTCCGGCCACCGATCCGAGCAGGATGCCGCCCATCCCCATGGCCATCCCGCCCATCATGCCGCCGCCACCCATCATCCGCGGGAGGGTGCCGGGCTCGCGCATCTCGGTGCGGGTCGCCGAGCGGGCCAGCGCCTGCGGGCTGTCGTCGGCCGGCCGGTCCGCGGGATTGCCCTGCGACAGCCGGGTCAACAGCTCGCGCCGTTGCTCCGGCGTCAGCTTGGCGAAGGCCTCCGCGTGGGCCGCCTCGATCTGGTCGGGCGGCGCCGTCTGCAGCAGGTATTGGTAGCGGCGGATCGCTTGTTCGTTCTCGTCCTGCCGAGGGGAGGGCGCGTCCTGGGGCCCGCCCTGCGGATAACTCCCCTGGCCATAGCCCTGCTGCGGGTAGCCCTGCTGGGGGTAGCCCTGCTGCGGGCCGTAGCCTTGCTGCGGGTAGGCCCCCTGCTGCGGGTTGCCGAGCGGGGTGCGGCCGAACAACCGGTCGAGGAAACCCATATCGATCCCTTCGCTTGGTGGCGTGACGCGGTGGCCACTCGTGGACCTGAACGCGGCGCGGGTCCGCGGCGTTCCCCTACCCCGACGGGGTCCGCCTCACGCGCGCCGGGCCACGCTGACGCGGGGTCGGCCGGCCAGATCCGCGATGTCCTGGATCTCGACCCAGTCCCCCGCCGCGGCCAGCGCCGCCGGCAGCGACTCACCCTGGGCGTCGGCATGTTCCATCGCGAGCAGCCCGCCGGGACGCAGCAGCTCCGCGGCGCGCGCGGCCATGGCCAGCGGCACGGCCAGGCCATCGGCGCTGCGCCCATAGAGTGCCAGTTCCGGGTCGTGGTCGCGCACCTCCTGGTCGAGGGGCACCATGCCGTCGGGGATGTACGGCGGGTTGCAGGTCACCACGTCGACGCAGCCCTCCACCGACGCGAGTTCGGGGTGCGGCGCAGCGCCGTCCCCGACGATCAAGCGCACCCGGGGGGCGTGTGCGGCAATGTTCGCCCGCGCGTACGCCGCAGCCTCGGGCGAGAGCTCCACGGCCCAGACCCGGGACGTCGGGTGCTCGACGGCGATCGCCACCGCGATCGCCCCCGAGCCGGTGCACAGGTCCACCACCATGGGGTCGGCGCCCGAGGCCCGCTGCTCGCGCGGCCCTGAGGGCCCCGACGGCCCCGACGGCCCAGCCAGCCCAGCCGGCCCAGCCGGCCCAGCCGGCCCAGACAGCGTGGTCAGTTCGGCGAGGACCGCCGTGACCAGCACCTCGGTCTCGGGGCGGGGCACAAACACCCCGGGTCCGACCGCGAGTTCGAGCCGGCGGAACGGCGCCCGCCCCGTCAGATGCTGCAGCGGCACCCGACGTACCCGCTGCGCCACCAGCTCGGCGAAACCCGGCGGCACGGCCGCGCCGAGGACCGCCCGGCGGCGCACCTCGCCGTAGGAGACGTCGAGCAGGTGAGCCGCCAGCGCCACGGCGTCGTGCTCGGGGCTGGCCACCCCGGCCTCGGCCAGCGCCGCGGCCGCCGCGCGCAGGGCGGCTGCCAGCTGCGGCGCCGGTCCGGCGGCTGCGCCGCTCACGTGCCGTCGGTGATGCCGGCCAGCCGCTCGGCCTCGTCCGCGGCCAGGCAGGACTGCACGACGGGATCGAGGTCACCGTCGAGCACCTGGTCCAGGTTGTAGGCCTTGAACCCGGTGCGGTGATCGGCAATGCGGTTCTCGGGGAAGTTGTAGGTGCGGATCCGCTCGCTGCGATCCACCGTGCGGACCTGGCTGCGCCGCGCGTCGGCGGCGGCGGCCTCGGCCTCCTCCACCCGCATCCGATGCAGCCGGGCCCGCAGCACCCGCAGCGCCGACTCCTTGTTCTGTAGCTGACTCTTCTCGTTCTGGCAGCTCACCACGAGGCCGGTGGGCAGGTGCGTGATCCGTACCGCGGAGTCGGTCGTGTTGACGCTCTGACCACCGGGGCCGGAGCTGCGGTAGACGTCGATGCGCAGATCGTTCGCGGCGATCTCGACCTCTTCGGGATCGTCGACATCCGGCATGACGAGCACGCCCGCGGCGCTGGTGTGGATCCGGCCTTGGCTTTCGGTGACGGGCACCCGCTGCACCCGGTGCACCCCGCCCTCGAACTTCAGCCGCGCCCACGGGGCCTGTCCCGGCTCCGCGGCGCCCTTCGCGGTGATCGCGAGCCGGGCGTCCTTGTATCCGCCGAGGTCGGACTCGGTGGCGTCCAGCAGCCGGGTGGCCCAGCCGCGGCGCTCGGCGTACCGCAGGTACATCCGCAGCAGATCGCCCGCGAACAAGGCGGACTCCTCGCCGCCCTCGCCCGCCTTGACCTCCAGGATGGCGTCGCGGTCGTCGTCGGGATCGCGCGGGACCAGCAGCCGGCGCAGCCGGTCCGACGCCTGCGCCAATCGCGCGGCCAGCTCCGGCACCTCGGCAGCGAACGCCGCGTCCTCCGCGCCCAACTCGCGGGCGGCCGCGAGGTCGCCGGTCAGGGCGCGGACCTGCTCATAGGCCCGGACCGTCGGCGCCAGCGCGGCGTACCGCTTGTTCAGCCGCCGCAACAGCGCCTGGTCGCCGAACACCTCGGGCTCGGCGAGGCGCGCCTCCAGCTGGGCGTACTCGCTCGCGAGCGCGGCGGCGGAGTCGAGCATCGGCGGCCTTTCGCCTGGGCGACCGCAACGGTCGGGGACTGGGGGTCGGGGACTTCGCGGTCCGGGACTGGGGGGAAACGCACCGACGCCGGTCCCGGCGCACGCGCGCCCGGGACCGGCGTCGGGACGGGAAGCTACTTGGCGGCCTTCTTGCCGTAGCGGGCCTCGAACCGCGCCACCCGGCCACCGGTGTCGAGGATCTTCTGCTTGCCCGTGTAGAACGGGTGGCACTGGCTGCACACATCGGCGTTGATCACGCCGTTCTTGGCGGTGCTGCGAGTGAGGAAGCTGTTGCCGCAGGTGCACGTCACCGTGGTGACGGCATAGGCGGGGTGGATGTCCTTGCGCACGGTGCTCTCCTTGAGGCTCTGGTCCGCCGGGTCGTCGCACCGCGCTGATGCGTCGGGAACCGGCGAAGCGTCCTCCAGTGTGCCAGAGCGGCCCCACGGCCCCGAAATCGGGGTCAGGCCCGGTTCACCGCGGCGACCGAGATCGGCAACTCGACCACCACGGTGGTGCCGACGCCCTCCGTCGAGCTGAGCTGCAGGCGGCCGCCGTGCGCCTCGACGATGCCCTTGACCACGACCAGCCCCAGCCCGGTGCCGGGCACCTCCGCCCGGGTCGCGTTGCTGGCCCGGAAGAAGCGGGTGAACAGCTTCTCCTGTTCCGCGGCCGGAATGCCCATCCCCTCGTCCGAACAGACGATCCGCACCGTGCCCCCGTCGATGGCGCGCAGCGTGCGCAGCCGCACCCGCCCACCCGGCGGGGTGAACTTCACCGAGTTCGACAGCAGGTTGGTCAGCACCCGGGCCAGCTGGGCCCGGTTGCCGTTCACCGGCACGCCGGTCATCGATGCGACGTCGAGCAGCACGCCCTTGGCCTTGGCCAGCGGAGCCATCTCCTCGGCGGCATCCGTCACCAACCGATCGACGTCGACGGCCTCGGCGTTCTCGGTGCCGCCGTCCCGCATCCGGTTGATCAGCAGCAGATCCTCGATGAGTCCGCGCAGGCGTACGGCGTTGCGCTCGATCACCGCCAACATCCGGGCCTGCTCCTCCGACAGGCTGCCGGCGTCGCCGTCCTCGAGCAGCTCCAGGTAGCCGTTGATCGAGGTAAGCGGCGTGCGCAGCTCGTGCGAGACGGTCGAGAGGAAGCCGTCCTTTTGGCGGTCCAGCTCCTCCAGGCGGTGCACGTGCTCGCTGCGGGCGCGGGCCACCTCGGCGGCCGCCACGGCGCGGCCGAGCTCGGCCGCGATGCCCTGCACGAAGCCGGCCTGCGCCGGCGTCCAGCACTGCGCGTGGTGGGTGCCGATGACCAGTACGCCGTACGGCGTGTCGCCGGTGCCGAACGCCGCGACGATCGCGGCCTCGACGCCACCGGCGCAGTCCCGCGGCAGCGGCAACACCCCGTCGTCACCGGCACCGGCCTCCACGAGCAGGCAGCGATCGCCGCGCCACAGCCGGCGCACGTCGTCCTGCACGGCCCGCAGCGCGGCGGCCGGCACGCGGCTCTGGGCCACCCCCTGTCGGCGTGTCCACGTCGCACACAGTCCGGTGTCGACGCCGCCGACCCTGCTCACCATGCAGGAGCCCCGGTCGGCGGCCAGCGAGATGCCGACGCCCTCGACCGCCAGGACGAACGCCGCCTCGACGTCGCCGGCGTCCTGAATGCGCCGGGCCAGCTCCCGGGTGGTCTTGGCCAGCGCCAGCGCGTAGGCCTGCTCGTCCAGGAGGGCGTGCTGGGTCGCGGTCAGGGCATTCAGGCCCCGCGCGAGTTCGCGCACCTCCCGGGCGCCCCGGTCCTCCGCCGCCCACGCCGTACGGCTGCCGTCCGCCTGCTCCCGACACGTGTTGCGCAGTCGGGCCAACGGGCCGGTCAGGCCGTGAATCGTCCACCAACCGAAGCCGGTCGCGGCAATCAGAGCGATCAGGGTGGCCACCAGCACCTGGCGTTGGGTCTCTCGGATGGTCTCCGACATCTCTCGACGCAGCGCCTCGCGCTCCACCACGATCCGGTCACTCACGGCGGCGTTCGCCGCCTCGACCTGCTCGAACAGCGCATCGCCCGAGGCCACGAACGCGGGGTCGAGGTCGAAGCGCGACTGCGCCAGCTGGGCGTATTCCCACCAGGCCGCCACGGCATCGTTTTGCCGCCGGCGCAACCCCTCGAGGTCGCGGCGCACCTGCGGATCGCTGGTGTATTCGGCCCGCGACAGGAGCGAGTCCACGCGCTGCAACTCCGACTTGTACCGGGCCTGGGCGTCGCCGTATTGGCGCCGGAATTCCGCGACGTTCAGCCCCCCGCTGGCAACCCCCGAGCGCAACGAGAGGTTCGCCACCAGATAGCCGCGCAACGCCGACTGCGCGGTGATCATCGTGTCCTCGACGTCCCGGTTGGCATCCAACGCCGGCCCGACCACCGTGGTCTGCCGGTCGGTGCGGGCCAGGCTGTCGCGCAGACCGACCGCCGCGATCAGACCGCCCAGCACCACCAGGACGGCGAACAGCGCGGTGAGCAGCGTCAACCGGGCCCGCACCGACAGCGCGGGCAGGGCCGTCCGATAGCGGCTGGGGTCGCGGCGGGCGCGATGCGACCGCGCCGTCGAGGCGCGCCGGTGCGCCCGGCGGGAGTTGGTCATGCGGCCGCCTCCCGGGTGCTTCGCGCGTCGCGCTCGGCCTGGGGCCCGGCCGCCGCGTCCGGCCCGGTCGCCGGGTCGGGTTCGGTCGCCGGGTCGGGTTCGGTCGCCGAGTGACGTTCGGCCGCGTCACGCCCGGGGGTCAGGTGGAACCCGGTTCGGGTCATCGTGCCCCAGACCGCCTTGGCACCCCGAATCCCGTCCCAGGCCCCCTGGCAGCGCCACAACGCGGTCATCTGTCGATAGCCGAAGTTCTCCAGCAGCGAGGCGACCATGCAGATCGCCAGATCCTTCCACCGCGGGTACCGGTGGAACGTCAGCTCCTCGATCGCCAACGCCGACAGGTTGATGACCGCCGCATAGCCGTAGGCGACCGCCATGAAGAGCACGGCGTACGTCGTGTCGAGCAGCCCCAGCGCGAAGGCTGCGAGCACCAGCACCAGGCCGCCGAGTTCGAGCGCCGGCGCGGCGAGTTCGAACAACCAGAACCAGGGCAGCACGACCATGCCGATCCGGCCGTACCGGGGGTTCAGGACCATACCGCGGTATTTCCACAGCACCTCCCACAGCCCCCGGTGCCAACGCATCCGCTGCCGACGCAGCACGGCCCGAGTCACCGGCACCTCGGTCCAACAGACCGGCTCGGAGACGAAGGAGACCCGATAGTCCTCGCCGCGCTCCTTGAACAGCCGGTGGATCCGCATGACGAGTTCGAAGTCCTCGCCGAGACTGCCGTGGTCCAGGCCACCGATGTCCACCAGAACGTCGCGCCGGAACACCCCGAACGCCCCGCTGATCAGGATCAGGCCGTTGAGCCGCGACCAGCCCGAGCGGCCCATCAGGAAGGCGCGCAGGTATTCGACGACCTGGATCCGTGCCAGCCATTGCCGTGGCGCCGAGACGCCCACGACGCGACCGTCGAGAATCGTGCACCCGTTGGCGGCGCGGATCACGCCGCCGGTGGCGACGGTCCGGACCGGGTCGACGACGAACGGCTCGGTGACGGCGATCAGGGCGTCCGGATCCAGCACGGAATCGGCGTCGACGATCGCCACGAGCTGCTGGGTCGAGGCGTTGATGCCGGTGTTCACCGCATCCGTCTTGCCCGAGTTGGCCTTGCGCACCACGGTCAGCCGGGTGCGCCCGTCGTCCGGGACGTACACCCCGAGAATGTCCGCCTGGACCGGGACATCCGCGGCGATCTCACGGTCCACCCCGACCAGCTCGAATCGGCGCACCAGCGCCGCGAAGGTGTCGTCGGTCGAACCGTCGTCGACGACGATCACCTCGTGCCGCGGATGCCGCAGGCTGAGCAGCGACTCCACCGAGGAGACGATCCCGGACTGCTCGTTGTAGGCCGGGACGATGAGGCTCACGCCGGGGACCATCGGCGAGGCCGCGGCCGCGTCCCGGTCCACCCAGGTCCGGCGGCGCAGATGCGAGGCGAAGTCGACGGACGCCGCGATCATCAGCACCAGGTAGGACGTGTTGATCAGCAGGAAGTAGACCAGGATCGGCCCATCGCAGGCCGCCAGGGCGCGCTCCACCACCCACGGCAGGACCTCGATCATGCCGGCACCCCCTCGGCCCGCAGCCGGGCCAGGTGCAGACAGGCGGCGGCGACCCGGCGGGCCGCGCCGGCGCCGGCCATCGCGGCGTCCAGCAGGTCCTGACCTCGGGCCCCCATCGCGGTCAGGGCCTGTCCGGCGGCGGTCGCCACCGACCGGTCGTCGTCGTCCAGCAGGGGTGCCAGGCGTCCCGCCGCCTCCGGCGTACCGATCGCCCCCAGCGCGGCGATCGCGGCACGGCGCAGCCGCGCCGGCACGAGGGGGTGCAGGTACGCCGCGAGCACCGGCACGTCCGAGGCGTCGCCGAGGGCGCCGAGCAACCCCATCAGGGTCTCCTTGGTGCCGATCTCGGGCTCGAACAATATGCAGACCCGCGCCGGGGTGAGCGAGACAGGGTAGGACCCGAACCGGGCCACCTGCGCCGCCACGGCGCGCACGTGCGCATCCTTCGAACCGAACGCCTCGGCGACCGCGTCCTGAGCCCCGGCACCGATGCCCAGCAGCGCCTCAGCGGCCACCCAGGCGGGCAGCCCGGGGTGGCCCGGCCGCAGGCCTGGCAGCTGGGCCGACGCCGCAAGCAGGGCCGGCGCGACGGCAGGGTCACCGAGCTGCCCCAAGGCGCGGGCCGCGACGAAGCGCACATCGCCCGAGCGATCGGTCAGCAGGGCGGCCAGGTGATCGCGGGAGCGTACGTCCCGGGCAAGGCCGAGCAGGTACGCCGCGCGAGCGCGCCGCCCCGCCCAGCGGGAGTTCAGCCGCGCGCGGGCTGCGTCCAGCTCGCCGTACGCCGAGAGCAGCGCACCCAGCTCGGTGGCCGGTCGACCGCGCACCTTGGCCAGCAGCCCGATCACGGCCGGCCGCATCCCACGCCACTCGCGCCGCGACAGCTCCGCCAGCTCACGCCAGGCCGCGCGGTCCTCGTCCTCGCCGGAGGCCACCTCCAGCACCAAGTGCCGTCGGCGGCCCTGCACCGAGGCCAGGGCCCGCTCGCGGCGGCGTCGCAGCGCGCGGGCCTGCACCGTCAAAGCGACCAGCAGGACTGCGACGGCCGCGAGAGCCGTCAACGACGCGACGAGCAGACCCGTCGAAGAGATCATCGCCCCAACACGGCGGCGACGCGGTGCACCAGTTCGCGCGGGCTGAACGGCTTGATGACGTAGTCGGTGGCGCCACACGCGAAGCCGTCTTCGACGTCGACGTCGCGGCTGCGGGCCGTCAACAGGATCACGGGGACGTTCATCGTCGCCGCCGACTCGCGGGCCTTGCGCAGCACGTCCAGGCCGGACAGCCCCGGCATCATCACGTCGAGCAGCGCGAGCCGCGGCGGCCGTTCCGTCATGGCGGCCCACGCCGAGGCACCGTCCGAATACGCCTCGACCGTGTAACCCGACTGCGTCAGCTTGAAAGTGACCAGGTCACGGATATCGGCGTCGTCGTCGGCCACGAGGATGTGGCTGGATCCCGTCATGGCGTTCCCCCGAAAGCAAGGACGGCGAAGCAACCGCCGTCCGTGGCGAGTAGTGCGATTCCTGGATCTCTCGAAAATCACGCTCCGAGGGACCGCCTACCCATCGACCGCTGACCAGGGGATCTAAGCGTCCGACCCAGTCCCGGCGCCGGTGCGCCTGGGCCTGCCCGACAGCGGCCGGCGGGGCCCCGCGAATCGCGTTGCCCCGCCGCACAACTGTGTTCCGCCTGCTCCTGTCAGTCCTCGTCGTCCAGCTTGATGCTGCTGTTGCGCTGCACCATCATCAGGAATTCGGCGTTGTGCTTGGTCTTCTTCAGCTGGGCCAGCAAGAGCTCGAGCGACGCCTGCGAATCGAGCGCCGACAGGATGCGGCGCAGCTTCCACATGAGCTTGAGTTCGTCGGCGCTCATGAGGATCTCCTCCCGGCGGGTGCCGGAGGGGTTCACATCGACCGCCGGGAAGATGCGCCGGTCGGCGAGCTGCCGGGACAACCGCAACTCCATGTTGCCGGTGCCCTTGAACTCCTCGAAGATCACCTCGTCCATCTTCGACCCGGTCTCCACCAGAGCCGTCGCCAGGATCGTCAGCGAGCCGCCGTTCTCGATGTTGCGGGCTGCGCCGAAGAACCGCTTCGGCGGGTAGAGCGCGCTGGAGTCGACACCACCGGAGAGGATGCGGCCACTGGCGGGGGCCGCCAAGTTGTACGCGCGGCCGAGGCGGGTGATCGAGTCCAGCAGCACCACGACGTCGTGACCCAGCTCGACGAGGCGCTTGGCCCGCTCGATGGCCAGCTCGGCGACCGTGGTGTGATCGTCGGCGGGCCGGTCGAAGGTCGAGGCGATGACCTCGCCCTTGACGGTCCGCTGCATGTCCGTGACCTCCTCGGGGCGCTCGTCGACGAGCACGACCATGAGGTGGGCCTCTGGATTGTTCTTGCTGATCGCGTTGGCGATGGCCTGCAGGATCAGGGTCTTGCCGGCCTTCGGCGGGCTGACGATGAGACCACGCTGGCCCTTGCCGATCGGGCTGACCAGGTCGATGATCCGAGTCGTGTAGATATTCGGCTCGGTCTCCAGGCGCAGGCGCTCCTGGGGATAGAGCGGCACGAGCTTGCTGAACTCCACCCGGCCCCGGGACGCCTCCGGCGCGGCACCGTTGACCGTGTCCAGGCGCACCAGGGCGTTGAACTTCTGCCGGGCCGGCAGCTGCTCACCGTCGCGCATCGCCTTGACCGCACCGGTGACTGCGTCACCCTTGCGCAGGCCGTGCTTCTTGACGATGCCGAGCGGCACGTAGACGTCGTTCGGGCCGGGGAGATAGCCGCTGGTCCGCACGAAGGCGTAGCTGTCGAGCACGTCCAGGATGCCCGCGATCGGCACCAACACATCGTCCTCGGCGATCGTCTCCAGCTGATCGCTGTAGTCCTCGCCCATCCCGGGGCGGCTGCCGCGCCGCTTCCGGTCTCTGCTGCGCTGCCGGCTGCGCCGCCGGCCGCCGCGACCGTCGTCGTCGTCATCGCGGTAGCGGCGGGCGTCGCCCTGCTGCTGGCGGTCCCGCTGGCTCTGCTGGCCGCTGTCCTGGCGGCCACCGTCCTGGCGGTCCCGCTGGCTCTGCTGGCCACTGCTCTGCTGGCCGCTGTCCTGGCGGCCACCGTCCTGGCGGTCCCGCTGGCCTTGCTGGCCACCGCCCTGCTGGCCACTGCTCTGTGACCCGCCGTCCTGGCGGTCACCGCCGCCGTCCGGGTGGCGCGAATCGCGCTGCCTCTCCCGGCGGGACCGACGCCGGCCCGACCCGTCGTCACCGGCGGTGTCCGCGGACCGTTGACCCGAGTTCTCGGCACCGGATCGATCCCGCTGCATCGGCTGGGCGCCGTCCTGCGCACGCGCACCATCCCCATGGGACGCCTCCCGGCCGCCGTCCCCGGCAGGCGCGGTCGACGGAGCGGCAGGCGCGGTCGATGGGCCGGAAGGTGCGCTCGACGGGGCGACCGCGCGGCGGGACCGGCGCACCGCCGGCGCGCCATCGGCATCCCGGTCGACGTCGCCGGAGCCCGATCCCGCAGCGGGCGTGGCCGGTGCGGCCCGACCAGCGGGGGCCGACGCGGCGCTCGATGCGCCGGCAGCGCGAGGCGCGGAACCGCCCTGACGTTCCTTGATGGCCAGGATGAGGTCGCCCTTGCGCATCCCGGAAGTCCCGGAGATCCCCATGCCCTGGGCCATGGTCTGGAGCTCCGCCAGGCGCAACGTGGTCAAGCCACGGCGCTTGGGCGCCTCAACAGGCATGGTGAGCTCGGTGGTATCGGTCACGAAGGTCCTTCCCTCGTCACGCGGGACCGCGACACGGCGGCTCCCGTCATCGGCCGGCGACCCGTCACCTGGGACGAAGTCGCCGATGTGTGTTTGTCGCCGATCCGGGTACCAGTGCTGGTCCGGCCCTCCCGGCGCACGATGGCCGAGACGATGGCGACAGAACTCGGGGTCATAGCGACGGGATTCCTGATCGACCGTTCGCTTGCTCCCACGCGCCGTCAACCGAGACGTTCTGCCTGCGGCCGGGAAGCGCTTCCCCGTGGAGCATGACGAATGTAGCACGTCGAGACGCCTGCCACCGACCCGGCTCGCGTCCCGGCGCCGATCACGGGCGGTTCAGTCGCATCGGCGGGCCCGCACCCCGCAGCGGGGAATGCCCGGTGCCGCGATCTCCCACCGAGCCGGCTCGGTGCTGACTACGTCCTGGGCGGCCGCCCAGGCATCGTCCACGGCATCACGGGTGGCCAGCACCATCACCGTTGGCCCCGCGCCGGAAACCACCGCGGCCAGGCCGCGGGCGCGCAGTCCGTCGACGACCCGCATCGTGGCTGGATAGGCGATGCGGCGCTGTTCCTGGTGCAGCCAGTCCCGAGTGGCGGCGGACAGCAGGTCGGGACGGCGCGTCATCGCCTCCACCAGCAGCGCCGAGCGTCCCGCGTTCAGCGAGGCGGACTTCAGCGGCACGTCGGTCGGCAGCGCCGCCCGCGCGGCCGCCGTGGACAGCTCGATGTCCGGAACCAGGACGAGCGGTTGAATCCGTTCGTCCACGTCGATCGAGGCGGTGTGCACGCCCGTGACGGCCGCGACGTCGTCGCTCCACGAGACCGTCATCCCGCCGTACACGCTGGCCGAACTGTTGTCCGGGTGCCCCTCCGCCTGGGCGGCCAGCTCGCCGACGACGTCGAGCCGCAGCGGCAGCTCCGCCTCGGCACCCCGTCCCTGCGACACCGCGACCAGCGCCTCGGCCAGCGCGAAACCGGCCACCGCAGCTGTAGCCGAGCTGCCCAGGCCCCGGCTGTGCGGGACGCGGTTGCGGCAGCTGAGTTCGAGCCCCGACGGTACGCCGTAGCCCGCCGCGACCAGCCCCCGTGCCAAGCAGCGGTAGACCAGATGGCGGGCGTCGCGTGGCACCTGGGCGGCGCCCTCCCCGGTGACCTCGATACGCAGGCCGGCCCCACCGATCCGCACCGTGTAGTCGTCCCAGAGCCCGAGCGCCAACCCAATGGAGTCGAAGCCGGGCCCGAGGTTGGCGCTGCTCGCGGGGACGGTGACAGCGACGGCGAGGCCGTCGGCCAGGCCTGCCGCCTTGGTCATCTCAGCGCTCGAGACCCAAGGCGCGCGCGGCGCTCACCGCGTCGACGGGGATCCGGGTGGGCACGACCTCCGCGCCGTCCGCCGTCTTCAAGGCCCACCCCGGGTCCTTCAGACCATGCCCGGTGACGGTGCAGACGATCGTCGCGCCCGGCGGCACCTGCCCGGCCGCATGACGCTTGAGCAGACCGGCGACGCTGGCCGCCGAGGCCGGCTCGACGAACACGCCCTCGGTCGAGCTCAGCAACCGATGCGCGGCGAGAATCTCCTCGTCGGTGACGGATTCGATGACCCCGCCCGAGTCGTCCCGCGCCTCCTGCGCTTGCCGCCAGCTCGCCGGATTGCCGATCCGGATCGCGGTGGCGATCGTCTCCGGTTCGTCGACGGGGTGGCCCAGCACGATCGGCGCGGCGCCGGCCGCCTGGAAACCCCACATCTGCGGGGTCCGGGTGGCCGGCCCGCCGGTGCCGGCGGCGCCGGCAGCGCCCGGCGTACCTGCGACGTACTCGCGATAGCCCAGCCAGTACGCGGTGATGTTGCCCGCATTGCCCACCGGCAGGCAGTGGATGTCGGGGGCGTCGCCAAGGGCGTCGACAATCTCGAAGCTGGCGGTCTTCTGCCCCTCGATGCGGGCCGGGTTGACCGAGTTGACCAGCTCGATCGGATAGGACTCGGCGAGCTTGCGGGCCACCTCCAGGCAGGCGTCGAAGTTGCCGTCGACCTGCAGCAGGGTCGCGCCGTGGGCCACCGCCTGGGAGAGCTTGCCCATCGCGATCTTGCCCTCGGGCACCAGCACGCCGCAGGCCATCCCGGCCTTCGTCGCATAGGCCGCGGCCGAGGCGCTCGTGTTGCCGGTCGAGGCGCAGATCACGGCCTTGGCCCCGGCCCGGGCGGCCACCGAGATGGCCGTCGTCATGCCGCGGTCCTTGAACGAACCGGTCGGGTTGAGGCCCTCGAACTTCACGAAGACCCGCGCGCCCACCCGCTGCGAGAGCTTCTCGACGGGGATCAGCGGCGTCCCACCCTCCAGGAGGGTCACCACCGGCGCGCCGACCAGCATCGGCAGCCGCTCCTCGTATTCGCGGATCACCCCGCGCCACTGCTGAGCCATGTCAGTCCCCTTCCACGCGCATCACGCTGGTCACACCCCGCACGATCGACATCGTCGACAGCGCGTCGACGGTGGCCGAAAGGGCCTCGTCCGGCGCCGTATGAGTGACGATGACCAGTTGCGCGCCCATCCGCTCCCCGTCGTCGTCCAGCCGCGCCTCCTGGCGGACCTGCTCGATCGACACCTCGTGGTCGGCGAAGACCCCGGCGATCTGGGCGAGCACCCCGGGCCGATCGACGACGTCGAGGCTGATGTAGTACCGGGTCAGGGCGCGACCCATGAGCCGGACCGGGAGGTCCGCGTAGGCCGACTCGCGCGGCCCCAGCCCCCCACCGACCCGGTGTCGCGCGACCGCGACGACATCGCCGAGGACTGCCGACGCGGTGGGATCGCCCCCCGCGCCCGGCCCGTAGAACATCAGCTGACCTGCGGCGCTGGCCTCGACGAAGACCGCATTGAAGGCCTCCCGGACCCCGGCCAGCGGATGGGTCCGCGGGATCATCGCCGGGTGAACGCGCACGCTGACGCCCGGCGTACCGTCCTCCCCCGGCACCCGCTCGCAGATCGCGAGCAGCTTGACGACGCACCCCATCTCGGTGGCGGCGTCGACATCGGCGGCAGTCACCTCGGTGATGCCCTCGCGGTAGACATCGCGGCTGCTCACGCGCGTGTGAAAGGCCAGACTGCCCAGGATGGCGGCCTTCGCGGCGGCGTCGAAGCCCTCGATGTCGGCCGTCGGGTCGGCCTCGGCGTAGCCGAGCGCCTGGGCCTGCTCCACGGCCTCGGCGAAGCCGGCGCCCGTGGTGTCCATCTTGTCGAGGACGTAGTTGGTGGTGCCGTTGACGATGCCGAGCACTCGACGTACGTCGTCGCCGGCCAGCGACTCCCGCAACGGGCGCAGCAACGGGATCGCGCCCGCGACGGCGGCCTCGTAGTAGAGGTCGACGCCGTGCTGCGCGGCCGCGGCGTACAGGGTGGGGCCGTCCTCGGCGAGCAGGGCCTTGTTGGCCGTCACGACGCTGGCGCCGTGCTCGAAGGCCCGCAGGATCAGGCTGCGCGCGGGCTCGATCCCCCCGACGACCTCGATGACGATGTCGGCGCGGGCTACCAGGTCCTCGGCGTCGGTGGTGAACAGCTCCGGCGGCAGGTTCGTGTCGCTGCGATCGCGGCCGGTACGGCGTACGGCGACGCCGACGATCTCCAGCGGACGCCCGATCCGCGCCGCGAGGTCGGCGGCGTTGGCCGTCAGCAGCCGCGCCACGGAGGAGCCGACGACACCGCACCCGAGCAGGGCGACCCGCAGCGGCTCAGGTTCGCCTCGGGCAGCGTTCTCGCTCACGTGCCAAGCTCCTCACGATCTCAGGGATGACGCCGGGAATCCTAGCCTGCCGCTGGTCCGTGCCCGGGGAGCGCGCCGTCTCGCCTCCCGAACCGCGCCGAGCCCGTTGGCCCCGTGGCCGGACCGCCGGTCAGGGGCCGAGCAGAGCCAGCGGGACGACCGCGACCCCGTCTCGGCGTCGGTAGGCGTCTGAGCCCGTGGTGATGACGACCCGATCTGCGAGGCGTTCCCCCAGCTGGTCATGCAGCCAATGCAGGTGCCGGACGTCCGCGTCCGACACCGTCGCAGCCAGCTTCACCTCGATCGCGACCACGCGTCGGTCCGGGCCCTCGACGATGAGGTCGACCTCGCGGTCGGTGTTCTTGGTGCGCAGATGGCCGGTCGTCGCGTCGACTGCTTGGGCGTACACGCGGACGCTCTGTGTGGCCAGCGACTCGAAGAGTGCGCCGAGCCAGGTCGCCGTCGTCGTGGCAGGAGCCACGATCGGCTTCCGCTGGGCCCCCCCCGAGCAAGCCCTCGCGGCCGACGCCGACGAGCCGAGCGGACAGCGCCGGGTCCACCAGATGGTGCTTCGGGGTCCTGGTGAGCCGCTTCAACGGGGCGAATGTCGGCAACCACGCGGGCAGGGGGTCCAGGAGGAAGATGCGCGTGAGGTGGTCGCGATAGCCGTCGACGGTCTGCCGCGCCGGCCTATCGGGTTCGCCCGCCGTGGCGGCGTCGAGGATTGTGGAATAGGCCGCATCGGTCGAGGTCGCCGCGGCATACGCCGCGAGCCAGGACAGCAACACGGTCGGGCGCCGGACCGCGACGCCGCTCTCCTGCAGGTCACGCTCGACGACCCGCCGCAGGTAGCTGTTGATCTGTACGTCGCGCGCCCGTTGCGGTAGGTCCCTGATGCCGGGGAACCCGGAGGCGAGAATCTCCTCGACGTATTGCGAAAGGCCGACTTCGGTCTGGCCCGTCACCGCCGCGGAATCGCCCTGCAGAAGCCTGCTCAGCGACACGGTCGGCTCGCCCACGCCCCGTTCCAAGGTTTCTAACTAACATTTGGACACCTTGCCACCTCACATCTCGACACACGATGGTGCTCGAAGTGCCAGCCGATGGGCGAGGGGCCAGCACGCGTGGTCCCGGTCCGGCTCGACGACCCGCTCCTCGGAGCCTTGGACCAGCGCGCGGAGCACGACCACACGACCCGCTCGGACGTCATCCGTGCGGCCATCCGCGCCCACGTTGCGTGAAGGTCCACCGCTCCATCCTCAAACACGACGTCGGTGAACCCAATCACCGGCGGACCCAATCACCGGCGAACCCAATCACCGGCGAACCCAATCACCGGCGGTGGCGGCATCGACCACACGGGCATGACCGTTCGTGACCTGCCCTTTTGGCACCATGGTGCTAAAAGGGCAGGCGACGAACGGTCGGCCTGTGGATAGGTCTTCGGCGAGCCAGGGCCTTATGTCGGCTTCCATCAGCGGCGCTGTGGACAACGGGGAGGCGGCGCGTTGCTGCGCGCTTCCTCAGCCGTCGAACCCCTCCCGACAGCCTCGTCGCACTCCGCTCCGGCCGGCCACTCGCTCCGCTCGCGGCCAACCTCCGCTGCGCGCTTCCTCAGCCGTCGAACCTTTCGCGACAGCTTCGTCGCACTCCGCTCCGGCCGGCCACTCGCTGCGCTCGCGGCCAACCTCCGCTGCGCGCTTCCTCAGCCGTCGATGTCCAGGGCCAGGATGTCGTCGATGCTCTCCCGCCGTACGATCACCCGCGCCTGCCCCTGACCGGCACCATCACGCCGTACGGCGATCACCGGCGGCCGCGGCACATGGTTGTACTGGCTGGACAGCGCCCGGCAGTACGCGCCCGTGCCGGGCACCGCGAGCAGGTCGCCGGGACGAATGTCGGCAGGCAGGTATTCGTCCATCACGATCACGTCGCCGCTCTCGCAGTGCTTGCCGACGACCCGGCTGATCATCGGCGGCGCCTCGCTGGCGCGGCTGGCCAGCGTCACCGAATAATCTGCGCCGTAGAGCGCCGTGCGCACGTTGTCGCTCATCCCGCCGTCGACCGAGACGTAGGCGCGGCGGGCCCCGCCCTCGAGCTCGACCTCCTTGATCGTGCCCACCTCATACAGCGTGAACGTGCTCGGACCGGCGATCGCCCGGCCCGGCTCGATCGACACCCGCGGCGTCGGCACGCCGGCAGCCCCGCACTCCCGGCGCACGATCCCGGCCAGCTGCTCCCCCAGCGCGGCCGTCGCCAGCGGAGTGTTCTCGCTGGTGTACGCGATGCCGAAGCCACCACCCAGATCCAGCTCCGGCATCTGCACGCCATGATCGACGGCGACGGCGGCGTGCAGCGCCAGGACCCGCCGGGCGGCCACCTCGAAGCCTGCCGTGTCGAAGATCTGGGAGCCGATGTGGCTGTGCAGCCCCCGCAGCGACAGCGTGTCCGGATGCGCGAGCACCTGCTGCACGGCCTTGGCCGCGTGCCCACCGGCGAGCGAGAAGCCGAACTTCTGGTCCTCGTGCGCGGTGGCGATGAACTCGTGGGTGTGCGCCTCGACGCCGGCCGTCACCCGGATCATCACCGGCGCGACAACGCCCAGCTCGGCCGCCACTGCGGCGACACGCTCGATCTCGGTGTAGCTGTCCAGGACGATGCGGCCCACGCCGTAAGCCAGCGCCGCGCGGATCTCCGCGACCGACTTGTTGTTGCCGTGCATCCCGATCCGGGCGCCGGGGAAGCCGACCCGCTGCGCGACGGCCAGCTCGCCGCCGCTGCAGACGTCGAGCCCCAGCCCCTCCTGCTCCACCCAGCGGGCGACGGCCGAGCAGAGGAAGGCCTTGCCGGCGTAGTACACGTCCAGACCCGGCCCGTCGTCATGCCCGTCAGCGCCGCCGAAGGGCGCGGCGAACTCGTCGCGGAAGCTGCGCGCGCGGGCCCGGAAGTCGTCTTCGTCCACGATGTACGCCGGGGTCCCGAACTCGGCCGCGAGCGCAGTCACCGAGATGCTTGCAATGGTGAGCACCCCGGTGTCGTCCTTGCCCACACCCTGGGCCCACAACACCGGCAGCAGGGCGTTGACGTCGCTCGGATGGGGCAGCCACTGGGGTGCCGCGCCGTAGCCGTCACTGTGCAGCGCGCCGGCCTCGTGCGGTCGCATCACCTTTCCCATGCCCGAATCCTCGGCCCGCTCACAGCTGCTGCGGCGCGGACACGCCGAGCAGGTCGAGACCGTTGGCCAGCACCTGACGGGTCGCGTCGTTGAGCCACAGGCGGGTCCGGTGCAGGTCGGTCACCGGCTCTGTCACACCGTCGAGCACCGCCGGGCGAACGCGGCACTCGTCGTACCACTTGTGATAGCGCGCCGCCAGGTCCTCCAGGTAGCGGGCCACCCGGTGCGGCTCCCGCAGCGCCGCCGCCTGCGCGACGATCCGCGGGTAGTCGCCCAGGATCGCCAGCAGCGCCGCCTCGGTCTGGTGGGTCAGCAGGGCGGGATCGAACCCGTCCTGGCGCCGTACGTCGTCGCCGGCGGCCAATCGGGCGACATTGCAGGTGCGGGCATGCGCGTACTGCACATAGAACACCGGGTTGTCGTTGGTGCGGCGCTTCATCTCCTCGCTGTCCAGGGACAGCGGGGAATCGGCCGGATAGCGAGCCATCGAGTAGCGCACCGGGTCGGTGCCGATGTCCTCGATGAGATCGGTGAGGTAGATGGCGTTGCCCTTGCGCTTGCCCATCCGCACCCCCGCGATATTGATGAGCTGCCCGATCAGGACCTCGATATTGACCTCGGGGTCATCGCCGGCGCAGGCCGCGATGGCCTTCAGGCGGTTGACGTAGCCGTGGTGGTCCGCGCCGAGCATGTAGACCTTCTCCGGGAAGCCGCGATCCTTCTTGCTCAGGTAGTAGGCGGCGTCGGCGGCAAAATACGTCGGGACGCCGTCGGCGCGGATCAGCACGCGATCCTTGTCGTCGCCGAACGTGGTGGTGCGCAACCAGATCGCGCCGTCGGCCTCGAACACGTGGCCCTGGGCCCGGAGCCGGTCGATCGCGGCGGCCACCGCACCGGACTCGTGCAGGCTCTTCTCGCTGAACCACACATCGAAACTCACCCCGAACGCGGTCAGCGTGTCGCGGATGTGCGCCAGCTCCAGCTCATACCCCAGGTCCCGGGCGAGCCCGATGGCCGCGTCGGGATCGGCGACCGCCAGGTCGAGCAGGTCTGGCTGACGGTCCAGCACCTGCGCGGCGAGGTCGTCGACGTACTCCCCCGGATAGCCCCCCTCCGGCACCTCCGTGCCCGCCGCCTTGGCGATGATCGAGGCCCCGAATTTGTCCATCTGGGCGCCGGCGTCGTTGATGTAGTACTCGCTGGTGACCGAGGCCCCCGCCGCCGCGAGCAGTCGCCGCAGCGCGTCGCCGAGCGCCGCCCACCGGGTGTGCCCGATGTGCAGCGGACCGGTGGGGTTGGCGGAGATGAACTCCAGGTTCACGGTATGACCGGCGAGGGCGTCGCCACGGCCGTACGCCGGGCCGGCCTCGACGATTGTGCGGGCAAGCTCCCCGGCGCTCGCGGCGTCGAGGGTGATGTTGAGGAAGCCCGGACCAGCGACGTCCGCCCGGGCGATGCCGGGGGTCGCCGCCAGCCGCTGCGCCAACACGCTCGCCAGCTCGCGCGGATTCTGCCCCGCCTTCTTGGCCAGCTGCATCGCGACGTTGGTGGACCAATCGCCGTGCGCCAGGTTGCGGGGCCGCTCGACGCGCACGTCGGCCGGTACGGCGTCCGCCGGCAACGGCGTCTGGCCCGCGGCGACGGCGGCGTGCAGGGCGGCGGTGATGGCTGAGGCGAGCTCGTCGGGTGTCACCTGGGCATTCTATGAAGCCGGAGCCCACCCCCAGAGCGCCGCCCGCGTCCCTGGACACCCCGCCCGCGTCCCACGCCACGCCACCTGCGTCCCTGGACACCCCGCCCGCGTCCCACGCCACGCCGCCCGGCCCTCGACACTCCGAACGGAGCGTGGGTGGGGTCCAGACCCCCACAACACACCGATCGGAGCACCGAGGCCGGCGAGGGCGGCGACCAGCTGGTTCCTGGCCCCGGCCGACCAGCTGGTTCCTCGCCCCGGCCACCGACCTGGTAGCGTCTCCCCCGGCGCTGTGAGCCCTCCGCCAGGAGGTCTCCGGTGGCGACCAGCCCCCGTAGCTCAGGGGATAGAGCACCGCCCTCCGGAGGCGGGAGCGCAGGTTCGAATCCTGCCGGGGGCGCCCACGAAAAAGGCCACCTGACCAGCGGAAACGCGATCAGGTGGCCTTTCGCGTGCACTCCACGTGCACCAGCCACCCTCGACCGAGGGGGTCAAAATGAACACCACCACCACACCGTCCGTCGCCGACGAGGTCGTCGACCGCCTCGCCGCGATGATCGAATCCTGCGGCCTGGACGTCGACGAGGTCGCCGCCCGAGCCGGCCTGACCACCACCGTGCTGAGTCGGATCCTGGCCAGCCCGAGCCGGCTGACCGTCAACCAACTCGGGGCACTGGCCGACGCGCTCGGCCTATCGGTCGCGGCGTTGATCGGAGCCAGCCCGGACCCTTACGGCGAGCCGGCCACCCGTTGCGGGGTCATCGGCTGCCCGGATCCGTCCCACCAGTTGTCCGGGGCGTGGTGACCATGAGACCCCACCAGCCAGAAACAGAATCCACCCAACCGAGGAAGGCATCCACCATGCACACCATCGACACAGCCAAGTACATCGTCGCCAGCGCCCTTGGGTCTGCTGGCGACCGCCTCCGCAATGCCGGCGCCCGCGTTCACCACTCGGTCCCCGTCGCAGTCCGGACCGAGGACGTCACTCGGGCCGCAGTAGCGGCCTGGCATATCGGCGTGCGAGACGGGCGCCGCGTGACCACTGGCCGGGCCTAGGGGGCGCGCCAGGGGGGGGCGTTCTTGATTCGGTTGGGGTGGTTTGGACCTGGGCGTTATGCGATCAGTTCGAGGAAGCGGTGCAGCTCGGCGTCGGCGGCCAGCACCATCCGCCGCAACGTCGAGATCGCCGGCCCGCCCGGACCTGGCCCGATCCGCGACAAGACCGATCGGGGCAGGTCGGCGATCCACTGGGCGGCCGCAGCGTAGGAGGTCACCCCCGCACAGGCCGCCGCGATCGATGCCGTCAATACAGCCGCGAAACCGATAACGGCCGGCCCTGCGCACGACGGGGATCAGGGGGGCGTGCACACTCGGAAGCCGATCCATTTCTGAGCAGTCGAGAGCCACTCGTGACCAGTTTTGCGCGTCATTCTGGCCCCCTTCGGATTTGCTGTGTAGAGAAAGTGGCTAATCCCCGTGGTCCTTGGTTGTTGCATGGTGGGGGACTCCCCCCTGGTCGTGGGGGTGGTGGTTGTCGCTTTCGTTGCATTGTTAGTCGATGGTTGCTGAGCGTTTGATTACTGCGGCGAACGCGCGAGAGAACAAGCAAAGCCAGAGCGAGGCACGAGCCCTAACGTCGTGCCTCGCTCTGGCTTTGGGACTTTGCGAACTAGTCGGCGGCAACCGTCAGCTTGACAATACGGCTCGGTCGGACGGCCGCCCAGCCGATGCGCCACGTTGCTCGGATCGCGATAGCGTCATTGGCGAAGAATGCATGGTCAGACCGGTCGAGATGCAGCTGGCCGTACGCCGAAACGACTTCGGACTTGTCGATGACGATAGCCTTGCCCACTGTGACTGAGGGATGCACGGTGACGGGAAGGCCGCCAAGGATCCGCTCTGCGCCGTTGTGGGCGTCCGCGAGCAGGGACACGTTGGAACCGGTCCCCATGGGAATGCGTGCGAGCTTCGCCCAGTCGAGCGGATTCATGAGCAGGTTGGTTGCCTGGCCGCCATCGTTCTCGATAGCGGCGATGGCGTCATACAGGGCGTAGATATCGGGGCCCACGGATCCGCCGATATCCCCGCCGGCAACGATGCCGGCCGTGGTGAGCAGGCCGGCGGGACCGGATGCATTCGAGAGGAACGCCTGATCGGCCTTCCGAACGATGGAACGTCGCATCGAGTTGACGATCCGGGTCGCAGCCTGCGGCTGTTCGAGCACTTCGCGGGCGAACGTGGAGAGCACGGACACCTTGTGCGTGTCGATTGCGACCTGGTCATAGGCGCCGGCCGTGACCGGAATCGGTGCACCCTCGGCGATGAAGTCTGCCGCCGCGTCGGTTTTGACGTAGGGCACGAGGACGCGCGGCGCGTCGCCTTCAATCTCCCCCGCTCGGGAAGTGCAGGTGATGATCAGTGCTTCGGGGATCTGGTCGTCGGGGTCGAATGTCGAGACGACATTCGGGCGCCATCCCTCGGGAATCTGAGGCGTGGTGGCAGGGCTAGTAATGGGCATTTGTTCTGGGGCCTTTCTCGGGGCTAAGTGTGTTTTCTGTCTGAGCGGAGGATCTACCTTCTACGCTCTTCGGCCCCCGGGCCTGTCCTCGGGTGCTGAGGCGACGCCTGGCCGCTTCTTCACCACCCGAGGACAGGATAGCGCAATATGGACGCGTTCCGCCACTACTTCCGGGCTAGCCCGTATTCTCCGACCACGCGGTCGACGATTGCGGAAACCTTCTCAGGGTCAACGGCGCATTCGCTATCGAGGACGTCGCTCAATCTGACGCCGAGTTTCCACATTGCTGCTGGATTCTTCAGGTCGGCATGGCCCTCCGCGACCCCGGTGAGGGACTCGCTGAGGAGGCTGAGGAGGACCTTTTCCTCATCGTAGAGCGCTAGGAGATGCCGCAGGCATCTCTTAGCATGTTCACGCTTTGCGATCAAGATAGCGCCCTGATCAGCGGCAGTCATTCGCACCGTTGCTTCCATGACCGGATTCCCTTCTTTTGTTTGAGATTTTCGTTTTCAGCCGCGGCCCATCACAATATCTTCGGGTCGAGCCGCGGCTGATCCACCGTCGCCGGGATGCATGCCCTCCAGCGGGGCGTAGCAGCCGCGCGGGGGCTGCAGGCCGTACTGCTCGGCGTACCGCTGGCCCAACGCGGCAGCCTTGGCCGGGTCGACGTTGCCGTCGTCGTCCAGGGCGTCCGTGACGGAGGCGCCCAGCGCCCAAAGCGCGCTGGGCGTACGCAGGCGGGTGTGCCGCTCGACCTCGCGTTGCTGGGCCACTGTGAGCCGTTCTGCGAGGCTGTCGCGCTCGACCTCTACCTCCCGCAGCCGGCGCCGGTACTTGGCCGCCTCGCGGCCTGCTGGCTCCGTCTCTGGGGCTACTTCCAGCTCGGCCCCTGGCGCTACCTCGGGCTCGGTCTCTGGCACCACCTCGGGCTCGGTCTCTGGCACCACCTCGGGCTCGGTCTCTGGCGCTGCGTCTGCCGCCTCCCGGTCGGCCGTCGCCGTGTCGGCCGCCTCCGCGGCAGCTTCGGCCGCCGCTTCCTTTTCACTGTTTCGCTCCTGCATTTTCACGTGCTCCCTTTTCGTCGGGTTATCTAATTTGCATTGCGTTTCTTGCGTGCTATCGGAGTTTGGTCAACACCTCCCCACACATGCCAGCCCTCATTGGCGAGGGCCGCGTATTCTGCGCACTCGATCAGCGCCGGGCATTCGGCGCAAGCCGCGACCGCGCGAGCCCTGCGCAGTACAGAGGTCGACGTCCAATCCTCAGAATCCTTCCCGCGGCATGGAACAGCGCCGAAGGCGCCGGCAATTGCTGCCGCGAGCCGAAGAGACGAACTGGCCGCCGCGCGCGACAACTGCGACTCTGAGTAGAGGGGCTGGGCGCTCATACGCTCACCACCCCCCGCCCACCAGAGGGGCATGATGGGTGGGTCGCATGGCCCTCGGAAACGCTTAGGTCGTCGAGTGCCAGACCGCAGGAGCCGCACAGTGGTGCCGGTCGTGCCTTACGTCCGGGCGTTGGCGCGACTGGCACGACTGGCACGACTGTGGATGAGCTGGGCAGTTGTGCCCCAATACATACAGTTGTGCCATCTCCCCTAGACGTAGGCTCGACTGAGGCATGACTGGGAGGTTCCGGACTGCTCTCCGCGGGAAGTTCCCAGTAGGTGACCCTTGGGTAGCCCGTCGACCTCGACGTCAGCCGCAGCCTTTCGCGGGCGCGTTGTATGGTTCTTTCGCTGTGTCCGGCCTTGCGCCCCTCGTTCTTGACGTCAATTGACCTGGCAATGCCGCCGTTCGTCTCCAGGTAGTCTCGCACCCAGCCCGCCGCTTCGGATACGGCCGATCGCTCGTCGTCAGTTGCGTTTGCACGCTTCATGCAATCGCTAATGGACTGGCCCGAAATACTCTCCCCCCATTCGATCCTGCCCGTGTAAATCGGACCATCGGAGGTGTCTACTCGGTGGGAAGCGACCGTGTATGCGAGCGTTGGCAGATTGGCACGGCCCAGGTTGTTCTTTGGCGTCCCGAAGAGGCATCGGTTTTCGTCGTCAGGGTCAACAATGCATGTGTGCACCGAGCGAGCCACCGCCGTAAAGGCGCGGGATCCAGTGACCAAGTGCAATGGGTCAGAGCTGCCCGACTTGTTGTGGTGGATCAGGCCGAGGATTGCGAAGCCGCACCGATCCGCGATGCGAACGATTGGCTCAAGGCCCTTTCGTACCTCCGCGTCTCGGTGCGTGTCGAGTTCCCCGAGGCGTGATGTGAGCGGGTCGAAGAGGAGGAGGGCGGCGCCGACGTCTAACGCGTGCTTTTCAAGCTCCGAATTGTCTCGTGGCAACATTAGTCCTACGGGATCGTCGTTACTGTTGGTAACGTCGATGCGAAACACCTTGTCAAGGTCCGCGTTTGCCGCGATCAGCCTGGGGACAATCGTGTGTTCCCAACTGTCTTCCATCGCTGACACCAAGACTGCCCCCGGCTGTCCGAGTCGGTCGCCGGGCAACTCCCCGCGTGTCACGCGCGCTGCCAGCCAGTAGGCCAGCGTCGACTTCCCGATACCTTCACGGCCAGACAGGAGCCCCATCGTGGCAAGCGCTAGCCGGCCTTCCCATAGCCAACGGACCGGACGTGGCGTGAACGCGGATGCCGGGGTAAGGGTTACCGTTCGGCCGGCGCCGCGTGCCACGTCCGACTTCGCCGCGCCGCCGCCCCCCATGGTCGGCTCGGCGGCCTCCAGCTCGGCCAGCGACTCTGCGAGAGAATCTGGCATCGGCGCGGGGCCACGTCGATGCCACTGGTCCCGCCACTTGTTGACTGCTGTGCACGCGCGGATCTGCTCAGGTAGCACCGAGTCGTACGCCGCGGCGCCGTCCTGCTCGGTCCAGGGCGTCCAGCTCGCGCGTGTGAGTCGGCCGAGCCTGTTGGCCAGGTCCGCGCAGCACTTTTCCCACCCGCGCCCCTGCTGGTCGCGGTGCCCCTCGGACCATATGGCAATCTCGGCGAACCGGGCGCTCTCGTCCGCGACGACCTGAGCAAGGTACGCCTCGATACGGCCCCTCTGGGCCTCGCTGAGCGCCGACCACGCGGGCGCGAGCCCCTCGGAAGGGATCGACGCCTGCGGCGCCCTCTTGGCGTCCACGCGAGCTTTCAGTGTGCCCGTCGAGTCGTCTGGCCCGTCGAGCGCAACCAGGTCCGGCTCATTGACCCATTCGTAGGCGGCCAGGTTTCCTGTCGACTTCGACAGCTTGACCGTGGGCGCGATCCAGATGAAGCCGTGCCCCCGCCCAGCGGCCCCGGCCTTCAGGTCCAGCCCTTGGTCTACGCCGTCCATGGATCGACACCCAGTGGCCGCGATCAGGTCATGCCACCCACCCGAAGGCGTGAGCTGCCGGCCGTACGACGTCGGCCACACCCCAGCACCCCCCCATTGGTGGGCTGTGGCGTCCCCTCCATTTCTGGGGTCGACGTCGAGGCAGTCGACCGGGCCCGGGGCGCCCATCACGGCAGCGAGGGCGTCGCCCGGCCGCCACGTGTCGACGACGGCCGGGTCTGGGGTGGTGGCCTGCCAGCCGGCGGGCAGCACGTAGCCGGATTGGCCACTGCCGCCTTTCGGGTCCCACTGGCCGTCCGCTCCGAGCGCGGGGTGGGCGATGAAGATCGGGATTCCGCGGGCGGCGAGCCGGCGGGCCGTTGTGAGCGCTGAGGCTGTCTTTTCAGGTGAGGTCATGACGACTCACCAGAAATCGCCATAGCCGCATCGAACGCCGCACTGACGGTCGTGTAGTCGCGCCAGTCGTGCCCTGAAAACTGCTCGGCCCGAATGATGGCAACGGCATGTGGCGCGCCCCGCTTAGCTGCTGCAACGACTGCTCGCTCCGCGGCGGCCAGAGTGAGGAAGATCCTTCTATGCCACTGCCCATTTCCTCGTCTTACGGAAACCTGCAGGGCCAGTGAGGGGCGCGTCGTATGGGTTGTTGCGGCGCCCGTAGGGACGCGGCTAGCCTGTGAATCGGAGTTCCCACTTCGTCGCGTTTCGTCCGGGGTCGGGCCGCCTTCTCCTGAGGCGGCCCGATTTCGCGTTTTGGTCATCGCTCACTGGCCCCCTAGGATCGGGGTGAGCATGCGGTCAATCTCGCGAGCGTCGTACCTGAGTAGTCTCGGACCCATGCGCATTGCCCGGAGGTCGCCCCTAGACGCCATCCGACGAACCGTGATTACAGAGACGCCTAGGTATTCGGCTACCTGTTCTTGTGAAAGCCAGCGGCGTTCGGTTTTGACATGTGCGCCGCTCATAGTGCACACGCTTCCGTCAGTCGGCCAGCGGTCCTTGCGTCGTCTCGCAGCGTCGCGCCCCGGCAGGACGGCCGCGCACCGACGTGCGTCCCACCCTGGGAGGTTTTCGCTTGACTAACCTCGGTGCGCGATTGCTCGACTCTGCGATTAAGGCCCAGAGCGAGGCGTCGGCGCACTGACGCCCGATGGCTGAAATTGGGCATGGTAGATCACCTTTCGTGATGAAAGGCGACCCGCCCTGCAGTCGCGTTCACCGGACGCGTCCGGCACGTTGGCCCGAAGTGGGCACCGCTGAGGCTTGTTCTTGAGTTGGCTTACTGATGTCGTGCTTCTATGCGACCCTGACTTTCCACTCTGGTCGTAATCCGTCATTAAGGACTGGCCTCGATAGCGCTATCTTGATATCAGCGCGGAGGGATTCAATTTCCGGCACTGTGCCACACTCGCACGGGTCCCGATGCGCCCTCTTGTCATCCCAGTACGCCGTTAGAATCGCGGCGTCGACATTGCTGGTGTCCGACACACATAGCCTTCCACGGATATGCCCGCAGAGTTTGCAACGAGCCACGATTACCGGCTCTGGTGCAGTGAATTGTTCCCACATAATCATCGCTTTCGAAGTTCCTTAGGTTCCGCTTGTGTCCGTTCCGCGCATGCGCCCGGGCCGAGCGATCGCGCCTCCTCCATAGTCACCTTAGACTAACGTAAATGTCAACCCCCCGCCCCCGGGCCCGCCGGCCCCGGCTCGGCGAGTCCGAAGTTCAGGGGCTCATGCCTCCAAGGTCCAGTTCGGAGAGGCGCGCTTAGAAATCGTGGCCGTCGGATGGTGCGTTCTTAATGTCGACTAGTTTTCGCGGGTTCTTAATGTCAACTAGTCTTCGTGCGTTATTAATGTCGACTAGTTTTCGTGCGTTCTTAATGTCGAGGTTCCGTTCGCAAGTTTCGACATGGCCGCAGCGATCGCGGCGTCCCGTCCTTGCGCAGCGTGCTGGTAGCGGAGGGCTGCCGCTGGGGTACTGTGCCCCACCCGAGCCATCAGCTCGGCGAGCGTGGCGCCCGTCTGCGCCGCCCAGGTCGCCCCCGTATGGCGCAGATCGTGCAACCTCAGATCGGGCCGCCCTGCCGCCTCCCGGGCCCGGGCGTAGGCCTTGGTGGTCTCCGTATGGCTCAAGTGCCGGTTCCCCTCGCGGGCGAACAGCAGTGCGTTGCCGGCGCGGCCGACGTACTCCACCAGGTGTCGTTCGACGTCGGGAATCAGGTGCGGCGGGATCGCGACCGTCCGGCGACCCGCAGCGCTCTTCGGCGGCCCCACCAGATCCTCACCGTTGACCCGCACGACGGCCCTGTCGACGCGGACGGTGCCCTTCTCGACGTCAATGTCCCGGCGCCGCAGCTCGGCCAGCTCGCCGTACCGCATCCCGCACCAGGCAGCGAGCAGCACGAACAGCCGCAGCCGGCCCGGGACGATGGCCTCAGCGATCGCCTGGACCTCCGCCGGCGTGGCCGTGCTGATGTCGCGGACGCGGCGGGTTGTCCCAGCGCCTCGGATCTTGGCCGGGTTCTCCCGGAGCAGTCCCTCATCGACGGCCTGGCCGAGCAGGGTCCGCAGGAGGCTGTAAGCGTGGGCTCGTTGGGTCGGCTTGCCGGCCGGCAGGTTGTCGTGCCAGCGCCGTACGACCTCGCCCGTGATCCCCCGCAGGGGCAGCTCTCCGAGCCCGGGCAGGACGAGGCGGTCGAGCTGGGAGCGGTACAGCGCCAGCGTCCGGGGGCGCAAGGGCTGTCCCCTAACGCGGCGACGCTCCAGGGCGCCGGGGGCGTATTGCACAAGCGTCGCGCCGTGGGTAGCGACCCGCCGCGCGGCTGGCGGGCGCCATTCGTCTCGCTCGATCAGGCGGCGCTCTGCGGCCAACCACGCCTCGCCGTCGATCTTGACTGTGAAGGTCTCGGGCGCTAAATGGCGCAGCCCGTCCGGGCCGGAGTAGTACGCCTGCCAGCGGCCGGACGGCAGTTTGCGGAGCCCGCCGAAGCCTCTCCTGCGCCGTGCTGGCATGATCCTGTCGCCATCCTGTCGGGAATCGCGTGCACTCTACGTGCGCTAAGCGAGTCTATACGAGAGTGTCTAAGTTGAGTTATGATAGCCGGGCGAAGTGACAACATCGCTGTTCAGACCCTTAATTGTGCTGGCTGCCGTCGCGGGGCCGAATCTGGAAAGCACAGGTTCGAATCCTGCCGGGGGCGCCACCAGCGAAAGGACCGGTACGCCGCACGACGTACCGGTCCTTCTCCGTCCCCTGCTCGACCCCGGGCGCGTCAATCCAGGTCCCCGGGGCGCGCCGGGGTCACCACCGCACCACCCACGGCGCCCGGGAGAGCCGATGAGCGACAGGCCCACCACACCGATCTACCGACGTGAGCCGGACAAGGTGGCGACCTACGAACCCCGCCGCGTGGTGACCAGCGCGCTCGTCGAGGACCTGTTCTTCGGCGCGGTGATGCTGTTCACGTTCGTCTTCGCGTTCGTGCTGCTCCGCCAGGGCGTGACGCGGTGGACGTCGGTGGCCTATCTGATCGTGTTCTGGGCGGTGCTGGCCTACCTCGCGCTGCCGCGGCTGCACCGGGTGCTCACCGCGATCTACGTGCCGGGGTATTTCATCGGCCGCTCCCGCACCACCGACGGCCTGCTCGGCGACCCCATCAACCTGGCGCTGCGGGGCACCGCGGACCAGATCCACGCGGCGATGACCCGCGCGGGCTGGATCAAGGCCGACCCCGTCGACGTCGGCTCGAGCTGGCGCATCGTGCGGGACTCGCTGGCCCGGCGCAGTTACCCCCAGGCGCCGGTCAGCCCCCTGGTGCTGTTCGGTTCCATCCAGGACTTCGCCTACCAGCAGGAGGTCGAAGGCAGTCCCGCGCAGCGGCACCACGTGCGCTTCTGGCCCACCCCGCCCGGGTGGTTGCTGCCCGGCGGGCACCGCGTCGACTGGCTCGCGGCCGGGACGTTCGACCGCGCCGTCGGGCTGTCCCTGTTCACGCTGCAGGTGACCCACAAGATCGACCGAAACATCGACATCGAGCGCGACTACATCGTGGACTCGGTGCGGGCCGCCGTCCCGCAGACCCGCGTCGAGGTCATCGAGGACTTCTCCACCGGCTACCACTCCCGCAACGGAGGCGGGGACGCCGTGGCTACCGACGGCGATCTGCCGATCGTGGACGTGCGAGCGGTCGGGGTCCCCGCGGGAAGCGTCGGTACGTCGACCGCGGCGGGACCTGCAGCGGGCGTGGCGCGACGCCCGTTCGCCGTCGTGGCCGCCGGCGTCCTGACCGCCGTGTCGTTGTCGATCTCCCTGGTCACGGGCCTGGCGGAGATCCTCGGGACGGACTGGGCCAGCGAGGCTCTGGCCGACGGCGTCTCGGAGGACCTGGGCCAGGTCGGCCTGTGGCTGGTGGTGATCGCCATCGCGACGTACGCCGTGCTGTTCCTGCTCGCCTGGTTGACCTACCGGGGCAGCGGCTGGGCGCGCTGGTGCATGCTCGTGCTGCTCAGCTTCTCGCTGCTCAGCCAGCTGCTGCCCGCCCTCGGCAGCGACCGCCCCACGGCCCAGACCCTGGCTGCGATGAGCCTGGATCTTCTGACCATCTATGCGCTGACCACGATGTCCGCCCGCGGGTGGACGGCCCGGCACGATGCCGCGCGGCGCGACCGTCGGTCCGCTCGCCCGGTCCTCCCGTAGCGGCGGGGCTCCTCACCCCACGGCGGGCGGCTATTGGGCGACGAAGACGGTCCGGGCCACGTGGTCGGCCAGGTGAGCGCCGTCGCCCCGGTCGACCGCGGGCACTGGCGCCGGGATCCGCCGCAGCGCCACCCCGGACCCGAACACCGATTCGCCCCAGGTCGGCTCGTGCGGAATCGCCTCGTAGTCGAGCACGGCGCCCGGCGCGGCCGAATAGCGCAACGCCGAGCTGAAGAAGATGCCGTTGCGGATCTGCAGGATGTGGGTGCCGGCGGGCACCGTGATCTCGGTGATGTCCTGCGCGGCGGGCAGGCTCGCCACCGGCAGGCGGTTCACGCCGATGCCACGCCCGAGCAGGGTCTTGCGATCCAGCTCCGCGTGGTGGATGCGGATGGTCGCGGTCGCATCGGTGGCCATAGCGGTTTCCTCCGTCGCAGAACAGGGTTCCCCAGTTGTTACCCAGATCACAGAGTAGACCCTAAGTTCGCCGACGGGAATCAGGCGTGGCGCGACCGCTGAGTCGAATCGGTGACCTCGCCGACCAACTCCTCCAGCACATCCTCCAGAAACACGATCCCCGTGACGGTGTCCTGCGCGGTCATGACCCGGGCCAGGTGGGAGCCGGTCTCCTGCATCGTCTCCAGGACGTCCTCGACCTCGTCGTCGGGCCGGACGGTGGCCAGCCGCCGGATCCGCTTGACCGGCACGGGCCGAAGGCGCTCCTCCTCGTCGGCGTAGAGCACGTCCTTGAGGTGCACGTAGCCGCCGAGCTCGCCCGATTCGTGGGTGATCGGGATCCTGCTGAAGCCGCGCTTGGCGACCAACCGCTCGACGTCCGCCGGCGTGCACCCGAACGGAAGGGTGGCCAGCTCGCCGACCGGGACCGCCACATCGCCCGCCACCCGGTCGCTGAACTCCAGGACCCGCCGGGCCAGGTGCTGCTGCTGCTCCTGCAGCAGGCCCTCGCGGGCCGACTCGACGACGATCGCGTCCACCTCCTGGGCCGTGTAGGCGCTGGCCACCTCGTCCTTCGGCTCGATCCCCAACAGCCGCACGAGCGCCTTGGCCAGCCACTCCAGCACCCGGATCACGGGGCGCAGGCCCTGGGTCAGCAGCAGCAGCGCCGGCGCCAGCCACAGCGCGGCCCGATCCGGCCCGGCGATCGCGATGTTCTTGGGGACCATTTCGCCGATCACCACGTGGAAGTACGCGACGATCAGCAGCGCGAGCGCCAGCCCGAGGGCGTGACCGAGCGTCCCGGACAGTCCGACCCGCTCCAGCACCGGCGCAATCAGGTGGTGGATCGCGTCCTCGGCCAGGGCACCGAGCAGTACCGAGCACACGGTGATGCCCAGCTGGGCGCACGCCAGCAGCGAGGCGACCCGCTCCAGGGCCTGCAACGCGAGCTGGGCGCTGCGTCGACCGGCGGCCGCCAGCGGCTCCAGTTGACTGCGCCGCGCTGCCAGGACCGCGAATTCGGCACCGACGAAGAACGCGTTGCCGAGCAGGAGCAGCACCGACAGGGACAGGGCCAGCGCGGGGCTCACGGCGTACCGCCCTCCCGCGGCACGAACCGCAGCCGGTCCACCCGCCGGCCGTCCATCCCCTCGACCCGAACCGCCCAGCCGGGCACGACGACCTCGTCGCCGACCGCGGGGAGCCGCCCGAGTGCGGCCATCACGAAGCCGCCGACCGTTTCGTACGCCGCGGAGTCGGGCACCGCCGCCCCGATCCGGTCGCGCACCTCGTCGGGCCGCCACATCCCCGGCACGCTCCAGCGGCCGCGAGCGTCGCGCCGCGCGGTGTTGCGCTGTCGATCGTGCTCGTCGGCCACCTCCCCGACCAGCTCCTCCACGACGTCCTCCAGCGTGACCACCCCGGAGGTCCCGCCGTATTCGTCCACGACGACGGCGATCTGGCCGTCCGCGCGACGCAGCAGGAGCAGCAGCGGATCCAGGCCGATGGTCTCCGGCACGAAGGTCGGCGGCGTCATCAGACCCGACACCGGGACCTTGCCGCGGCGCTCGTGCGGCACCGCGACCGCCCGCTTGACGTGCACCATCCCATCGACGTCGTCCCAGTCGTCGCCGAGCACCGGAAATCTCGAGTGCCCGGTCTGACGCGCCAGCTCGACAACGTCGGCGACAGTCGCCGTACGGTCCACCGAGACGCACCGCACCCGCGGCGTCATCACATCGGCTGCCACCCGCGTCCCGAAGTCCAGCGAACGCGTCATCCGCTGCGCCAGATCCTCATCCAGCGTCCCCGCCTGGGCGCTGCGCCGGACGATCGAGGCCAGCTCCTGCGGCGTGCGGGCCGCCGACAGCTCCTCCTGAGGCTCGATGCCGAACGACTCCAGCATCGCGTTGGCGGACCCGTTGAGGACGACGATCAGCGGCCGCATCAGTAGTGCGAACAGCCGCACCGGAGGGGCCACCAGGGCCGCCATCGACAGCGGCGCCGAGATGCCCAGGAACTGGGGGACGAGCTCGCCGAAGACCATGGAAAACAGCGTGGCCAGCACCAGCGCCGCCACCGAGGCAACGGCCAGCGCGCTCTCCGGCGGCACCCCGACCCGCTGCAGCGGGTCGAGAAGGAGCAGCCCCACCGACGGCGTCGCGAGATAGCCCAACGCCAGCGTCGTCAACGTGATGCCGACCTGGGCGGCAGAGAGCTGGGTGGACAGCGCACGCAGCGACGGCAGGACGCTGCGGGCCTTGCTGTCCCCCGCCTCCGCCGCGCTACTGACGCTGGACCGGTCGAGCGAGACCAGGGAGAACTCGGCGGTCACGAACAACGCCGTGCCCATCGTCAGCAGTACGCCGACGCCGGTGAGCAGCCATTCGGTCATAGTGGGCACATCTTAGGCAGCCCCACCGACAGGGGCGCCGCAGCCGCGGCGGGCCGCAGCGCGGGGGCGTGACCCAGCCCACCCTTCCGAGCCGCCCGCACGGTAGCCTGGCACCGGCGGACCAGCGAAGTCGTCGGATGGGCCGTCGATCCCCGGCCGATTTCCGGCGACGAGCGAGAGAGACGAGTACGCCGTGGCACAGCTGCCCGCTCAGAGCGACCCCACCGCAGGTTTCGGACCGAATCAGTGGCTGGTCGATGAGCTCTACGAGCAGTACCTCCAGGACAAGAACTCGGTCGATGAGGCCTGGTGGCCGTTCTTCGACGGGTACAAGTCCCGCGGCGTCCAAGGCAGCTCGACCACCGGCGGCAATGGCGCCGGTCCCGCACCGCGGGCCGCCGCGCCGTCGCCCGCCCCGGCCCCCGCCCCGGCGGCCGCGCCGACGCCCGGCCAGAACCGGACCGCTCCCCGCGAGCCCGCGACCGCCCCGCCGGCCGCCACCCCGCGGGCGACGACCTCTG
Source organism: Actinomycetota bacterium (assembly GCA_020161845.1). Taxonomy (GTDB): domain Bacteria; phylum Actinomycetota; class Actinomycetes; order Actinomycetales; family Dermatophilaceae; genus Austwickia. Next base: position 38,677 of record JAIUNK010000020.1, read on the forward strand.
CCACTGGCGCGAAGGCCGCCGCCCCGCCGGCCACACCCGCGCCCGCACCCGCCGCTGCGAGCGCGGCCGGCGAGGGCGATCGCGCCGCCGGTCAACCGGCCCCCGAGCGTGCCGCCAACGCCTCCAGCGGCGCCGAGTCCAAGGCCGCCAGTGCCGGCGGCGACGAGACCAGCCCGGCCGCCCCCGCCCCCGGCGCCAAGGCCTCGCCCACCCCGCGCGACACCCCGCAGGTGAAGAACCCGAAGGCCGACGACCAGGAGGTCGTCAAGGCGATCAAGGGCCCGGCCGCCCGGATCGTCACGAACATGGACGCCTCGCTCGCCGTGCCGACGGCGACCAGCGTGCGCGCCGTCCCGGCCAAGGTGATGATCGACAACCGGGCCGCCATCAACGCCCACCTGCGCCGGACCCGCGGCGGCAAGATCAGCTTCACGCACCTGATCGGCTTCGCGATCGTGCAGGCGCTCAAGGCGTTGCCCGAGATGAACGCCAACTACCGGCTCGACGAGGCCGGCAAGCCTCAGGTGGTGCAGCCGGCGCACATCAACTTCGGTCTGGCGATCGACCTGCCCAAGCCGGACGGCACCCGCAGCCTCGTGGTCCCGTCGGTCAAGGCCGCCGAGAAGATGGACTTCTTCCACTTCTGGAACGGCTACGAGGAGCTGGTCCGCAAGGCTCGGTCCGGCAAGCTCGCCGTCGAAGACTTCGCCGGCACCACGATCACCCTGACCAACCCCGGCGGCATCGGCACCGTGCAGTCGGTGCCGCGGCTCATGCAGGGGCAGGGGGCCATCATCGGCGCCGGCGCCCTGGAATACCCGGCCGAGTGGCAGGGCGCCTCGATGGAGACCATCGCGCGCCAGGGCATCAGCAAGGTCATCACGTTGACCAGCACTTACGACCACCGCATCATTCAGGGCGCGACCTCCGGGGAGTTCCTCAAGATCGTCCACCAGCTGCTGCTGGGCGAGGACGACTTCTACGACGAGATCTACCGGTCCCTGCGGATCCCCTACGAGCCGGTCCGGTGGGCCCGAGACGTCCTGTCCAACCACGAGGACGACCTCGGCAAGGCCGCCCGGGTGCAGCAGATCATCCACTCCTACCGGGTCCGCGGGCACCTGCTGGCGGACACTGACCCGCTGGAATACCGGATGCGCAAGCACCCGGACACCGACCTGGAGACCTACGGCCTGACCCTGTGGGATCTGGACCGCGAGGTCGCGACGGGCGGCTTCGGCGGCAAGGAACGGGCCACTCTCCGGGAGATCCTCGATGTGCTGCAGGACAGCTACTGCCGCACCATCGGGGTGGAGTTCATGCATATCCAGGACCCCGACCAACGGCACTGGATCCAGGAGAAGGTCGAGGCCAAGGGCGCCAAGATCAGCCGCGACGAGCAGATGCGGATCCTGCGCCGACTCAACGCGGCCGAGGCCTTCGAGACCTTCCTGCAGACCAAATACGTCGGCCAGAAGCGATTCAGCCTGGAGGGCGGGGAGTCCGTCATCGCGCTGCTCGACCGCGTGCTGGTCCGCTCGGCCGAAGAGGGCATGGACGAGGTGTGCATCGGCATGCCGCACCGTGGCCGCCTCAACGTGCTCGCCAACATCGCCGGCAAGAGCTACGCCCAGATCTTCCGCGAGTTCGAGGGCACCCAGGACCCGGGCAGTGTGCAGGGCAGCGGCGACGTGAAATACCACCTCGGCACCGAGGGCGTCTTCTCCAGCGAGGACGGTCAGACCACCCGGGTCTACCTGGCCGCGAACCCCAGTCACCTGGAGGCCGTCAACCCGGTCCTGGAGGGCATCGTCCGGGCCAAGCAGGACCGCATCAACAAGGCCGGCGAAGAGTTCACGGTGCTGCCGATCCTGATGCACGGCGACGCGGCGTTCGCCGGGCAGGGCGTGGTGCTGGAGACGCTGCAGCTGTCCCAGCTGCGGGGCTACCGCACCGGCGGCACGATCCACGTCGTCGTCAACAACCAGGTCGGCTTCACCACCGCGCCGTCGAGCTCGCGCAGTTCGGTCTACTCCACCGACCTGGCTCGCACCGTGCAGGCGCCGGTCTTCCACGTCAACGGCGACGACCCCGAGGCCTGCGTGCGGGTCGCGGAGCTGGCCTATGAGTTCCGCCAGAAGTTCGCCAAGGACGTCGTCGTCGACATGATCTGTTATCGGCGCCGGGGCCACAACGAGGGCGACGACCCCTCGATGACCCAGCCGCTGATGTACAAGCTCATCGAGGCCAAGCGCAGCGTCCGCAAGCTCTACACGGAGTCGCTGGTCGGCCGTGGCGACATCACCCTGGAAGACGCGCAGGCCGCGCTACAGGACTACCAGAACCGGCTTGAGCAGGTCTTCGTGGAGACCAAGGAGGCCACCCGCGCCCGGCCCGCCAGCACGGCCAGCAACACCGCGATCATGGACGGCCTCGAGCGGCCCGAGGCGCAGGTCGAGGACGAGCTGCGCAGCCACCGCACCCGCTCGACGGCGATCAGCACCGAGCTGCTGCACAAGATCGGGGACCTGTGGACCAGCTGGCCCGAGTCCTTCGAGCCGCACAAGAAGCTGCGGCAGATGCTGGAACGGCGTACGGCGATGACCCGCGACGGCGGGGTCGACTGGGGCATGGGTGAGTTGATCGCCTTCGGGTCGCTGCTCGCCGAAGGTACGCCGGTGCGGCTGGCCGGTCAGGACAGCCGGCGCGGCACCTTCGTGCAGCGGCACGCCGTGCTGATCGACCGCAGCAACGCCGAAGAGTGGACCCCGCTGCTCTACCTCGGCGACGGTCAGGCCCGGTTCTGGGTCTACGACTCGCTGCTGTCCGAGTACGCCGCGATGGGCTTCGAATACGGCTACTCGGTGGAGCGGCCCGACGCCCTGGTGCTGTGGGAGGCCCAGTTCGGCGACTTCGCCAACGGCGCGCAGACCATCGTCGATGAGTTCATCTCCAGCTCGGAGCAGAAGTGGAACCAGCGCTCCTCGGTCGTGCTGCTGCTGCCGCACGGCTATGAGGGTCAGGGCCCGGACCACAGCTCGGCGCGCATCGAGCGCTACCTGCAGCTGTGTGCCCAGGACAACATGACCGTCGCCTACCCGAGCACCCCGGCGAGCCACTTCCACCTGCTGCGCCGCCAGGCCTACGCCCGGCCGCGCAAGCCGCTGATCGTGTTCACCCCCAAACAGCTGCTCCGGCTCAAGGCGGCCACCAGCTCGGTGGAGGACTTCACGACCGGTCGCTTCGAGCCGGTGCTGCGCGACAAGGCCCCCCTGGACGGGCGCGCGGTCACGCGGGTCCTGCTGGCCTCCGCCCGAGTGATCTACGACCTGGAGGAGGAGCGGGCCAAGCGGGAGGACGGCTCGACCGCCATCGTCCGGGTCGAGCAGCTCTATCCCATTCCCGCCCGGGAGATCGCGGACGCGGTGCAGGCCTATCCCAACGCCGAGCTGTTCTGGTGCCAGGACGAGCCGGCCAACCAGGGCGCCTGGTCGTTCATGCACGCCAACCTCCCCGGGATGCTCGCGGAGCTTGGCGAGGAGCGGCCGCTCGGCGTCGTCTCCCGGCCGGAGTCGGCGGCGCCGTCGACCGGGTCACACAAGCAGCACGACCGGGAGCGTGAGGCGCTGCTGCGGGCGGCCTTCGACCGCTGATCGCCGGCCGGGGGCAGGCGGCCGAAAGGCCGTGTCCCCGGCGGGTGCTCGGGTACGGCAGAATGCTGACCGTGTACTTCACCGACCGCGGTATCGAGGAACTGGCGGCCCGCCGCGGCCACGAGGAGGTCACCCTGGGCTGGCTAGCCGAGGAGTTGCGCACGTTCGTCGATCTGAACCCCGAATTCGAGGTTCCGATCGAGCGCTTCGCCACCTGGCTTGCGCGCCCGGAGGACGACGACTAGCCAGTCCGGAGGAGCCGGCGGCTAGCCAACCGACGAGGACGAGTAGGGCTGTGAGCATCGACAACAGCAGGGAAAGCGACGGGGGCCTGCCCCCCATGGAATTCATCGCCAGCGCGGACGCCCTTGCGGCGGACGGACCCCGGGACGTGGGCCTGATCTTCGTCGGAGACTCCTTCGTCGCCGGTTATGGCGACCCCAAGGCGCTGGGCTGGGTGAACCGGGTCGTGGCCCGCACAACGCACCCCGACCTCGATCTCACGGCGTACAACCTCGGCATCCGCGGCCAATCCTCGGCGGACCTGCTGACCCGGTGGCGCTCCGAGGGGCTGCCCCGCTGGGCCGAGCGCCGGGAGCGCCGCCTCGTGGTGGGCATCGGCCAGGCCGATCTCGACCAGGACCTGACGATCGCCCGGTCCCGGCTGAACCTGGCCAACATGCTCGACGACGCCACGGCGCGGGGCATTTCGCCCTTCGTGGTGGGTCCCCCGCCGACCCTCGACCCCGAATTCAACCGGGGCCTGGAGTTGCTGGTCGAGGCGCAGAGCGACGTCTGCGGGCGGCGCAGCGTGCCCTACATCGACTGCTACTACCCGCTGCTCGAGCACGATCAGTGGCTGCAGGAGCTGGCCAGCTCGGCCGACCAACGGCACCCCGGCCAGGCCGGATATGGCCTGCTCGCGTGGCTGGTGCTGCACGGCGGCTGGGAGCACTGGCTGCAGATCGCCCCCTGACATGGGCGGACCGTGGTCGCTGAGCGAGCCGGGTGTCCTCGACATCCCGGACGTGGGCGGGGCTGCGGTCGCGATCGTCCTGGTGGGCGGCAGCCTCGCGGTGCTGACCGGACAGGGGCGGGACGCCCGCGTCGAGGTCTCGCGCGTCGCCGGCCCGCCGCTGGCCGTCTCCTTCGACGGGCGCACGCTGCGCATCGAGCACCACAAGGAGACGGATGGTTCCCTGCTGGGCGGCCTGCGCCGGATGCTCCAGGAACGCGCGTATCCCTCGGCGGATGTCGCCGTGACCGTGCCACCCGACACCGCGGTGCGGGTCACCACCGTGACGGCGGGGGTCTACGCGGCGGAGCTGGGCGCGCGGCTGAGTGTCACCACGGGATCCGGCGCCGTGGCGACGGATCGGATCGCCGGCGATCTGGACCTCAAGACCGGGGTCGGCGCGATCGCCGTACGCCGTTCGGCGGCGCGCCGCATCGCGCTGGTGACCGTCGGCGGCGCCCTCGAGGTCGACCTGGCCGAACCCGACTGCCTGCTCACCGCCCGCGGCGCCGGCTCGCTGGCGGTGACCGCGCCCCCCACCGGCCTCGACCTCACGGCCACCACCCGCGGAGCGGTGCTCGTGGACGGCCGCGAAATCGTGCCCGACGACGTCCAGGACGCGCTGCCCGGGGACGAGGCGCCGGGTGAGCCGGCGAAGCGAGCCGACGTCCCGGCCCGCCATCACGCCGACGGCGACCGCGCGCTGGTGATCAAGGCCAAGCTGCGCTCCGGCGACGTGCGGGTCGACCGAGCTGACCGGGTCGACCGGGACGACCGGGTCGACCCGCACGTCACGCCGTGAAGGCGACCTTGCCGAAGACGTCGCCCTTGGCGAGCAGCTCGAACCCGCGCCGCGCCTGACTCATCGGCAGGACGGTCTCGATCTGCGGCTGGATGTTGCGGGTCACGACCAGCTTGGTGAGCCGCTCCAGCTCGTGCCGGTTGCCCATCGTGGAGCCGATCACCTTCAGCTGTCGGAAGAAGATCTTCGTCAACTCCGTCTTCGGCGGGGCGTCACCGCTGGTCGCGCCGGAGATGACGATGGCCCCGCCGGGGCGCAGCACATTCACCGAGTGGGACCAGGTGGCCGCCCCCACGGTCTCCATCACCGCATCGACCTTCTCGGGCAGCCGGGCCCCCGACTCGAACGCCGCCTCGGCCCCGAGCGCCAGGGCCTGGCGCCGCCGTTCTTCGGTGCGGCTGGTCACCCACACGCGCAACCCGGCCGCGACGCCGAGCTGGATGCACGCGGTGGCCACCCCGCCGCCCGCGCCCTGGACGAGCACCAACGAGCCGGGGGTGACCTCGGCGTTGGTGAACAGCATGCGGTACGCCGTGAGCCAGGCCGTCGGCAGCGCCGCGGCGACCTCCCAGCTCATGCCCTCCGGCTTGGGAATCAGGTTGGCGTCGGGCACCAGCACCCGCTCGCTGAAGGTGCCCTGGTGCACCTCGGAGAACAGCGACCGCTTCGGGTCCAGCGTCTCGTCCCCACTCCAGCCCGGTGAGGCGATCACCGCGTGGATGATGACCTCCCGGCCATCGGGCGTGACGCCGGCGCCGTCGCAGCCCAGGATCATCGGCAGCCGGTCCGCCGGCAGACCGACCCCCTGCAACGACCACAGGTCGTGGTGGTTGAGAGTGGCCGCCTTGAGATCGACGACGGTCCACCCGGGCCGGGCCTGCGGCTCGGGGCGCTCCCCCACCACCAGGCCGGCGAGAGGATCGGATTTCGACTGGCTTTCGCAAGAGACGGCGAGCATGGCATCGAGCCTAGTTGTTCTGCGCAGGGAGGTTGGTGACGGTGGCGTGGCGTGTAGGTAGGCGAGGGTCCTTCTTGGTTCGGTGTGTTGCGACCAAGCAAACACTCCGGGAAGAAGGACCCTCGATGACCCGCCTTAATGCTCCGTTGACCTCTGAAGGGCGGCGGCGTTTGTGCGAGCGTGTCGATGCTGGCCGGGCGATTTGTCACGTCGCGGCCGAGGCTGGGATCGCACGGCAGACCCTGGGCAGTGGTACTCGCGGTGGCTCCTGGAGGGCGAGGCCGGGCTGCAGGACCGCTCCAGTCGGCCAAGCTCCAGCCCGAACCAGACCGATGCGAGCATCAAGGCCCGTGTGGTGGCGCTACGCAGCGAGCATAACGTCGAACCGGTCCAGTTGGTCGGGCTGGCCGCCCAGGAGGGCATCGTGCTGCTTGGCGTCCACGATTGGGTGTGCCAGTCTGATTTGGCCCCACTCGGAGCCGTAGTGCTGGCTTGAAGTGGACCCGCCCCTAACGTCCGCAGACCAACGCAAGGTCGAGCGGGTCGTGGTTGCAGCCGGCGTTGCCGGGTAGGGGTTGTGCTGACGACCCTGATCATGCAGCTATGGCTGCAGTCTCGCGGATGAGACGGGTAGCTCGGCGGGCGTTTCCACCGAGGGGATGGGTAGCCCGCCTGTCGTTCCCGCCACGGCCGAACATGCAGTGACTCTCATCGGCGCCTTCCCCAGCACTGGGCACCGCGTCGCGAACTGCGGCGTCGCCTCCCAAGCGGCGAGCGGGTGGTACGACGACGGCGGGTTCAGCCTGAGATTCCAGGCCGACCCGGCCGTCGCATGGGCAGCGCACGGTGTCACCAACCTCGCGGCGTAGTACGCCAACTGAACCCGGACCATGCCCGCGGGCCGTCACGTCGGGCCTTCGCCACGAGCTCGAATCGCGCTGCCTGGCAGTAGGTTCGAAACACCGTCACATCGGCCGGGGCAGGACGCCGGCAGCGACCCGCCGGCGCCGTGGCGGGGGCGACACGTCAGGGGGAAACCAACCAGGGGGTGCTCATGTCGGTCTCGCGATCCGTCCTGCTCATCGACTTCGACAACTTCGTCAGCGGACTGATGGACCTTGATCCGTCGGCCGCCCGGGAATGCGCCCAGGATCCGGGGCGCTGGGTGGCGACCCTCGCCGAGCGGTACACCGTCGAGGGGCCGCGTCACTGGCTCGTCCGACGCGTCTATCTCAACCCAGGCGGCTTCGTCGTTGACCCGCGCGACCGGGAGCGCCTGTATTTCTCCCGGGTCCGCCTCTTCTACACCAACGCCGGCTTCGAGGTCATCGACTGCCCGTCCCTGACCAAAGGGATGAAGAACGGTGCCGACATCCGGATGGCCCTCGACGTCGTCGACCTCCTGGCGGGACCGGTGGAGTATGGCGAGTTCATCCTCGCCTCCAGCGACGCTGACTTCACCCCGGTGCTGCATCGCATCCGGGCGCACGGCCGCCGGGTGACGGTACTCACCACGGGTCAGTCGGCCGTGGCCTTTCGGGCGGTGGCCGACACCGTCATCGACGGTCCGGCCGTGGTGGATCTCATCCGACCGCTGGCGGAGCCCAGTGGCCCGCTCGATGCGGACTCCGACAAGGCGGCGCACCACCCGCCGGCGCCGGTCGGCCCGGCCCACCCGTCCTGGGAGGCGTTCGGCACGTACGTCCGCGCACGGTATGAGCAGGCGACCGAGCCGCTGAACATCGCCACCCTCGCGCTGGAGACCCGGCGTGCCGTCGGGGACGAGAACGTCGGCCCGTGGTTCGGCCTGGGCAAGTTCCTTCCCTCGCTGCAAGCTCTGAATCTGCCGAGAGCCAAGTTCTCCCAGCACCATCTATGGGACGAGCAGCGCCACCAGGCACCAGCGGCCGCCGAGCACATCGTCGATCTCCCGCCGATCGTGGCGCAGGTGGCGACCGTGACAGAGCTGCCGCGTCTCGACCGCGACAGCTGGCGGGAGCTCTTCGAGGTGTTGGAGGAGTACGCCAGGACCCACGACTTCGACCTCACCGACTCGACGATGTGGTCCCGCGACACCCTCGCCGATCGGGGCTACCACGTGGGCCGCCAGGCGATCGGCATCGTCGTGCGGGGGACCCAGTTCGGCGGCGCGCCGCTGAACCGAACCCCGGCGCCGGACGGCGGCGAAATCGCCATTGCCTTCACCCGGAACGTCCTTCGTCGGGCCGTCCAATCCGGCCTCGACCTCAACGACGACGAGCTGGAGACCGTCTGCGACTGGCTGGGCGTCGCCGTCCAGGACGCCCAGCCGGACAACGGCGAGTAGCCCGCGGACATCGCGAGGTGGCCCGCAGCGGGCCCGCCACCGGGCGTGCCACGCGGGAGCCGCCTTCGCGCACAGTTAGGCTGGGGGCGCCAGCTCAGGGCTCATCGGAGGGACGGATTCGTGCGGACGCAGTCGCCGACGACTCGGGCGAGCGTCCGTCGCTGGTTCTGGGCCGCGGTCGACGTCGTGGTCTGGGTCGGCGCCATCTTCGCGATGTCCTACCTGCGCTACGACGTCCTCAACGGGCAGCTTCCCCCGCGGGCGCTCTTCGTCCCCACCGCCGTCCTCGCGGCCGGTTGCGGCCTCGGTCAGCTGCTCAGTGGTTCGCTCCTCGGCCCCTACCGGGTCAGTCACGCCCGCGGCTCCTACGAGGAGGCCTTCGACCTGATGCGGTCGATGCTCCTGACGACGCTCGTGGCGACCGGGGTGGTCTTCCTGTTCTGGCACCCGACGTACCTGCCCCGCACCACCCCCCTGCTCGGCGGCGGGTTCGCGTTGCTGGGCTCGTTCGCGCTGCGGATGCTGTTCCGGTCGTTCCGCACGCACGAGATCCGCGGCCGGGGCAGCGTGGCCCAGCGGGCGATGGTGTACGGCGCGGGCGACACCGGTCGCCGCCTCATCAAGAGCGCCCTGCGCGAACAGGACGCCGGCATCCTGCCCGTGGCGATCCTCGACGACACCAAGGACCGGCAGCGCCTCAAGATCGACGGCATCCCGGTGCGCGGCGGCAAGGCCGACGTGGCGGCGGTCGCCCGGACGGTCGAGGCGACCATGCTGATCGTGGCCGCCCCGCACGCAACCGCCGCCGATCTGCGCGAGCTGTCCGAGGGGGCCAACCAGGCCGGCCTGACCGTGAAGATCCTGCCGAGCCTGTCGGACGTGCTCGACGCGACCGAGGGCGGCGGTCCCTCTGGTGGCGTCCGCGACCTGCGCGATCTCGACCTCACCGACCTGCTGAGCCGGCCCCCGGTGCAGCTCGACACGACCTCGATCGCCCAGCAGATCCAGGGCCGCCGGGTCCTCGTCACCGGCGCGGGCGGGTCCATCGGTTCCGAGCTGTGCCGCCAGCTGGCCCGGTTCGCCCCGCAGCGGCTCTACCTGCTCGACCGCGACGAGTCCGGCCTGCAGGCCACCCAGATGTCCCTGACCGGGCAGGGCCTGCTCGACACCGACGACGTGCTGCTCGCGGACATCCGCGACCCCGAGGGCCTACGCCTCGTCTTCGCGGCGGCCCGTCCGCAGGTCGTCTTCCACGCCGCAGCCCTGAAGCACCTGCCCCTGTTGGAGAGCTTCCCGTTGGAGGCGTGGAAGACCAACGTCTGCGGCACCCTCAACGTGCTGCAGGCCGCCGCGGACGTGGGCGTCGAGGCGTTCGTCAACGTCTCCACCGACAAGGCGGCCGACCCCACCTCCACGCTGGGGTTCAGCAAGCGCTGCACGGAGCGGCTCACGTCGTACTTCGCCGATACCCAGCCCGGCCGCTACGTCTCGGTACGGTTCGGCAACGTGCTCGGCAGCCGCGGGTCGATGCTGCACGCCTTCACCGCGCAGATCGAGGCCGGCGGCCCCGTCACCGTCACCCACCCCGACGTGCAGCGCTACTTCATGCTGATCCCGGAGGCCTGCCAGCTCGTGTTGCAGGCGGGCGCCATCGGTCACGACGGGGAGGTCATGGTGCTCGAGATGGGCGAGCAGGTGAAGATCCTGGAGGTCGCCCGCAACCTGATCCGGGTCTCCGGCAAGAAGGACGTCAAGATCGTCTTCACCGGCCTGCGGCCCGGGGAGAAGCTCGGCGAGGACCTGTTCGCCGACGCCGAACCCCGCCGCAAGACCGCCCATCCCCTGGTCGACGCCGTCGACGTGCCGCTGCTGCGAGCGCAGGTCGTGCGGCACGCCAGACTGTCCGACGCGGTCACGGCGTACCAATGGATGCGCGGGGCCGCCCTCGGCACCGATCCCGCCGCGGTCACCCCGGCCGGCGGCACCCACCCGGTGGCCGCCAGCGGCAGCCCCCTGGACAGCGGCGGATCCCTGGACAGCGGCAGCCCCGAGCCCGCCCCGGGTCCGGCCGACCCCGAGCCGAAGGAGCAGTCATGACCAGCCTGTCCGGAGCCACCGTGGCGATCACCGGGGGGACCGGGTCGTTCGGCTCGACGATGGCGCGGCACCTGCTCGACGACGGGGTGGCCGCGGTCCACGTGTTCAGCCGGGACGAGGCCAAGCAACACGACATGCGGCTGCGGTTCGGTGACCCGCGGCTGCGGTTCTTCCTCGGCGACGTCCGTGACTACGAGTCCGTGGCCAAGGCCTTCGCCGGCGCCGACCACGTCTTTCACGCCGCCGCGCTGAAACAGGTCCCCAGCTGCGAGTTCTTCCCCCAGCAAGCGGTCAAGACCAACGTGCTCGGCAGCCATCACGTGATCGAGGCGGCGGCCGCCGCCGGGGTGCGCTCGCTGGTCTGCCTGTCCACCGACAAGGCGGTCTACCCGGTCAATGCGATGGGCATGACGAAGGCGCTGATGGAGAAGACCGCGCAGGCCTTCGCCCGGCAACACCCGCGGTCGGCGACGACGATCAGCGTGACCCGCTACGGCAACGTCATGTATTCCCGCGGGTCGGTCATCCCGTTGTTCGTCCAGCAGGTGCTGGCCGGGCGGCCGTTGACGATCACCGAGCCGAGCATGACGCGCTTCCTGATGAGCCTGGAGGAGTCCGTCGACCTGGTGCGCTACGCGTTCGGGCACGCCGCACCCGGGGACCTGTTCGTCCGCAAGGCGCCCGCCTCGACCGTGCAGGTGCTCGCCCGCGCCGTCGCCGAGCTGCTCGGTCGCCCCGACCACCCGATCCAGGTCATCGGCTCGCGGCACGGCGAGAAGCTGCACGAGACCCTGCTCTCGCGCGAGGAGATGGTCAAGGCCGACGACCACGGGGACTACTACCGGGTGCCGGTGGACGCGCGCTCGATGCAATACGAGCAGTACTTCGAGGAGGGCAGCCCCGGCGTCGCCGAGCTGACCGACTACACCTCGGAGAACACCGACCGGCTCGACGTCGCCGCGACCAAGCAGATGCTCCTGACGCTGCCGGAGATGCAGCAGATCGTGGCGGGCCGCTCATGAGGCTGCTCATCACGGGCGCGGCCGGCTTCCTCGGCTGGCACACGCTCGCGCGGGTCGCGACGCTGGCTCCCGTGACGGCGGTCCCGATCGACCGTACGGCGTTCGCCGGTGCCGCCCTGGAGGAGGCGCTGAGCACCCTCGGCCCGGACGACGCCGTGCTGCACATCGCCGGCGTGAACCGCGCGGACGGCCCCGACCAGGAGCCGGTGCGGGACGGCAACATCGCGCTGGCGGACCGGCTGATCGAGGCCTATGACGCGGCGGGCTGCCCGGCCCGGCTCGTCGTGGCCGGGTCGCTGCAGGCCGATATGACGGGCGCGGCGGAGTCGCCGTACGGCATCGGCAAGAAGCTCGCCGCGCAGCGCCTCGCAGCGTACGCCGAGCGTGCCGGGCGGACCTGCGTGGAGGTGCGGCTGCCGAACCTGTACGGCGAGCACGGCCGGCCCTACTACAACTCTTTCGTCGCCACGTTCGCGCACCGCCTCGCCGCGGGCGAAACGCCCCAGGTGTCCGGCGACCGCGAGCTGCCGATGCTGCACGTCCAGGATGCCGTCGCCGACCTGCTCGCCGCGGCCGTCGAGCCCGATCCCCCGGTGCTGATCCGACCGACCGCCGTGACGCCGCTACGGATCTCCTGGGTGGCCGAGCGACTCGCGGATTTCCACGCGGTCTATGCCCGTGGGCAGATCCCGGTCCTCTCCGACGCGATCGACGTCCGGCTGTTCAACGTGCTGCGCGCCGCGATGTGGGATCAGGGCCTTCGGAGTTTCCCGCTGCAGCCCCACGCGGACGACCGTGGCGCCTTCGTCGAGGTGCTACGTCAGCACGGCGGTGCGGGCCAGAGCTCCTTCTCCACCACGGTCCCCGGGGTCACCCGCGGCGACCACGTGCACTTTCGCAAGATCGAGCGGTTCATCGTCGTGCGCGGCACCGGCGTGATCCGGCTGCGCAAGCTGGGCACCGGCGAGGTCGTCGAGATCGAGGTGTCCGGCGCGGCGCCGACCGCCGTGGACATGCCGACGCTGTGGACGCACTCGATCACCAACACCGGAGAGGGCGAGATGCTGACGCTGTTCTGGATCAACGAGCTCTACGATCCGGCCGATGCCGACACCCATCCGCACCGGGTGCTGCCGGACGGCGGCCCGTCGTGACCCGGGTGATGACGGTCGTCGGCACCCGGCCGGAGATCATCCGGCTCTCCCGCGTGATGGCCCGCCTGGACGCGAGCGTGGACCACGTGCTGGTGCACACCGGGCAGAACTACGACTACGAGCTGAACGGGATCTTCTTCGACGAGATGGGGATCCGCCGCCCGGACCGCTTCCTGGAGGTCGACACGGGTTCGCTGGGGACGGTCCTCGGGGGTGTCCTCGCCAAGACCGAGGAGGCGATCCTGGCCGAGAAGCCCGACGCGCTGCTGGTCCTGGGCGACACCAACTCGTGCATCGCGGCGCTGATGGCTCGCCGGATGAAGGTGCCGGTCTATCACATGGAGGCCGGCAACCGCTGCTTCGACCTCAACGTGCCCGAGGAGACCAACCGCCGGATGGTGGACCACGTTTCCGACTACAACCTCGTCTACACCGAACACGCCCGGCGCAATCTGCTCGCCGAGGGCATGCATCCGCGCCGGATCCTGCTCACCGGCTCGCCCATGAAGGAGGTGCTGGCGCACCACCGCGAGCAGTTTGCGGCCTCGACGGTGCTCGCCGATTCCGGGCTCACTCGCCGGGAGTTCCTGCTGGTCAGCGCCCATCGTGAGGAGAACGTCGACTCCCCGGCCCGGCTGTCGGCGCTGCTCGACGCCCTGGTGGCGGCCCAGCGCGCGTACGACGTACCGATGCTCGTCTCCACCCACCCACGCACCCGCAAGCGGCTCGACGCCCTCCTGGCCGACACCGGCCGCGAACTCCCCGAGGCCATCGTCTGGCACAAGCCGCTCGGCTTCGTCGACTACGTGCGCTTGCAACAGGAAGCACTCGCGGTGCTCTCCGATTCGGGGACGATCAGCGAGGAGTCGGCGCTGCTGGGATTCCCGGCCGTGACCCTACGCGACTCGATCGAGCGGCCGGAGGCGCTCGACACCGGCGCGATCGTGATGACCGGACTCGATCCGGACAACGTCGTCGAAGCCCTCGAGACCGTGCTCGCCGGCCGCGACGCGGCCGGCGACGTACACCCGGTGGTGCCGGCTGACTACGCCATCGACAACTGCTCCGAACGGGCGGTGAAGTTCATCCTGTCCACGCACCGGCGGCACGAGCAGTGGTCCGGGATCCGCACGTCGTGACGCCGCGGTCGCCTCGCGGGATCGCGCTGGCCCGCGCGGCGGCGCCGTGGAGCATCGCGGTGCTGGGGGTGCTGCTGGCCTGGTACAGCCAGATTTCCCTGCGCGTCGGCGGCCTGGGGCGGGTCCCGCTGGCCCTCGTGGTGGTCGCCATCGGGGCGATCGCGCTCGCCAACGTGGCGCACTCGCGATGGTGGCGGATCCGCCCGGTGCAGGCGTGGCTGGCCTGGTGGCTGGCCATGGCCGTGGCCGCGGCGCTCACCTGGCGATCGCTGCCGGTCGGCGAGGACCGGGTGCTCGCCGAGGTTCGGGCCGTCGTCACCGCCCGCGAGGAGATGGCGCTGCTCGCGGCGGGAGCCGTGGCGGGCACCGTGCTCATCGGGACCGCTCGCGGCTCGCGGCGGGGCGTGGCCGGCTTCCGTTGGCTCTGGCTGGGCGTGCTGCTCAGCACCGCTCCCGTCGCGCTGTGGGAGATCGCCACCGACCAGCACATCGTGGTGACGCGGTGGCTCGACTGGTACTTCACGCCGCACACCCCGGCGGCGACCTTCGCCAATCCGAACAATTACGGCTGCGTGCTGGTGGCCGTCGTCGGCACGCTGCTGGCCTGGTCGCTGGATGCCGTGTCCCGGTGGCTCGCCGCGCTGCTGCTGGCCCTGGCGGCCTGCGCCGCCTGGCTGACCTGGGCCACCCTGTCCCGCGGGGCGTTCGCCGCGATCGCCGTCCAGGTGCTCATCGCCGGGATTGGCCTCGCCGCGCGGCGGGGCTGGCTCGCCCGGATGCGGGCCACGCCGCAAAACCGCCGTCGGTCCGCGGCCGGGGGGGTCGTCCTGGCGCTGCTCGCCGCGGCGACCTTCGTCGTGCCGGCGCTGGCGGCCCGCAATCCGCTGCTGCGCGCGCCGAAGGCGGGCGAGGGGGCCTCCGACGACGCCCGGGTCGAGCTGGTGCGCGCGGCGTGGCGCTACTGGCAGACCAGCCCCCTGGTGGGGACCGGGCCGGGCACGTACGAATACCACCTGACGATGGAGCGGCCCGCCGGGGTGCCCGACCCGACCACCAACGCGCACAACGCCTTCGCGGAGATCCTGTCGCAATACGGGCTGCTCGGGTCCGTCCCGTTGGTCGTGCTGCTGGGGCTGTTGCTCTGGTACGTCGTGCGCCCGGCCCCGGACATCGCCCGACGCGTCGAATTGGCCTGCGTGCTGGTGGCGTTCGTCGTCACCGGTCTGGTGGTGAGCTCCGCGCTCGCGCTACCTCTGTGGTTCGTCATGCTGGCCCATGCCGTCGCGGTGGGCTGGTCGCTGCAGCGCGACACGGACAACCCGGACCCGGCGTGATCCGACTGGGGATGGTGATCGTCCGGGGTCGGTCCATGCTGCCCACCCTGCGCGACGGCGACCGGCTGCTGGTCGGCTACGGCGTACGACCCCGGCCGGGACGGCTGGTGCTGTGCGATCTCCCCCCGGACGCCGACGGCACCCCGCGCCCGCTGTCGGTGAAGCGGCTGGCCGGACCCGCGCAGCAGCACGGTCTGAACGGTCCGGGCTGGTGGGTCGAGCGCGACAATCCGGCCGAAGGCGTCGACTCGTGGCTGGTCGGCGCGCTCGAGCCGGCCGCCATCCGGGCGGTGGTGCTGTGCCGGCTGCCGCCACGGCTACCCTTGCGCCCCGAAAGGGTGCCGTCCCTCCCGCCCGAGTAAGGCAGCGTGATGTCCGCTTTTCTGCTCTCCACCGCCGTGATCTTCGTCGCGGAGCTCGGCGACAAGAGCCAACTGATGGCCCTGACCTTCGCCGCTCGATACCGCGCCCGCGACGTGCTCCTCGGCATCACCGCCGCCACCGCCGTGGTGCATCTGGCCTCGGTCGGGATCGGCGCGGTGGTCGGCACGGCGTTCGCCGCGCACCAGTGGATCGTCTCGCTGCTCGCCGGCATCGCCTTCCTCGGGTTCGCCGCGTGGACCCTGCGCGGCGACGAGCTGACCGAGTCCGAGGCGGAGAAGGCTCAGCGCACCGCCCGCTCCGCCCTGTGGGCCGTCGGCATCGCGTTCTTCCTCGCCGAACTGGGCGACAAGACCATGCTGGCCACGATCGCCCTGGCGACCCGGGAGGAGTGGTTCGGCACCTGGCTGGGCAGCACCCTCGGCATGGTCGCCGCGGATGCCCTGGCCATCGGGGTCGGCGCCCTGTTGGGCCGCCGGCTGCCGGAGCGGACGATCCGGATCGGGGCCGCCGTCGCCTTCGTCGTGTTCGGCCTGCTGCTGATTGCGGAGGCGCTGGGGCTCCTGGCCTGACGGTGTGCCGGAGCAGCGGCGCGGAGCCGACCAGCGCCCCGGGGCATTGGGGATCAGCCCAGATCAGGGCCACTATTGCTAACGATTGGCGATAGGGGTCGGGATGTGCGCCCCGGGTCGTCGGGTCGCCTCTGGGTGAGTAAGTTGGAGCCGTACGGCACCCGTGCCCCGAAGGGAGACACCATGTTCCGCCTGTTCGCCCCCACCGTCGAGGTCAGCGCCCACTGCGACCTTCCCTGTGGCGTCTACGACCCCGCCCAGGCCCGCATCGAGGCCGAGTCGGTCAAGGCGATCTGCCAGAAGGTCGCGGACAACAACGACCCCGACTTCCGCACCCGCGCCGCCATCATCAAGGAACAGCGCAGCCACCTGGTCAAGGAGCACCTGTGGGTGCTGTGGACCGACTACTTCAAGCCGCCGCACTTCGAGAAGTACCCGCAGCTGCACACCCTCTTCAACGAGGCCACCAAGCTCGCCGGTGCGGCCGGCACCAAGGGTGCCTTCGACGTCGCCAACGCCGACAAGCTGCTGGCCAAGATCGACGAGATCGCAGAGATCTTCGCCGAGACGAAGAAGGCCTGACCCAGCTAGTCAAATCGCCACGGCTTACGACGTACAACACGGCGTACTTCGGCCGGGTCACCCGCACGGGGACCCGGCCGTCGTCGTACCCCGGGGTCACGCCGAACCCCTGGCGAACGCTGGTCACCAGCCCAGGGAGCCGCTCAGCCCAGGGAGTACGTGCGCCCCTGCTCGCCCATCTCGCGGGCCTCGTCGCACAGGTCGGGCACGGCGGCCAGGATCGCCGGCCAGCGCTGCGGTTGCGTGGTCATCGCGCGATAGAGGTCGCAGATCCGTACGTCGTGGTCGGGCCGCCACGCGACCTCGACGGGCGCGCCCGCCACCACCTCGCCCGGCTCCAGCACCGCGAGATAGGCGCCCGGCAGGCCCTGCTCGACGAACGTCCGCAGCCAGCCCAGCGCCCCGATCCAGGCCCGGAACGTCCCGCACGGGATGCGCGGCACCCGCACGGCCAGGAGCGGGCCGTCCGCCCCGACCCGCCACCGCTCCCCCAGCAGCGCGCCGCTGACGTCGACGCCGACCGTGGTCAGGTTTTCCCCGAACGCCCCGTCCGCTAGCCCCCGCCCGAGCAGCCCCTCGAAATGGTCCAGGTCTTCGCGGGCGTAGGCATAGACGGCCTGGTCATCGCCGCCGTGGTGGCGCCGGCTCACGATCGTGTCGCCGACCAGACCGCTGCCGAGGCCGGTCGCCCGCGGCCCCGGCGCCCGCACGGCCACCGGACCAGACACGGGGGTTTTGCCGATGCCGCTGGAGCTCACGCGGCGACCGGCGCCCACCGTCGTCGCCTGCGCCGCCAGGTTGACGCTGCGGAGCCGGCCGGGGCCGGCGTACTCGATCGCTGCCCGCTCCGCCGGTGGTTCGGCCGCTGGTTGCGCTGCCTGTTTCACCCGGCCGAGGATAGCCCCCGGTCAGGGCAGTCGCGTGAGCCGCTCGCCACTCTCGCGATAGGTCCACCCCGTCTTGGGGCACTGGAACATGTTGCCGCCCATGCTCACCAGCGGCACGCCGGCCTCACCGACCCAGCGCACCCGGCGCGCGGGGTTGCCCACGCACAGGGCGTAGGGCGGGACGTCGTTGATGACCACCGAGCCGGCCGCGACCAGGGCCCAGGCGCCGACCGTGACGGGCGCGACGCACACCGCCCGGGCCCCGATGGAGGCGCCGTCCTCGATCGTGACGCCGACATGGTCCCAATCGTCGCCGGTCTTGATCGCCCCGTCCGGGGTGACCGCGCGCGGGTAGTGGTCGTTGGTGAGGATGACCTGGGGGCCGATGAAGACGCCGTTGCCGAGCTTGGCCGGTTCATAGACGAGGGCATAGTTCTGCACCTTGCAGTTGTCCCCCATGACCACCCCGGTTCCGATGTAGGCCCCGCGGCCGACGATGCAGTTCGCCCCGAGGACGGCGCCCTCCCGGACCTGCGCCAGGTGCCAGATCGAACTGCCGTCGCCGATCGTGGCGGACTCGGCGACATCGGCGCTGTCGATGATGCGGACGGCCATCAGGTCTCCTTCGGGGTCGGGTGCGGCGGTGCTGCCTCGAGCGGTCCTGTCGGGGGTGCGGAGGTCGGGGGTGCCGCGGGCGCTGCCGACCGTGCGGGCAACAGGTCCAGGATGGCATCGGCGAGCTCGTCGTACGGCGTGCGTTGGCCGGTGAGCTGCACCGCGGCGGCCGCCAAGGAGTCCCGGAAGGCGTCCAGCTCGGCGGGGCGGGCCGCCCAGCCGCGCAGCAGCTCGGCGACCGCCTCGGCGACCGCCTCGTCCTCGCCGGCCGGCACCACCGCCCCGGCGCGCCGCTCGCGGACCAGGGCCGCCGATCGCGGCAGGTCGGTGCTGACCACCGGCAGCCCACAGGCCAGGTATTCGTAGAGCTTGCTCGGGACCGCATCGACGAACGCCCGGGTCGGGGTCAGCAGCAGCAGGCCGACCCAGGCCGCCGAGCCGACCTGCCAGGCCTGCGCCGGCGGCCGCCGCCCGTGCAGCCGGACCCGCGCCGCGAGATCGGGATCGGCCGCGAGCAGCGCATCGAGCCGGCCGGCGTCGCCGGGCGCGACGGGTCCCACCAGGTCGAGGTGCCAACCCGGCGCACGACGTACCGCCTCGAGCATCGCGAACAGCCCCCGGGAGGCCCTCAGGTCCCCGACATACAGGGCCCGGGGCACCGCGGCCCGCGGCGCGGGCGGCGGCAGCATCGACAGGTCCGGCAGGTTGCGTACGACGAGTCGCCGCCGCGCGGTCGGCGGCGGCACGTGCTCGTCCGCGACGACGACGAGGTCGGCGCGGCGGAAGACGCGCAGACCGACCCGGACGAGGAGGCGACCGAGCTGGCCCGGCACCCCGCCCCAGCGCCGCGCCCAGGCCCGGTCGCCGAGCAGCGCGGCGTAGTCCTCGTGGACATCGACGACGACCCGGCGGCGCAGGACCCGTCCCCACAGGCAGGCCGTCAGTCCGGAATCGGGGTCGAGCGCGATCAGCGCCCGACCGCGGGCCACCGCCGGCAGCCGCAGCGCCAGCGCGGCCCGGCCGGCGAGCCCCGGACGTGCCCAGGTGCGGGTCGAGGTGCCCGCCGGTGCGTCCGCGACCCGGCCCAGCCCGAGGACCTCCACAGTCAGCCCGTGCGCCCGCAGCGCCGCGACGCAACGGTGCAGGCGTGCGTCGGCCACGTCGTGGCCGCTGGTGATCACGCTGACGTCGATCCGCGCGGCGGCCCCTGGCGACCTCACGACGCGGTGTTCCGGCGCAGTGCCGCGGGGCTGGTCAGGAAGCCGAGCCCCCACGACCAGTGCATGGTGGCGAGCACGATCGGCAGCAGGGCCCGGGTCCGCGGCGATTCGCCACGCCCGACGGCCATGCCGCCGGCCGTGACCCCCGCGGCATAGCCCGCCGGGATCGCGAGCGCGGCACGCGCCCAGGGGCGGCGACCCCCCGCCACCCCCGCGACGGCGGCCGCGGTGGTGGCCACCACCATGGCCGGGGGGGCGAGATAGCGCACCGAGATGGTCGCGTGGCGGGCGGCGACGACACGGCGCCAGCGACCGTATTCGAAGTACTGCTTGGCCAGGGCCCGCACGTTCGGGCGGGGCCGGTAGGTGACCCGTAGCTGCGGGGTGAACCACACGGTCCCGCCGGCCTGCCGGAGGCGGTGATTGAGTTCCCAATCCTGCGCCCGGCTGAAATGCGGGTCGTAGCCCCCCGCGGCCAGCAGCGTGTCGCGCCGGAAGACCCCCAGGTAGACCGTGTCCGCGGCACCGGCGCCGCCGCCCACGTGGAAGCGGGCGCTGCCGACGCCGAGTCGGGATTTCATCGCGGCAGCCACGGCCCGCTCGAACGGCGTGCGGCCCTGAGCGTCCATGATCCCGCCGACGTTGACCGCGCCGGTGCGCTCCAGCTCGGCCACGGCCGTGGTCAGATAGCCGGCGCAGAGTTCCGCGTGACCGTCGACCCGCACCACGATCTCGTGGCGGGCTGCCGCGAGCGCGGCGTTCAGACCGTCCGGGGTGCGCCCGCTGGGATTGTCGACCACCCGGATGCGGGCATCGGCGGCCGCCAGCCGCCGCGCGATCTGCCGGGTCGCGTCGCGGCAGGGCCCGATGGCAAGCACGATCTCCAGCGGGCCGGGATAGCGCTGCGCCAGCACGCGCTGCACGGCGTCGGCGAGATGGCGTTCCTCGTTCAGAATCGGCATCACCACCGAGACACCCGGCCGGGCGGGGGTCTCGGCGGCACCTGCGTCGGTGACGTCGTCGGCGTGGGTGACGGTGACGGGGAGGTCCGCCGCGCTCATGGCACCGTGCAGATGTCGGCCTCGCCAGCCTGGGCGGCGCGGCTGGCCTCGGCCTTGCTGGAATCCGCCGCGCCACCGCCCGCACCGCCCGCACCGCTCGCCCCGGACCGAACCGAGGTCGACGGGACGGGGGAACCCGGCCCGGTGCTGCGTGGGGCGGTGCTGCGGCCCCCCGAGCCGGTCGTCGAGCCGGTCGCCGAGCCGGTCGAGGAGTCGGTCTGGGGCGCGGCGACGGCCTGGGCCACGGCGGCACGGATCACGGCAGGATCGTAGTCCCACGGGTTGATCAAGGGCGGTGTGAAGTTCACGCTGCGCATCGGCAGGGACCGGGACTTCACCACCAGATCGGCGAGGGCGCCCAGGTCACCTTGCGGGATGTCGGTGTGCAGCATGTCCTGCCCGGCCGCCGCGAGTTCGCGGAATCGCAGCAGCACGGTCTGCGGGTCCACCTGCTTGCTGGCCGCTTGCAGCACGCATTTCTGCCGGGCCATCCGTTCGTAGTTGGTGGCGCCTTCCCGCGACCGCGCATACCAGAGCGCGTGCGTGCCGTCGAGGTGCTGGCGGCCCGGTTCGATGTAGTAGTAGATCGGCGAGCTGCCGCCCCCGACGGGCACCCGGACCTTGTTGATCACGTCGATGCCGCCGACAGCGTCGATCATCGTCTGAAAGCCCTGCAGGTCGACGAGCGCGTAGTACTGGATGTCCAGCCCCGAGAGCGCCTCGACGGCCTCCTTGGTGGCCAGCGCGCCAGGATCGGCGACGTCCGCCGGGAACTGGTCCTTGCGCTCGGTGGCCCACATGTAGAGGCCGTTGAGCAGGCACTCGTCGCCGCAGTTCCACCCCTGCGGCATCAGCCGAGCCATGGTCGAGCCGGGCCGGAAGTTGATGTTCTCGGTGTCCCGGGCGAATCCGAACGTGACCGTCTGCCCGGTCTGGGCGTCGAGGCTGGCCAGCATGATCGTGTCCGGCCGGGTCCCGATCCGGCCGGTCCCGGAGTCGCCGCCGAGCAGCAGGATGTTGTATCGGCCCTGGTCCGGGGGCCGAGTGGGGCCAGCGCCGAAGACGGCGCGCAGCGCGGACCCTCCGGCGTACAGCGAACTCGCCGCCCACCCCAGCGGCACCGCCGTCAGGATCATCCCGAGCACGGTGAGCGCCACGACGCCTCGGCGCGTCGACCCCGGCAGCCCGCGCACCCGGGCCAACCGGGCGGTGTCGACGAAGGCGATCAGCCAGACCACCGCGAGCAGCACGCACAGCGCAGCCACGCCCCACAGCACCCAGGTGCTGGTGGCGAAGCCGAGCAGCCAATTGCGTTTGACGAGCGCCAGCACCACGGCGACACCGACCAGGGCCAGCCCGAGGAACCACACCCGCAGGCCGAGCCGGCCGAGCCGCTTGTTGCCGGCCACGATCTGCGCCGCGCCCGGCGCCGCATAGGTCAAGCCCACCAGCGCGAACGCCCGACGTCGCCGCAACCGCGGGCTGAGCACGTCCGGGTCGGCCAGGATGCGCCGGACCAGCGGTCGCCCGGCGCGGCGGGGCTCGTACGCCGCATCCGGCGCGCCTCGGCGCGCCTCACCGCGACCGTACGTCGTGGCCTCGGCGGCATCCCCGGCTCGCTCCCCCTGGACCTGTCGCGGGTCGCGGGGATTTCGCGGGTCGCGAGGATCGCGAGGATCACGGGCAGGCGGCATCCCAGCGTGGCGGTTCATGATGCCCCCAGTATCGACGCCGTTCCTGGCGAAACGCTGGAGGCCACGGGCGATTCGCCAAGAGACCCCCACGCACCGGTTCGCCCGGTTCGCCGCAGCGGCCAGTCCAGGTGAGTCCGATGCTGCAGTGATATCACTGCAGCATGACGGCCATCACCATCCGCAACCTCCCCCAGGACACCAAAGAACGCCTGCGGTTGCGCGCGGCGGCACGGGGCACGTCGATGGAGGCCGAGGCCCGGGCCATTCTGATCGCGGGCCTGGCGGCCCCCATCGCGACCGACCTGACGTGGATCGAGCAGCTCATCCAGATCGGCGCCGAGTCCGGCGGCGTCGACCTCCCGGTGATGGCTGACGATCCCGCCCCGGTCGCGCGGCTCGACGGATGATCATCCTCGACACGGCCGTGACGACGGCACCGGCTCCGCCGGACGGACCCGACCGGCGGAGCCGGCCACACGTCACTGCAGCAGCTGGCGCGCCATCACGATCCGCTGGATCTGGTTGGTGCCCTCGTAGATCTGGGTGATCTTCGCGTCGCGCATCATCCGCTCGACCGGGTGGTCCTCCACGAATCCGGCCCCACCGAGGAGTTGGACGGCGTCCACGGTCACCTTCATCGCCACGTCCGCCGCGTAGCACTTGGCCGCCGCGCCGAAGAAGGGCAGGTCCGGGTCGTTGCGCTCGGACTTGGCCGCCGCGACATAGACCATCTGGCGCGCCGCCTCCAGCTCCATCGCCATGTCCGCGAGCATGAACTGCAGCCCCTGGAACTGCGCGATCGCCTTGCCGAACTGCTTGCGCTCCTTGACATAGCCGAGCGCGTAGTCCAGGGCGCCCTGGGCGATCCCGACCGCTTGCGCGCCGATCGTGACGCGGGTGTGGTCCAGGGTGCGCAGCGCGATCTTCAGACCCTCGCCCTCGGCGCCGACCAGGCGGTCCCCCGGGATGCGGCAGTTGTCGAAGTGCAGCTCGCGGGTCGGGCTGCCCTTGATGCCGAGCTTGCGCTCCTTCTCCCCGAAGCCGAAACCGGGGTCGGACTTCTCGACCACGAAGGCCGAGACGTTCGCGCCGCGCCGGCCCTCCGGATCGGTGACGGCCAGCACCGTGTAGAACTCCGACACCCCCGCGTTGGTGATCCAGCTCTTCTGACCGGACAGGATCCAGTCGTCGCCGTCGCGCCGGGCGCGGCACTTCATGCCTGCGGTGTCCGAGCCCGCCTCGCGCTCGGACAGGCCGTAGCTGATCATGGCCTCGCCCTTGGCGACCGGCGGCAGGTACTTGCTCTTGATCTCCTCGCTGGCCGCCAAGAGCAGGGGCATCGAGCCGAGCTTGTTCACCGCGGGGATGAGACTGGAGGAGGCACAGGCGCGAGCCACCTCCTCGATAACGATGCAGGTGGCCAGGGCGTCGGCGCCCATCCCGCCGTACTCCTCCGGCACGTGCGGGGCGTGGAAGTCGGCGCGCCGCAGCGCGTCGTAGGCGTGCTGCGGGAACTCGGAGGTCTTGTCGACCTCGGCGGCGTACGGGGCGATCTGCTCCTGCGCAATCACCCGGATCGCGGCGCGCAGCTCCTCGTGGTCCTCGGACGTCTTGAACAGGTCGAAGTCAGGGTTACCAGCCATGCCCGCATCCTGCCCCTTCCAGGGCCGCGGCGCGCCCGACGGGAGTCCGACGATGTCGCGGGTGTGACCAAGAAGACGCGCCCACCGGCCCCGCCGTACGGTCATCGGTCGGTCCCTGCGCAGGTCCGGCCCTGCGGCGGCCATACTGTTGCGCATGTACGTGCCCGCCCACTTCGCCCTCGCCACCGACGACTGCGTGGCCGTGTTGCGCTCGCTCGGAGCGGCGGATCTGGTCACGGTGCACGAGGACGGCCCCGACGCGACGTACCTTCCCCTGCAGTACGTCGAGGGGGGCGCGACCCTGCCCGGCGGCGGCGAACCCGGCCCGCTCGGCTCGTTGATCGGTCACGTGGCCCGCAACAACCCGCAGGGCAGCCGAGCCCCGCTCGGGCCGGCACTGGTCATTGCGCACGCCGGAGACCACTACGTCTCGCCGGTCGACATGCCCAGCCACGCCGGCCACGGCAAGATCGTGCCCACCTGGGACTACGTCACCGTGCACGCGCACGGCACGCTCGTGCATCACGAGGATCCCGACTGGATCCTGGCGAGCATGCGCGACCTCACCGACCGCCACGAACGCACCTGGGCGGGCACGGCGCCCGGGCCGAACGCGCCCACCTGGTCGGTCCAGGACCCACCCGCGGAGTTCGTGGCCCGGATGGTCAAGGCCGTGGTCGGACTCGAGCTGCGGATCACTCGACTGGTCGGCAAGGCCAAGATGAGCCAGAACAAGGCACCCCAGGACGTCGAGGGCCAGATCGAGGCCCTGCGCGCCCGCGGCATGAGCGACCTCGCGAGCTACAAGAACGAGATCTCCCTGCCGGCGGCGCGCCGGCGCCACGAGCTCCTGGCCGACGTCGGGCGCCGGCACCGGGAGCGACAGTCGTAGCCCTGGCCGTGGCCGTGGCCGTAGCCGACCTCAGGTCGCCGCGACCGTGATCTCCACCAGCACCTCGTGGGCGATCCGTTCCAGGTCGGCGCGCAGCGCCTCCAGGTTCGCATCGGCGGGCACCGGGGCCGACAATCGGGCCTCGAACAACCGGCCTCCGGCCATCGGCGCCTCTCGGGTGGCGGTGGCCATCTCGGCGATGCTCAGGCCGTGCCGGGCCAGCACCCCGGACACCTCGCGCACGATGCCGGGCCGGTCGTTGCCGATGATCTCCACGGCGACGGTGGGGCCGGCGCCGGCTGCGCCCGAGGTGCCGGTGTGGACGGTGATGTCCAACAGGCCGTCGAGCGGACGCAGCGCGGCGACGAGGTCCTCGACCCCCGCGTCCGGGACCGTCACGACCACGATTCCGGCGAACTTGCCGGCCAGTTCGGCCAGGTGGCTGCCCTCCCAGTTGCCCCCGCCTTCGGAGACCACCTGCGCCAGGGCGTTGACCAGCCCACTCTGGTCGTCGCCGATCACGGTCAGGACGAGCGTCGCCATGACTCACCGCCCTCCGAAGAGGCCGTGCCGGGTGTGCTGATGGTCGTGCCCGGCGCGCTCGGCCGCGCCGGGATGGGTGCCCACGCCCCGCAATTCGGGGATCACGGCGCGCTCGAACAGGTCAAGGCCGCTGGTGTCGTAGGCGGCCTCGGCGAAATAGCAGATGGCATAGGTCATGCCCTGCGCACGGAGCCCGGCCAGCACCTCGATGATCTGCTCCGGCGTGCCCACCAGCGGCTGGCGCATCAGGTTCTCGGTGCCGGCCAGGGCCTTCGCCTCGGGGACGCCGGCGCTGAGGTGGTGGTCGCGGTACCAGTCCAGCCGGTCCCGCACCTCCGCCTCGTCGCGGCCGATCACCACGTTGTAGTTGGCGCTGCGCACGATCTCGTCGAAGTCCCGGCCCACCGCCCGGCAGTGCTCGGCGAGGATCGCGCTCTTGTCCCCGAAGGTCTGCGGGGTGCCGTCGAAGTTCGTGTAATCGGCGTATTCGGCCGCCAGCCGAAGGGTCTTCTTCTCCCCACCGCCGGCAATCCACATCGGGATCCCGTTGCGCGCCGACCCCGGCACCGAGGTGCCCTGCAGCGGGCGCGGCTGCACCAGCGCCCCGTCCACCTGGTAATAGTCTCCGGCCAGTGTCGCGGAGCCGGTGGTCCAGGCCTGGCGGAAGATCTCCACCCCCTCGCGCAGCATCCCCAGCCGGTCCGCGATGCCGGGGAATCCATAGCCGTAGGCGCGCCATTCGTGCTCGTACCAGCCGCCCCCGATGCCCATCTCCAGGCGGCCCTCGGAGATGATGTCGACCGTGGCGGCGACCTTCGCCAGATAGGCGGGGTTGCGATAGGCCATGCAGGTGCACATCTGCCCGAGCCGCACCCGACCGGTCACGGCCGCCAGGGCGCTCATCAGCGACCAGGCCTCGTGGGTGGCCTCCTCGCTGGGCACCGGCACCGTGTGGAAGTGGTCATAGACCCACACGCTGGTCCAGTCTTCGCTGGAATCCGCGCGGCGCGCCAGCCCCGCCATGACGCCCCAATGCTGCATCGGGTCTATCCCGACCAGGTCCATCCGCCAGCCCTGCGGGATGAACAAACCGAACCGCATCCTGACCTCCTGCTGCCGGGAGCACGCGGGACCGTACGCCGTACCGGCGACCTTACCCCTGTCGGCACGGCGCGCGCCGACCGGCGGACGCTGGCGCGCAAGCGCCGGTACGTCGTCGCCGACGCCCCCGAGGAGTCGCGAATCGCCGCGTGGCGGTAGGCCGCTCGTGATCGGTCATGCGATCCTGACTCCATGTCGGAGGACTTCCGCGCGGCGACGGCGCAGGAGCTGGCGTTGCTGGAATACCTGGTGCGCGCGCCCGGGGCACCCGCGCAGGGGCTGCTGCCCCAGCTGCAGGGCATCGAGGCCAAGGCGGACTGCACCTGTGGTTGCCCGAGCGTGGCGCTGCGCCCCCAGCAGGGCGTGCCGGCCGCCGACGAGGCCAGCCTGGAGATCACGGCCGGCTGCCCCGGCGGCATCCTGGTGTTGTTCGTGCGCGAGGGCCGACTCGCCAGCCTCGAGCTGGCCTGCCTCGACAGCGTCATGGCGCAATGGCCCGCCCTGGAGGTCGTGACGCCGCCGAGCGCCTCCTGACGGGCGCTCAGGCGCGGCGCTCGCGCAGGGCCGCGCCCTTGGCGTGCGCCACCTCGCGCAGCTCCGCCTGGAAGGCGACCATCCGGGCCCGCACGGCCGCGTCGGCCTCCGTCGTCCCGGCCCCGATGATCCGCGCCGCCAACAACCCCGCATTGCGGGCGCCACCGATGGAGACCGTCGCCACCGGCACCCCCGCGGGCATCTGCACGATCGAGAGCAGCGAGTCCATACCGTCCAGGTACTTCAGCGGCACCGGCACCCCGATCACCGGCAGCGGCGTCACCGCGGCCAGCATGCCCGGCAGGTGCGCCGCCCCACCGGCCCCCGCGATGACGACCCGCAGGCCCCGCGCGGCGGCACCCTGCCCATAGGCGATCATCTCGGTGGGCATCCGGTGCGCCGAGACGACATCGGCCTCGTAGCCGATCCCCAGCTCGTCCAGGGCGCGCGCCGCCTCGACCAGCACCGGCCAGTCGCTGTCGCTGCCCATCACGATGCCGACGATCGGGCCGGGCGAGCTCTGCTGGATCATTCCTGGATCACTCCCGCCAGATAGTCGGTCGCATGGCGTGCCCGGTCGCGCAGGTTAGCCAGGTCGGTGCCACACAGGTTCACGTGCCCGATCTTGCGGCCGGGCTGCACGTCCTTGCCGTACAGATGCATCCGCAACTCCGGGTCGCGGGCCAACAGGTGCCGGTAGGTCGAGTACAGCTCGGCGTACCCCGCTCCGCCCAGCACGTTGCCCATCACCGTCCAGGGCGCCCGGGCCCGCGGCGAACCCAGCGGCAGGTCCAGCACCGCGCGCAGGTGCTGCTCGAACTGGCTGGTCACGGCGCCGTCGATGGTCCAGTGGCCGCTGTTGTGCGGCCGCATCGCGAGCTCGTTCACGACGTACGACGAGCCGCCGCCGGCCCCTTGCGGACCGGCCACCTCGAACAGCTCCACCGCGAGCACCCCGGTGACCTGCAGCTCCCCCGCGATCCGCAGCGCGACCTGCGTCGCGGCGATCGCCACCTCGTCGGCCAGGTTCGGCGCGGGGGCCAGCACCTCGGTGCAGATCCCGTCGGTCTGCACCGTCTCGACGACCGGCCACGCCGCGGCCTGCCCGGACGGGCTGCGCGCCACGAGGGCGGCCAGCTCGCGCCGGAAGACGACCCGTTCCTCGGCGAGGATGCCGTCCGCGAAGGCGGGCCGGGCCTCCGGGCCGCCGGCCGCCGAGCGCCTGGCCAGCTCCGCCTCGTCACGCCGAACCAGGTCGAACCAGTCCTGGGCCGCGGCCAGGTCGTCCACGACGAGGACACCCTTGCCGTCGTAGCCGCCCCGGGGCGCCTTCAGCACCACCGGCCAGCCCACCTGCGCGGCGAAACTCGCCAGTTCCGAAGGCTCGCGGATCTGCCGCCACCGGGGACAGGGCACGCCCAGCTCGTCGAGACGGTGCCGCATGGCGAGCTTGTCCTGGGCATAACGCAGCGCCGCCGGGGACGGCTGCAGGTTCACCCCGTCCGCCACCAGCGCCGCCAGCACCGGCGCCGGCACGTGTTCGTGGTCGAAGGTCACCACGTCGCAGTCCGCGGCGAAGGCCCGCACCGCCGCGAGGTCGTCGTGCGCGCCGACGGGCGCGGAGGGTACGACGAGGGCGGCCGACGCGGTCGTCGACTCGGCCAACACACTGAGCTGCACCCCCAGGCCCACCGCGGGGGGCGCGCACATCCGGGCGAGCTGGCCGCCACCGATGATGCCGACGACCGGGAAGCCGCCGGGGGCCCGCTGCACACGACTCACGGGTTTCTCCTCTGTCAGGCTATCCGTCCAGCCGCTGCGGCAGGTCGAGGGTGGGTTCGGCCGCCGACAGGAACAGCGCGAACACGACGGGATAGCCCTGCACCAGCTCCAGGCGACCGCCGTGGCTCTCGGCGAGGTCGCGCGCCAG
This sequence comes from Actinomycetota bacterium, assembly GCA_020161845.1. Taxonomy (GTDB): domain Bacteria; phylum Actinomycetota; class Actinomycetes; order Actinomycetales; family Dermatophilaceae; genus Austwickia. Next base: position 67,832 of record JAIUNK010000020.1, read on the forward strand.
GCCCAGGCCCAGGCCGGTGCTCTTGGTGGAGACGCTGCGTTCGAAGATGTGCGGGGCCAGCTCGGGGGAGACGCCCGGGCCCTGGTCGGAGACCTCGACGACGACCGAGGGGCCGGAGCGACGGGCGTCGATGCGCACCAGGCCACGGCCGTGCACCAGGGAGTTCTCGATGAGCGTCGAGAGAATCTGAGCGAGCACCACCGGCGTCGTCACCAGGCGCAGGCCGCGTTCGCCGCTGACCCGCACGGTCCGCTGCGCCGCCTCGAACGCCGGCATCCACTCGCGCTGCAGCTGCGCCAGGACCGCATCGAGCGAGGTCGGCGCGGCCGTGGCGGTGGGGGCGTGGGTCCGCGAGCGCGCCAACAGCGCATCGACCGTGGCGTTGAGGCGCTCCACCTGGTCGATGGCGATATTGGCCTCCTCGCGGGCCACGTCGAGGTCCTCGGTGAGCGAGATCTCCTCCAAGCGCATCAACAGCGCGGTCAGCGGGGTGCGCAGCTGATGCGAGGCGTCGGAGGCGAAGTCGCGTTCGGAGGACAACGAGGCCAGCAGCTGCTGGGCGCTGTTCGAGAGCACATCGGAGACGCGGTCGATCTCGGCGATCCCGGACCGGATCCGCTCGTAGCGCGCGTCCCCGGCCCCCAACCGCTCCGCCTGCTCGGTCAGCCGCTGCATGGGATCGACGAAGCGATCCGCCTGCCGGACGCTGACCCACAGTCCGACGACGAACGCCAGCACCGCCATCGCCAGGGCGATCGCGAGGGCCCACCACGGGTTGTACGTCGTGGTGGGGCACCCGTACTCGGCGTCGATCCCGAGGTGCCGCTGAACGGTGAACCCGGCCAGCACCGCGAGCGGAACGAAGAAGACGATCAACCCAACCGAACTCGCCAGGGCGGTTGAGCGCATCAGCAGCCGCCGCACGGCTCAGCTCGGTCCCTCGGGCCGCTCGAAGCGGAACCCCACACCCCGGACCGTGGTGATATATCGCGGCCGGGTCGCGTCGTCGCCGAGTTTTCGGCGCAGCACCGAGACGTGCATGTCCAGGGTCTTGGTCGACCCGAACCATTGGGTCTCCCACACCTCCCGCATCAACTGCTCGCGCGAAACGACCTTTCCCTGCTCCCGCACCAGCACCCGGAGCAGGTCGAACTCCTTGGCGGTGAGCTGCAGCTCCTCGTCGTTCATGTAGGCCCGCCGGGCCTGCGCGTCGATGCGGACGCCGCCGTCCTCCTCGCCGCCGGCGCTCGGGGTACGCCGCAGCAGGGCGCGGACGCGAGCCAGCAGCTCGGCCAGCCGGAACGGCTTGGTGACATAGTCGTCGGCGCCGGCGTCCAGGCCAACGACCGTATCGACCTCGTCGGCGCGGGCGGTCAGGATCAGGATCGGCGCGGTGCGGCCCTCGGCCCGCAGCCGACGACATACCTCCAGGCCGTCCATCGAGGGCAGCCCCAGATCGAGGATGACCAGGTCGGGGTTGTCCTGGGCGGCCGATAGCGCGCGGAGCCCGTCGTCGGAGACACCGACGTCGTAACCCTCGCGACGCAGCGCCCGCGCCAGCGGCTCGCTGATCGCCGGGTCGTCCTCGGCCAGCAGGACACGGATCATGCCGTCATCCTAGGGGTCACGACCGCCGACACCGTGTTCGCCGCCGCGGAACGCGCCGTCGAACGACGTTTCGTGGCAACGAACTTCGGCGCCTGCGCAGGTCTACTCCCCCGGCCAGCGCGGCGGCCGCTTCTCGTTGAACGCGGCCACGCCCTCGGCCCGGTCGCCGCTGAAGGCGGTGGCCCGCCAGCAGGCGTCCTCGATCTCCAGGCCGGCTCGCAGGTCGACATCGCTGCCGAGGCGCATCGCCTTCTTGGCGTTGCGCATCCCGACCGGGGAGTTCTTCGCGATCTGAGCGGCAAGCTCCAGGGCCTGATCGCGGGCCGTCCCGGCGGGGGCGAGCAGGTCGGCCAGCCCGTACTCGACCGCTTGTGCCCCGCTGAGCCGCTTGGTGCTGAAGATCAGCAGGGCGGCCTTGGACCAGCCGATCCGCCGGGTCAACAGCTGGGTGCCCCCGCCGCCGGGGATGACCCCGACCGAGACCTCGGGCAGGCCCATCGTGGCCTCCTCACCGGCCACGACGATGTCGCAGGACAGCGCGATCTCGCAGCCGCCGCCGAGGGCGAAACCGGCCACCGCCGCGATGCTCGGCACCGGCAGGTCCAACACCCCGGTGTACGCCGCGCGCGCCCGCGGTCGCTGCCGGATGAGGTCGGCGTCGGTGAAGCTGTTGCGCTCCTTGAGGTCGGCGCCCACGCAAAAGGCCTTGGGGTGGCTACTTGTCACCACCACGCACCGGACGCTGCGGTCCGCAGCAAGGCCGGCGGTGGCCTCGGCGAGCGCCTCGGCCATCGCGGTGGAGACGGCGTTCATGGCGCTCGGCCGATCCAGGACGAGTTCGGCGACATGCCCCTCCTGTCCGTGCCGGGTGATCGTGACCATGGCCTCGGTGTTGCTCATCGCGCGCCTTCCGGGTGAGTGCGGGTGCTGGACGGTGCCTGCTGGCAGCGGGCGTGCCGGGGATGACGGGTGCGTGCTGGAGTTCACCGCCGCAGCGCGGCGGGGTCGGGGGGGCCGTTCGGGCCGGGCCGGAGCACCAGGGCGCGGGTCGGCCCGAGCCCGCGCAGATCGCGGGGCCGCATCGGCGAGAGCTTGACGTCCGCACAGTCGTAGAGCTGGCGGGCGAGCGCCACGTCGACCAGGACGGTGTCCGGATGCGCGAGGCTGGTCAGCCGGGCGGCGCGATTGACGGTGGTCCCGAAGAGATCGCCCAGCCGGGACACCACCGGCCCATAGGCCAGACCGACCCGCAGCGGCGGCATGTCCCCGGCCGCGTGCACGCCGTCGATCAGGGTCAGCGCGATCCCCGCCGCATCGAGCGCGTCGCGCGCGGAGAACAGCACCTCGTCGCCGAGCGTCTTGACCACCCGACCGCCGTACGCCGCGACCGTGTCGGAGGCGACCGCCTCGAAGCGCTGCACCATGCGGCCGAGGGCGCGTTCGGTGAGGTGCCGCACCGTCTGGGTGAACCCGACCATGTCGGCGAAGCCGACGACCGCCGGGTGCTCCGTGCCCAGCACCTCGGGCTGGGCGGCCTGCGAGGCCAGCTGGGCCACGGCGGCGGCGAGGTGCCGGCGCCAGGCGTAGACCAGCAGCGGCTCCATCTCGTCGGCGAGCTGGATCATCAGCTCCGCCGCGGCGGTCTCCACCGGCACAGCCTCCGGTGGGCCCCCGGCCTCGGCCGCGAGCTGCCGTCGGTCCTGCAGCATCTCCCAGACCATCTGGGTCTGCCAGGCCGCGAGCCGGTCGGCGGTGCGCGCCATCGCCCGGGTCAGCGACAGGGCGCTGTCGTCGTCCAGCACGCCGGCGCGCACCAGGGAGACCACCCGATCCAGCGCCTGCACGTCGGCCTCGGTGAACACCACGTCGTCGTCGCCGACGCGGGGAAAGCCCAGCGCGTGCCAGAAGCGCCGCGCGGACAGCAGCGAGACCCCGACCGCGTCGCTGACCTCCCGGCGCATGTATTCGTGCGGGTGCCCCAGCAGCGCCGGGTGGGGGTCGTCGGCGATGCTCCGGGGGCCGGGGCGCTCGGGTGCCATCTCCGGCCCGGGCTCCTCGCTCATGGCCTGATCATGCCATCGGCGAGTCGCAGGTGGACGACGTCTCCGGCGGCGAACGTCCGGCGCTGCGCGCCCTCGGGCCCGCTGCCCTGCACGACCAGCTCGCCGCCGGGGGCGATGTCCAGGGCCTCGCCGTGGCTGGTGCTGCCGTCGGGCAGGTGGACGGCGACCTGGGCGCCGAGGGTGCAGCAGCGGGTCCGGTACGCCGCGAGCAGGTCCGCCATCGCCCCGGCGTACCACTGCCGGTGCCAGCGGGCGAAGGCCTGGGCGACCGCGACGACCAGCGCGTCGCCGCTCGGCGCCGGATGTCCGGCGAGCGTCAGCGAGGTGGCGCCCGGCACCGGGAGATCCTGACGCGCGATGGCGACGTTGACCCCGACGCCGGCCACCACGAGCGGCGTGGGCGCCTGCTCGGCGCCGGCTCCCGCTCCGGCGCCGGGGGCGAGTTCGCACAGGATCCCGCACAGCTTGAGCCAGCGTCCGCCCTCCTCCGCAAGCACGTCGTTGGGCCACTTCAGGGCGAACCGCTCGGCCGCCCCGGTCATGGCCCCGAGGGCGTCCACCACGGCCAGCCCGGTGACCAGCGGGAGCCACCCCCACCGCTGCGGGTCGGCCGCCATCGGCACGGTCATCGAGAGCACCATCGAGGTCCCGGGCGGCGAATCCCAGGACCGATCGCGCCTGCCGCGACCAGCGCGTTGATGCCGGCTGGTGACCACCCGCCAGGGCCGCGGATCGATCAGCGATTGCGCGTTGGTGGAGTCGATCTCGTCGTGGCACTCGACCTCCCGCCAGGGCTGGGAGGCCGTGACGAGGGCCTCACGGATGGGGGTCTCGCTCAGGGCCATCGTCATGTCCACAAGGCTAGGCTGCGGCCATGACCGATGCTGCCACGACCGGGGCCAACACCCCTGATCTGCACACGACCGCCGGCAAGCTGGCCGATTTCCGTCGCCGCAACGACGAGCTGTTGCATGCGGGCTCCGAGCGAGCAGTCGAGAAGCAGCACGCGAAGGGCAAGAAGACGGCCCGCGAGCGCATCGAACAACTCCTCGACGAGGACAGCTTCGTCGAACTCGACGGCCTGGCGCGGCACCGGTCCAGCAACTTCGGGCAGGATCGCAACCGGCCCTATGGGGACGGCGTGATCACCGGCTATGGCACGGTCGACCACCGGCCCGTGTGCGTCTTCGCCCAGGACTTCACCGTCTTCGGCGGCTCCCTCGGCGAGGTCTTCGGCGAGAAGATCGTCAAGGTCATGGACCTGGCGATGAAGATCGGCTGTCCGGTCATCGGCATCAACGACTCCGGCGGCGCGCGCATCCAGGAGGGGGTCGTCTCCCTGGGGCTGTACGGCGAGATCTTCCGCCGCAATGTGCACGCCTCCGGCGTGATCCCGCAGATCAGCCTGATCATGGGTCCGTGCGCCGGCGGCGCGGTCTACTCCCCCGCCATCACCGACTTCATCGTCATGGTCGAGAACACCTCGCACATGTTCATCACCGGTCCCGACGTCATCAAGACGGTCACCGGCGAGGACGTCGCCTTCGAGGATCTGGGCGGCGCCCGGGCGCACAACACCAAGTCGGGCGTGGCGCACTACGCGGCCTCCGACGAGGACGACGCGATCGAATACGTGCGGGAGCTGCTGAGCTATCTGCCGCAGAACAACCTGGAGGAATCCAGCGTCTTCGAATACGACGACGAACCGCTCATCAACGCCGATGACGAGGCGCTCAACAACTTCATCCCCGACTCGGCGAACATGCCCTACGACATGCACACGGTCATCGAGACGGTGCTCGACGACGGCGCCTTCACCGAGGTGCACGCCCTGTTCGCGCCCAACATGATCTGCGGCTTCGGTCGGGTCGAGGGCCGCAGCGTCGGCATCGTCGCCAACCAGCCGATGCAGTTCGCCGGCACCTTGGACATCGACGCCTCGGAGAAGGCGGCCCGGTTCGTGCGCACCTGCGATGCCTTCCACATCCCGGTGATCACCTTCGTCGACGTACCAGGCTTCCTGCCCGGCACCGATCAGGAGTGGAACGGCATCATCCGCCGCGGCGCCAAGCTCATCTACGCCTACGCCGAGGCGACGGTGCCGCTGGTCACGATCATCACCCGCAAGGCGTACGGCGGGGCCTACGACGTCATGGGCTCCAAGCACCTCGGCGCCGACATCAACCTGGCGTGGCCGACCGCGCAGATCGCCGTGATGGGCGCCCAGGGCGCGGTGAACATCCTCTACCGCAAGCAGCTCGCGGATGCCGCCAAGGAGGGTCGCGACGTCAACGAGGCCCGCAAGGAGTTCATTCAGCTCTACGAGACGACGCTGGCCAACCCCTATATCGCGGCCGAGCGGGGCTACATCGACGCCGTCATCGAGCCGGCCGAGACCCGGGTCCAGATCATCAGGTCGTTGCGTGCGTTGCGCAGCAAGCACCAGAAGCTGCCGCCCAAGAAGCACGGCAACATCCCGCTGTAAAGCCGGCCGGCGCCCGCGCCGACGACGTCCGTGCAGACCCGAGGAGATCCCATGTCCGAGCAGGCGAGCAACCCGGCGGAGGCGACCCCGCTGCCCCGGATCGTCATCGACCGGGGCGCGGCGACCCCCGAGGAGATCGCGACCTTGCTGGTCCTGTTCGCGGCGGCCTCGGGCGGGGACATGAGCACCGACCCGCAGGCACGCGGGGGTTGGACGCGCAAGGTTCGCACGTTCAACGCCGGTGCCGTCCGCGGCGCGGGTTGGGGCGGCGGCCTCTGAGCGCCGCTGACGCGCTGCTCTCCTGGGGTACGTTCGGAGCGTGACCGTCCCCCACACCGGGCCTCTTGCGGCCCCCCGCACCCCGTCCGCGGTCGACCACATCGCCGAGAACTTCGTCGCCACGTCTGTCGAGCTGAGCCCGCTCGATGCGACCCATCTCGGCCTGCCGGGCCGGCACGACGACTACGACGACTTCTCGCCCGCCGGGTGGGAGGCGCTCTCCCGATTGCGTCGGGAGACGCTGGCCGCGCTCGACACGGCGGTCGCGGTGGACGATGTCGATGCCGTCACCGTGGAGGCGATGCGGGAACGGCTCGGGCTGGCCGAGGAGGTCTACGCCGCCGGGCTCGATCTCGCCCAGCTCAACAACCTCGCCTCGCCGCTGCAGGCGGTGCGCGACGTGCTGGACCTCATGCCCACCGACACTCCGGAGGATCTGGCCACCTTCGCCGGTCGGCTGCAGCGCATCCCCCGGGCGTTGGCCCAGTGGGAGGAATCGCTGGCGGTCGCCGCGAGCCAGGGTCGGCGCCCCGCTCGGCGGCAGGTCCAGGCCTGCCTGGAGCAGGCCCGCGAGCTCGCCGACGACGACGGCTATTTCGCGACGGTGGGCGACCTGGCCGGTGCCGACGACCACGCGCGGCACCGGCTGGAGGAGGCCGCGGCGCAGGCCCGGCGGGGGTACGCCGAGGCCGCGGAGCGCTTGGCCGCCCGGCTGGCGGATAGTCCGGATCACGACCCGGTGGGGCGCGAGATCTACGAGCTGTGCTCCCGGCAGTTCCTGGGCGCCCGGATCGATCTTGAGGAGACCTACGCCTGGGGCCAGGAGGAGGCGGCCCGGATCACCGCGGAGATGGCCCACATCGCCGACGACCTGAGTCCCGGGGCCAGTGTGGCCCAGGCCGCCGAGCTGCTCGACCAGGACCCGGCGTACCGCCTGGACGGCGTCGAGGCCCTGCGGGCCTGGATGCAGGAGACCGCGGACGAAGCGATCGACCGCCTCGACGGCACCCACTTCGACATCCCGGAGCCGGTCCGCCGCATCGAGTGCTGCATCGCGCCGACGAACAGCGGGGGGGTCTATTACACGGGCCCCTCGGACGACTTCACCCGGCCAGGCCGGATGTGGTGGTCGGTGCCCAAGGGCGTGACGACGTTCGGCACCTGGCGGGAGCGCACCACGGTGTATCACGAGGGGGTGCCGGGCCATCACCTGCAGGTGGCGCAGACCGCCTACCGCAGCGACACCCTGAACCGGTGGCGCCGCCTGATGTCGTGGACCTCCGGGCACGGCGAGGGGTGGGCGCTGTATGCCGAGCGGCTGATGGCGGAGCTGGGCTTCATGTCCGAGCCGGGCGACCGGTTGGGGCTGCTCGACGCCCAATCGCTGCGCGCCGCTCGGGTCGTGCTCGACATCGGGGTGCACTGCGGTTTCGCGGCGCCGGCCGAGGTCGGCGGCGGCTCCTGGACCTATGCGAAGGCCTGGGACTACCTGTCCGCGCACTCCACCATGGACGACGCCGTCCTGCGGTTCGAGTTGGACCGCTACCTGGGCTGGCCGGGACAGGCGCCGTCGTACAAGGTTGGCGAGCGGCTCTGGCTGCAGCTGCGGGACGAGGTCCGCCAGCGCGAGGGGGCCGCGTTCGATCTCAAGGCTTTCCACCGGCGGGCCCTCGACATCGGCGGGGTCGGGCTCGACACGCTGCGCCGCGCGGTGTTGGGCTGACTCGTGGGTGCGCAGGCGACGCGCGTGCGGCTGGTGCTGGCGTCGGCCTCCCCGGCGCGGTCGGCCACCCTGCGGGCGGCGGGCATCGATCCGCTGGTGGTGGTGTCGTGCGTCGACGAGGACGCGGTGCTCGCCGACGCCGCCCGCCGATTCGGTCCGCTGGAGCCGGCCGACGCCGCGCTGCTGCTGGCCCGGGCCAAGTGCGAGGACGTCGCGGCGCGGCTCGAGGGGGCCGACCCGCCCGAGCAGCCGGAGGCGCAGCTGGTGCTCGGCTGCGACTCGATCTTCGAGCTGGACGGCACGGCGTACGGCAAGCCGACCGGACCCGACGACGCCCGCGAGCGGTGGCGGCGGATGGCCGGCCGCACCGGTCTGCTGCACACCGGCCATTGGCTGATCGACCTGCGCGATCCCGCCGCCGGCGGGACCGGCGCCACGCTCGGGGAGACGGTGACGACGCAGGTCGACTTCGCGGCCGTGACCGAGGCGGAGATCACCGCGTACGTCGCCACCGGCGAGCCGCTGGGGTGCGCGGGGGCCTTCACGATCGACGGGTACGGCGGCGCGTTCGTCGCGGGCGTCCGTGGCGACCATCACAACGTCGTCGGCGTGTCGCTGCCTGCGCTGCGGGGATTGGTCACCCAGGTCGACGTCCCCTGGCCCGCGCTGTGGGCCCGTGCCGATTGAGGGGGGTCAGGAGCGTCAACTGAGGTCGCCAACGACCGATGGGAGGGGTAGACCCGGACACGTCGGCCGACGCGGGGATCGCGGTCCGGTGGATGGGAGTCAAGACGGTGCGGGGTGCCCTGGAGCAGGTGGTGCGACGCCGACCCGGCGACGTCATCACGGCTGCCATGCTGGTCACCACGATCGCCTTCACCATGGTGCAGTTCCTGGCCGACCGCGGCGTACTGGGGCTCCCCACGACGTACGCGGTGCACGCCCCCATGCTGATCGCGCTCGCGCCGCATTGGCGGGAGCACGGCCTACCCCGCACCCGGCGCGCCGCGACGGTCATGGCGCTGCTGATGCTCGCCTCCATCATCACGGCGCTCTCGCTCGGTCAGAACATCGGCATCGCGGTCGCGACGGCCGGGGGGGCACTGGCCTACGCCATCGCGGTCGGCACGCTCTACCGGCGCCGATCCGCCTCCTGGATGCCGCGGTCGGCGAGCCAATTGCTGCGCCTCACGGGCCTGTCGGTGCTGTGTTCGCCGATCCCGCTGGTCGTCGCCGGGTACGTCGGAGTCGGCTGGTCCACCCTCGTCGAGGCGCCCCACGTCGCTCTCGTCGCCTGCTTGCGCGGGGCCGAGGCCATGATCATCGGCGGCACCACCGTGCTGCCGATCTGCCTCGCGGGACGGCCTGCCCCGCGCCGCCGACCCCTCGTGCTCAACCTGGTGCTTGTGGCCGCGGCGACGACGACACCCTGGCTGGTGCCGACCATCCCGAACACGCCCATCTCCTGGGTGCTGGTGCTGCCGATGGTGGTCGCTGCCGTCCTCACCACGATCCGCTGGGTGGCCGCGATCGCGTTCATCTCGTGCATCAGCGAGATGTTCGTGCCCAACCCGCCGTACGCGGACCTATGGGCCGGGCGACTGCCGGGAGCCCTCGGGCTCGACCTGCTGTTCGGCTTCATGCCGCTGTTCGCCCTGCTGATCGCGCTGGCCAGGGACCACACGGCCCGGCTGAGCCGGCAGCTGCAGGAGGCGACCGACGCGGAACAGGACCAGGCCGCCTTGCTGAGCCGGGTCTACGAGGTCATGACCGACGGGATGATCGTCGCCGACGAGACCGGCACGGTCACCGTCGCCAACGGCGCCGCCGCGCGGCTGGCCGGCGTCCCGATTCCGGCGCGCATCTCCGACGACTGGGTGCGCACCGTCAACGCGCAGGCCATGGACGCGAGCCGGATGGCGCGCAGGCAGGATGTGGGGGCGCTGCTGGCCGCCTCGGGCGACGCCGCCACGGTGGAGCTGATGCTGCCGGGCGACCACGGCGATGCCCGCGTGCTGTCCTTGTCGCGGCGCCGGCTGCGCACCACCGATCGAGAATTGCTGCTGCACCTCATCACCGACATCACCGCCGAACGGCGCGCCTATCGGGAGCTGGAGTCCTTCGCCGGCACCGTCGCCCACGACCTCAAGAGCCCGCTCACCGCCCTCATGGGCTGGCTGGAGACCACGCTGGACCTCATCGGAACCGACGGGCCCGACGGGCCCGCCAAGCCCGACCGTGCCGGGATGGCTGGGCTGCGGCACGCCCAAAGCGCGGCGCAGCGGATGCACGGCCTCATCGATGACTACCTCGCGTACGCCGTGGCCCGCGAGGGGGCGCTGCACCTGTGCGACGTACCGCTGGACCGGCTCATGGACGAGCTGCGCGGCTTCTACGAAACCGATGGCCCGCAGGCCGTCTCGATCACGGTGGCGGCACCGCACACGGTGCACGCGGACCCTTCCCTGACGCGGCAGCTCCTGGGGAACCTGATCGGCAACAGCATCAAGTACTCCCGGCCGGAGCTAGGCACGCGCGTGCAGGTGCGCAGCATCGACCACGAGCCGGGCTGGGTGCAGGTGCAGGTCGCGGATCGGGGCGTCGGCCTGACGCCTGGGGACGAGCAGCGGATCTTCGAGGCGTTCAACCGGTCGGCCAAGGACGCCGGCAACCACGCGGGGATCGGTCTGGGGTTGGCGCTGTGCAGCGCGATCGTGGCGCGGCACGGCGGTCGGATCTGGGCCGAGGCCAACGAGTGGGGCGGGGCGACGTTCCGGTTCACCCTCCCCGAGGGGGTGTCATGACGGCGCCGGGCGGGCCACCCGCCAGCCTGCCCTCGCTACTCTCCCGGCCCCGGCGCGGGCTGTGGACGGTCCTGGCCCTGGCCAACGTGACTCTGACCTGGCTGAGCTACATGCTGCTCGGGCGGCACGGTGAGGACACCCAATCGTGGTTCCCGCCCGTAGCCGGTCTCGCGCTCGCCGCCGCGGGGTGGCCGCTGGTCGCGAACCGGAAGTGGCGCGCGGTGACGGCGATCGCCCTGGTGTTCGTCACGACGGGGGCGCTGGGCGGCGTGCTGAGCGGGCAGCCGATCCTGCCGTCCGTGCACCTCAGCCTGGTGAGCTTAGCGATCAGTGGGCTGTTCGTCGCGACCTGGCAGCGGCTGAAGAGCGGGCCTGGGTTGGCTCCGGGCGGCGCGCGGGACGTGGTCACGCTCAACCTGCTCCTGGCCGGCGCAGCAGCGCTGACGATCCTGGCCGGCGGGGCCCCGACCGGGCCCGGCGTCGGCGCGGGCCGTAGCGAGCTGCTCTGGTTCATCCGAATCACATCGAATCTCATCGTCGCCGCGCCGTTCATCCTCGTCGTGTGGCTGGGCCGCGACGCCCCCATCCTGCCCCGGGCCCGCCCCACCCGCGGCAATGTCGCGATGGGCCTGCTGTCCCTGGCTTGCCTGGTCGTCCCACATCTAGTGCCCAAGGCGCCGCTGGGCTGGGCCATCTTCATCCCGGTCATTTGGGCCGGGTTGACGTTAGCGCCCCGCACCGTCGCGGGCCTGATCCTGATCGCCCCTGCCGCGACCCTGGTGGGTGCGCTACTGCCCTACGGGCGCCAACGGTCCGACGCCTTCATTCCGCCGAGCACGATGATGCAGGCCCTCGCGGCCACCGTCGCCTCCGTGGCCCTGCTGATCGCCTACCAACGCGTGGACAACACCCGGTTGACCCAGCTTCTCGGGGCGCAGCACGCGGCCGCCCAGGCGCAGAACGCCGTGCTCACCGGCATCTTCCGCGGCATGCGCGAGGGCCTGCTCCTGGCCACGGGCGACGGCAGGATCACGCTGGCCAACCCCTCCGCCCGCACCCTCCTCGGGCACCGCATGCCCACGACGCTGGATCCTGCGGCGTGGCTGCGCGCCTTCAGGTTCACCACGGTCGGCAGCACCGCCCCCCTGGACACCGGCACCCTACGGAACTTCCTGCAACCCCGCAGCGGGGCATCGGCCACGCTCACGGTCACCGTTGAGGCGCCCGGCCGCAAGGCGACATTGGCCATGGTCAACGAGCCGCTCCCGGCCAAGGGGGCGGCCGCGCAACGGGTGATCCTGATGCGCGACGTCACAGCAAACCAGGAGCGGCAGCAGCACCTGAAGGCCTTCGCCGCGACGGTCGCCCACGACCTGAAGAACCCGCTCACCAGCGTCCTGCTCTGGATGGACACGGCGGAGGCATCCCTCGGCGACGAGCACATCGGCGAGGCCGTCGATGCGGTGCGGCAGGCCTGCGATGCGGCGGTCCGGATGAACCGGCTCATTGACGACTACCTCGCCTATACGGTCTCCCGGGAGGGCGTCAGCCGACCGGCGCCGCTGCTCTTGGCCCCGATTCTGGACGAGATGTCCGCCGGAGACGACCCCGGCCGGGTGGTCCTGACCCATGCGGCGCCGCACGCGGTCACCGCCGACGACACCCTGCTGCGGCAGTTGCTGGGCAATCTCATCGACAACGCCATGAAGTATGCGCGGCCCGGCGGCCCCGCGCGCATCCTCGTGACGTCCGAGCGCGATCACGAGCGTCCGGGGTGGGTGGTCGTCCGCGTCGCCGACGAGGGCATCGGGCTGCGACCCGGGACGGAAACCAGAATCTTCGACGCCTTCGCCCGCTCTCATCGCGACCTCGGAGCGGGGGCCGGTCTCGGACTCGCGCTGTGTCGCGCGGTGGTGGAGCGCCACGGCGGGACGATCTCGGCGCACACCAACGAGGCGGGGGGCACCACGATCACGTTCTCCCTGCCGGAGGCGGACCTCGACGACGCGAGCGAACACGCGGGTTAGCGAACGCGCGGAGGGCTCTCCACGCGCCGCGCGAAGGGGCTCTCCACGCGCGAAGGGGCTCTACCCTCACGGGTAGAGCCCCTTCACCTTTCAATGATTGTCCGGCGGCGTCCTACTCTCCCACACCGTCACCAGTGCAGTACCATCGGCGCTGTCAGGCTTAGCTTCCGGGTTCGGA
>JAIUNK010000067.1 GCA_020161845.1 Actinomycetota bacterium
TGGCCACGTCGTGAGGTGCGGGTTCGTGGTCAGGCGGCCGGGCTGAGGGTGACGCTGTAGCCCAGGGCGTTCAGGCCGCGGATGTGGTTACGGACGGCGCGTTGGGTGCCGACGCGGTTGGTGTAGTAGTCCGGGCCGAGGTCGACGAAGACCGCGTCGGGATCCTTGAGTAGGTGCCAGACGATCACCAGGATGGAGCGTCCGACTGCGACCAGGGCCTTCTTCGTGCCGCGGCGGCGGGCGATCCGCCGGTAGCGCTCACCGAGGAAGGTGTCCGTCTTGGAGGCCGCGAGGGCGGCCTCGCCCAGGGCGCGGGCGAGGTAGGGGTTGCCGTGACCGGTGGAGCCGTTGCCCTTGGTTTTGCCGGCAGATTGGTTGACGCCAGGGGCGAACTTGGCCCATGACGTCAAGTGCGCGGCGGTGGGAAAGCGATCCATGTCGACCCCGATCTCGGCGATGATCGCCCGGGCCGCCGTAGCGCCGACCCCAGGGATGGTGTCCAACCGGTCGACAGCCTCACCGAAAGGGCTGATCAGCGCGTCGATCTGGGCGTCGAGGTCGGCCAGGTCGGCATCGATGGCGTCGATCCGGGCGAGCATCTTGCCCAGCAGGAAGGCGTGATGCTCGCTGAATCGGCCGACGAAGGCCTCCTGGAGGGCGGGGATCTTGGTCCGCATCCGGGTACGGGCCAGTCCCGCCAGGACCTTGGGGTCCCGTTCCCCGTCGACCAAGGCGGCCAGCATCGCCCGCCCGGAGACGCCGAAGATGTCCGAGGCGACCACGGACAGTTTGATCCCGGCGTCTTCCAGGAGCTTCTCGACCCGGTTCTTCTCCCGGCTCCGTTCGTTGATCAGATCCACCCGGTAGCGGGTCAGGTCTCGCAGCTTGCGGATCGGTTCCGGGGGGACGAACGAGGGCCGCAGCATCTGCCGTTCGGCGACCTTGCACAGCCACACCGCGTCCAGAGTGTCGGTCTTGGGTCGGCCCGGCAGGTGTTTGACATCTTTGGCGTTGACCAGCCAGGTTTCGAACCCGGCGGCTTCGAGCAGGTAGAACACCGGCTTCCAGTAATCGCTGGTGGCCTCCATGACCACCCGGGTGACCTGCAGCTGGGTCAACCAGTCGCTGCACGCGATCAGCGCCGCGGTCATCGTGGCGAACTTGCGGACCTCCTGGGCCCGGCTGCGCCGACCCGTGGGCGAAGGCACCCGGGCACAGACCACGATCTCGGCCTTGCCCACATCGATCGCGGCGACCCGCTCGATGATCACTCCATCGTCGACGACATCGTTCAACATCGGCACCTCCCGCTCGATCCGGCACATCCACGTCGAACCGTCCGCCCGGGGAACCGTTCGGGTAACACGAAGCTAATCCTCGGGCTCGAAGCACCACGGAAAGGCCCAACAACACGGTTCCAGCGCCCGACTAGCCCACGACCTCACCGGTCATAGCGCAACGACGTCACCGAGCGGACGACCCCCATTTTCCGCCCGGAACGGGCCGCCCGACAGGGCGAGGATGACTAGCCCACCCACGCCGTACGCCGGGAGCAGGTCAACCCACGAAGCCCAGTTTGTCCGGGTTGCGAATCACCCAGATCCGCACGATCCGCCCGTCCCGCACACCCATCTGATAGAGCGTGTCGCCCGCCAGCGCCGACCGAACCAGCACGCCCGTGCGGCCGTTCACGTCCCGGGCCTCGAAAGCCGCGTCGGTGACCTTGGCGCGCAGCCCGGCGAGGAAGGCCAGCACCCGCGCTGGCCCGTGGATCGGGTGCAGCGCGGCGGACACGCGCCCACCGCCATCGGTGAGCAGCTCAATGTCGGGGGCCAGCAGTCGGCTCGCGGCGCCCACATCACCTGCGCGGAGCGCCTCGACGAAGGCGCCGGTCACCTCGCGGACGCTGAGCGGGTCCACGTCGTACCGCGGGGCGCCCCCGGCTAGCCGTGCCCGGGCCCGCGAGATCAGCTGACGCACCGCCGCGGGCGTGCTGGCCAGCGCTGTCGCGATCTCCTGGGTGGGGACGTCGAACACCTCGCGCAGCACGAACGCGGCGCGCTCGCGGGGGCTCAGCGACTCCAGCAACACCAGCATCGCGAAGGTCACCGAATCGGCCAGCTCCGCTGCCTCATCGGGGAGCTTGGCCGTGTCGATCGGCTCGGGCAGCCAGGGCCCGACGTAGTCTTCCCGGCGCCGCTGCCGGCCGCGACGCTGGTTCAGGCAGAGGTTGGTGATCGTGCGGGTGAGGTAGGCCTGCGGAGCCTCGACGGTGGCCGGGTCGACCCGGCTCCAGGCGAGCCACGCGTCCTGGCAGGCGTCTTCAGCGTCCGCCACGCTGCCGAGAAGCCGGTACGCGATGCCGAACAGCCGCCCCCGGTGTTGCTCGAAGACAGCCTCGACGTCAGGCGGGAGTGAGCTCACAGCGGTCCTTGAAGCCCTGGGCGGTCAGCCCGAGTCCGCCGTTGAACCGCGAGCGCAGGTTTTCCACGGCCACCATCATGGCCAGCTCGACCATGGCCGCCGTGCCGAGCTGCCCAGCGATCCGCTCGACCAGCTCGTCGGTCACCTCGGTCACCTCGCCGCTGGCCCGTTCGGCGTAATCCATCACGTCTCGCTCCAGCGGGGTGAACCGGTCGGAGTCGCGCCATTGCGGTACGGCGCGGATCGTCGCCTCATCGATGCCCTCCCCGATGGCGATCCAATAGCCGAAGTCGGTGCACCAGCTGCAGCCGATGCGGTGGGCGGAGGCCATCACGGCGAGCATCTTCAGCCGGGAGTCCAGCGCGTCCCAGCGTGCGACGGAGAGTTCCATCCGGATGGTGCTGAGCATCACTTGGCGGTGGTGGGCGGTCATCATCAGCGAGTCCAACCCAGCGCCGTACTTGCGGCGGCAATACCACCGCACCAGCCGGTTCATAGGCGTCGGCGGCGGGTCGAGGCTGAGTCGAGCCATGGGGTCCTCCCGGGGTGCACGGATGAGCGGTCACCAGTGATGACACCGCCCGCCGCCCAGGTGTGACACGGGCCGCGGAAACCAGCGCCCGGGCCCTCGCGGGCGGCGGCATCCTGGGGCTCACACCGGTGCCCGCTCATTCAGCAGGAAACTCGCGCCGGCGGTCAGGGCCGTTTGCGCGGCCACGAAGGGCAGCCACCACGAGTTGCCCAGCGACGCCAGCGGCGCGGCGAGCGCCTCGCGCTGCCACACCAGCATCGCGACCAGGGCGACCACGGCCACGGCGTACCCGATCGAGGTGACCACCACCCACGCCGCCCCCAGGGTGCGGTAGATCGTGCCGAAGAACGCCCCGAGGTAGAGCCCGAACAGGCAGGTGCACAGCACCGACAGAAACACCAGGGGGTAGCCCCGTCCCAGCACGTCGACTTCGATCACGTGAATGCCGAGCCACCATGCGTGGGTAGCTCGTTCCAGCGCCAGGAGGATCATCGCGGCGGTCGCGGTGACCAGCGAGGTGGCGAGGAAGCCGTAGGAGGTGCCCTGCCAGAAGGCCCGCCGCGAGGAACCCAGCGACAGCGCCAGCGAGAAGTTACGGTTCGTGGCCATGGCGCCCACCCCCATCAGGAACCCCGGCAGACCATAGATCACCCCGCCATTGGCGCGGGTGCCCTCCCGCAGTCGCTCCGTCAGCGGCAGCTCGCCGGTGGCCAGCCCGATCAGGACCGCCACCAGCATGGACAGCCCCACCACGACAGTCAGGATGATCGCGGGGTTGGCCAGCACGTAATACCGATTGCCCAGGTAGAGGCTGAGGGTGGGGGGTATGGCGGCGCGTCGGCGCCCCACCGCGGGTGCGGGCGTGCTGGTCATGACGGGTCCTTTCCGGAGCTGGCGGAGCCGCAGGTCAGAGGTTGAGGTGCTGGGGTCGAGCCGCGCCACGGAGCGGCGAGCTGAGCGCCAAGGCGGTGTTCCCCGACGACAGCGACGAGTTCTTGCAAGGTCAGCGGGGACAGCTCGACCCCGGCGTACCCGGCGCGCGCATGATCCTGCGCGCTGACCGGGCCGAGCACCACCGCGGTGAGCACCGGCCCCAGCGAACGCTCTTCGACGACCGTGCGCCCGGCGGCCACGGTGTGCACGGCGTCGCGACCACCCCGGGCCCGGAACGCCAACGTGCTCGCGTCCTCGGTGCTCCCGGCAAACACCAGCCGTCCCGAGTCCAGCAGCACGACCTCTTCCAGCAGCTCCGCGGCTTCGTCCACGAGATGGGTGGAGACGATGAAGGTGCGGCGTACGGCGTCGTCCGCGGCGGCGCCGTACGCCACCAGCAGCTCCTCATAGAAGATCGCCCGAGCCCCGGCGTCCAAGCCCAGGTAGGGCTCATCCAGCACGGTGTATGGCGCGCCGCTGGCCAGGGCGATGGTGATGGCGAGCGCGGAACGCTGCCCCCGGGACAGCTTCTTGGCGCGGGTGGCCAGCGGCAGGCGGAACCGCTCGATCAGCCGCGCGGCCACCCCGGGATCCCAGGTGGGATAGAACGCCGGCGCCACCTCCAGCACGGTCCCCAACCGGAACTGGTCCGGATAGCGCTGGTCCTCCCGGATGAAGCAGGTCCGGGCCAGCACCGTGCTGTCCACCGCAGGGTCGATCCCGTCGATCAGGACCGTGCCGGCGGTAGCGAAGGTGTGCCGGCACAGGCACGCCAGCAGCGTGGTCTTGCCGACCCCGTTCGCGCCGAGCAGGCCGTGGATGCGCCCCGGCGCCAGCTGCACGGAGATATCCGTCAGCACCGGCGTGCGCCCATACCTCTTGACCAGGCCCGTGATCGTGATGCCGGTCATGACCGTTCCTCTCTGAGCAGCTCGATGATGGCCTCGACCCCGATGCCCAGGCGATCCGCCTCAGCCAGCAAGGGTGCGACGAAGTCGGCGTGGAAGGCCTGCCGTCGCCGGGTGCGCAGGGCGTGCGGTGCCTGCGCGGTGACGAACATGCCGATCCCACGACGCTTCTCCAGCACCCCGTCGTCCACCAGCACGTTGAGGGCCTTGTTCGCGGTGGCCGGGTTGATGCGGTAGTGCGCGGACAGCTCGGTGGTGGAGGGCACCTGGGTGCCAGGCGGGTAGTGACCCGCCAGCACGTCGCGGGCGATGGTGTCGGCCAGCTCGACGAAGATCGGCCGGCTCTCGCTGCGCGGACTCAGGACGACCCCTCACCTAGTTGGTTAGTTACATGACTAATAGACCAACAAAGTGCGGGGGTTGTCAACCGGTTCGTGAGCGGTGCGGTAGGCCGTGCGGTAGGCAGTGCGGTCGGTGCGCCTTCGGTGCGGTGGGACCTCCTTCGGCGGTCGGCGCCCGGTCAGGCCCTGTCCTGCGCCGGGCAGACCACCACGTGACCGCGCAGGGTGCCGCGCTGCATCGCCGCGAGGCCTTCGCCGACGCCCGCCAGACCGACGCGCCGGTCGATGGGCACCCGCAGGGCCCCCGTGCTGACCAGGCGGGCCAGCTCGGTGAGGTCGGCGGTGGTGGTCTTGGCGAACATCCACCCCAGCCGTTGCCGGGTGAACCGGTTGGTGACGTCGGCGATCAGGTTGCGGTGGAGCCCTCCGAAGACCCGGCCGCCGTGCTCCCCGCCGACGATCACCAGGGTGCCCTGCGGCGTCAGCACAGAGCGCAACTGCGCCAGCGGACGATTGCCGCCGATGTCGATGATCACCTCGAACGGGCCGGCCAGGTCGGCCAGCGTGCTGGTCCGGTAGTCCGCCGCCTCGTGCGCCCCCAGGTCACACACCAGGTCGAGCTTGGCGGCGCTGCACACCGCGGTGACGTGGGCGCCGCGGTGGACGGCCAGCTGTACGGCGTAGCTGCCGACCGCCCCGGAGCCTCCCAGGATCAGCACCCGCTGGCCGGCCTGCACCTGTCCATGCGTGACCACGGCGATCCACGCGGTGATCCCCGAATCGCCGAGCGTCGAGGCGTCGGCGTCGCTGAGCCCGTCAGGGGTGGCGGCCAACTGAGCGGGTTTGGCCCGCGCGTACTCGGCGAAGGTCGCCTCGCCCATGCCGAAGACGCGCTGGCCCACGACGTACGGGTTGGGTCCCGGACCCACCGCCACCACCTCACCCGCGACCTGCTGGCCCAGGATCGGCTGACGCGGCCGGACCAGACCGAAGGCGGGGCGGGCCAGCAGGGGTTCGCCGGTGAGCAGGTGCAGGATCGCGCGATCGATGCCCGCAGCGCCGACGCGCAGCAGGACCTCGCCGGGCTGTGGCTCCGGGCGCGGCATGGTCTCGACGGCCATCTGATCCGGCTGGCCATACCGGCGGCGGGTCGCTGCGCGCATGGTCGACGGCAGCTCGGGCGAGCGGGGCGGCGTCGGGGAGACCGCGGGCGCGGTCGGCTGCTCGTGAGACGTCGGGGACATGGTGGCTCCTTAGCCATACGTTGTAAGGTATGCAAGTACCGTAACATTACGCTGTAAGGCAAGCAATCCATCCCAGAGGAGAGCCCATGCCGCCGCGCAAGATCACCCGGGACGCGGTCGTGACGGCCGCGATCGACCTTGCCGACCGCGAGGGCATCGAAGGGCTGAGCATGCGCGCCGTGGCGAAGCTGCTCGGGGTGGAGGCGATGTCGCTCTATCACCATGTGGCCAGCAAGGACGCATTGCTCGACGCCATGGTCGACCGCGTCTACAGCCAGATCGAGGCCCCCGCCGCCGACGGCGATTGGCGGGACAACCTGCGTCTGCGGTCGGAGTCGGCGCGCACGGCGCTGCGCCGGCACGCGTGGGCGCTGCCGCTGATGGAGTCCCGGCGTACCCCCGGGCCCGCCACTCTCGCCTATCACGACGCGAATGTGGCGTGTCTGCGGGCCGCTGGATTCTCGCCGGAGCTGGTGGCCCACGCGTACGCCGTGGTCGACGCCTTCGTCTACGGTTTCGTGCTGCAAGAGGCCACGCTGCCCTTCGGTAGCGGCGACGAGGCGGCCGATATGGTCCGGTCCGGACCGATGGCCGACGGGCTCGCGGACTACCCCAACATGGCGTGGTTCGCCGAGCAGGTGGGGTTGGTGCCCGGGTATTCCTTCGACCGCGAGTTCGGCCCCGGTCTGGAGCTGGTGCTCGACGGGATTGAGGCCCGCCACACGGGCCGGATCGAGCCACCGCGGCAGGGCGAGGTCTGAGCAGGCCCGAACGCGCTGCGGTCTCGCAGGCGGTGACCGAGGCCCGCAGGCGGTGACCGAGGCCCGCAGGACGAAGGCTGGGAGGAAGACCGAGCAGGACGTTCTCGACGCCATCGCGGCGATGGGGGACTCCGACCGCCCAGGTTCGCCGGCACTCAGGCGCTCGGCGATCTGTTGCGGCGCGACCGCACGGACCTCGCCTCGG
>JAIUNK010000021.1 GCA_020161845.1 Actinomycetota bacterium
CCAGCGCGAACCTGCTGATGCGGGCCCGTGCCGTCGCCCTGGCCGGGTGATGACAGGGCGGTAGCCTGCCCGAAAACGGCCACAACGGCCCGAAAGAGCAGATCAGAGGGGCCACCAGCAGCCTCATCGGCACCGGATCCGCCAACCCCGGCGCCGCACCCACGAGTTGGCCCATAGATCAGCGCTTCCCTAAGTCTCCCCAGGGTCCCGCTTTTCCGCAGCCGGGGACCCGAACCGGGCGATGTGGTGCCAGAGCTTCTTGAGGTCTTGTGGGTCGTGCCGTGCGGTTGCATGGGCGCGGTCGACGGCGGCGGCGGTGAGGATCCCGTCCCGCGCGAGGCGGCGACCCAGCTCGACGATGTGCGGGCCGCGAAAGTGGGGGTGACGGTCGAGTTCGGCGGTCGTCAGGACACGTCCCTCGTGCCATTCCACCGAGATGCCGAGGTCACGTGCCTGAGTATCGATGCGCGTGCCGCGATGGCAGGGATCGAGCACCAGGGCTTCCACATCGCGGTCGAGGTGGACGATGCCGTGCACGGCTGATCGGTGGCGTCCGCGCGGTACGTTCGCGCCAAGAGAACGGGGGGGTTCGTGACTGATTCAGGCAGGGTTCCGGGCGATTGGGTGGTCGGCGAGCGCCCAGGGCTCGTCACGTGGAACCCACGCGACGGGAAGGTGGTCGACGGTCTGGAAACCGGTCATCCCGGCATCATCAGCTTCCCCAGGGTCGAGGACGTCGAGGTCGTGTGGCTCGGGCTGGAGGGCGCGGAGGTCACCACGTGTGGCTTCTATGACCCCGCGGACCTCTGGGCCCATCAGCCGTCGGAATGGTCAAGGATCGCGGTCGCCTGGGTCCGCCGTCGCTAGGCGATGGTCGCGGGCGGGCCGCGGCAAGTGCCCGTACGTCGGGAGCGGGTGGGCGCTGCATCCATGACGTCCGATCACTCTTTGGGGAAGGTTTGCCCCCGGCCCCGGTGGCTAACGCTCCCCAGAGGCCGTCGGGGCCTGGATGCTTGCCCGCTTCGTGGGCGTCCTCGAGACTGCGTGCGTGGACTTCTTCTGCTATCACCGCGATCGCCGCGGGTCCGGCGACCTACGCATGCAGATGCTCGAAGAACACTGGGCCTACATGGATCGCTACGCGGCGGCGATGATCGCCCGCGGTCCCACCTTCACGACGGACGGGACCCTGACCGGCAGCGTTCACATCCTGACGCTGGATGGACCCGACGCGTCTCGCGCCTTTGCGCTGGATGAACCCGGATATCAGGCCGGGATCTACCGCGACGTGCTCATTCGCCGCTGGCACAACACGCTCGGACGGACGATGTGGGACGTCGGGGTTGATCAGGGCGACCGCGAGTGCTACCTGGTGCTCGGCTTCACTCCCCCACTCGAGGTCGACCCCGCGTCGCCGGCGCCGGGCGGGTCGGTCATCGTCCAGGGGCCGCTGCTGTCAGACGACGGGTCCGCCGTGCTCGGCGCGGCCCTGCTCGTCGAGACCAGCGACCCCCGGCTGGCACGTGATCTGCTCGACGCGGCGACGTACGCGGACGTCGAGGTCCACCGTTGGCGGCCCGGTGGTCGTCCGCGTGGCGGGCGCCCCCACGGTACGCCGTGACGGCGTACGACCCGGACACCAATCTTTTGATCCCCACTTGTCGGTTCTAAAGCGCCCTCTCGCTGCGAGCTGAGTGGGCGAAGAGCCCATAGTGATTCAACTCACTTGGCATGAAATAGCTTCTGGCACACCGCCTTCCGCCATGCGCGCGGAGAGGCTAGGGAAATCGCGTGTGCGAGAAGCGGATAGACGACACCATTGCCATCAACGGCACTGGTCATTAGTGTGTTCGATCACTAGAATCGTACACATGATCCCCACTGGTCACCGCACTCCCGATGCGGCGGACCCGGCGCCAGTCGCGCCGCCGGTCACGGCACACGATGTGCGCGTCCTGGTGGCTGGGCTGGCGGTGCTCGGCCACTCCAGCGGGGTTGAGGCGTCGGCCAGCCGAGACATCCGAGCGGACGTGGCGGCGTTGGATGTAATGGCGGCGCTGGAGGCGCTGAAGTCGGCGGCCTGCGCGGCGCAGGCGCGGCTGGCGGTTCACGTGGACCTGGTGCGGCGCCAGCACGAGGCCGCAATGGGCGTGCCCACCGACAAGCGTGGCCGCGGGGTCGCCGGCGAGATCGCGCTGGCCCGGCGGGAATCCCCGCACCGCGGGTCCCGGCTGTTGGGGCTGGCCAAGGCGCTGGTGAACGAGATGCCGCACACGATGGCCGCGATGACCCGCGGCGAACTCAACGAATGGCGAGCCACCCTGATGGTCCGCGAGACCGCCGTGCTCGAGCGCCAGGACCGAGCCGCGGTGGACACTGAACTCGCCGACGAGCTGCCCACTCTCTCCGACCGTCAGGTCGCCGCCCGCGCCAGGGCCATCGCCTATCGGATCGACCCCTCCAGCGCCCTCAAGAGGGGCCGACACGCCACCTCGGAACGGTACGTCGCGATCCGGCCGGCGCCGGACACGATGGCGATCGTCAGCGCCTATCTGCCGGTGCGCGACGGGGTGGCCTGCTACGCGGCGCTGCGCCGGCACGCCGAGACGCTCAAAGCCGGCGGTGCTGAACGGTCCCTGAGCCAGCTGATGGCCGACATCTTCATCGAACGCCTCACGGGGCGGACCCCAGCGGTCGGGCCCGACATCGAGATCGCCCTGATCATGACCGACCAGGCGCTCTTCGGGGCCGGCGAGTCGCCGACGAACCCCGCCACCGAGTCGACCGGCCCCACGCCGGATTCACCAGCATCCGCGCCTCCCACATCGACGCCACCAGCGTCGGCGCACCCCAAGCCCGCTCCCCCGCAACCTGCACCCCCGAAGCCCTCGTCCGAGCCGGCCATCCGGCCCACCATCGCCGACGCCCCTGAGCAAGAACCGGCATCGCTCGTTGGGTATGGCCCGATCCCCGCGGCCTTGGCCAGGGAGTTCATCCGCAGTGCGGAGGATGGCGACCGAGCCGCTGGAGCGACGGCGGCGGCGCGGGCCGCCAAGATCTGGATTCGGCGGCTTTACGCCGATCCCGTCACCGGGGTCCTCACCCGGATGGACACTCAACGCCGGCTGTTCAGCCCGGCGCAACGCAGATTCCTGGTCTACCGCGACCAGTACTGCCGCACGCCCTGGTGCGGCACCCCCATCCGCCACGCCGACCATGCCACGCCCCATGCCAATGGCGGCCCCACCAGCATCGACAACGGCCAAGGTCTTTGCGAACGCTGCAACCACACCAAGGAGGCCCCCGGATGGACCGCCCGAGCCGATACCGATCGAACCGTCTCAACCACGACGCCGAGCGGAGCCACCTATCGAAGCAGGCCGCCCGCCCTGACCCCATCGGGGGCGCGAGCCGAATCCGCCCCGGCCGATTGGCGCGACAGCGCCTGACCGTGCCTCACCCAGCAGCGGCCCCCGGCACGATCACGCTGACACCGAATCGACCGAAGTCACGGTCGAAGCTGGCCACCCTGGCACCATGCTCAATCGCCAGCGCGGCGATATGGGCGTCGTTCGTCAGATTCCCGGCCATCCCGGCTCCTCGAAGCAGCCCGGCGAAGATGGCCGCGTGCCGAGCCGTTGGGTCAACGATGGTTACCGAAGGATGGCTCAACCAGACATCGATCGAGGCCAATGCCTCGTCGAGGGTGAAGGGCGACGGGAAGACCCGCGGGTGCGTGGTGATGCGCACAAACGCCAGGATGGTCAGCCACGGCAACCCGAGGATCTCCGGGCCCGCCGACGCCTCCTCCAGCCATCGGCGCGTCGCTGCGTAGTGGACGCTTGTCGTGTCCGCCGCATGGATGAGCACATTGGCGTCGACGGCCACCATGTCCTCAGCGCCCGAGCGCCAGGTCTCGACGAATCCCCTCGTCGTCCAGGTCGCCCGCAAGCTGGTTCGCTTTGGTGAGGTCAACGAAGGCTGGACCGAGGTCCCGAGCAGGGGGTCGGAGCGGCAGTCGTCCCGCCCCACCCAGATGCTCGCGCAGTGCATCGTTGACTGCCGTCTTGAAGCCCCCTTTGCGAGCCTTCATATCGCGCTCCATCAAAGGGCCTCAGAAGCCCAGGCGGTGCAGCTGCTTGGGGTCGCGCTGCCAGTCCTTGGCCACCTTGACGTGCAGGTCCAGGTGCACCCGGTGCCCCACCAGCTCCTCGATCCCGGCCCGGGCGCGGGTGCCGACCTCCTTGAGCCGCGCGCCACCCCGACCGATGACGATGGCCTTCTGGCTGTCCCGCTCGACGAACACGTGCACCCGCACGTCGGTGAGCGGCTTGTCGGCCGGCCGTCCCTCCCGCGGTACGACTTCCTCGACGACGACCGCCAGGGAGTGCGGCAACTCGTCCCGCACTCCCTCCAGCGCAGCCTCGCGCACCAGCTCCGCGATCATCACGATCTGCGGCTCATCGGTCAGCACGTCATCCGGATACAACTTCGGCGACTCGGGCAGGCGCGCCGCCAGCTCCCGGCGTACGACGTCGACCTGGTCGCCCCGCGTCGCCGAGCACGGGATGATCGCGTCCCAGCTGCCCAATTGATCCACGGCGATCAGGTGCTCCGCGAGGCGGCCCCGGTCCACGAGGTCGGCCTTGGTCGCCAAGGCGAGCACGGGGGTACGCCGAGCCCGCTGCAGATCCGCCAGCTCTCGAGCGATGAACTGATCCCCCGGGCCCGGCTTCTGGTCGGCGGGCAGACAGAACCCGACCACGTCGACATCGAGCAGCGTGGCGCGAACCACGTCGTTGAGCCGCTCCCCCAGCAACGTGCGCGGCCGGTGCAACCCGGGGGTGTCCACCAGGATCAGCTGGCTGTCCGAGGTGGTCGAGATTCCCCTGATGGCATGCCGGGTCGTCTGCGGCTTGCTGGACGTGATCGCCACCTTGCTCCCGACCAGGGCGTTGGTCAGCGTCGACTTGCCGGCGTTGGGCCGACCGACCAGGCAGGCGAAGCCCGCCCGGAAATTCTCCGCCGGGACCTGGGTCATAGCTCGTCCTCCTGTGCGCCGGAATGGGTCGGAACCCGGTGAACGAGCACCGTGGCGATCCGGTGCCGTCGACCTGACATCCGCTCGGCCACCAGCGCCAGCCCGTGCGCCTCCCCCGCGGACCCGAGGATCGGCACCCGACCGATCGCCTTGGCGAGCAGGCCGCCGACCGTGTCGACGTCCTCCTCCTCGAACTCCATGTCGAACAATTCGGCCAGATCATCGACGTGCATGGTCGCATCGACCCGATAGCCGCCATCCGGCAGCTCCTCGAACTCCGGGGTCTCCCGGTCGTACTCGTCCGCGATGTCGCCGACGATCTCCTCCAGCAGATCCTCGATGGTGACCAGCCCCGCCGTACCCCCGTATTCGTCCACCACGATCGCCATGTGGGTCTGGTCGCGCTGCATCTCCCGCAGCAAGGCCGCCACCGGCTTGGAATCCGGCACGAACGCCGCCGGCCGCATCACCTCGGTGACGGCTTGCGTGACGGACTCCGGTACGTCGTAGGTGCGCTGCGCCACGTCCTTGAAATACAGCAGCCCGACCGGGTCGTCGGCGTCCTCCCCGATCACCGGCACCCGACTGAACCCCGAGCGCAGGAACAGCGAGGTCGCCGCCCGCAGCGTCCGCTCGGTCTCGATGGTCAGCATGTCGGTGCGCGGCACCATCACCTCGCGGACCAGGGTGTCCCCCAGCTCGAAGACGGAGTGGATCATCTCCCGCTCCTCGTCCTCGATGAGCTGGTTGTCCCCGGCGAGGTCGACGAGGTCGCGCAGCTCCGCCTCGTTCTCGAAGGGCCCGTCCCGATAGCCGCGGCCCGGCGTGACGGCGTTGCCGACCGTGACCATGAGCCGGGCGATCGGCCCGAGGATCCGGCGCAGCCACACGACGTACGACGCCGCCAGCAGCGAGACCGGGACCGCGTGCTGCCGTCCGAGCGTCCGCGGACTCACCCCGACCAGCGCGAACGACGCCACGCTCATGACGAGGATCGAGGTGCCGAGGATCTGCCACACCTCCTCGAAGATCTGGCCCATCGCCAGCGTCGCCAGCACCGCCGCCGTCGTCTCCACCGAGATGCGCACGAACGCCAGCGTGGACAGATAGCCGGCGCTGTCAGCCAGGATCGTCACCAGCCGGTCCGCGCCCCGCCGCCCCTCCTGGGCCAGGTCGCGGGCCGCGTGCAGACTGACCCGCCCCAGTGCCGCCTCCGCCGCCGCAAGCAGGAAGGTCAGGACGAGGCAGGTGAGGAAGGCGCCGATGAGCTGGGCGAGCATGACGGGGGCGGGGCCGGCCGGGTCAGTGATCTCGGCCGCGCCCGGCGAGATAGGTGAGCAGCAGCGTGCGCTGTAGCTCGAACATCTCCTTCTCGTCCTCCGGCTCGGCGTGGTCGTAGCCGAGCAGGTGCAGGATCCCGTGCGTCACGAGCAGCAGCAGCTCCTCCGCCGTCGTGTGCCCCGCGGTGGTGGCCTGGGCCGCGGCGACGTCCGGGCACAGCACGATGTCGCCGAGGATGCCCTCCGGTCCGACCTCGCCGTCCCGGCCGGGCCGCAGCTCGTCCATCGGAAAACTCATGACGTCGGTCG
Organism: Actinomycetota bacterium; assembly: GCA_020161845.1. Taxonomy (GTDB): domain Bacteria; phylum Actinomycetota; class Actinomycetes; order Actinomycetales; family Dermatophilaceae; genus Austwickia. Next base: position 6,631 of record JAIUNK010000021.1, read on the forward strand.
GGCCGGGCAGGTCCATCCATTGCACGTGCAGGTTGGTCATCGCGTCCTCGTCGACGCAGGTGATGCACAGCTCCGCCCGCGGGTTGACGTGCATGTTCCCCAGCACGTAGCGCGCCAGCTCGATCAACTCGTCCGCGTCGACCTTGTGGTCGGTCTCGTTGAGGACCTCGATGCTCATCGTCGCTCCCTGCCCGCATTCTGGGCCGCGTCCCAGCGCCCGTAGGCCTGCACGATCTCGCCGACGAGGCGATGCCGTACGACGTCCTGCGCGGTCAGCTCCGCGAAGTGGATGTCTTCGACGTCGGTGAGGATATCGCGCACCACCCGCAGCCCCGACTGGATGCCGCTCGGCAGATCGACCTGGGTGACGTCGCCGGTCACGACGATCTTGGAGCCGAACCCCAGCCGGGTCAGGAACATCTTCATCTGCTCCGGCGAGGTGTTCTGCGCCTCGTCGAGGATGATGAACGCGTCGTTCAGCGAACGCCCCCGCATGTAGGCCAGCGGGGCCACCTCGATCGTGCCCGCCGCCATCAGCCGCGGGATCGACTCGGGGTCGATCATGTCGTGCAGCGCGTCGTACAACGGCCGCAGATAGGGGTCGATCTTGTCGTTGAGCGTGCCCGGCAGGAATCCCAGCCGCTCCCCCGCCTCGACCGCCGGGCGGGTCAGGATGATCCGGTTGACGGCCTTGGCCTGCAGCGCCGCGACCGCCTTGGCCATCGCCAGATAGGTCTTGCCGGTGCCGGCCGGGCCGATCCCGAAGACGATGGTGTGGGCCTCGATGGCGTCGACATACCGCTTCTGCCCCACCGTCTTCGGCCGGATCGTGCGGCCCCGGTTGGAGACGATGTTCATCGTCAACACGTCGGCCGGCCGCTCCCGCACGTGCTCGCGCAGCATCCGGATCGAGCGCTCCACGGCGTCCCGGTTGAGCTGCTGGCCAGTGGCGGCGATCGTGAGCAGCTCGTCGAGGAGCCGTTCGGCCAGGTCCAGCTCCAGCTCCGGCCCGAGCAGGTGAATCTGGTTGCCGCGCACGAAGATCTCGACGCTGGGCAGGTTCCGTTCCATCGTGGCCAGCAGCTGATCGTGCGGCCCGAGCAGGGCGACCATCGGCACCGATGGCGGCACCACCACGACGCGGCTGGGCTGGCCGGTCACCTCGGCCGGCGGGAGGGGCTCGACGGGGCGGGGGGCTGCGCCGTACGACGGGTCGGGCGCGCGGAACTGGTCGCTCATGAGGACCCCCAGTGTACGGGGGCGCAGAGCGGGCCGAGGACGGCGGCGATGGCCGCGACGTCGGCGTGCCGGCCGTCGGCGATGCGGCAGATGAGGTCGTACGCCTCGTCGTTGGTCGCCGTCAGCCGCACCCCGTTCACGCCGAGGAAAGCGATCAGGGCAGCGAGGCCCAGCCGCTTGTTGCCGTCGACCAGGGCATGGTTGGTCACTACCGAATGGACGAGCGCGGCGGCCTTCTCCAGCAGAGTCGGATAGGCCTCCCCATCGGCGAAACCTGCCGCAGGGCGAGCCGCGGCCGCAGCCAGCAGCCCCAGGTCCCGGACCTCCGGGGGCGCACCGAGGGCCCGGGTCGCCACGTAAAGCAACTCGTCGACAGTGAGGTAGATCATTTCCCGAGGCGCTCGAGCGCTTCCGCGTACCGGGGCAGCTCCGAGTGAAGGACGGAGTCCAAGAGAGTACGCCGAGAGGTCCGCTCGACGTACTGGCGAATGGCCCGGACCACGATCTGCTGCTGCGAGCAGCCCTCGAGCGCAGCCTGGCGCTCGAGGGCTGCCGAGTCCTCACCCGTCAAACGAAGCGTCATGGCCATGGTGCCGATGATACCAGTGGCGGTATCATCGGCACCATGACCAGCTGCGCCCGGTGCGTCCTTAGCCGGTCGGTGTGATGGGAAACCTCGACGTGGGGGTGAGCTGCGGTGGCCGTGTCGGACACGCCCCGAGCGTTCCCGGGGACACATTGAACACGCTGAACGTTTGGCCGCCATTTTCGTCCGCGGAGGGATTGCGTCTGGGTCCCCCTCCGGAGGTTTGAACGACGACGTTCGAGCCCAGAGTTGCGGCCGTCAGACGGTCGGCGATCTTGGCGACGGTGCCATTGGTCAGATCGAAGTAGAGCGTGGTTCCGTCCATCGTTGGCAGCACCATGCCATGAGCGGCCATGATGGGAAGGTTCTGAGCCTTGGTCTCGATGGGGCGTTGCCAGATCAGGGAGGGCGTGCCGTCATTGGGACCGAGATAGTAGATCTCGGTCCAGTCCTCGTCCAGATAAGCGACCCCACCGTCCCGACCGAACGCGACCCAACGCCTGTCCCGCAGGTCAGCTATTCGCTGGGGGACAACCAGCGGCTTCCCCTGCAAATCCACGTAATCACGCCACCCGTTCTCCCCGCTCACGAGCCGCGTCAGAGCGAGACCACCGTCGATGAAATGCGCCCCACTATAGGGGCCGCGCAACAGCACGCGGGTTTCCTTCGTCTTCAGATCGCTGATCATCACGTCGGTGCTCGTCCGGTCCTTACCCCGGATCCACCACGCGAGGCCATCCCGGAGGCCGAACGACTCCAGCGGCGTATTCGGCACCGGCCCTCCTGGCGGGGCCGGCGCATTACCGCCGACCGCCCAAGAGGCCCAGGAGGACAGGTCGTGAGCCCGCACCGAGAACTCCATGCGACGCTCGTCGCTAACCAGTTCCTTTTCAAGGACGTAACGCCCGTCGAAAGCGGAGTAGGACCACGACTCGTTCGTATAGGTGCTCAGTTGCTTCTGCTCACCCGTGCCGATATTCCAGACCGCCAGACCCGGGCGCGCGGCGCGCACCTTTGCGAACGGAATCCACCCGTCCGCGTTCATGCCACCGACCGGCGCCATGTAGTCCACACCCTGATCGGGGGACACGCGCAGCGTGTTGAGGACAATCCCAGAAGGAACGGCTACCTCACACGCGGGACGCTCCAGCCACCAGCCACGATCCCCAGCGACGGACGGTGACTGAGCGGATCCTGCGATGCTGACCTGGCCGGGGCTACCGTCGCTTCCGGTTCCAGAGCCAACCCCGCCCGAACACGCAACAGTGCTCGCGCCAACGAGCAACCCCAAGAGAGCCGGGCCGAGCCTTCTCATGGTCACCAGACATACCCGCGATCGCCGTTAAGCACTGTCAACGTGCCCGTGTTCACGCGAGAGTACCGGGGAACTTGCCAACCCCAGCTGACCACGCTGTTCGCCGCCGGATCAGTAACGAAGATGGTGTCATCGCGAGTGTCATAGCCATGAATCGTGTAGATGTGCTGTAGACCGCCCGGGCCGACTACCGACGGATGACCCGGCAGCCTCGGCGCCTGCCCTACGGCGTAGTCGACTTCAGCCACATTTCCCACCACTGCATAGCCCGCTGCCGTGTCGGACATGACTCGCGCCCTGAAGTTGCTGACATCTACTCCCGACGGCATGCCGGGAACGGTGACAGGGTAGTATCGTCCGGGACGTGCGTAAAGGTACATATACGAACCCATCACGTCCGCCAAAGGGTAGTAGGAACGTCCCACGTCTGGCGCATAGTAGTCCAGTGCGACTCCAGACCAAGCAGTTCCTGCAGTTGTTGTCTTCAGTCGGAATGCTGCCTCACTCTGCTGCCGATAGATCCCCATCAGAGCGAGGGCTTGAACAACCGACGCTGGGCCGCACCAATATGTGGTTTGCTGTGGTTGTTGAGTCTGTCCCATGATAATCGACACGGGAAGACCGGGGCCGGGATCGACTGCGGCGGGTGCCAGCTCCCTGGTGTCGGCAATCCGCCCTTTTCCTGCGATCTGATGCTCCGCTAGGAACCGACGGTACTGGGCTTGCGCTTGGGCGTCCTTTTGGTTTGCCTTCTCCTGAATGTGTTGTGGGATCGGCACGTGCGGATCCGTGTCACGGAAGATCTTGCGTTGCGACGGCGGTGTCGGATCGCCATTGTCCCCAGCGAAAGCCGGCAAGGAAGTCGCCGGGGTGCACAACAGTGCAGCGACAACGCCCGTGAGAACCAATCTGCGCAAGCTTCTTGCCATGTCGACCTCCGAGACTGAGACGGACGGCTGACGGGACCGCCAGGTATTCCGATCATCCGCTCCCCCCCCGCCACGTCATGATGGACCCGACCCAGTTTTGAGACCTCGGTCACCATCGCGCCGACCGGGTGCGTCGGCCAACTTACGCCCGGCGAGACGAGGTCACCGGATACGAGCGGCCCCGTGCGTCAGTGGGCGGCCGAGAGGCAGAACTCGTTGCCCTCGGGGTCGGCCATGACCGACCACTCCAGGCCCCATTCGGCGACGTCGCGGACGTGGGTGGCCCCGAGCGCCACGAGCCGGGCGACCTCGGCCGCACGATCGGCGCAGGCCAGGTCGAGGTACATCCGGTTCTTGGCCGTCTTCGGCTCGGGGACGGCGAGGAACAACCAGATCGGCCCGGCGCTCGCCGCAGGGTCCGTGCCCAGCGCCGGGTAGCCGATCGAGCGCATGTACAGGTTGTCGCCGGGGTCGACCTCGCGATCCAGCACCGCGGCCCAGAAGCCCGCGACCGTGGCCGGGTCGGTGCAGTCGAACGTGATGTTGCGCAGCGTGCTCATGGTTCCTCCTGGATGGGTGCTTCAGTGATGCGCTCGGCGCCGACTCGGACCGCCCGGTCCGCGACCGGCCAGCAGATCTCGGTGAGGTAGTCCGGCGGGTCGGCCTCGCCCGGCCCGACGAGATAGCGTTCCCGGACCGGACCGGGCGCGATGTCCGCGTGTCGGGCGGCCCACGCCCCGAGCAGCGCATACGCCCCGCCGATCTCGTCGTACGGTCCCCGGTGCGTCAGTGTCGCCACCGAGACCCCAGGCAGCTCGATGACCTGCGCCCCCGACCCGGCGGGGACGCTCACCGGCCCCTGGACCGGGACGGCCGCGGTGATGGGAGCCGGGCCGTCGAGGTACTCCGTCGGGTGGACCCCCGAGGGCGGCCCCACGACCGGCGCGCCGAGCCGCTCGGCCAGGGCGTAGAGCCGCGCGAAGGCGGCCCCGAAGAAGGCCGCGAAGTCGGCCGGCCCGACGTCTTGACGCACCGCGAGCGCGTGTTCGTGCGGCAGCGTCCGGATCCGCGCCGGGGTGTGCGCCTCGGGAGCGCGGCCGGCGTCCAGGGCGGCCGCGACCAGGCGTTCGGCGTCCGCGAGCCGGTCCTGGAGGCGCCGTTGGTGGGCGCCGAGCAGGTCGGCGGTCAGCTCCGGATCCCGAGCGGCGACGATGCGGGCGACGTCGGCCAGCGGTACGTCGAGGTCCCGCAACCGCCTGATGACCAGCGCGTCCGCGAGCTGGCCGGGGTCGTAGGCGCGATAGCCCGTGAGCGGGTCCACCGCGCTCGGCACGAGCAACCCGTCCGCGTGATAGGCCCGCAGCGCCTTGACCGAGATGAGGCAGGCCCGCGAGAAGGCGCCGATAGGCATGCTGGGCGTGGCGCGCGCCGAGTCCGGGCCGGTGGGCTGCCCTGGCGTGGTCATGCGATGAGTCTGCCGGTCTCCCCCGGGGGGAGAGTCAAGCCCCGCAGGTCAGCGGGGTCAACGGGCTGGGGGTGGACCGTACGGCGCGGGCGCGACGCGTCAGGCCCGCCAGCGGGTCGCCGCGAGGACCACGGCCAAAGCCGCCGGTCCCGCGCTTCCCGAGCGCAGCACGGTGTCGCCGAGCCGTACGACGGCTGCCCCCGCCGTCTCGAGCACGGCCAGCTCCTCGGGGGCGATGCCACCCTCGGGTCCCACGATCAGCAGGACCTCAGAAGCTGCGGCGACGTCGGCCGCCGCGAGCGGGAGGGTGGCGGACTCGTACAAGACGTACGCCGTGCCGCCGCCGGCCACGCACTCCCCCACCCGCGCCGCCAGCGCCGACGTGGCCAGCACCGCGGGCACCGCCGGCAGCGTCGCCCGGCGCGACTGCTTGGCCGCCGCCGAGGCGACGTTGCGCCACTTGCGCAGCGACTTCTCGCCCCGCTCGCCTCGCCAGATGACGACGCTGCGGCCCGCCTGCCAAGGCACGATCTCATCGACGCCCAGCTCGGTGGCGGTCTCCACAGCCGCCTCGTCGCGGCCCTCCTTGGCCAGGGCCTGCACCAGCACGAGGCGGGGTAGGCCGGGCGCAGCGTCGCGCACCGACTCGATCCGGGCGGTCAGCTCACCACGGCCCAGCCCGGTCACGACCGCGCCGGCCAGCAGGCCGCTGCCGTCGGCCAGCAGCACCGACTCGCCCACCCGCACTCGGCGTACGGTCACCGCATGGTGCCCCTCCGCGCCGTCCAGCACCAGCTCGTCGCCCACCACTGCCCCGGGCGACCCCGGCGACCCGGCCAGCGCGCCCGGCGACAGCCAGAACAGCGGCGCGGTCACGGAGCGAGCACCCCCTACTTGCCGAGGAAGGCGTCCCGCATGCGGCCGAAGAAGCCGCCGCTCCCCCCGACGTGGGCCAGTCGCCCGACCGGCTTGTCCTCGCCGCGCGCCAGGGCCAACTCGCGCAGCAGGTCCTCCTGCTCGGGGGTCAGCCGTGTCGGGGTGCGCACGTCGAGGTGGATGATGAGGTCGCCGCGACCGCTGCCGCGCAGATGGGTGACCCCGAGACCGCGCAGGGTGATGACCTCGGCGGGCTGGGCACCCGGGGTGATGTCGATCTCCTGCGGGCCGTCGAAGGTGTCGAGGGTGAGCTGCGTGCCGAGCGCGGCTGCCGTCATCGGCAGCTCGGCGGTGCAGTGCAGGTCGTCGCCGCGGCGCTGGAAGCGGTCGTCGGGGGCGAGCCGGACCTCGACGTACAGGTCCCCGGGCGGGCCGCCGCCCGGTCCGACCTCGCCCTCCCCGGCGAGCTGGATCCGGGTGCCGGAGTCGACGCCGGCCGGCACCTTGAGGGTGAGGGTGCGGCGGGTGCGGACTCGGCCGTGCCCGGAGCACTCGAAGCACGGGCTGGGGATCACCGAGCCGTAGCCCTGGCAGGCCGTGCACGGGCGGCTCGTCATCACCTGGCCGAGGAAGCTGCGTTGCACCTGCTGAACCTCGCCGCGGCCCCGGCAGACATCGCACTGGCGCAGCTGGGTGCCCGGCTGGGCGCCCTCACCGTGACAGGTGCCGCAGGTCACGGCCGTGTCGACGTGCAACTCCTCCTCGCCGCCGAAGACCGCCGTGCGCAGGTCGACCTCGAGCGGCACCAGGGCGTCCTGACCGCGCTGCCGCCGCGACCGCGGACCGCGTTGCGCGCTGGCCGCCCCACCGAAGAAGGCGTCCATGATGTCGCTGAAGCTGAAGCCCTGCCCGAAGCCGCCGGTGGCGCCGCCGTAGGGGTCCGAGCCCATGTCATAAGCGCGCCGCTTGTCGGGATCGCCCAGGACGTCGTACGCCTGGCTGACCTTCTTGAACTCGGCCTCCGCCTCCGCGCCGGGGTTGACATCCGGGTGCAGCGTGCGCGCCTTCTTGCGGTAGGCGCGCTTGACCTCCTCGGGGCTGGCATCTCTGCTGACACCGAGATCGGCGTAATAGTCGTTCACGAAGGGCCTTCCGGGCGGGTTGGCGCGTTGCAGCGGCTGGTCGGGTTATGAGGTGAGCATCGTGCTGACGTACGTCGCGACGCTGCGCACGCAGGCCATCGTGGTCGGATAATCCATCCGGGTCGGACCGAGCACGCCCAGTCCGGCGACCACATTGCGCCCCGCGCCGTAACCGGTGCTGATCACGGAGGTGCCGGCCAGTCCGAGGTGGGGATTCTCGTGGCCGATCGTGACCGCCACACCGGTGCCCGGCAGGGGCTGCGAAGCGAGCGTACCGAACAGCTTGAGCAGCACGACGTGCTCCTCCAGCGCCTCCAGCACCGGGCCGATGGACAGCGGGAAGTCGGGTCCGAAGCGCGCCAGGTTGGCTGTGCCGGCCATCACGACCCGCTCCTCGCGCTCTTCGGCCAGGGCATCCTCCAACGCCTGGACGACGAGCCGGGCGAGGTCGCGGCGCTCCGGGGCCAGCTCGTCGGGCAGCGAGGCGAGCCGCGCCGCCACCTCCGGCAACGGCCGGTCGGTGGCGTGGGTGTTGAGCCGGCCGCGCAGATCGGCGACGATCTCTTCGCCGCTGGGGCTGCGCAGCTCGCGCCCGGCCTCCAAGATGCGCTGCTCGACCCGACCGGTCGCCAGGATCAGCACGACCATGAGCTTGGTGTCCCCGATAGGGAGTAGCTCGATGTGCCGGACGGTGCTGCGGGTCAGCGACGGATATTGCATGACCGCGACCTGGTGGGTCAGCGAGGCGAGCAGGCGGACGGTCCGGTCCACCACGTCGTCCAGGTCGATGGCGCCCGACAGGAACTCGGCGATCGCCGCCCGCTCGGCCGCGGACAGCGGCTTGATCTCGGAGAGCCGGTCCACGAACACCCGATAGCCGGCGTCGGTGGGAATCCGCCCGGCGCTGGTGTGCGGCGCCGTGATCAGCCCCTCCTCTTCCAGGGCGGCCATGTCGTTGCGGACCGTGGCGGCGCTCACGCCTAGGGCGTGCCGCTCCAGCAGGGCCTTGCTGCCCACTGGCTCCGACGTACGCACGTAGTCCTGCACAATCGCGCGGAGCACCGTCATCCGACGCTCGTCGCTCATCACGGCCTCCGTTCGTCGCCTCGATCCCCGGACCGACACGCTCGGTCTGGCACTCGGACCTATCGAGTGCCAGTCTACGATGCCAGCCGTGAACTCACGCTATGGGTCCGACCCGCTGGCCGGCGATTGGCGCGCCCCGCGGGGCGGCCGGTCCGTCCCGACGGAGGCCGAGCCGGGGCTGGTCGTCGAGGAGGCGACCACCGGCTGGTGCGGCGCGATCGTGGCGGTGGAGAAGGCCGGCGGGATGTACGTCGTGCACCTGGAGGACCGGCGCGGCGCCGTGCGGGCCTTCCCGCTCGGGCCGGGATTTCTGCTGGAGGGGCGGCCGGTGCTGCTGACCCCACCCAAGGCCGCCGACCGGGCGGCCCTGGCGGCGCGTCAGGCGGCCGCCGCACGGACGGCCAGCGGATCGCGCGCCGTCGCGGGCGCGCCGGCCCGGGTGGCCCGCGGCTCGCGGCTGCTGGTCGAGGGCCGCCACGACGCCGAACTGGTCGAACGGGTCTGGGGCGACGACCTGCGGATCGAGGGCGTCGTGGTCGAGCTGCTCGACGGGGTGGACCATCTCCCGGCGTACGTGCGCTCCTTCGCCCCCACCCCCGACCGCCGCCTCGGCGTTCTGGTGGACCACCTCGTCGCGGGGAGCAAGGAGTCCCGGATCGTGGCCGAGGTCGCGGGGCTGCCGGGCGGGGCGTGCGTCAAGGTGCTCGGACATCCGTACGTGGACGTGTGGCAGGCGGTGCGGCCGGAGCGGCTCGGGCTGGCGGCGTGGCCCACGATCGGACGCGGTACGTCGTGGAAGCACGGCATCCTGGCGCACCTGGGCTGGGCGCACGAGACGCAGGCCGACGTCGCGCGGGGCTGGCAACGGATCCTGGCCACGGTGCGCAGCTACGCCGACCTGGAGCCGGCGCTGCTCGCCCCCGTCGAGGAGCTGATCGACTTCGTCACGGTCGGCGGGCCGGCCGGCGCGTGAGCACCGCCCCGGCTCGATCGGTACGGCCCGTCGCCCGGGGGTGGCAGGCTGACGGGATGGGCGTTCACTTGCAGACCACCGAGGTCGTCGCGGTCGTCGCGACCATCGACGCCGGCGTGCCGCAGGTGCTCACGATCGGCGCCGCGGCGGGGGTGCCCGCGTTGCCCAGCGGGCCGTTGCTGGCCGACCACCGGTCGCTGCAGGCGGGGCTGCGCGCCTGGGTGGAATCCCAGACCGGGCTGCGGCTGGGGTTCGTCGAGCAGCTCTACACCTTCGGCGATCGGGAGCGCGCCGGGGCGCATCAGCGGGTGATCTCCGTGTCGTACGTCGCGCTGGCCCGCCCGCAACCACCGTCCCAGGACTCGGCGCGCTGGCGCGGCTGGTATGAGCTGCTGCCCTGGGAGGACCGGCGCTCCGAGACGTCCGACGCGGTGGTGGCGGACCTGCGGGGCGCCCTGCACGGCTGGGCCGACGCCGCCGCCCGGCCCACCGTCGCCGACGACCGGCGGGCCCGGATCCGGCTGGCGTTCGGCGCCGACGACCGGGCCTGGCGACCCGAGGACTGCCTGACCCGTTACGAATTGCTGTGGGAGGCAAGCCTGCTCGCCGAGTCCGGGGCTGCCGGACCGGGCCCGGTGGGCACCGGCCCGACCACGGTGAGCACCGGCCCGGCCATGCTGCACGACCACCGCCGCATCGTCGCGACGGCGATGGCGCGGCTGCGCGGGAAGCTGCAGTATCGGCCGGTGGTCTTCGAGCTGCTCCCGGACGCGTTCACTCTCGGCCAGCTGCAGCAGGTCGTGGAGGCGCTGTCCGGGACCCGGCTGCACAAGCAGAACTTCCGGCGCCTGGTCGAGAGCGAGGACCTGGTCGAGGAGACCGGCGAGCGGACCACCGAGACCGGGGGCCGCCCCGCCCGGCTGATGCGGTTCCGGGCCGACGTGCTGTCCGAGCGCCCCTCGGCCGGGCTGCGCCTTCCCCAGCCCCGCCAGCGCTGAGGAAGCGCTCCCAGCGGGAACCGCCGATCCGGCTAGGTCTCCTCCGGGGCGAACTGGACCAGGAACCGCTGCTGATCCACGTCGCTGAACAGCTCCAGACCGGGGGTGGCCAGCACGCCGATGACGTCGACCAGATGCGCCGCGTCGGACCCCACGATCTGCGGGTGCAGATCCTTCAGCCCGTCCAGCAGGTCGGGCCGAAAGACGGTGCCGCGCCGATCCTGGAACACCGCGGCATAGCAGATGTCGGACTCGACGAGTTCCTGGAAGAAGTGGCTGCCGTAAGACAGTTCCGGGGTGAACTCCCCGGCCGTATAGGTGGTCTCGCACAGCGCCGTCACCGCGTTGAGGTCCGTGAAGTGGGCCGGCACACCGAGCGAGGGGGTCGAGGTGCCCCACCGGCCCGGGCCGATGAGCAGCGCCGACCGAGATCCGATCCACCGGTTGATGCGCCCGATCGCGCGCGCCACGGCGTACCGGTCCTTCTCCCCCAGCGCGAGGTAGCGATCCGGACGCACGAACACCACCAGATCCAGCGGGATCCGCGCGTTCCCCCCGAGGAAGGTGCCGGTCGTCGCGATCAGGGCGCGGTCCACGTCGAGGTCCGGCACGCCGAGGCTCGCGCCGGCGCGGCTGGTCTGCAGCGGCCGGCATTGCACGAGGTTGACCTTCATCGAGCCGGCCGCATCGAGGTTGACGGTGAACTCGATGTCCACGGGATAGTCGTAGGCGGCGGCCAGCGTGCGCAGGATCTGGCGGAGCAGGTCGGGGAACGCCGTACGCCGCAGCAGGCCGGCGAAGTCCACCGCCTCCGGGGCCGGGCCCCGCCGGCCGAGTTCCCGCAGCCGGCGCGCCGCCGCCGGATCCGGGCTGGCCAACAGGTCCCACGGAATGCCACCGGCGCGCTCCCGCACCCGGTGCAGCGGCAGGGTGACCAGCGCGTTCTCGGTGGCGTCGAGGAGGTCGACGCGGCGCTGGGAGTACTTGCCGAGATCGTCGGCGCCGACTGGCGACAGGCTCGGATCGGCCAGCGCCACGATCCGGGCGTAATCTCCGCCGGTCCGATCGACCGCGCGGGTGCCCAGTCCCACGACGAGGCGCGCCATCCCATGGTCGGGCAACCCCGGCTGCCAGACGTAGGCGCTGGAGGAGTTCGCCACCCCGGCCGCCGCCGGCAGGAACCAATCCCCGTGCTGATCCCCGGAGATGCGCTGCACGAGGATCGCCATCTGCTCATCGAGGCCGAGCAGGCCGCGGTCGTCGCGATAGCGCAACGCGGGCTCGCTGACGACGCTGGCGTAGACGAACCGTACGGCGTCCTCCAGCGCGGCCAGCCGCTCGTCGGGGGTGCCGCGATTGGTCAGCAGCACCGAGTCGTACTTGCCCGCGAACGCATTGCCGAAGTTGTCCTCCAGCAGCGAGCTGGACCGGACGATGATCGGGGCCTGCCCGTAGTACTCGAGCATCTCGATGAACTGCTCCCGCACCGGCCACGGGAACGATCCGCCGGGCATGAGGCGGTGCAGCAGCGAGGCGGTGGCAAAGTCGTGCCCGGCCTTGTGCGCGGTCCACATGTCCCACCAGCCGTTGCCGACGAGGAAACTCTCGAAGACGTCGCTGCCGATGTAGAACGAGTCGTGCGGCTCCAGGACCTCGGCAAACGCCCCGGACCCGCTGTGCTCCAGGATGGCCCGGGCGGTGAGCATGCCGACGCTCTTGCCGCCGATCCAGCCGCTGCCGATCTGCCGTGTGGCGACCGCCAACAGGTCGGTCAGTCGCAGATGCTCCCGGCACAATTCGGTCATCCGGCCGCCCTTGCCCACCAGCATGGCCAGCAGCTTGTCGCGGGCCGCGTCGGCTGTCGCCGCGTCGGCGTCCAGGGCGTTCCAGGCCTCCTCGATGCGCAGCCGCCACGGGTCCACCGGATCCGGGCGGCGCACGAGGGTGGCGAACAGCGCCGTGGTGGCCGCCGAGGAGGTGATCGAGATGGCCTCGCCGCCGTCCAGGCGGTGCGGGAAGAACATCGTCGGGGAGTAGCGCTCCCAGACCTTGAGCGGGTGGACGTACAGCTGCCCCTCGATGCGGTGCAGGTCCAGCAGCAGCTGGGTGGTCTCCCGGATCCCGGCCACGGTCGCTCGGGTGTGCCGGTCGCGCAGCAGGGCGAAGTAGGCGATGGTGTCCAGCTGGAAGAGATAGGGGCAGGTCGCCTTGAAGAAGTTCATCACGCGCAGATCCGAATGCCATTCGGCGTGCAGGTCGGCCAGCGGGTCGAAGACATAGAAGCCGAGCGGGCCGACCTCGCGCAGCGCCTCGTGCACGGTGACCGCGAACCGCTCGAAGCCCATGGCCGGATCGATGAGGATCGACTCCAGCCCGTCCAGGGCCTCGCGCTGGCCGAACCGCACGTGTACGAGCCGTCGGCCGTCGGCGCGGGCCTGGGCGACGAACGGACGCAGCACCGTGAGGTAGTCCTCCACCGAGTCGACCCGCCACACGACGTTGTCGCCGAGGCGCAGGCCGTCGATGGTCTGGTCGAGCCCGGCGTTGCCGGTGCTGGCCCGCTCCGCGTCCGCCATGCCCTCACCCTGGCGGGCCGGGCAACAGGTGGCAACCCATCCGGCGCGCCGAATCCCCTTCGCTAGCGTCGGAACACGACCTGACCTGACGCGCCCGATCCGGCGCCCATGCCGGTCTTGACGGGCTCGCCGGAATAGATATGCTCACTCTCAGCATTACTCCAATGCTCAGTTCGGCGACCCAGCCCTGGAGGTCCGATGACCGTCACCACCGCCCGTCCGATGCCCAGCCTCGAGGAGCTGTACGCCCGGGTCAGCAGCGTGATCCCGCCCGTCGAATGGGCCACGATGGCCGACGATGTGGCCGCGATCTGGGAGCTGAAGGCCGCCAAGAACGCCGTCGTCCTCGCGCACAACTACATGACGCCGGAGATCTTCCACGGTGTCGCGGACGTGGTCGGCGACTCCCTGGCCCTGGCCCGCGAGGCCCAGTCGGTCGACGCGGACGTGATCGTCCTGGCCGGTGTGCACTTCATGGCCGAGACCGCCAAGCTGCTCAACCCGGGCAAGACCGTGCTGGTCCCCGACCCGCTGGCGGGCTGCTCCCTGGCCGACGGGATCACCGCGGACGACGTACGGGCACTGCGCGCGGCCCACCACGGCGTGCCCGTCGTCACCTATGTGAACACCTCGGCGGCCGTGAAGGCCGAGTCCGACGTGTGCTGCACCAGCGGCAACGCCGCGCGGATCGTGGAGAACATCGCCGCCGCCACCGGCAGTCGGCAGGTGCTGCTGATCCCTGACCAATATCTCGCCGCGAACATCGCCGCCCAGGTCGCGCCGCTGGGGATCGAGATCCTCACGTACGCCGGCAGCTGCGAGGTCCACGAGCGGTTCACCCCCTCCGACCTGCGCCAGATCCGCGCCGACCACCCCGGCGTGCAGATCCTGGCCCACCCCGAATGCCCGCCCGAGGTCGTCGCCGAGGCCGACATGGCCGGCTCGACCGCGCAGATGCAGAGCTACGTCGAGCAGCACCGCCCGCGCCGTGTCGCGCTCATCACCGAGTGCTCGATGAGCGACAACATCGCCGCCGCCAACCCCGACGTTGAGCTGATCCGGCCCTGCAACCTGTGCCCGCACATGAAGCGCAACTCGTTGGCGAAGATCCGCCGGGTCCTGCAGACCGGCGCGAACGAGATCCACCTCGACCCCGCCACCGCCGACGGCGCCCGCCGTGCGGTGCAGCGGATGCTCGAGCTGAGCTGAGCGGAGACCGCCATGGACATCGCCACCGTCACCACGCTCGCGACCCTCGCCGGCCGGCCGGTCGTCGTCGGGGCCGGCCTGGCCGGCATGGTCGCCGCGCTCGACCTGGCCCCGATCCCGTGCGTGCTCGTCACCGGCGGCGCGTTGGGCGTCGACTGCGCCAGCGACTGGGCCCAGGGTGGCCTGGCCGCCGCGGTCGGCCCGGACGACGACGTCGACATGCACGTGGCCGATACCCTCGCCGCCGGCGCCGGGTTGTGCGACGAGGACGCCGTACGCCGCATCGTCGCCGCCGCCCCCGCGGTCGTCGAGCACCTGGTCGCGCTGGGAGCCCGCTTCGACCGGTACGACGATGGCACGCTGCGCCTCGGCCTGGAAGGGGCGCACTCCCGGCACCGCATCGTGCACGCCGACGGCGACGGCTCCGGCCACGAGATCACCCGTGCGGTGGCCGACGCGGTCCGGGCGGCCGACCACGTCACGGTGCTGGAGCACACCGTCGCGCGGCGTCTTCGGACCGCCGACGACGCCCCCGGCGCCCCCATCGTCGCGATCGAGCTGGCGACCGCCGCCGGAACCACGATCCTGCCCACCGACGCGGTCATCCTGGCCACGGGCGGGGCCGGCGCGCTGTTCGCGCACACCACGAACCCGCGGGGCTCGTGGGGCAGCGGGCTGGCGCTCGGGCTGCGCGCCGGGGCCACCGCCCGCGACCTGGAGATGGTCCAGTTCCACCCGACCGCGCTGGCCGTCGGCGGCGAGCTGGGAGCGCCGATGCCGCTGGTCAGCGAGGCGGTCCGCGGCGAGGGTGCGCACCTGGTCGACGATCTGGGGCGGCGGGTCATCGACGACGACCTGGCTCCTCGCGATGTCGTCAGCCGGGCCGTCTGGGCGCGGCTGGACGCCGGGCGCCGGGTCTACCTGGACACCCCCCGGGCCCTGGGTACCGCCTTCCACGCCGAGTTCCCCACGATCACCGCCAAGTGCGCCGCCGCCGGACTCGACCCGGCGACCGACCTGCTGCCGGTCCGCCCGGCCGCGCACTACCACATGGGTGGCCTCGTGGTGGACGCCGACGCCCGGACCACGGTGCCCGGGCTGTGGGCCGTCGGCGAGGTCGCCAGCACCGGTCTGCACGGCGCGAATCGGCTGGCCAGCAACTCCCTGCTGGAAGCGGTCGTGACGGGACGCGCGGCGGCGGCCCAGGTGCGCGGCATGGCCGTACCGGCTACCGCCAGCACGACCGCTCACGACCAGGCCGTTTGGCACCATGGTGCCAAAAGAGCAGGTCACGACCGGTCGCGCGCGCAGGCGACCCCCGCCGCGACCGCAGGGCAGGCGCCGCGGCCGGCCGACCGGGCGCTGCTGGACCGGACCTGCGGCGTCCTGCGCGACGAGGTACGCCTCACCGAGGCCGTCCGCACGCTGCGCCCCGGCGCGCAGGACGACAACCCCCGCCTGCTCGCCCTGCTGGTGGCCTGGTCGGCGCTGCTGCGCACCGAGTCCCGCGGCGGTCACACCCGCACCGATCACCCCCGCGCGGCGGCGCCCCGCCACCAGGACCTCACCCTGGTCGACGCGCTCGCCCAGATCGACACCTTCCTCGCCGGGCACGACCTGGCCACCATCGCAAGGAGCGCCTGATGCTCGACCTGCAGCTCGAACCCACCGTCCGCGCCGCGCTACTGGAGGACCTCGGCCGGGCCGGGGACCTGACCACCGACGCCATCGTTCCGGCCGATCAGATCGGCACCGTTGCGCTGGTGGCGCGTGATGCCGGCGTCGTGGCCGGTACGTCGTGTGCCCGCCTGGCCTGGACCCTGCTCGACCCACGCGTCGTCGTGCGCATCGACCTGCCCGACGGCAGCCCTCTCACCCCGGGCTCGGTCATCGGCGAGGCCCACGGGCCCGTGCGCGCCCTCCTCACCGGAGAGCGCGTGGCGCTGAACTTCCTCGGCCACCTCTCCGGCGTCGCCACCGCCACTGCGACCCTGGCCGCAGCAGTAGCCGGCACCCGCGCCCGGATCTGCTGCACCCGCAAGACGACGCCGGGGTTGCGAGCACTGGAGAAGGCCGCCGTCGTCGCTGGTGGGGGCGTCAACCACCGGTTCGGACTGGACGACGCCGTGCTCATCAAGGACAACCACATCGCCTTCGCCGGCTCCATCACCCAGGCCGTGCGGGCGGCCCGCGAGCACGTCGGCCACCTGGTCAAGATCGAGGTCGAGGTCGACAAACTCGATCAGCTGCGCGAACTGCTGGCCATGCCCGCCCGCGCGGGGGCCGACGCGGTGCTTCTCGACAACATGGGACCGGACCTGCTGCGCGAGGCAGTGACCCTGGTGGACGGGCGATTGATCACCGAGGCCAGCGGCCGGGTCACTCCCGAGAAGGCGGCTGCTCTTGCCGCAGCGGGCGTGGATCTGATCTCGGCGGGCTGGCTCACCCATTCGGCAGCCGTATTGGACATCGGGTTGGACTTCGTCGGCTGAGCGACCACCTCAGGACGCGGAACCGGGGGTCCAGTGCGGGTCACGGCCGAGGGCACCCACCAGCCGGTGCGATGCGGGGGCATCGTCAGCGACGGCAAGGGGCTGGCCGCAGATGCCCTCGGCGTGCAGGGCCGGCCCCAGGCTGACAGCCCGGCCAGCATCTCCTGAGACTCAGATTCGTCAAGGGACGATGCCAGGCCATCGGATCCGGCCAGGTCCCACCCGTGAATGACCAGGTCCCAGCCGTAGAAGTCGGCTATGGTCGCGCCGATGGTGGTCGGGCCGATGTAGCCCACAAAGGCCGGTCGGCGACCCCCGGCTGAGTCAGCGCGGCCTCCATCGCCACCCGGGGTGCCGCCCAGGCAGATCCCGGGTCGGCGCTGTCGGGCCGATCGCCGAGATCCACACCATGACCGGCGAGGAACTC
The DNA here is from genome assembly GCA_020161845.1 of Actinomycetota bacterium. Classification (GTDB taxonomy): domain Bacteria; phylum Actinomycetota; class Actinomycetes; order Actinomycetales; family Dermatophilaceae; genus Austwickia. The sequence continues at coordinate 23,944 of JAIUNK010000021.1, forward strand.
CCGCTGGGTGTCGATGTCGTGATCGAAAATGTCGGCCGTGGTCCAGCCGGCGCAGGGGGGTCGGCGCGGACCAGTCCGCTACGGCTCAGGTCAGGGCTTCGAATCGAGCCGCGCGGGCCGGGAACGGGGTGTCGGTGATGTCCATGTCCCGATCCTGAGGGCGTGCCAGAGGTGCCGTCTCGTGATCAGAGACAGCTGCACAGGTGCAGCGCGACACGGGAAGGGCGACACAGGAGGGTACGGGTGAACCAGCGGCCGATGCGTGGCCCGGCCTTGACCCGGGATGGCATCGATGCGGCTCACCTGACCGGCCGACCCGCACCGAGCCCGCCCATCCTGCGCTATCCCCAGGGTCTGCGCAGGCTGCTGACCTGGTCAGTCGCTATTGGGTGCCAGTCTGGCAGCTCGCCACCCCGCAACGCCGGCGGACCCTGCAATACCCGGAGTGCCTCGTCGTGGTGGCCGACAGCTACCAACGGTTCTATGGCCTGGCCTCGGGGCTGGCCGAGATCACCCTGAAGGACTCCGGCTGGGTGCGCGTGCCGTGACATGAGAAGTACCATTGACCTGCAAAGGTGTCGATTGTCTAGGTCGATATCGGCAGGAACGAAGGGGCATTTCCCAGGGTGAATAGTCGAGGTCACTACGCCAGACCATCAGCACAGCTCACAGGCCTGCCGTAGTCAGAAGGGCGCCAAAGTGAACCGAATCGGGCCGGAGGGGTTCGCCGAACTGGCCGCACGCTGTCACCAGTCCTCGACGGACCTCATGCGTGGAACACGACGCCCACCGGAGCCGACATTCCGGCTCAGTGTCGTACCCACCTGCCACAATCACGTCACACACACGGCAACGGCGCCGGTGACACCGACGCCGCCACCCGATGAAACATGCGTGGGCTAACCTTTGGCCGGCGGAATTCGTAGCTTCCCAAGCTCTGTACGGCCATCCTTGTCGTACAGCGTGATGTCTCGGCTGTCGCTGGCTCCAGCAAGACCGCGCGTCGGCTTCATGAGATCGATCGCACGGGCATACAATATTTCTCCGCTCGGACCAGTTGCCGTCAGTTTAGATATGGCCACCCACTCTGGAAATTCGCCTAGTTCTGGCGCGTCGCGCATGCTCCCATATGTCTCAGAATGCGCATTCATGGGGAAAGCGCTCTTCCTCCCAGACTTGGCCTGGGATCCAGGGGCTTGCGGGAATGCGGCATTGTTCACGGATGCACCCGTCGCAACGTCTCCACCGGGGATGGGCGCCAGCGGCGGGGGCAGAAGTGTCTTGCCTGGGGTTGACGGAGATGCTGACGCTGGCGGTGAAGCGGAACTCGACAGTGTGGTTGTTTCTGAAGTAATTCCGATGGCGCCGGCGTTTGCGGTGATCGCAAAGGTGATTGCCCCCATGCCAAGGAAGGCGAGCGAAGCGTTGCGCCAAGAACGGGGTTTAAGCATGGCTGATCCTTCTTGCTACGAGAACGCGGCCGGGGACAGTGGGGCGTAGACCCACCCAGATGGGTCGAACGATCCATTGATTGCAACTTCGACGAAAATGCGCGAGGTCATCTTGTTCCAAGGGGCGGCTTCGTACAGAGCAAACGCGCCGTAATAGTAGCTTGGTGGAACCCACAAGTTAGTTCGACGAACGTCGCTCAGGATGGTTCCGCCGGCGCTGTCATATAGGTACATGTGGAAGAGATAAATCTGTGGCACTGTGGTTCCCACAGCGTAGCTGTCGCCCCCAAATGTATAGGTGTATGTATACGGCGGCGCTGCCAGCGCGACGTAGTCAAGGCAGGAGCGAGCCCTGAAGCCCACGCCATTTACATACTGGGTGTTCGAGTAGTTCGAACAATGGCTCCAAGCATTGGCTGACTGGGCTCCCCCGAGGAGGACCAAAACGGAAATGATTGCAGCAAGTAAAAGCCGGGAGCGTCTGTGCATGATCTACTCCTAGTGGGCAGAAGAGATAGCTGCATCGCGCGGCCTCGTCACGAGGATGCGCTGACTCACTTCTACACCCGTGCCTGCGTGCACACAAGGACTGAGGGGCAAATGTGTACTAAAGTCGAACCACCCTTGGAAGCTGAACAGTCGTCCTGATTTGGCGGGCTAAAGTGCCCTACTAAGCATCTTTCGGCAGCTGAAGCAGCCGACTTAGGTTTCCTGCGGTTCTGACGCGCCAGGGCGACGTCATGTGCCGTCCAGCCTGGGGGATAGTGCTCAGCTCGACGTACCGGTCGGTGAGCTCGGTCAATCCGCGGCCCCACAGCAACCGGCCGGCAGCGGGGGTGAGCATGGCGCCGAACGCTCCGGGTAAAACCTCAGCAGGACCAGCGCTCCAGCGCGGCCGACTCGATCAGCGGGTGGTGGTAGGCGATCCAGAACTGGCGACCGTTGCTCCAGGCGAGCGTCTGAGTGGGCCCGCACAGGCAATCGTCGCTGTGATCGTGGGCGATCACATCGTCCGGGATGGCGTGGATGGTCACGGGGCCCTCATCGACAGGACGCGAGTCGTGCTGAGCCCGAGGTGAGTTCGCGTCCCGATCTGTTACCGGCATCACGTGCTGTCGAGCAGCCGATGAACGACCGTGTCCGCCAGCAAGCGCCCCCTGGTCGTCAGGACGATCCGCCGTGCGTTCGCCCCTGGACCACCGACTCCGAGCGCCCGCGTCGCGACCGTCCCCTCGGACAGGAGTCCCCCACGCAGCGGCGCCTTCGCGATGAGACCGTCGTCGCGCAGGCCCGCCACGGCCCGGCGCCCCTCCGGCCGCAGGGTGTCCACCGGCAGACCCTCCGCCAGCCGGGAGCGGAGCAAGACCTCCTCGTCGTAGCGCTGATCCCTCGTCAGGATCTCGCGACCTTGCCCGGGCGAGGCCCCGGCAAGCAGCCGCTCGGCGTAGGCCCGCGGGTGCCGCACGTTCCACCAGCGCACCCCACCGATGTGGCTGTGCGCGCCCGGCCCCAGCCCCCACCACGGGCCGCCCCGCCAATACCCCAGGTTGTGCCGACAGACCCCGGCCGGGGTCGCGGCCCAGTTGCTGACCTCATACCAGGCGAATCCCGCCGCGGCCAACAGCTCGTCCGCCAGCTCGTACTTGTCCGCCGCGTCGTCGTCGTCCGGCGCGGCCATCTCGCCGCGGGCGGCCCGACGCGCCAGCGGGGTGCCCTCCTCGACGACCAGCGCGTACGCCGACACGTGGTCCGGTGTCATCGCGAGGGCCGCTTCGACGCTGCGCCGCCAGTCCGCCAGCGACTCCCCCGGCGTCCCGTAGATCAGGTCGACACTGGTCGCCAGGCCGGCGGCGCGGGCGGCCGACACGGCCGGACCGACCGCCGCCGGGTCGTGGGTCCGGTCGAGCCTCGCCAGCACGTGCGGCACCGCCGACTGCATCCCCAGGCTGACCCGGGTGTACCCCGCCGCCGCCAGGTCGGCGAGCACCCTGGCGTCGACCGTGTCCGGGTTGGCCTCGACGGTCACCTCGGCGTCGGGGGTCAGCCCGTACGTCGTGCGCGCCGCGGCCACGATCCGCCCCAGGTCACGAGCACTGAGCAGGGTGGGCGTCCCGCCGCCCACGAAGATCGAGGCGACCGGGCGAGCGGACCCGCCCAGCACGCGCGCGGACAGTTCCAGCTCGCGCAACAGGACCTCGACATAGGAACCGGGATCGGTACCCGGCGACTCGCCGCCGGCGCCCGCGCCGGCCAGGGCCTGCTCCCCGGGCACGTAGGTGTTGAAGTCGCAATAGCCGCACCGCACCCGGCAGAACGGGACGTGCACGTAGAGGCCCATCGCCGCCGCCCCGGCGAGCCGGCTGAGCGCGTCCGCGGGCAGCCTCCCGTCCCGGGGGACGGGATCACCGGGAGGGGGTTGCGAAGGCATCCGGTCAGTGTCTCAAACGGGGTCTCAAACGCGGTCTCAACCGCGGTCATCCGCGGTCTCAACCCGCGCGTCCCAGGGCAGCTACGGCGGTGGTGCGCAGCCCCCAGACACGCCCGCGACCGTACCGCCGGAAACGGCGCGTCCGGCGGTACGGCCACGGTTGCCAGGGATGACCGGGGAAGGGTCAGTGCACGCTTTCCCGCTCCGCGTCGCTCATGTCCTGAGCCACGCCGTGCGAGGACAGCAGGGTCTCCGGGACGTCGTCGCCGTCGTCGAACTGCACCTCGTGGTGCTCGGCCTCGGCCGCCTCGGGCGCGTCCTGCTGGTAGGCATCCCCGGCCGCCAAGTCCTCGGGGGCGTCGAAGGCCTGCTCGGTCTCCCGGTGGGCCTCCTCGACCTGGTCCCGGAAGGCTGCGATCCCGGGGATCGCGGCGAGCGCGTCGTCGCCGACCCCGGTGCCGAGCCCGAACGTGGCCAACATGCTGCGCACGTTGCTGAGCTGGCTGGTGATCGAGTCGCGGCGCGCCATCGCGGCGGCCAGTTCCCGCTCGGACTCGCGGCGGATCCGCTCGGCCTGGGTGCGAGCCGTCTCGACCATCTCGTGCGCGGTGTCCCGGGCCTCGACGAGCCGCTGGGCGGCCTCGCTGGAGGCGTTGGCGCGCTCCTGCTCGCCTTCGAGGCGCATCTGGCTGACCCGCTCGGTGACCCGGCGCAGCTCCTCCTCCTGCGCGGCCATTTCGCCCTGGAACTCACGGGTGGCCTTCTCGCGGCGCTGACCCAGCGTGCGCTCGAAGTCGGCGGCGGCCTCGGCGGCCATCGCCCGCTGCCGCTCGAAGTAGGCCTCGGCCTCCTCCCGGCGCGCCGCGGCGTCACGGACGGCGTCGTCGACGATGGTGGCGGCATTCTCCTTGGCCTCGATCAGCGCCTGCTCGGCGTCGGTCTCGGCGCGCTCGCGCACCTCAGCGGCATACTGCTCCGCGGACCTGCGCAGGCGCTCGGCCTCACCGCCGGCCTCGTCGCGGATCCCGGCAGCCTCACCGGTCGCCTTGGTGAGCAGGGAGGCGGCCTCCGCCTCGGCCAGGCTCAGGATCTGCCCGATCCGCTTGCCGAGGTGGATGAACGAGGACTCGGCGTCCAGGTCGGCCCGGTACTGCTCGATCTTGGCCTGGGCCTCGACCAGCTTCTGCCGCAACTCATCCCGTTCGGTGGCGGCGTCGGCCGTGCGGGACTCCAGGCGGGTCTGCACGTCGGCGACGCGGCGGCGCAGGTCGTCTCGCTCGGCCTGCATGGAGGCCAGCTGGGCCTGCACCCGGGCGCTTTCCTCCCGGGCGTGGGCGGCACTCTCGCGCACCGACGCCAGGGCGGCCTCGACCTGCCCAGGGTCGAATCCTCGAAAGACGGTCGCGAACTGCGAAGTGGCGGTGTCGGTGCTCATCGGATCTCCTCGGTGGCGGTGGAGGGGGTCAGTTGGGGGATCTTGGGCCGGTCGTCGTCGGCGGCCCCATCAGGGTGGCGGGCGTGGTGCTCGGGTGCTGGTGCGGTGGCCTGGTCGGGCGGTATCCCCGACCCGGAACCCGTGAGGTCGACCATCGGCACGGCCGGGAACGATTCCGTGGTCGGCTCTGACACCAGCGCCGCGTCGGAGCCGTCGAGATGGTCCGGACCGGCGGCCTGCGGACCGGGGTCGCCGTCGCTGTCGCTGTCCCTGTCGGGATGGGACTTCGCGTGCGCGGCGACAGCTTCCGCGGCGGCCCGATCGGCGGCGGCTTTGGCCGCGGCGACCTCCGGCACGCTGAGGGCCTCGATGACGGCGTGCAGATCGCCGAGCTGACGCGAGATGTCCTCGCGCTGCGCGGCCAGCGCCGCGACCTCGTCGCGGGCCCGCTGGGCGTGCGCCTCGGCCTCGCTGCGCACTTTTTCCGCGCGCTCCTGGGCCGCGTGGGACAGGCGCATGATCTCCTCGCGCGCCGTGCGGTGGTATTCGTAGGCCTCGCGGTGCAGCCGCTCCGCTTCGGCACCCGTGCGGTCGCGCACGATCTTGGCGGCTCGCTCCGCTTCCTCGACCCGCCGATCGGCGCGTTCGCCGATCTCCTCGGCTCGAGATCGGGCGTCGGCCACGAGCCGCTCCGCGTCTCCGCGGGCTCCGGCGAGGATCACGTCGGCTTCGGTGCGGGCCGCCGACAGCGCGGCACCCGCTTCGTCCCGGCGCCGGCTGGCGTCCGCCTCACCCTGCGCGATCAGCTCGGCGGACCGCGCCTTGGCACTGGTCAGCAGCACCACGACGCGCTCGCGAACGGTGTGGGCCCGCTTGCTCAACTGGTCGTGGTGCGTCCGGTTGCGGACCTCCATCTCCGCTTGCGTCTGTTCCTTGAGGTCGGCCGCCGTGCGGGTGGCCCAGCTCAGGTGCTCCTCGGCCTGGCGCATCACGGTAGCGGCGTCTGCCTCGGCGCGGTCGGCGCGCTCTTGGGCCTGGGCGTCGGCTTGATCGGCGACGGCCCGGGCCGCCGCTGCGGCGGCCTGCTCCCGGGTCGCCAGCTCCTCCAAGCGGCGGGCGATCTCAGCGTCGGTCTGCGAGCGAAGCCGGTCCCGTTCCGCGGCGGCCTCGCTGTTGAGGCGCTCTACCTCGGCCTGCCCGGCGGCGACGGTGACCTCGGCGGCGCGGCGCGCCTCGTCCTCGCGGGCCGCGGCGGCGCGCTCGTGCTCGGCGGTCTCGGCAGCCAGTCGAGCGCGCAGCTCTTCGGCCTCCTGCAGGGCCCGCGCGACGATCCCCGCGGCCTCGTGCTCGGCGCCCTCCCGACGTCGCCGCGCGTCCTCCTCGGCGATCTGCATCGCTTCGTCGGCCGTCTTGGCGGCCTGGGATTGGACGATCGAGGCCTGCGCGACGGCGTCGCTGATCAGAGCCTCGACCTCCGCGCGCGCCCGCGCACGGCTCTCTTCCTCGTCCAGGCGTGCGCGGGCGATCCGGTCCTGCGTCTGCCGTAGTTCGTCGGCCGCCACCGCGACGTCGCGGCGGGTCTGTTCGGCCTCCTCGCGTACGGCGGCAGCCTGTGACTCCGCTTCCGCTCGGACCGCGTCGGCCAATGCCTGGGCCCGCGCAAGAATCGTCAGCGTTTCCCGCACACTGCCATCGACCACATCCATCCCGTCTTCGAATGGGGGCGCGTCGCCGGCGACAGTCATGGGGCCAATCATGCCCTAGCCGAGAGCCCCTTTGATACACGCGAAATGCCTTGTCAGCCAGGCAATTTCTCGGACGCACGTCTTGGACGTCGGACCAGGAAAAGGTCTTTGACCGAGCGGCCGGCGGCGATTCCCTTCCGTTCGAAGCGGGTCATTTCCCGCCCTTCGAAGCGGGGGGAAAAGCCATCGTGAGGATTGCCCAGCTCGGGGGTTGCCGCGGCTGCCCGAAGCATCTGGGCGGCGTACCCGTCCCAGTCCGTGGCGATCCGGACCACCCCGCCGTCGACGAGGACCCGGCTCGCATCCGCCAGGAAGGCCGCGGTGACCAGGCGCCTCTTGTGGTGCTTGGCCTTGGGCCAGGGGTCCGGAAAGAACACCCGCAACTCGGTGACCGACTCCCGCGGCAGTCCGGTCCGCAGGAACGCGGCGGCATCGGCCGGCAGGACGAGGAGGTTGCCCAGCCCCAGACGATCGGCCCGGATCACGGTCTTGGCGACGCCGGGCCGGTACACCTCGACGCCGAGGTAGTTCCGGTCCGGGTCGTTCGCGGCCGCCGCGACCAGCGACTCTCCGGTGCCGGACCCGATCTCGACCACCAGGGGGGCCACCCGCCCGAACGCGGCCACGGCGTCGAACCGCCAGGCCGGGTGCAGCGAGGCGTCCCGATCGAGCCGATCGGGGTGAACCAGCAGCGCAGCGTGGCGCGCCGTCCAGGCCCGGGCGATCTTGGGATGCACCCGCCCATCCCGGCGCGCGAACGAGACCACCTCGCGACGTACCCCCCTGGGGGGAGCGGTCACTTCTTGGTCTCGATCTCGTCGCTGGACAGGGCGGCGATGAAGGCTTCCTGGGGGACCTCGACGCGGCCCACCATCTTCATCCGCTTCTTGCCCTCCTTCTGCTTCTCCAGCAGCTTGCGCTTGCGGCTGATGTCGCCGCCGTAGCACTTGGCCAGCACGTCCTTGCGGATGGCCCGGATCGTCTCGCGGGCGATGACGCGGCTGCCGATCGCGGCCTGAATGGGCACCTCGAACTGTTGCCGCGGGATCAGCTTGCGCAACTTGGTGGCCATCGCCACGCCGTACGCATACGCCTTGTCCTTGTGCACGATCGAGGAAAACGCGTCGACCTGTTCGCCCTGCAGCAGGATGTCGACCTTGACCAGGTCGGCGCTCTGGTCCCCGTCGGGTTCATAGTCCAGACTCGCGTAGCCCCGCGTCCGCGACTTCAGCTGGTCGAAGAAGTCGAAGACGATCTCGGCCAGCGGCAACGTGTAGCGCATCTCGACCCGCTCGGGGGACAAATAGTCCATCCCGCGCAAGGTGCCCCGGCGCTGCTGGCACAGCTCCATGATCGCCCCGATGTAGTCGCTGGGCGCCAGGATGGTGGCCCGCACGATCGGCTCGCGGACCTCGGCGATCTTGCCGTCGGGGAACTCGCTGGGGTTGGTCACCTCGACAACGCGCCGGTCCTCCAGCGTCACGTCGTACTCCACGTTCGGCAGCGTCGAGATCAGGTCCAGCCCGAACTCGCGCTCCAGCCGCTCCCGCACGATCTCCAGGTGCAGCAGGCCCAGGAAACCGACCCGGAAGCCGAACCCGAGCGCGGCGGAGGTCTCCGGCTCGTAGACCAGCGCGGCGTCGTTGAGTTTGAGCTTGTCCAGGGCGTCGCGCAGCAGCGGGTAGTCGGTGCCGTCGATCGGGTACAGCCCGGAGAACACCATCGGCTTGGGGTCGCGGTAGCCACCCAGGTCGTGCTGGGCCGGCTTGGCCTGGTTGGTGACCGTGTCACCGACCCGGGACTGGCGCACGTCCTTCACGCCGGTGATGAGGTAGCCCACCTCACCGACGCCGAGTCCGTTGCACGGCTCCGGCTCGGGGCTGCTCACCCCGATCTCCAGCAGCTCGTGGGTGGCTCCGGTGCTCATCATCAGGATGCGCTCGCGGGGGTTGAGATTGCCGTCGACGACCCGCACATAGGTGACCACGCCGCGATAGGTGTCATAGACCGAGTCGAAGATCATCGCGCGGGCGGGGGCGGCCGGGTCGCCCTCGGGATGCGGGATCCGTGCGACGATCCGGTCCAGCAGTTCGGCCACGCCGTGCCCGGTCTTGCCCGAGACGTGCAGCACGTCGCCGGGGTCGCAGCCGATGAGGCCGGCCAGTTCCTCGGCGTACTTCTCCGGCTGCGCCGCCGGCAGGTCGATCTTGTTCAGGACCGGGATGATCTCCAGGTCGTTCTCCATCGCGAGATAGAGGTTGGCCAGGGTCTGGGCCTCAATGCCCTGGGCGGCGTCGACCAGCAGGACAGCGCCCTCGCAGGCGGCCAGGCTGCGGCTCACCTCGTAGGTGAAGTCGACGTGGCCGGGGGTGTCGATCATGTTCAGGCAGTACGTCGTGAGCGCGCCGTCCTCGGCGCGAGCGGAAGGATCGACCACCCGCATCGCCCACGGCATCCGCACCGCCTGGGACTTGATGGTGATGCCGCGCTCGCGCTCGATGTCCATCCGGTCCAGGTATTGCGCCCGCATCGCCCGCTCGTCCACGATCCCGGTGATCTGCAGCATCCGGTCGGCGAGCGTGGATTTGCCGTGGTCGATGTGGGCGATGATGCAGAAATTGCGGATCATCTCCGGCGGCGTCGCGTGCGGGGGCAGCGCGGTGCGGGCCATCGGTGCCACGTGCGGGGTTCCCTTCGGGCGGACATCGGTGCGACGGTTGTACGCCGGGTGCGGGTGAGGCCCCCACGGGGCCGGCGGATCACTGCCCATCATCCCACGTCCGCGCCGGGGCGAGGTGCGCGCCGTCGGGCAGGAGTGCTCGCGCCGTCGGGGTCCCGGCCGCCCACGCGGCACACTGGTCGGGATGAACGTCGACGCGCTCCTGATGTCCATACCGCCGGCCGGGGTCTACGCGGTGGTCGCCGTCGTGGTCGGCCTGGAATCTCTCGGCATCCCGCTACCGGGTGAGATCACCCTCGTCGCGGCCGCGATCCTGGCCTCGCATCACGAGCTTGCGGTCGCGCCGTTGTGGGTTGGCCTGGCCGGCGCGGCGGGCGCCATCATCGGTGACTCGATCGGCTACGAGATCGGTCACGCCCAGGGCTGGCGTCTGCTCAAGGCGGTGCGGCGCCGCTTCCCCAAGCACGTCAACCCGGAGACGTTGGCGTTTGCGACGTGGACGTTTCACCGGTACGGGCCGCTCGCCGTTTTCGGCGGCCGGTTCGTGGCCCTCCTGCGGATCCTGTCCGGGCCGCTGTCCGGCACCCTAAAGCTGCCCTACCGGGTCTTCCTCCCCGCGAACGCCCTCGGCGGCCTCGTCTGGGCGCTCGGCACCACATACGCGGTCTACTACCTCGGCCAGGCGGCGCAGCACGCGTTGAAAGAGGCCGCCTGGGCGGGACTCGCCGCCTTCGTCGTCGCCGCCCTGGCCGCCTCGACGCTGCTGCGGCGGAGCATGGACCGGCGAGTTCACGCCTTCGCGGCGACCCACCCGGACGAGGTCCGCGCGGCCGACGAGGCGAGTCGGGCATGAGCCGCCCACCTCTGCTGGACGCCGTCCTGTCGCGGCTACGTGCCCGCATGGCCGGGGCGCGCCACACGCCGGCCCCATCGGGTGCCGCGCCGTTGCCGAGTCTGCGGGGTCCCTCCGCGACCGTCCGCGGCGGCGTCTACCCCGGGGACTTTCACGGCCCGCTGCACCCCACGTACGACCCGCATGACGACGATCGCGCCGACCCGGGCGAGGTGGTGTGGGCGTGGGTGCCGTATGAGGAGGACCCGGCGAGGGGGAAGGATCGGCCGGCCCTGGTGGTGGGCCGGGACGGCGAGTGGTTGCTCGCTCTGCCGGTGACCAGCAAGGACCACGACCGGGACGCTGATCAGGAGGCGGCCGCGGGCCGGTTTTGGGTGGACCTCGGCACGGGCGGCTGGGATGCTCGCGGGCGGCCCTCGGAGGCGCGGGTGAACCGGGTGGTGCGGCTCGCCCCGGACGCCGTACGCCGTATCGGCGCGCGCCTCGACCGCACCCGCTTCGACGAGGTCTGCGCGGCAATGGCCCGCCACCGATGACATTGGGCGCGGCGCTCATGGCCGCGCTGTCTGCCGAGTGGGCACTCGAGTGGGCACCCGAGTGGGCACCCGAGTGGGCACAGTCCCTGTCGCTATCACGTCACGTTCTGCACCCACACCCGCGCCCACCTGATCAGGGGTCGAGTCCTGCTGGCCCACGACGTACCGGGACAACCGAGCGGACCCGGACCACCCACCCCCAGGCCACCGAACAACGGACCGGAACCACTCAACCGGAATACGCAAGCGGGCAGACGAAGGCGGGCCGGGAGAGGGGTCGACCAAGCTAACGAGGCATTTCCCGCTTGGGAGACCCCTCTCCCGGCCCGCCCACCCCGCGACGCCATCCGCCCGGGGAAGAACGCTCAGTCCAGATAGTCCCGCAACACCTGTGACCTGGACGGATGCCGCAGCTTGCTCATCGTCTTGGACTCGATCTGCCGGATGCGCTCACGCGTCACGCCGTACACCTTGCCGATCTCGTCCAGCGTCTTGGGCTGCCCATCGGTGAGCCCGAACCGCATGGAGACCACGCCGGCCTCGCGCTCGGACAGGGTGTCGAGCACCGAGTGCAGCTGCTCCTGCAGCAGCGTGAAGCTCACCGCGTCGGCCGGCACAACGGCCTCGGAGTCCTCAATGAGGTCGCCGAACTCGGAGTCGCCGTCCTCGCCGAGCGGGGTGTGCAGCGAGATCGGCTCGCGGCCGTACTTCTGCACCTCGACGACCTTCTCGGGGGTCATGTCGAGTTCGCGGGCCAGCTCTTCGGGGGTGGGCTCGCGGCCCAGGTCCTGCAACATCTGCCGCTGCACCCGGGCGAGCTTGTTGATGACCTCGACCATGTGCACCGGGATCCGGATGGTGCGCGCCTGGTCGGCCATGGCGCGGGTGATGGCCTGCCGGATCCACCAGGTCGCGTACGTCGAGAACTTGAAGCCCTTGGTGTAGTCGAACTTCTCGACGGCGCGGATCAGCCCGAGGTTGCCCTCCTGGATCAGGTCCAGGAACAGCATCCCGCGGCCGGTGTAGCGCTTGGCCAGCGACACGACGAGGCGGAGGTTGGCCTCGAGCAGGTGGTTCTTCGCGTTCTTGCCATCCTGGGCGATCCACCACAGCTCGCGCTTGACCTTGGGATCGAGCGATTCGCCCGAGTTCAGCTTCTCCTCGGCGAACAGGCCGGCCTCGATGCGCTTGGCGAGTTCGACCTCCTGCTCGGCGTTGAGGAGCGCGACCTTGCCGATCTGCTTGAGGTAGTCCTTGACCGGGTCCGCCGTGGCACCAGCGGTGACCACCTGCTGCGCCGGCGCGTCGTCATCGTCGTCGTCGCGCAACACATAGCCGGTCTCCTCATCGACCGGCTCGTCCCCGGGCTTGGGTGCGGCGGCGACCGTTGTCGCGTCGGCGACTGCTGCCGGGGCCTCCTCCTCGGTGTCGTCGACCTCCTCGACGGGCTCGACCGCCTCGGTGTCGTCGTCGGCTTCGACAACCTCCTCAACGAGCGCTTCGATGTCTTCCTCGACCTCGGTCTCGACCGGCTCGACGTCGTCGGGCAGGCCAGCACCGAGTTCGGGGTCCAGGTCTTCGCCGTCGGCGGCCGCTCCGGCGGCACCCGCCGGCTCCACGGCTGGGCTCGATGCGGCGGCGGGCTTGGCCCCGCTGGCTGCGGCGGCACCACCGGACTTGGCGGCGGGGCTGCTCTTTCGAGCCGCTCGGGGTGGGCTCATGCGGACCGTCCCTTCGACCTCGATGCCCTGATCGGCGAGGCCGGCCAGAAGTTCCTTGCGACGAGGACCCTTGACGGTGTCGGTGTCCATCGCGTCGGAGAGCGCGTCGGCGACGATCTTGCGGGTCCGGGCGGCCTTCTTGATGACTTTGGCGACGGCGGGCTCCATCGCGGTCGAGTCGGACGTGCGGGATCGAGTGGCGGAAGATCCGTTGGGCACGGGGCTACACCGACACCTTTCGTGAGGTCAACCTGCGTGCGGACGCAGGGGCGGGCTTGTGGTGACAAGGCCCGTCATCGGGTGAGGTCGGGGCGGCCGCCGGGTTCGAAGTGGGGTGTCGCAGCGCATGGCGAAGGTCCCCGGCCGGCCATCTGACGTTCATTATAATCGCCAGCTCGAGGACCTCGCGCGACGGGCGCGGTACGACGTGCCGACCCCCGCCCGTGGGATGTCGGCACCAGCCTTGAGCCTTGCGGACTCAGTCGTCTTCGGGCGCCTTCACGGCCAACACCGGACAGCCCGCCTCAAGAAGCACGCGCTGAGCGTTGGACCCGAGCAGGAGCTTGCCGACCGGCGTGCGGCGCCGCAGACCGATCACGATGAGCTCAGCCTTGGTCTCTTCGGCGATCTGAACGAGCGAGTGGGCGACGTCGTCGCCGGCCTCGTCGCGCAACGTGATCGACTTGCCGCCTTGGGTCATGCGCTCCTCGGCCTGACGCACGGCGACCTGCCAGGCATCCTTCTCGTGATCCTCGAATCCGCGCCCACCATCCGGAAGGCCCACGAGGACGAGGTCGGCCCCACGGACAAGGCATTCATCGACGGCCACCTGCAGGGCGGCACGCCCCTCACGACTGGGCAGAGAACCCACGAGTATCGCCACCGGATCTCCCTCCTCGGCGCCCTCGCGCCCGTAGGACTACCGCGCCGATGACGGCGCTGCGCACTGTTGGATGGGGTCGAGTATATAACCGACCAGACGGTCAGTGTGGGATTGTGCAGCGCTTTCCACGGCCGGCGGGCCGCCGGGTCTCCAGCACCAGGCACACGATCCATACACGCCGTCAGGCACTCGAACGACCGCTCGCTGGACCGCTCACCGGACCAGGCCGCACGCCCTGGTCCAGCAGCTCACCGACGATAGCGGCCAGGCTTTGGGCGGGATCGATCTGCCTGGCCCGGTCCAGGCAGATCCGGGCCAGGGTGCCGTGACCATGCCACCAGGCGCACGCCGCGATCATGGCCAGGGTGTCGGCCCGCCGGGTCTCGGGCAGTCGGCGGGCGAAGTCGACCATCCGGCGCAGGTAATCCTGGACAGCGGCGCCCTGCCCCAGGACGTCGTACGGCCCACGGGCAAGCCCCGGGCCGATTTGGCCACTGGAGAATCCCGGGCACACGAGGTTGAGCACCTCATCCCGTAGCGCCGGTACGGCGGCCGCTCCCGCGGCCTGCCACGCCGTCATCGCGTCGAGGTTCGCCACGGGGGTGTCCCCGTGCAGTCCGAGCACGGTGCGCCACGCCCGCTGGGCCGAGGCGCGGGTAGGGCGAAGTGGGCGGAGCCCCGCGAAGTCGTAACCCACCAGCTGCGCCGTCGGTTCCACACTCGCCGCGAACGCCGCCCGGTCCGGGTAGGGGACCACCCCGCGCAACACCCACTCGGCCACCGTGGGGACCTCGGTCGCAGCCGGCAGCGGCCGCCCGTCGCCGGCGCAGCACGCGGCCTCGCAGAGCAGACTGCGCCACCGATCGCGCCCGGTCACGACGAGCCGGTCCAGCACGTCGATCTCCACCGCATCGAGAGCCGCGGCGACCTGGTCGAGGGCCGGCCAACGACGCCGGTCTCGATCCTCGTAGGCCACCAGGTAGGTGGCGTCGCAGCCGTCCCGGAACAGCAACTCGGCGAGATGGATCACGGACCGGTCGTCGTAGTCGCCCCACGGACCGGGCCAGTCGATTCGTTCCACGAGCCCGAGCCGCGCGCCGCGCAGGCCAACCAGCACGAGGGCATCGGTCGGCCGGTAGCCCAGCAGGTAGGGGATCAGGACGAGGAGGTGCTCCACGCACGTAACGCTGGCGACGGACATGGTGACCACCGTGCCCCACGGCGAGCGCGCCCGGGTCCCACCGCGGTCCCGAGGGCCGGTCTGGGGACGACCCTCGGGGGTGTGGATGTCGCCGAGGGCTCGCTCAGGCGGGCGCCAGCGCCGGATCGCGACGCGGGAACTCGGCGCGCACGTGGTCGGCGATCTGTTTGGCCATGTAGCCGTCCAGGCCGGCCCCGAGGACGCCACCGAGCAGCGGTACCCCCTTGCCGAACCTGGCCAGCGACTTCTTGCCCACCTGAGTCAGCAGCCGGAAGCCGACGCCCTTGTTGACCGCCATCAGCACCGGGCCAGGCAGCCGCTGGGCCGCCAACGAGGAGAGCCGACCCGCGCTCGCATAACCCGCCTTCTTGAGCAGATCCTCGGAGTCGGCGCCCACCAGGGACAGCAGGACCGCCGAGCGGACCTCCTTCTGCTGCAAGTCGTAGCCGCGCAGGTAGGCGATGGCCGCAGCCATCCGGGTGGCGATGAGATAGAACCCGGCGACGTTCGCCGGCAGCGCGACGGGGAGCGTGACGAAGCCCCCCAGCCCGGTGACGAAACCACCCGCGGCGGCGAGCCGGAGTTGCTCGTTGACCACGACGTCGATGGCCTTCTCGGCCGAACTGGTCTTGGCGCGGGCGGCGTCGGCGATGGTGCGGGCCGAGTCGAAATGGCCCTTGCCGTCGATGCCGACGTCAAGCAGCCGCTCCACCAGACGGGTCGCCGAGCCGGCAAGACCTTCGGACGGCAGCTTCTGCGCCTCCTTGGCGTGCTCGTCGTCCTTGCGGAATAGGTCGAGAATGCCCACCGGTCGTCCTCCTGATGCGTGCTGCGAATCCCCGCCGCGGCCGGTGGGCCGTGCGGGCGGGCCAGATGCCCGTGGTGTCACGGTCCACAATGCCTCGAACTGACCATTTCGACATCTCGCACGAGGTCCTCGGACGGCCAACGGCACCGCGTGGTCCTGGGTCGGGACCTCGCCCCGGCCGCGCGCCCCGTCGAGCGTTGTCGGATGCCGGTGTCACAGTGTGCCCGTGACCGCCTTGCTCGCCCTCGCCCTCGGAACGGGTTGGGCCGCCGTCGCGGGTCCCGAGGGGACGCTGGCCGGGCCGCGGGAGGAGACCGTACGCCGTGCCGTCGCCCTGGCCCGAGACCTGACGGACCGCGGGCTGCCGGTGCGCTGGGCCTGCTGGAGCGCCGCCGAGGTGGTGCCCGACCTGGCCGCGGCCCGCGCGAATCTCGACCGGACCTGGGACGTTGCGCAGGTGCATCGACTCCGGTTCGGCGGCTGGCGGGCCGACCCGGCGACCGCGTGGGCCGCAGCTCATGACCTCGATCCGGCAGCGGCGCCCCGACCGGTCGCGGACGATCTGTTCGACTTCGCGGGGGACCCGGCGCCCGCGGGGGATCCCCGGCCCGCGGAAGACCCGGGGCTCGACGACCCCGCACCGGGCACCGCGGACTCCCCCGTGCGCACCGACGGCTACCTGCGCCCGGAAGCCGTCGATGGCCGCTGGCAGACCACCCCCCGCCGGGCCGGAGCCTGGGCGCAGACACTGGCGGCCTTGGCGCGGCGTCAGGAGCAGCTGGTGGGCGGACCCCGCGAACGACTGACGGCATGGTCCGAATCAGCGGCCGCGGTGCTGTGCGTGGAGTTGGAGCGCGACGGCCTGCCGCTGCACCGGGCCCGGGCGGAACAGATCGTGGCGGAGCTGGTGGGACCACGGCCCCAGGACGAGGCGGACGCGCATCGTTTGCGGGCCGTTCGCGACGAGGCGGTGTGGCGCCATGTGCCCGGCCGGGAGGGCACCGACCTGCGCAACCCAGAGCAGGTCCGGGGGCTCCTGGCCGCGGTGGGCATCGACGTGCCGGACACCCGCAAGCATCGGCTGGCCGCCTACCAGGGCGCCCACCCCGTCGTCGCCGCACTGCTGCAGTGGCGGGCGGCGGAGCGCATCGCCACGACGTACGGGTATCGGTGGCTCGACGAACACGTCGGCCCCGAAGGGCGGCTGCGCGGGCGGTGGACGGCCTGCGACGGGGCGGCCGGACGGATGACGGCGCAGAACGGTCTGCACAACCTGCCCGCGGTGCTGCGGCCCGCGGTCGCCGCGGAACCTGGCCACCTGCTGGTCTGCGCCGACCTGGGCCAGGTGGAACCCCGGGTGCTGGCCGCGGTGTCCGGGGACCCGGCCTTCCAGGCGGCCACCCAGGCCCCCGACCTGTATGCCCCGGTGGCCAACGCCCTCGGGCTGGATCGGCCGGCGGCCAAGGTGGCGGTGCTGGCGGCGATGTACGGGCAGACCTCCGGGGCCGCCGGGGATGCGCTGCGCCGCCTGACCCGCGCCTACCCGCAGGCGGTGGGTTATCTCGACCGGGCCTACGAGGTGGGCCGTGCCGGTGGGGCGATCCGCACCTACGGCGGCCGGCTCGTGGCCACCGGGGCCGCCGGGGCCACCGGGGCCGCCGGGGAGTGGGACCGGCTCGGGGGTCCGGACGGAGGGCGGGTCGGAGGGCGGGTCGGCGGCAGCGGCGGTCCACCCGACGACGCGCGAGCCAGAGCGCGGGGCAGATTTCTGCGAAACGCGGTGATCCAGGGCGCGGCGGCCGAATTGTTCAAGGCGTGGGCCGCAACGGTCCGCGTCGCGATCCGACCGTACGACGCCCACATCGTGTTGTGCCTTCACGACGAATTGGTGGTGCACGCCCCGGCATCTGCCGCCACACTCGTGGCAGCGGCCGTCGATGCGGCGCTGACCAGCGCAGCCGCCGGTTGGTTCGCGGGGTCCGAGGTGGGCTTCCGCTCCGCCACGAGCATCTGCCCCACCTGGGCCGATGCGAAGACGTGACGCACGAGAGGGGTGGTGACGATGACCGGCAGCGACTTCGTCGATTCGGCCAAGGACGTCGCGCGAGACACCAACGACCATCCGGTCGTGACGGCGGCGGCCCGGATCGGGTATGCCGCCAACGGGCTGATCCATCTGCTGATCGCCTGGGCAGCGCTCGGCATCGCGTGGGCCCCGCTCGCCCACGGCACGGCCGACCAGTCCGGCGCGCTCGGCGGACTGGCGGCCCAACCGTGGGGGCGACCGTTGCTGTGGGTCCTCGTCGCGGGGCTGTTCGGGCTCGGGTTGTGGCAGCTCACCGAGGCGGTCGGCGGTTGGCACGGCAGCGGCCGGGAGGCGGTCTTCAGCCGGCTCAAGGCGATCGGCAAGGCGATCGCGTACGCCGCGCTGGGCGGGACCGCCCTGACGTTCGCGCGGGGCGGGCAATCCGACAGTCGATCCCAGTCCACCGACATCACCGCCACGCTGCTCGGCTCCCCCGGCGGCCGCATCCTCGTCGCCGTGGTCGGGCTGGCGACGCTCGGCATCGGGGTCTATCACGTCATCAAGGGCTGGCAAAAGAAGTTCCTACGGGACCTTGTTGCCGACCCGGGCGAGGTCGCCGAGCAGGCCGGCCGGTTCGGCTACATCGCCAAGGGCATCGCCCTGGCCGTCGCTGGGCTGCTGTTCCTCACCGCGGCACTGCGGTCCCGGCCCGACGAGGCGACCGGATTGGACGGGGCGCTACGGGCCCTGGCCGACACGCCGTACGGTTTCGCGCTGCTCACGATCGTGGCGCTCGGCCTGGCCGCCTACGGCATCTACAGCTTTTTCCGGGCCCGCTACACCAAGCTCTGACGCTACCGCCGACCCGCGATCGCCAGCGCGACCGCGGCGTCAACGGCGCTAGTCGGCCGGCTTGCCCGAGCCCTCGGGGCCGTCCTGTTGCCGCAGGAACTGCTCGAACTCGGCACCGAGCTCATCCGCCGTCGGAATCAGGGAGTCGTCGCCCGCCAGCAGCGCCTTGCGCTGCCGACCCGCGACGAAGCCGTCGTACTGCTCCTCGAGCGCCTCCACCACCTGCGGAGCGTCCTCGGTCTTGGCAACCTCCGCGGCGATGGCGCGCTGGGTGTCGGCCGCCGCGATCTGCAGCGCGGCGTCCGGCAGGGCGAGCCCCGTGGCCGCGATCAGGTTCTCCAGGCCCGCCAGAGCGGCCGCCGGGTAGTCGGACTGGGCCACATAATGCGGCACGTGCACGGCGTAACCCACCGCCTGATGCCCGGCCTCCCCCAGCCGCAGCTCGAGCAGGTTCTGCGCGCCGGCGGGCACCTTGACCGTGCCGAACACGCTGTCCCGGCCGTGCACCAGATAGTCGTGCGTGGCGTGCGCGCTGACCCACAGCGGCCGGGTGTGCGGCACCGCCATGGGGATCCCGTAGACCGTCACGGTCAGGCTGACCCCGAACCGGTCGATCAGGCCGCGCACCGCCTCCACGACGCGTTCCCACTGGTAGTCGGGCTCCCGGCCGGACAGCAGCAGGAAGGGCACCCCCTCGTCGTCCAGCACTCGGTAGAGCACCAGGGTGGGGTCTTCGTACGCCGTCCAGCGGTCCCGCTCGAAGGTCATCACCGGGCGGCGACCCCGGTAGTCGAAGAGCTGGTCGATGTCGAAGGTGGCCACCACGCTGTGCTGCAGCGTCGACAGCAGATGGTCGACGAGCAGCCGCTGGGTGCCGCCCGCATCGAGATAGCCACCGAACGCCACAACCAGCACCGAGGCACGCAGGGCGCTCACGTCCGTGTCGGTCTCGAAGCTGTACAGCTCGCGCGGGTCCAGCACCGCCGCCTCCTTCTCGTCCCCAACGGCGACTTCGGTTCGGGCCTTGTGGTCATGCTCCCCGAAGGGTGCCGCTCGGGCAGTCCAACGCCCCACGGCGCGGCGCGATTCCCCGCCGCAGCCGGCCACGGCCGGACCCGCCTGCCGCGTCAGCGGCCGTGGGCGTCCTCCACGGCGTCCATGGCCTTGTAGATGCGCTTCTCGGAGACGGGATACGCCGTGCCCAGACGCTGGGCGAACAGGCTGACCCGCAGCTCCTCGGTCATCCAGCGCAGCCCGGCGACGTCGGCCGCGCCGCGCTCGGTGGCCGGCAGGTTCGCGACCACCTTGCGGCGTTCGTCCTCGACACGGGCCACCGTGGCGGCGCGCTCGGCGTCGCGGCGCGGATCCATCGGCCCCTTGTCCAGGCGTTCCAGCATCCCGGCCAGATAGCGCGGCAGGTGCCGGAGCTGATCCAGGCCGGTCTCGGCGACGAATCCGGGGTAGACGAGCGCATCGAGCGCCGCGGTCACGTCCGCCTTGAGGGCGGCGACCGGTGGGGCCTTGAGGCGATCCAGCGCCAGGCGCAGCTGCAGCGTGCGGTCGAGGATGGGATGGACCAGCTCGACGATCTCGATGACCTGCGGCACGATCTGCTGCCGGACCGCCGCCAGGGCCGCCTCGAACTCCGCCTCCGTGCGCACCCGGCGCCCCGGCGTGGCCGCCACGAGCCGCGCGACGATGGCGTCGACGGCGGCGGCGAGGACGTCGTCCAGCAGGGCCGGCACCGAGCCGTGCGGATTGTGCCCCAGGGCCAGCTTCTGCGTGTTGCTGAGCAGGCCCAGGATCCGGGGCCACGGCACGGTGGTGTTGAGCAGCAGGAGCCGCCGAATCCCGAGCCGGGTGGCGGCCTCTTGTTCGGCGGGGCTGGCGAGCACCTGGACGGCCACGCTGGCGCCCTCGTCGACCAGGGCGGGAAAGCCCTGAAGCCGGGCACCATCGCGCCCCCGCGTCGGGGTCGCCTTCTCGAAGGTGTCCGGCAGGTCACCGAACGACCACGTGGTCAGACCCTGCTTCTCCAGGTCGGCCGCGGCGCGGCTCATGCTGTGCCGCACCGTCGGGGCGAGCTGGTCCTGCAGCGTGGCCAGGTCCTTGCCCTCGCCGAGGCGCCGACGCCGGGAATCCTCGACCCGGAACGTCATCCGCAGATGGTCGGGGAGGCGGGTGGGGTCGAAGTCGGTCGCGGCAACCCGCACGCCCGTGCCGATCCACAGCGCCCGCGCCAGTTCCGCCGTGATCGGCCCCTGCTCGGGATCGGCCTCGGCCAGGGCCCGGCGGGCATGGTCGGGGGTCGGCACGAAATTGGTGCGCAGCCCCTTCGGCAGGGTCTTGAGCAGCGCGGTGGCCAGTTCCGCGCGCATGCCGGGGACCAGCCAGTCGAAACCGTCGTCCTGCACCTGATTGAGCAGGTCCAGCGGGATGTGGCAGGTCACGCCGTCGGCGTCGGTGCCGGGTTCGAACTGGTAGGTGAGGCGCAGCGAAAGCTCACCGTGGCTCCAGGTCTGCGGATAATCGCGCAGGAAGGCCTCGTCGATGGCGCCGGAGTCGTCGGCCACCAGGACGTCCTCGGTGAACGTCAGCAGCTCGGGCCGGCGCCGGCGCTCCCCCTTCCACCAGGCGTCGAAGTGGGCACCCGACACGACCTCCGCGGGGATCCGCGCCTCATAGAACGCGACCAGATCCTCGTCCTCGACGAGGATGTCGCGGCGCCGGGCCCGGCTCTCCAGCTCCTGCAGGCGCGCCACGAGCTTGCGGTTGTCGTGGAAGAAGCGGTGCGGGGTGTCCCAGTCCCCCTCGACCAGGGCGTGCCGGATGAACAGGTCGCGGCTGGTCACCGGGTCGATGCGGCCGAACTGCACGGTGCGGTCGACGACCAGCGGTACGCCGTACAGGGTGACCCGCTCGGTCGCGATCGCCGACCCGCTGGACTTGGACCAGCGCGGTTCCGAGTAGCTGCGCTTGGTCAGATGCTGGGCCGCCGCCTCTACCCAACGGGGGTCGGTGCGGGCGGTGGTGCGGGCCCACAGCCGGGTGGTCTCGACGAGTTCGGCCGCCATCACCCAGTCCGGCGGCCGGCGCACCAGCGTGGAGCCCGGCTGGATCGAGAACCGGGCTCCACGGGCGCCGAGGTAGTCGCGCTTGTCGGGATCCCGGAGCCCGACGTGGCTGAGCAGCCCGGCCAGCAGGGCGCGATGGATGGCGTCGGGATCGGCCGCGGCGGCGTTCTCGACGAGGCCGAGATCCCGAGCCACGGCGCGCAGCTCCCGGTGCAGGTCCTGCCATTCGCGGATGCGCAGGTAGTGCAGGTATTCGGCCTGGCACATTCGCCGGAACGCGCTGCCGGAGAGCTGCTTTTGTGCTTGCTTGAGATAGCGCCACAGGTTGAGCAGGGTGACGAAGTCGGAATGCTCGTCTTTGAACCGGGCATGCTGCTGGTCGGCCTGCGCTTGTTTGTCGGCGGGCCGTTCCCGGACGTCCTGAATGGACAGGGCCGCGACGATGTTCAACACCTCGCGCAGCGAGCCCTCGCCGGCGGCGGCCAGCAGCATCCGGGCCATCCGCGGGTCGAGCGGCACGGCGGCGAGCTGCCGTCCGATGTCGGTCAGGCGCTGCCGCTGCGGCGCGTCCGCGGCGCTCTGGGAGTGGATCGCGCCCAGCTCGTGCAGCAACCGCAGCCCATCGGTGACCATCCGGTTGTCGGGGCGGTCCACGAACGGGAAGCGCGCGATGTCGCCGAGCCCGACCGCGGTCATCTGCAGAATGACCGAGGCCAGATTGGTGCGCAGGATCTCGGGGTCGGTGAACGCGGGGCGCTGGGCGTGATCGGTCTCGGCATACAGCCGGATCGCCACACCGTCGGCGAGCCGGCCGCACCGACCGGACCGCTGTGCCGCGCTGGCCTGACTGATCGGCTCGATGGGCAGCCGCTGCACTTTGGTGCGCTGGGAGTAGCGGGAGATTCGGGCGGTGCCGGCGTCCACGACGTACCGGATCCCGGGGACGGTCAGCGAGGTCTCGGCGACGTTGGTGGCCAGCACGATGCGGCGGCCGGAGTGCGGGGCGAACACCCGATGCTGCTCGGCGGCGGACAGCCGGGCATACAGCGGGACGATCTCGGTGTCGGGCAGCTCGAGACCGGTCAGGGCGTCGGCGGCGTCGCGGATCTCCCGTTCGCCGGACAGGAAGACGAGGATGTCATGGCTCGACCCGGCGGCGGTGCCGACCCCGCTGCTGCCGGCGGCGCCACCGCCCTCGGTCCACAGCTCCTCGACCGCCTCACAGATGCCGCTGACCTGGTCGATCTCGAACTCGATCGGGTCGCCGCCGGGCTTGGGGTTGGGTTCGGTCCGCACCAGCGGTCGGTAGCGGATCTCGACCGGATAGGTGCGCCCGGAGACCTCGATGATCGGCGCGGGCCTGCCGCCGGGGGTCCCGTCGGGGATCGCGAAGTGCCGCGCGAACTTTCCCGGGTCGATGGTCGCCGAGGTGACGATGACCTTGAGGTCCGGGCGGCGCGGCAGCAGCTGCTTGAGGTAGCCGAGGATGAAGTCGATGTTGAGGCTGCGTTCGTGGGCCTCGTCGATGATGATCGTGTCGTAACGGCGCAGCTCCCGGTCGCGCTGCAGCTCCGCGAGCAGGACCCCGTCGGTCATCACCTTGACGAGGGTGTCGCGGGAGGTGTGGTCGGCGAACCGGACCTGGTAGCCGATCTGCGCGCCGAGCTCGACGTCGAGTTCCTCGGCGATCCGCTCGGCGACGCTGCGCGCGGCGATCCGGCGCGGCTGGGTGTGCCCGATCATGCCGGTGATGCCGCGGCCCAGTTCCAGGCAGATCTTCGGCAGCTGGGTGGTCTTGCCCGAGCCGGTCTCGCCGGCGATGATCACGACCTGGTGGTCGCGGATGGCGGCGGCGATGTCCTCGCGGCGAGCGGAGACGGGCAGGTCGGGGTAGGTGATGGCCGGTACGGCGGCGCGGCGGCGGTCCCGGGCCGCCTCCCGGCGGGCGATGCGCTCGGCGCGCTGTTCGGGACTCTGTGGTGTCTTCGGGGTCTGCGCGGTACGTCGGGTGCCGCCCCGACTCGGCGTACGGTCCTGCGACTGTCCCGCACCCGCGGCGCCGGCCTTGCGTTTCGGTGGCCGCCGCCCCTTGCCGCCGCCCGTCTTGCGACTGGAGGGGTCAGCCGGCTGGTCACGCGGCGGCTGCGGGGGCTGGTACGGCACGCCGACCAGGATAGGCAGCGCGCCTGGCCAGGCCCCAACCGGTTTCGCCCTACCGCGGCAAGCGAGCTAATAGCCGGTCTGGCCGTCGATGCGCTCCCGCAAGAGGTCGGCGTGGCCGAGATGGCGCGCGTACTCCTCAATCAGGTGCACCAGGATCCAGCGAAGGTTGACCGCCCGCCCGCGACGCTGGCCCCGCACGGGCGAGACCAGGTCGAGCACGGCGGCCTCCCGGCGGCGGGCGTCGTCGACCTCGGCGAGGTACGTCACCACATCCGCGGCGATGGTCAGCGCGCTGGCCTGCGTGAAGTCCGCGTCGACGTCGTCGCGGTGGGTGTAGAGGTCGGGCGAGTCCTCGCCCGCTACGACGTCGACGAACCAATAGCGCTCCACCTCGGTCAGGTGCCGGATCAGCCCGGCCAGCGACATGGTGGACGGCGGCACGGCGCGCATCGCGAGCTGCTCGGCCGACAGCCCGGCGCACCTGCGCAGCAACGTGTCTCGGTACTGGTCGAGGTAGTGCCGCAAGACCGACCGCTCGTCGCCGAGCATTGGTCCATCGGTGCGGTCGTCTTCGCGCACCGGGATGACGACATCGAGTTGCTCGCTCATGGCCCCCAGCCTCGCCGTCGCGCACGTCGGCGGGCAACTCGATATCCCCTGGTGTCGCGCCGTGCGTGCCACGCGGCACTTTCTAGGCTGATTGCGTGCGCGTGATCGCCGACCGTAGCCGGCCGCTGCCGGCCCCGCCGCCCGTGGTGTGGGGCGATCTGGTCGCGCCGCGCGCCGACGGGCCCAGAGCGTGGCTGCGGCTCCTGCCGGACGAGGTCGCGCCGCGGGTGTTGAGCTCGTGCAGCCCGCAGATGGTGGTGTGGTCGTCGCTGTGGTCACGGCACCCGCGGCTCGTCGTACGCCTGGACTGCCAGCCACACCACGGGGCCACCAGGCTCCACGTGCGGGTCGAGGCGCCCGACGACGCCGCGCCGTCCGACGAGATGCCCAACGTGCTGTCCGACGTGCTCTCAGACGCCGCCATCGGGCACGTGCGGCACCGCATCAATCACCTGCTGTTCGCCGAGCTGCGAGCGACCTACGGGCAGTAGCGGGTCGAGTTGTGTTCAGGCAGATTGGGTGACACGCAAGCCGTGGGAGGCACCATGACCATTCGCGTCATCGCGCACGGAAACCGCTTCGCCTCGGTAGGTCGGGCCATCGTGGTCACGATCGACCATGACGCTGGAACCCTCGACTTGAGGGCACCCTTCTACCGTCGCACCATCCGCCTGACGGACATTGCCGCCGTCTCCGCAGAATCCGATGACGGGATGAACCATGGTCTCGTCAACTGGTTCGTGACCGGCAAGGCCTACTCGCCCAACGGCGTACGACTCAACACGGGCGGCAAAGCGCGGGTTGACATCGCGACGACGGACGGGGCCCGCTACGCGGTCGTCGTCGACACAGTTGAGCAGGCCGACACAATCACGGCGGCGCTCCGAAAAGGCTGATTCCACCTCGGCGCAGCGTGCGGGCGCCGGGTCGGCCGCTAGCGGTCCCCCGGGATCAGCTCGATCGGGCAGCCGATCCCCGGCGCCGCGGCGAGGCGGCGGTCACCCGTGAGGAGCGGGGCCGCCAGCGCCTCCGCGGCGGCGACGAAGAAGGCGTCGTACGCCGTGAGATTGGCGCGAAGCTCCCACACGCGAGGAAACAGCCCGGCCATGGGGATCCGCACGATGTCCAAACCCCGCCACGCGCTGAGCCGGCGCGACCCGTCGCCGGGCGTGATCTTGCCGCCGAGCGCGAGCCCCCGCAGGGCATGGGCGACCTCGGCGTCGATCAGGTGCGGGGCGTGGGGCAGTCGGCCGTGCAGTAGCGCCGCCACGCCGGGCTGGCCCACCAGGAGCGCGAGGGCGGCCGAGGAGTCGAGGACGATCAGCGATCTCGCCCCTCGCGCACCACGGTCACGATGTCCTCCAGCGGCACCGCCAGGTCCGGCAGCGACTCCAGGTCACGCAGTCGGGCGCGCAGGGCGGTCGCCGACGCGAGCTCGCGGACGGCGAGGGCGCTGACCGACATGGTCTCCTCGGCGGCCATCGCTTCCAGGCGTTCGACGACCTCATCGGGCACGTTGCGCAGATAGAGGGTCCTCATGTCGCATCATGCTAGCAGCTAGCTTGCCTAGAGCGACGGTTTACCGGAGGGTGCGCAGGTAGGCCGCCGGCGGTTGGCCCACCGCCGCCCGAAAATCCCTAGTGAAGTGGGCCTGGTCGTACCAGCCCAGGCTTGTCGCCAGCGCGGCCAGATCCGTGGTGGGGTCGGCCTGCAGCTCGGCCAGGGCATCGTGCAGCCGGTAGCGGCGGATGAGCCAGGTGGGCGGCACCCCGACGTACCAGCGCACCAGCCGCTGCACGCTGCGCGTCGACAGCCCATGGCGGCGGGCTAGGGCCTCGACGCCGACCAGCGTGCGGTCCCCGGCAACATCGCTGACCAGGGCCGCGACCACGGCGTACGACGGGTCCGCCGCCTCCGGGACCAGCTCCTCCCAGCAAGCGGCGAGAGCCCCGACGCGCTCGACCTCCGACGACGCCCGCGGCGCCTCGGCCAGCGCGGCCGCGCCTCGGGAACCCTCCGCGTCCAGCCGCACCACGCGATCGGTCAGACCGGCGGCGTCTAGGCCGGTCAACGCAGCGAACCCGCCCGGGCGGAACCGGGCGCCCACCACCCAACCGCGACCGCTCAGCTCGGTCTCGAAGCGCCGGGTCACCACCCCGTGGACCAGCGCGGCCGGCAGCCGGTGGCCGTGCCGGGTCCCCGCGTCGCCCTCCAGCGTGGCGTGGACGCACGGGTGCGAGAGCACCGGCGCGGGCTGGCGGGTCCGGTCCGGCAGGTCCCAGGAGACCGCCCAGAACCACTCGACGTACGGCGTGAGCGGCTCGCGCACGGGGTAGCGCTGCAGCGTGTGGTGGCTGCCGAGCAGGCCCGGCCGCAGCATGCCTCGCGGCGCATTGTCCAGCGAGGTGGATCCCAGCGCTGGGGAGGCTGGCGGTGGTGAGGCCGACGCTGTCGCATCCGTGCAAGACGCTTCGGGGGCCGACGGCGCAGGCTGCTCCCATGACGACACAGGACGCAGTCTCGCCGATCCCGCCCGGATACACCGCGCTGACGCCGTACCTCGTGGTCGACGGCGCCGCCCGCGCCCTCGACTTCTACGCCTCGGTGTTCGGGGCGACCGTGGTGTCCCGCAACGACGGGCCGGACGGCACGGTGGCGCACGCCGAGCTGGATTTCGGCACCGGCCGGTTGCAGCTCTCCGACCCGGCCCCGTCGATGGGCCTGATCGCCCCGGACGGCACGAACCAGGTCAACCACAGTTACGTGCTCTACTGCCCGGACGTCGATGCGACCTGGCGCGCCGCGGTGGCGGCCGGGGCCACGCCGTTCGAGGAGCCGGCGACGTTCGTGACCGGGGACCGGTTCGGGGCGATCCTCGACCCGTTCGGGCACCGCTGGGCGATCATGACCCGGGTCGAGGACGTCTCTCCGGAAGAGGCGCAGCACCGCGTCGAGGAGTGGCTGGCCAGCCAGGGCGGCTAGTGGTGCCACGCGGTACCATCGGGCATGGCCATGAACCTCCGCCTGAAGCCCGAGACTGCCGAGGCGTTGCGGCGCGCCGCGGCTGAACAGGGCCGCAGCCAACAGCAGATCGCCCAGGAAGCCATCGAGATCGCGCTGGGGCTCGCCGTACCGCCGCGCAGCTACAAGCCGCCGCTGCCCCCGCCGCGGATTCCGTACAGGGAGCCCGGCCCGCTGCTCCCGCTTCCCGAGGGCGTCACCAGCTCGCTCGAACTCCTGGACCGCGAGGACCGCTTCTGATGCGGGTGTACGTCGACACCTCGGCCGTGCTGCCGCGCCTGTTCGACGAGCCGGCCACGGCGCTGACCGCGCAGACCTACGCGACACACCACCGCGACGGAGACAGCCTGGTCACCTCTGCACTCACGCTGATCGAGGCATCTCGGGCGACTCGGGCGCGACGCCGCCGCGAGGGGCGGCCCGACCCGGCGCCCGATCTGAGCCAGGCGATGGCCGACATTGTCGAGTACCCCATCGACTCGAGCGTGATCCATCTCGCGAGGACCATCGGCCCGGACGCGCTTCGCTCGCTGGACGCGATTCACCTGGCTACCGCCGTCGCCGTGGGGGCGGACGTCATGTTCACCTACGACGCGCGCCTGGCCGAGGCGGCCCGGGACTGGGGGCTGGCGGTCGAGCCCGCCTGATCATCCAGACATCCCGATCCTGGAGGAACAGCGGGTCGCGCCAGCCCCCGACGTACGCCGTATGCCGCGGGCCGACCTCAGCCCTTCGCCGCCGCGAAGCCCTTCTCCAGGTCGGCGATGATGTCGTCGATGTGCTCGATCCCCACCGCGAGCCGCACCAGGCCAGGGGTCACGCCCGCGCCCAGGCGGTCGGCGTCGCTGCCCTGGCTGTGCGTCGTGGAGGCCGGGTGGATGACCAGCGAGCGCACATCGCCGATGTTGGCGACGTGGCTATGCAGCTCCAGCGCGTCCACGAACCGCCGGCCCGCCTCGATGCCCCCCGCGATCTCGAAACTGAAGACCGCGCCCGACCCCTTCGGGCAGTACTGCTGCGCCCGCTCGAAGTCCCGATTGCCCCGCTGCGAGGCGTAATTCACCGACTCCACCTGCGGGTGTCCGGTCAGGAAGTCGACCACGCGCCGGGTGTTCTCGACGTGCCGCTCCATCCGTAGCGACAGCGTCTCCAGGCCCTGGGCCAGCAGGAACGCGTTGAACGGCGACACCGCGGCACCGGTGTCGCGCAGCAGGTCGACGCGGGCCTTGAGGATGAAGCTCAGGTTGGCCCCGAACGCGCTGCCCACGCCGAGATCCCGGGCGTAGACCAGCCCGTGGTAGCTCTCGCTCGGCGAGTTGAACTGCGGGAACTTCTCCGGCTCGGCGCCATAGTCGAAGGTGCCGCCGTCGACGAGGGCGCCGACGATCGCCGTACCGTGGCCGCCCAAATATTTCGTCGCCGAGTGGATCACCACGTCCGCGCCGTGCGCGAGGGGTTGGATGAGGTACGGCGTCGCGACCGTGTTGTCGACCATCAGCGGGACGCCCGCCTCGTGGGCGACGGCGGCGACCCCGGCGATGTCGAGGACCTGCTGGTCGGGGTTGGAAATCGTCTCGCCGAACACGATCTTGGTGTTGGGCCGCAGCGCCCGGCGCCATTCGTCTAGGTCGGCCGGGTCGGCGACGAAGGTCGTCTCGATGCCCAGCCGCGGCAGGGTGTATTTGAGCAGGTTGTACGTCCCGCCGTACAGCGCCGCGCTGCTCACCACGTGGTCGCCGGCCTGGGCGACGTTGAGGATGGCGTACGTCGTGGCGGCCATCCCGCTGGCCAGCAGCAGCGCGCCCACGCCGCCCTCCAGGGAGGCGAGCCGGTTCTCGACGACCTCGGTCGTGGGGTTGCCGAGCCGGGTGTAGATCGGGCCGAGGTCGGTCAGCGCGAACCGCGCCGCGGCCGTCTCGGAGTCCCCGAAGACGTAGCTGGTGGTCTGGTAGATCGGCAACGCCCGGGCGCCGGTCGCGGCGTCGGGCAGCTGGCCGGCGTGGATCTGGCGGGTCTCGAAGGCCCAGTCGGACATGGCGCTCCTTGCGTGGTTCGAGCGGCGCGGGGCGGCGCAGTCTCCTGCGTCGGCCCCGACCGCGGGGTGTGGGTGCCGGGTGCGTCACGACGCCCCGCGCTTGCCGGCCGCCTCACGTCGACGACCGACCAGGTCCTCACCCGGGGCACCCCGCCGCGGTGGGAGGGTTGCCGGCCAGCGAGCCGGGGCTTCGCGCTGGCGCTCATGACCTGACGTGAGGATAGCCAGAACCATCCGTGATGTGACACGCCATTCTCACGATCCGGTACGTCGCAGCGGGCGGGCTCAGGGCGCGATCGCCACGGCACGCACGTCCGTCTGCGGGAAGTCGTCGCCCGTGAACAGCAGCGCCACGTCGGCGAGCTGAGCCGTCGCATACGCCAGACAATCCCCGAAGTTCAGGCCCGCAGGATGGCGGCCCTTCCCGAAACGGCGCCACGCGCCCAGCGCAGCGTGAGCGTGTTCCGCATCGAACGGGACGACCCGCGCGACCGCCTCCAGCAGGAGGTGCAGGTCGCGGGTCGCGTCGGCCCCTTGGCGAGCCTCGACCACGATCGCGGCCTCGACCACCGATGCTGCCGAGACGATGGCGTCCTCCCGCTGCAGGACCTGCAGCAGCGGCTCGGCGTCCGGCTCACCGAGCACGATGGCGACGAGTGCGGAACTGTCGACCGCGATCACGCGGGCAGTCCGTCGTCGCCGTAGCCGAGGATCTCCGCTTCCGACCGGCGGTCCAGTACGGCCCGTGCCCGGCCCCGGCGGATGATGTCGTCCACGTCAGGGGGGGACGCAGGGCGCCGCCGCAGCCGATCGAGTCGCTCCTCGATGGCGCGCCGGGTGGCCTCGGTGATGGATTCCCCTGCCAACGAGGCCAGCTCGCGGGCCAGCCGGTCCGTCTCGGCGTCCTTGATATTCAGCGCCATGTCTCCATCATAAGAGGAAGAAAGCATCCAGGAAGTCTTCCTCGCTCGGCGAACCTGCGGGCCACAGGCTTGGGAGCGATCAGGCGGGAGGTGGGACCGCCGTCGCTACGTCGGCGAAGGTGCACAGCGCGTTGACCAGCCGCACCTGGTCCGGGGTCGAGGCGGCCGCGTCGAGCAGCGCGGGCGAGCCCACCCAGATGGCGAGCGCCTTGGCCCGCGAGATCGCCACGTTGAGGCGATGCACGTCGTACAGGAACGACACCCCCCGCGGCGCGTCCACCGCGCTCGAACTGCCCGTCGCGTAGATCACCACCGGCGCCTGCTGCCCCTGGAACCGGTCGACGGTGCCGACCCGGACGCCCTCGGGGACGGCCCGCGCGAGGCGGTCGACGTGCACGTTGTACGGCGCCACGACGAGCACGTCCGAGGTGGTCATCGCCCGGGACGTCCCGTCGGCGTCGACCCACCGTCCGGCGAGCACCTCCCGCACCAGCGCCCCGACCACGCCCGCCTCCTCGACGCTGTCGGCGACGTTCCCGGTGTGCTCCACCGGCACCCAGCGCAGCCCGGAGCCGGCGAGCCCCGCCCAGCGCCCGGCTGACCCACCGCGCGCCGGCAGGTCCACCCGCTGCCGCTCCCGGCCTGGTGCCGAGTGCAGCCGCCCGTCATAGCTGAGCAGCGAGATCAGCGCGGTGATCGCCGGGTGCATCCGGTAGGTCACGTCGAGGAACAGCCCGCGATCGGCCGGGATCACGTCGTGCTCCCCGATGAGGTGTCCGAGCGCGGAGACGCCCGCGCCGTAGGGGTGCTCGGCCTTCGTCGGCTGGGTCAGCTGCTGCGGGTCGCCGAGCAGCACCAGGGACGCCGCTGCCCCGGCCACCGCCACCGCGTTGGCCAGCGAGAATTGCCCGGCCTCGTCGATGACCAGCACGTCCACGGAGTCGGCCAGCTCGGGGCGCGCCCACAGCCAGGCCGTGCCCCCGACCAGCCGCGCCGAGCCGTCCCGCAGCGCTGTGGCGACCTCCGCGTTGTCGGCCACTTCGCGCACGCCCGCATCCTGATCGAGGAGGCTGTGCTCGGCCGGCTCGCCGCTCACCTTGTGCAGCGCCGGACGCCCGACCTCGTCCAGCAGATTGCGGATCACCGCGTGCGACTGGGCGGTCACCCCGACCCGGCGGCCCGCATCCAACAGCGCCCGGATCAGGTGGCTCGCGGCGTACGTCTTGCCCGCCCCCGGCGGCCCCTGCACCGCGAGCACCTCCCCGGACAGCCCGAGCCCGACCCGCACCACCGCCTCCGCGGGCGTCTCCCCCGGCCGCAGCGCCAGCGCGCCCACCGGCACCCGCCGCGTCACCAGGGCCGTGCCCGCCGACACGCCCCCCGCCAGCAGCGTCTCCGCCTGCCGGGCCAGCGCCCCACGGACCACCCGGTTGTCGATCGGCCCCGGCGGCATCACGCCCCGCGGCGTCGCCGCCGGGTGCTTGACGCCCCGCGAGAGCACCAGTTCGCCCGCCTCGCCGTCCACCGACACGACCGTCCCGCAGGACTCGCGGGTGTCGACGTCGTGCGCGCCCTTGCCGGCCTCCAGGCGGGTCGCCTGTGGCGGGAAGGGATAGCGCCACAGCAGGCTCGTCGGCTTGCCCGACTTGCCCAGCTTCTCCCCCGCCGCGACCGGCTCGCCCGGCCGGCCGAGCGCCGCGCCGTCCTCGACCAGGTCGTCGTCGGAGAGTTCGGCCCGCCGGAAGAAGTCCCACCAGTCCGGCCGATCCTCCCGCCGGTGCCAGCCGATCAGCCCGGCGAACAGCTCGTGCCCCGCCGCCACGAGCCTCTCGGCCAGCTCCCGTTCCTCGACCGCGGCCTCGGCTTCGGCGGCCTGGTCGTACGGCGTGGCCGCCGGGCGGGGCAGCAGCAGCCCGCCCGCCCCGGAGCCCCGGGCCGCGAGGTCCAGGGCCAGCTCGCTGCGGCGGTCCTCCAGCCAGTCGTGCAGCGCCAGCGTCGAGCGCACGTCCTCGCGGTTGTAGTCGGCGATCCGCTGCAGGATCGTCGAGTCGCCGGACTCGAGCCAGCGTTCGTATTCCACCACCGAGCTCATCGCGTCGGCGACCTCATCGCCCTGGCCGTGCCGGGTGTGCCCCCAATAGAGGTCCTCCAGCTTCTTGATCGAGTAGGACGACTTCCCGATCAGCAGCCCCTCCTTGACCACGCCGTACAGGTCCACGAACCGACCGCCGCGCAGCAGCGCGTCCAGCTCGGCCTCCGCGACGCCGTACCGGCCGGTGAGCCGCTTGAGCGCCGCCGTCTCGTACGGCGCGTAGTGGTAGACGTGCATCCCCGGGTGGTCGCGCCAGCGGGCCAGCAGAAACTCCAGCAACCGCGCCACCATCGTGGCCTCGGCGGCCTCGTCGTGCGCCCACCAGGTGTCGAACCTGTGAGCCCGGTCAAGCACCCCCGCCAGGTATTCGCGCCCGGTCCCGTCCCCCGCGAACGGGTCGCCCTCGAAGTCGAGGTAGAGGTCGCCGCGGTCCGGCTCGGGAAGGCGCGCCAGCCCCCGGCCGGGCGCATAGGGCAGCAGCTCGTACCGCGCCCGGTCCCCCTCCCGCTCCGCGACCTGCAGCCGCGCCTGACGGCGCAGCTTCTCGTACGTCGGGCGCGACAGCCCCGCCGGTACGGCGTCGCCCGCCGCCGCCAGCGCCGCGACGGAACCGACCCCGCCGGCCCGCAGGGCGTCGCGATGCCGGCGCCGCATCCCGGCCACCAGCGACAGGTCGTCCGAGGCCAGCCACGCCTCGCCGCACTGGCCCTGCCAACGGCACCGGGAGCACTGCGGCACCGGGACGGGCTCGGTCGCGGCCGCCGGGTCCGTCGCGACAGCCGCGGCGCGGGCGTCGACGAACCACTCCAGGCCCGCCCGAGCCCGGGCCGCGTAGGCCGCCACGTCCGCGAGCCGCCAGGACCGCTCCACGCCGTCACCGGTCACCACCACGAGCCGCGCCGGCGGCACCCCCTGAAGCGTCTCCAGCCGCTCGGCATAGGTCGCCAGCTGCAGCAGGGCCGCCGCGGACAGATGCCTGGCGAGCTTCGTATCGACCAGGTCGTAGGCCCAGTCGCCGTACCGCGAGCGCGGCTCGCCGGGCGCCAGGTCCCGGCGGAGCAGGAAGTCGGCATACCCCAGCCAGGTGCCATCGAACAGCGTGCCCTGATAGATCGCGGACGCCCCGGCGGCCATCGCGGCCACCGTCGCCGCCTCCGCCGCCGCCGGATCCCGGTCCCGGGGGATCTCGACGACCTGCCGACCGGACTCGCGCAGCCGAGCAAGATAGGCCCGCTCGTGGGACAGCCCGCGCGCGGCGATGAAGGCCAGCTGCTCATCGACGCCGTCGGCCGGTCGCGGGCGCCGCCCCAGGGCCACCTCGACGTCCAGCGCGCTCGCGTGGGCGCACCCCAGGAACCGGGTCAGGTCGGTCGGGGACAGCACGAGCCGATCAGCGCCGTGGACGGCCCCGCCCCCGTCGGCGCCGACCCGATGGGGCCCCGCATCGTGGCGGGCCGAGCCGAGCCGGTGCATCTCAGCCCGCCCCCGGGTGCTCCTGCGCCCGGGCGGCGGCGAGGTCCGCCGCCGTCACACCGGCCAGGGCTCGCTCGATGGTGGGAATGGAGGCGACGAGGCGGCGGGTGTAAGGCTCCTGCGGATCGTCGTACACCGCCGCCACCGGCCCCTCCTCGACGATCAATCCGGCTTTCATCACCACCACACGGTCGCAGACGGCTCTGACAACGCTCAGATCGTGCGAGACGAACACCAGCGTCAGCCCCAGGTCGTCGACGAGATCGGCCAACACGCCGAGCACCTGCGCCCGCACCGAGACATCCAGCGCGCTGACCGGCTCGTCGGCCAGGAGGATGTCGGGTTCCGGGCCGATCGCCCGCGCGATCGAGATCCGTTGCCGCTGGCCGCCGGAGAACTGATGCGGATAGCGGTGCCCGCTCGCGGGGTCGATGCCGACTGACGTCAGCAGCTGGGCGATCCGGTCCCGGTGATCCGCCCGGCCGGTGACCAGCAGCGGCTCCCGCACCGAGGATTCGATCCGCATCCGCGGGTCGAGCGAGCCCATCGGGTCCTGGAAGACCATCTGCAGCCGTTCGCGCAGGAACCGCAGCCGCCGCTCGGGCACGCCGGACACCGGGTGTCCCGCGATCCGGACCTGCCCCGAGGTCGGCTGGTCGAGGCCGGCCAGGATGCGCAGCAGGGTCGACTTGCCGCACCCCGATTCCCCGACGATCCCGACCCGTTCGCCGCGCCGGATCGTCAGGTCGACCCCGCGCAGGGCGCGCACGACCGGAGCCTCGCCGAACAGGCCGCGCCGCGGCCGGCGATAGTCGCGTGTCACGCCGTGCACCTCGATGAGCGGCGGCTCGGGCTCCTTGCCGACCGACACCGCGCCCACCGACACCGCGCCCACCGGCACCGCGCCCACCGGCACCGCCTCACCGACCGGCACCGCCACGCTCTCCCGACGCGGCCGCGCGGCGATGTCGGCCAGGCTGGAGGCGGCCACGAGCTTGGCGGTGTAGGGATCCCGCGGCGCCGTCAGCACCTGCGCGACCGGGCCGGATTCCACGATCCGGCCCCGATACATCACCGCCACCTTCTCGCACACCGTCGCGATCACCGCCAGGTCGTGGCTGATGAACAACAGCCCCGCATCGCGCGCCTCGACCCCCGCGACGATCAGGTCGAGCACGTTGGCCTGCACGGTCACGTCGAGGGCCGTCGTCGGTTCGTCGCAGATCAGCAGATCGGGCGAGTTCGCCAGGGCCATTGCCAGAACGACCCGCTGCCGCTGCCCGCCGGAGAGCTGGTGGGGGTAGGCGCGGGCGGCCTGCTCGGGGTCGGGCAGCCGCACGTCGTCGAGGAGCCGTACGACGTCGCGGCGGACCCGGTCCCGGTCCGGCGCGACCCCGGTGCCGTCGTGGCGGTGCACCAGGATCGCCTCGGCGACCTGCCGCCCCACCCGCATCGTCGGGTTCAGCGCGGTCAGCGGCTCCTGGAAGACCATCCCGAGGCGCGATCCCCGAAGCCGCGACATGCGGCGTTCATCCAGCTCCAGGAGGTTCTCGGCGACGCCGCTGAGCCGGATGTCGCCGCGCGCGGTCAAGCTCTCCGAGAGCAGGCCGATGACCGCCAGCGCCGTGAGGGTCTTTCCGCAGCCGGACTCCCCGATCAGGCCGACCCGCTCGCCGCGGGCGATGGTCAAGTCCAGCGGATGGACCAGCTCCTGCTCCCCCGCCGAGACGGTCAGGCCTCGTACGGTCAGCACGCGGTCGCCACGGTCGCCGGCCGGCCCCGGATCCGCCGCCGTGGCCGGGGTCACCGGACCGCCTCCATCCGCGGGTCGAGCAGGTCGCGCAGGCCGTCGCCGAACAGGTTGAATCCCAACACGGCGATGGCGATGGCCCCGCCGGGGAAGACGACGAGCAGCGGATGCTGGGCGAGGAAGTCCTGGCCCTCGTAGAGCATCAGCCCCCAGGACGGCGTCGGCGGCGGGGTGCCCAGCCCCAGATAGGACAAGCCCGCCTCGGCGAGCACCGCCAGGGCGAACGACACCGAGGCCTGCACGATCACGATGCTGGCGATATTGGGCAGCACGTGCCGCACCGCGATCGCCAGCGGCGATCGACCCGCCACCCGTGCGGCCAGCACGTAGTCCAGCGACATGACCTGCAGCGCTCCCGCGCGGGCCACCCGGGCGAACGCCGGGATTCCGGCGATGCCGATGGCGAGCATGGCCAGCTGGGTGCTGCGCGTGAACACCGCGGCGAACATGATCGCCAGCAACAGCGCCGGGAAGGCGAGCATCACGTCCCCGACGCGCATCACCACCTCATCCAGCCAACGGCGCGGCGACATCGCGGCCAGCAACCCCAGCGGGATGCCGACGGCGGCGGCCACCCCGACCGCGACCAACCCGACGAACAGGGTGGTCCGACTGCCGAGCAGGATCCGGGAGAACACGTCCCGGCCCAGGGCGTCGGTGCCGAACCAGTGCTGCGCCGACGGGCCCAACAGTCGCGGCACGCGGGAGTCCACGAGAGTGGGGTCGTACGGCGTCCAGACGAGCGAGACCAGCGTCGCCAGCACGACCAGGCCCACCAGGACGGACCCGAGGATCAAGGTCGGGCCGACATGTCGTCGCCGCACCCGGCGTACGGTCGGGGTCGCCACCTCACTCACCGTGCCCTGGCCCGCATCCGCGGGTCGATCGCGACATACAGCACGTCGGTGAGGAAGGACACCAGCAGAACAAGCGCCACCAGCACCATCACCACGTCCTGGACCAGGATCAGGTCGCGCACCTGCACCGCGTCCAGGAGCAGGCTGCCCAGGCCGTGCACGACGAAGACGCGCTCCACGACCACGGCCCCGATCAGCATGGCGGCGAGCTGCAACCCGAGCACGGTGACGACCGGCACGCCCGCGTTGCGCAGCCCGTGCCGCAGCAGCGCCCGCCACGGCGTCAGCCCCTTCGAGCGGGCCGTGCGCAGGTAGTCCTCGGCCAGCACGTCGAGGACGGCGCTGCGCACGTAGCGCGCCAGGATCGCCGACTGCACCAGGCCCAACGACAGCGCCGGCAGGATCAGGTGCCGCAGGAAGGCGGCCGGGTCGACCGCGGGCGGCACCCAACCGGACGACGGGAGCCAGCCCCATCGCACCGAGACGATCGCGACCAGCAGCATGCCGGCGAGGAAGGCCGGTACGGCGACGCCGACCTGGGACAACGCCGTCAGCAGGGCGCCGTCGACATGACGGTGCCGGACCGCCATGACGGTGCCGACCGGCACCGCGAGGAGCACCGCGATCAGCAGCGCCGCCAACACCAGCCAGCCCGTCACGGCGAGCGCGTCGAGCAGCCGGGGCGCGATGACGTCGCCGGAGACATAGCTGCGCCCGAAGTCACCGCGCAGCAGGCCACCGGCCCACCCGGCGTACTGCGTCAGCAGCGGCCGGTCCAGCCCGTACTCGTGCCGCAGCCGCGCCACCGACTCCTCCGAGGCGGACACGCCCAGGGCGACCCGGGCCGGATCGCCCGGCAGCACCTGCATGAACGCGAACACCACAACGCTGCTGGCCAGCAGGCTGAGCAGCAGGATCGCCGTACGGCGAGACAGGGCCGGCGCCATCGGACCTCAGGAGCGAGCCAGGCCCGACAGATCGAACGACTCACTCACGGCGTTCTTCGGCAATCCGGTGATCCCCGTCTTGGCCACCATCAGATTGGGCAGCAGGAAGAGCCAGTCGGAGGCGGCGTCCTCGCTGATCAACCGGGCGGCCGACTTCATCTTGGCGATCTGGGTGGGATCGTCGCCGGTGTCGGCGGCGGCCAGCGCCTCGGTGAGGGCGGGGTTCTTGTAGTGGATGTAGTAGTCCGGGTTGCCGTAGACGGTGCGCAGGTCCCGCGGCTCGACGTGCGCCACGATCGAGGCGTCGTAGTCGGAGTTCTTCAGCACCGTCGTCAGCCAGCTCGGGAAGTCCATCTGGTCCATCGTGACCTTGAACCCGACCTGCTCCAGCTGAGACTTCACGACCTGCCCGCAGGAGATCGCGTAGGGGGCCGTGGGGAGCCGTAGCCGGATCGCCGGGTTGGGCGTCTTGGCCTGCTCCAGCAGCGATTTCGCGGCGGCCACGTCGTACGGCGCGATGCCGGTGAGGTCCTCGTACCAGGGATCGGTCGGCGGCACCATCGACCCGATGAGGGTGCCCTTGCCGCCCCAACACCGATCCACGAGGTCGCGATGGTTGATGGCCGACCGGGCCGCCTGACGGATCAGCTTGTCCGCGAACGGGCCCTTTTGGTTGTTGAAGGAGAGGACCACCTCCCCGTTCGTGGTGCCCTCGATGGTCTGGAAGGTCTTGGTGTCGGCGAAGCGCGGCAGCGCGTCGGGCTGCACGATCGAGAGCACGTCGAGGCCGCCGGAGAGCATGGCGTTGTTGATCGCAGAGGTGTCGGCGACGTATTTGAGCTCGACCTTCTCGAAGTACGGCGGCGTGCCCCAGTAGTCCGGGTTGCGCGTGAGCGTGAGGGTGTCGCCCTGCTTGTAACTCTGCACCGTGTATGGGCCTGTGCCGACGGGGCTATTGGCCAGGTCGGAGACGCCGGTGCGGGAGAACATGGCCCCGAGCCGGGTGGCAGCCATCCGGAACAGCCAGTCGTTGCTGGGCCTACTCAGCACCACCTGGACCGTGGTGGGGTTGACGACCGTGACATCCTGGACGACCCCCATCGCCTTGGCCAACGACGTCGTCCAGTCGGTCTTGACCCGGTCGATCGAGAACTTCACGTCGTCGGCGGTGAACGCCGCCCCGGTGCTGAACTTCACGTTCTCCTGCAGCGCGAAGGTGTACGTCGTGCGGTCCGGAGACACCTGCCAGGACCTGGCCAACGCCGGGACCACCTTGCCGTCCTGGTCGAGCTTGACCAGGCCCTCGTAGACGTTGCCCAGGAGCGCCTGCGGGATGGCCGCCCCGTCGGCCTTGGTGAAGTCGAGTGAGGTCGGCGCGAGCACCATGCCGATCGATAGATTCTTCGAGCCCGCGGGCGCCCCGCCCGGGGTCGCGGATGTCGTGGGCTGAGTGGTCTGACCTGCGGAACAGCCCGCGACCAGCACGGGTGTTGCGACGAACGCGGCGACGACCGCGGCAACGAACGCGCCGCGGGCTCGTCGGGACGTGTGGGTCATGCTGGCCTCTCGGTCGGCCCGCTGGGCGCGGGGGCTGGCCCGATCGTATGCCGATCGGCATCGCGGCAACGTCCCGTATGGGCCGCATCTTCCCAGGCGGGCGAGAGGTTCGCCGCAGTGTCGGTGACCGGACGTTCGGCGTCGCCCCGCTCAGCGACCGACGAACTGGGCGAAGGTGTGAATGAGCAGCCCGGCCAGGCCACCGACGACGGTGCCGTTGATCCGGATGAACTGCAGGTCCCGACCCACGTGCAGTTCGATCTTCTCGGCGGCCTCCTTGCCGTCCCAGCGGGCGATGACCTGGGAGATGATCGGCGCCAGCTCCTGGCCGTAGCTGTCCACCAGAAACGCGACGGCGTCCCCCGCGCGGGCGTCCACGCTGGCCCGCAGCTCCGGTTCCGCGAGCAACCGCTCCCCGAGGCGGCGCAGTTCCTTGGCGATCCGCTCGCGCAGCAGGCCGGCCGGGTCGTGCAGGGCCCGCATCATCCCTTCGCGCAGCACATCCCAGATCGCCAGGGCCGCATCGGTGGTCTGCGGGTGAGTGATCAGCCGCTCCTTGAGCGCCTCGGCCCGGGCCATCGTGGCGGGGTCTTCCTGGAGATCCCGGGCCAGGTCGCTGAGCAGATCGTCGATGGCGCGGCGCACCCGGTGGCTGCGGTCGTCGCGCACGTCCCGCACCCACTTGACGGCCTCGGTGTGCAGCCGGTCGGCCACCATGTCGTTGACCCAGGCCGGCGCCCACGTCGGGGCCCGGTCGTCGACGATCTGCATGAACGTGCGGGGGTTCTCCAGCAGCCAGGCGTGCGCCTCGATGACGACGATGTCGACCAACGCGTGGTGCACGCCGTCGCGGACCACCTCCTCCAGCAGTGCCCCGGCCACCGGGCTGAGCGGCTCGGCCACGGCGCGCGGGACGAGGGAGTTCTGCACGAGCCCCCGGATGTCGTCCGGGGCCACGTGCGTCAGCGCCCGGGCCAGGATCAGCGCGGACTCGTCGGCCAGCCGCCGGGCGTGCCCCTCGTCGTCCAGCCAGACGCCCACGCGGCGGGTGACGTCGGAGGCGAGGAACCGCTCCCGAGCGGCCTCCCCGGTGAGGAAGTTGCCGGTGACGAAGTCCTCCAGCCCCTTGGCGAAGGTGTCCTTGCGTTTGGGCACCAACGCGGTGTGCGGGATCGGAATGCCCATCGGGTGCCGAAACAGCGCCGTCACGGCGAACCAGTCGGCCAGCGCCCCGACCATGCCGGCCTCGGCAAAGGCGTTGACATAACCGAGCGCCCCGTCCCGGTGCAGCGTCACCAGGAAGATCAGCGCCATCAACACCAGCATTCCGGTGGCGATTCGCCGCATTCGGTGGAACCCGCGCCGCCGGACCTCGTCGGCCGCGGACAGGCTGATCGGTGCGGGATGGGGCGCCGTACTGACGGATGCGGCCATGTCGGCATTCTTGCAATCCTCGTGCGATCCTGCGCGGGTGCGCTCCCCCTCTCTGCGACTTCTGGCAGACGCGTTCGCCGCCAAGCGATTTCGCGTCGGCAGCGGCGGTCGACTACGGCGCCGGGCCACGCCGGCCCTGCTCAGCGTCGTGCGCCTGACCGCAGCGGCGGTCCTGGCCTATCTCCTGGCCGTGGCGATCACGCCCGGCCTGACCGATCTGACCGGTCCCCTGACGGCGCTGCTGGTGGTGCAGACCAGCCTGTACGCCACCCTGCGCATGGGCGTCTTCCGGATCCTCTCGGTGCTGACCGGGGTCTTCGTCGCCATCGGTGTCGCGGCCTGGGTCGGCCTGTCGTGGTGGAGCCTCGGCATCGTCATCGCGGCCTCGATGCTCATCGGTCACGTCCTGCGGCTGGGGGCGAATCTCTTGGAGGCGCCGATCAGCGCGATGCTCATCCTCGGCGTCACCGCACACGACATCGCCGCCGAGACCCGGGTGCTCAACACGTTGATCGGCGCGGGCGTGGGGGTGGCCTTCTCGGTGCTGTTGCCGCCGTCGGTCACCGCGGCCAGCGCCGAGGAGGCGGTGCTGGAGGTTGCGGAGGAGACCGCCCACGTCGTACGCCGTGCCGGGGTGGAGATGGCCGAGCGGCTGGACCGCCGGCGCGTGACCTCGTGGCGGCACGAGACGCACGCGCTGCTGCCCCTGCTGGCCCGCGCCGACGAGGCCCTGGCCCAGGTGGAGGAGAATCGGCGGCTCAACCCGCGCTCGCTGGGCAGCACGGACGTCGTACCGGTCCTGCGCTCGGGGCTCAGCGCCCTGGACTCGGCCATCCTGTCGCTACGGGCCATGTTCGCCTCGCTGGAGGACGAGATCCCGGTGACGACCGGGCACCCGTCGGCGCGGACCGTCGGCTACGACGAGGAGCTGCGCGGCGCCTTCTCGGTGGTGCTCACCGACATGGGCGAGGCCATCGAGGCGTTCGGAACCCTGGTGGTGGCCGAGGCGCAGGGCCGACTCGCCGACGCCGAGGACGCCCTTGCGGACACCCTCGAGATCCTGCGCGAGACCCGCGCCATCCTCACCGATCTCTATTTCGTCGACGGCCGCGAGAATCCCGCCGGCTGGCTGCTGCGGGGTTCGGTCCTGGCCGGAGTCGAAGGCGTGCTCCGCCATCTCGACGTCGAGGAGCGGGCTCGGCAGCGGTCTCGACGGGCGGGCGCCCGACACTCCGGGCTCGCGGCGATTCCGCTGGTCGCGGGCATGTTGACGCGCGAGGACAGGCACCGTGGCCCGCTCTGGCCGGAGGCGACTGCTGGGCCTTCGGTCACGCCGCCGGCCACGCCGGCGGTCACTCCGTCGGTCACCGAAGCTACCGCAGCCATTGCGGACGGACCCGACCCGACGGACTGAGCGCTCAGCAGGGCTGCGGCGGAACCGACCTGCTCAGAAGCGATGCGGCGCGTGCATCCAGACGGCCACGTCGAGGTGCCGCAGCAGCGCGTCGGGGTCGGCGAGGTCCGTGCCGGCGGCCGAGGCCGCCCGCTCGACCAGCCGGGTCAGGTGTTCGCGCACATCGGCCTGCCCCATGATCCACGCGAACACCTGCCAGTCGACCTGATATCGCGAGGGCCACAACCGCAGATAGCGGCAGACGACCTCGTCGCGGACCGGGAAGAGGTTGGGTCGCTTGCGGGCACAGAGCTTGGCGGCGGTGGCCCAGTTGACCTCGTAACGGTCCCGGGACGGCGGCACCAGGGCGCGCAGGAACTCGTAGAGCTCGGCGGCGTTCGCCAGCACCTGC
The DNA here is from genome assembly GCA_020161845.1 of Actinomycetota bacterium. Classification (GTDB taxonomy): domain Bacteria; phylum Actinomycetota; class Actinomycetes; order Actinomycetales; family Dermatophilaceae; genus Austwickia. The sequence goes on from JAIUNK010000021.1 coordinate 66,363, forward strand.
GCATCGACCTCCCACAGCCGCGCGTCGGCGGGGATGCGATCGGCGGCGAGCAGCTCGTGCACCCGGTCGCGGGTAGGTCCCGGCTCCAGCAGCTCGCGGACCGTGCGCGGGGGAATCTTGACGTCCAGCAGCGTGACCGCGAGCAGATCGCGTTCGTCGACGGTGTGCGGGTCGGATTCGCCGTGGCCGACGAAGGTGGCTCCGGCGAAGTTGGCGTCGGTGGTGTAGTACCGGGCGAGGCGCTCCGGCGTGCGGGTGTCCCGCAGCGCCGCCCAGACCCGGTCGAGAGCGGGCTCGAGGTAGAGGTCCGCATTGCGCCAGCCCTGCGGGACCGGCAGTCGATCGTTCGCCATGCCACCACCTTTCGCGGGAACGCCGGCGCGCCGCCCGCCTACGCAGCATAACGACGTGCACCGACCCGGCTGGAGCCCCGGAACGCCGCAGTGCTGTCGGGCCGCCCACATCGCGAGCCCTCGTCGGCTACCGGCAAAGCTGCGGTAACGGGGGCTTAACGCCGAGGTGAGCAGCGGGTGAGGACTGTCCGTTGTCGGTGGTGAGCCTTACGCTCAGCTCCAGCACGCCGCATCCGTTTCCTTGGAGGTCTCCATGAAGAGCAAGTCCCTCGCCGTTCTTGCCGTCACGGCGCTGGCCGTCACCGGCCTGGCCGGCTGCGCTCAGAAGAGCAACGACTCCGGCGGGTCCACGCCCGCCGCCGGCGGGACCGGTGGGTCCGGCGCCGGCGAGGTGCGCGTCTACATCGGCGCGGACACCAACATCAAGGACCTGTGGGAGAAGAGCGTCAAGCCGGGCTTCGAGAAGGCCAACCCCGGCACGACGTTGAAGATCGACTTCGATGACCACGAGGAGCACGGCACCCAGAACCTGGCCAAGCTCACCGCCGCCGAGAAGAGCGGCAACGACGCCGGCTGGGACCTGATGGACGGCGGCATCGTGCTCCAGGCCGCGGACGCCGGGGTCCTGGAGCAGGTGACCAAGGATCAGGTCAAGGGCCTCGCCGATGTTCCCGAGGACACCCTCAAGGCGGGCGGCAAGGGCGGCATCCCCTATCGGGGTTCGTCGGTGCTGCTGGCGTACAACCCCAAGCTGGTGGCCAGCCCGCCCGCGACGTACGACGATCTGATGGCCTGGATCAAAGCGAACCCGGGCAAGTTCACCTACAACTCGCCCAAGTCCGGCGGCTCCGGCGGCGCCTTCGTCACCACCGTCCTGGACAAGAACCTGCCGGCGGACACGGCCAAGACGCTGCGCACGACGTACGACAAGAACCTGCTCACCCAGTGGAAGCCGGGCTGGGACGCGCTGCGCGCGTTGAACCCCTACGTCTACCAGAAGGGTGTCTACCCGACCGGCAACAAGGGCAGCATCGAACTCCTGGCCAACGGCCAGATCGCGATGACCCCGGTGTGGTCCGACATGTTCATCTCCGGGCAGAAGTCCGGCACGATCCCCAAGGACATGAAGGCCACCCAGATCGCCAACCCGTCGTTCACCGGCGGCGCCGCTTACCTGGGCATCCCGGCGCATGCCAAGAACAAGGCCAACGCGATCAAGCTGGCCGATTATCTGCTTTCCGCCGAGGCGCAGAACATGATCGCCAAGGACATCGCGGGCTACCCGGTGATCCCGCTGAGCAAGCTGCCGCAGGAGACCCAGGCCACCTTCAAGGACGCCCACCCCGAGAACCTGCGGGCCGGCTACTTCGACAAGGTCAACAAGGACCGCGACCTCGCGTGGGACCAGGAAGTCCCGGGCAAGTAAGTCATCGACGGTGAGTGCTGCGGCAACGCGCCGTACGGCGTGGCGCGGGTTCTTCCTCGCGCTGCCCCCGGTGGCGTTCATCGCCCTGTTCGCGGGAATGCCGATCGTGCTGGCCTTCCTGTTCACGCTGGGCTACGGCGGCGGTCTGAACGAGATCACGGCGCTCATCGGCCAGGACGTGTACCTGGCCGATGGGCCGCCGGGCACCGTCGAGCCCTATCGGGTGGTCTTCGCCAGTGGTCGATTCCGCGAGGATCTGATCGTGACCATCCTGGTCACGATCGTCTCGACCCTCATCGTCATCACGGTGGCGCTGGCGATCGCGCTCTTCCTGCGGCTGCGCGGCGGCCGGATCGCCAACCTGCTGACCATCTTGACCATCGTGCCGATGTTCATCCCGGTCGTGATCAGTGCCTATGCGCTGCGCACGTTCTATTCGGACATCGGCTTCCTGCCGACGCTGTTCGCCCAGGTCGGGGCGACGGGTCCGGCGTTCGCCTACAGCGTGCCCGGGCTGGTGATCGGGTCGGTGTGGACGAACCTGCCGTTCGCGGTGCTGATGATCAGCTCGGGGGTGGCGGCCGTGCCGGATTCGGTGATCGACGCGGCCCGCGACTCCGGAGCCGGGCTGCTGCGGACGACCGGGTCGGTGATCCTGCCGATGGCGATGGTGCCGATCGTCATCGCCACGACCTTCACGGCCATCGGGATCATCGGGTCGTTCACGATCCCCTACTTCCTCGGCCGGAACAGCCAGACCATGCTCGGGGTGGACATCGCCTCATACTTCATCGCGTTCAACCGGCCCCAGCAGGCGATCGTGATGGCGTTCGTCGTGTTCGCGCTGGCGTCGCTGATCGCGGCGACCTATGTCTGGGCGAACTTCCGCCAGGCTAAGGAGGCTGATCAGGTATGACCATCACCCCCGCGACCAGCGCGGACGGTGCCACCTCCGCACTGCGCCGAGCCCTGGTCGGCCTGGCTGCCGGGGTCGTCGTGATCGCCCTGGCCGTGTTCATCTTCGGCCCGCTGGTGTGGTTGGCGATCCGGGCGTTCGTGACGAGCTGGACCTATCCCCATCTGACTCCGGACGGCTGGACGATGGACTGGTGGGGCAAGGTGTTCGCCGACAACCAGCTGTCCAACGCCGTCTACAACTCGTTTTCCTTCGCGGTGATGACCGTCGCGCTCTCGGCGCTGATCTGCCTGCCGGCGGCCTATGCCTTCGGCCGCTATCAATTCCCCGGCCGTCGGTTCTTCCTGATCGCCCTCTTCGCGATGAACAGCTTTCCCAAGATGGGGCTGTTCGTGACCCTGGCGTCGCTGTTCTACACGCTGCGCCTGATGGAAACCCAACTCGGGATCGTGATCGTGCACGTGATGGGGACCGTGGTGTTCATGACGTGGATCCCGGCGGCGGCCTTCGCCGCGGTGCCGCGGTCGCTCGAAGAGGCCGCCCGGGATGCCGGGGCAGGGGCGCTGCGGGTGTTCTTCACGATCACCTTGCCGCTGGCTTTGCCGAGCATCCTGGTGGCGGTGATCATGAGCTTCCTCGCCAGCTTCGATGAGGCGCAGGGCACCTATCTCGTGGGTGGCTCGACCTATCTGACGATGCCGACCCAGATGTACCGGCTCGTCGAGTACTACCCCCTGCAGATCGCTGCCGTGTTCTCGATTCTGTTGTCCATTCCCTCCGTCGTGCTTCTCGCCCTGGTCCGCAAGCAGGTCATGGGCGGGCAGCTGGCCGAGGGCTTCCAGCTCCGATAGGCCGCCTGTGTCCCCTGCATCCGACGTACCGCCAGCCTCCGACCCCACCGCCGCGAGCCCGGCGCCCACCGCCGCGAGCGGCGCGTCCGCGCAGCCCGCGCTGCGCCTGGACGGCATCCACAAGCGACTCGGTGGCCGCGACATCGTCGTCGACCTGCACCTCGACGTCGCGCCCGGGGAGCTGGTCACCCTGCTCGGCCCGTCCGGGTGCGGCAAGACCACCACCTTGCGCATGGTGGCGGGCTTCCTCAAGCCGGACCGGGGGCGGGTGCTGGTCGACGGCCGCGACGTGACGCCGCTGAACCCTGAGAAGCGACCGAGCGCCATGGTGTTTCAGAGCTACGCGCTGTGGCCGCACATGACGGTCTTCAAGAACGTCGCCTTCCCGCTGAGGCTGGCCAAGGTGCCGGGCGCGGAACTGACCCGGCGCGTCGAGGCTGCGCTGGACATGGTGGGCCTCATGCACCACCGGGACTCGCGGCCGGCGCGGATCTCCGGCGGCGAGCAGCAGCGCGTCGCGCTGGCTCGGGCCCTGGTCCAAGAGCCGAAGCTGCTGCTCCTCGACGAGCCGCTGTCCAACCTCGACGCGCGGCTGCGGGTGAAGGTCCGCGAGGAGATCCGCGAGATCCAGCAGCGCCTGGGCATCACGACCGTGCTGGTCACGCACGACCAGGAGGAGGCCCTGTCCATCTCGGACCGGGTCGCGGTAATGAAAGACGGCCGCATCGAGCAGCTGTCGCCGCCCGCGGAGCTCTACGCCGACCCGCGCAGCGAATTCGTCGCCCGGTTCGTGGGCAGCCTGAACACCTTCGACGGGCGGCTGGTGGAGCGCGCCGACGGGTTGTCCGTCGCTGCCGAGCCTGGCGTCGTCACCGCCGTGAGACCCGAGGACGTCGTGATCCTCGACGGGGCCAGCGACCAGGCGGCACAGCTCGAGACGCAGGCCGCGGGGGCGACCGCCGCCCGTCCGGTGCATGCCGCGCGGGTGCTGCGGGTGGTGCCGCATGGCCCGTACGCCGAGGTCATGCTGGACGTCGCCGGGCATCGGCTCTCGGCGTTCCGGTCGGGCTCGCTGCCCGCCCAGGACTCGCAGGTCACCGTGCGGCTGCGCCGACCGATGGTGTTCGTCGACGGGAAGCGCGAGCAGGCGTCGGACTCGTGAGCGGCAACGTGGGCCGGCCGCGCCAGCCGTACGTCGTCGCCCATCGCGGCGACTCGCTGCGCTACCGGGAGAACACCCTGGCGGCGATCCGCTCGGCCGTGGCGGCGGGAGCGGACCGGGTCGAGATCGACGTGGTGACGACGCGCGACGGCGTCAGCGTCGTCAACCACGACCGGACGCTGCTGCGGCTGTGGGGCCTGCCCCGGCCGGTCGCGGAGCTGACCTGGGCCGAGGTGGCCGCGGTCGGGTTCGCGGACGTGCGGATCCCCCGGCTGGCGGGGGTGGCGGAGGCGCTGGCCGGGACGGGGGTGGAGCTGCTGGTCGACGCGACGACGGCGGTGGACGCGGCCACCGCCTGGCGGACGCTGGCGGGTGTCGCAGCGGACCTGCCGGTGCAGTGGTGCGGCGCCCCGGCGGCGACGGGCGCGGTGCGGGAGCTGGATCCCGACGCGGTCATTCACCTGGAGACAGGCACGGGGTATGCCGATCCCGATCTCGCGGGCCGGCAGCACCCGACGTACCTGAACATGGCGGGCACCCTCGTGTCACCCGCCACGGTCGCCGCCGCCCACGCCGCCGGCCTGCTCGTCGCGGCGTGGACCGTCGATGAGCCCGCGGAGATGGCGGCGATGGTGGCCCTCGGCGCGGACGCCGTCACGACGAACCGCCCCGGCCTGCTGCGGCGCCTGCTCGACGACGGGACCCTGGCGGCGATGGCCCGGCGCTGGGTGGAGCCGCCGCGCGACCCCGGATCGCCGACGGCGGCGCCGCTCGGGATGGCCGAGCTGGCGCGGGCCGAGCGGGTAGCCGGGGAGCTGGCCGGCTGGGCCGCGGCGTACCTGCGGGAAAGCCGCCCCGGCGTCGTGGCCACCAAGGCGAACCCCGCGGACCTGGTCACCGAGGTGGACCGGGCGGTGGAGCGGCGGGTCCGGGAGGTGCTGGCCGCCGAGTTCCCGGGGCACCTGGTGGTGGGCGAGGAGGAGGGCGGTACGTCGAGGGCGGGCGTGCCGACCTGGTATGTCGACCCGGTCGACGGCACCACGAACTACGCGCACGGCCTCGGCTGGAGTTCCGTCTCGCTCGCGCTCGCCGTGGATCGCACGCCGCTGGTCGGGGCGGTCGGGGACCCCTGGCGGCGCGAGGTCCTGGTGGCCCGGGCCGGCGGGGGCGCGACCCGCAACGGCGTACCGCTGCGGTTCGGTGGCGGGCAGGGCGAGCCGACCCCGACCCCGGCGCCGACCTCCGGCCAGCAACTCGACCCCACCGACACCGGCACGCTGGCCGGGACCGTCGTCCTGACCGAGTGGGCCGGCCACACGCCGTTTCCCGGCCAGCTCGACCTGCTGGCCGAGTTGGCGGACCGGCATTGCACGGTGCGGGTCATGGGGTCCGGCACCCTGTCGACGGCCTCGGTGGCCGCGGGTCGCGGCGCCGCCTGCGTGATCGGCGACTTCCACCCAGAGGACCATCTCGCGGCAACCCTCATCGCGCGGGAGGCGGGCGCCCGGCTGCTGGCGGCCGACGGCGCTGACGTGGTCTGGCCGGACGGCGCATTCGCGGTGGTGGCCCCGGAGTACGCCACCGAGCTGGGGGCCCTAATCGGTCGACATCTCGGTGCCCCGGCGGGCGTCGGCGAGTCGTAGCAGCGCCGCAGGGGCGAGCCGTAGCCGCGAGCCGTAGCCGGGCACCGTAGGCGCGCGGCCCGCGGGAAGGCGCGTGGACGGGCCCTCAGTCCGGGGTCGTGGGACCGTCGGCCTGGTCGGCCGGCCCGAGCAGGCTGGTCAGGTCGTCGGGTGCGTCGACCGCATGTTCCATCAGCCACGCGGCCGGGATGACCTGCAGCGCCAGCGCGTTGGTGGCGCGCAGACGAACCGGCGGGGCGCAGCCGGCCTCGTACGCGTCCCGCCAGCGCACGGCCACGACACACCAGGCGTCGCCGGGCCGGAGACCCGGGAACGCCCTCTCGGGACGCGGCGTGATGAGGTCGTTGCCGTGCTCGCGCTGGTGCTCCAGGAACTCCCGGGTGAGCACGGCGCAGACGGTGTGGCCGCCGAAGTCTCGGGGACCGCTGGTGCACTGGCCGTCCCGGTAGAACCCCGTGACCGGGTCCACGCTGCACAGCTCCATCTCGTCGCCGAAGACGTTGCGCCCACCCATGCCCGGATCCTATGGCGGGGGCCTGGCGGGCGGCGGGGTCAGAGATTGCCGCGCAAGTCCTGCTCGCGTTCCAGCGCCACGAACAGGGCCTTGAAGTTGCCCTTGCCGAAGCCGAGGCTGCCGTGCCGCTCGATGATCTCGAAGAACACCGTGGGCCGGTCGCCGAGGGGTCGGGTGAAGATCTGCAGCAGGTAGCCGTCCTCGTCGCGGTCGACGAGGATCTTGCGCCGACGTAGCTCCTCGATGGGGACCCGGACCGCACCGATGCGCTCGCGCAGTTCGGGGTCGTCGTAGTAGCTGTCCGGGGTGTCGAGGAACTCGACGCCCTCCGCGCGCAGGGCGTCGACCGTGGCGAGGATGTCGTTGGTGGCCAGCGCCAGGTGTTGGGCACCGGGCCCGCGATAGAACTCCAGGTATTCGTCGATCTGACTCTTGCGCTTGCTGATCGCCGGCTCGTTGAGGGGGAACTTGACGCGGTGGTTGCCGTTCGCGACGACCTTGGACATCAGCGCGGAGTATTCGGTGGCGATGTCGTCGCCGATGAACTCGGCCATATTGGTGAAGCCCATGACGCGCTGGTAGAAGTCGACCCAGGTGTCCATCTGGCCGAGTTCGACGTTGCCGACGATGTGGTCCAGCGCCTGGAAGAGCCGCTTCGGGGCGCCGTCGCGCTTGACGTGCGTGCCGGTGCGGGCGACATAGCCGGGCAGGTAGGGACCGTGGTAGCGGCTGCGGTCGATGAGGCTGTGCCGCGTCTCGCCGTACGTCGCGATGGCCGCGAGCCGCACGGTGCCGTGGTCGTCGGTGACGTCGTGCGGCTCTTCCAACACGGTGGCGCCCTGCGCGCGGGCGTGCGCGACGCACGCGTCCACATCGGGCACCTCGAGGGCGATGTCGATGACGCCGTCGCCGTGCTTGCTGTGGTGCGCCGTCAGCGGACTGGCCGGGTCGACGGCGCCCTTGAGCACGAACCGGATCGACCCGGACCGGAGCACGAACGCCTTGTGGTCACGGTTGCCGTGCTCCGGGCCCGAGTACGCCTCCAGGGTCATGCCCCACGCGGACTGGTAGTAGTGCGCGGCCTGCGTCGCGTTGCCGACAACGAACACGATCGCGTCCCAGCCGTTGACGGGGAACGGGTCGGTCTTGGGGTCGTGTTCGACGAGACCGACGAGCCGGCCGAGGTCCTCGGCGTTCAGCCCCGCCTCCCTCTCAAGATCCGTCAGCCCCGCGAGATCGGCGCGGCCTGCGTCATCGGCGGCGGTGTCGGGGTGCGTGGTCTCCGTCATGACGCTCAGAGTGAGGCACGTCACGTCGGTGAGCAAACGGTGTGGCGGTGAACGGGCATCCTGCCGTCCTCAGGCCGCCGCGACGGGGCCTGACTGGGCATTGTGTCCACTGCCTCGCGCTTCAGCCTCTCCGCCAGGCCCTTCGCCTGCTGGGTGGGTCGGGCTCTCAGGCCGCCTCGGTCGCGGGCAGGTGCAGGGCAGCAACGTCGCCGCGGCTGGCGAGGTAGATGCCGAGGAGCGGTACGTCGTGCGCCGCGCAGGCGGCTCGGGCCTCATCGACCCAGGCGACCACCTCGGTCGTCAGCCGGGGCTGCCGGGCGCCGACGGCCAGGACGACGGACGCCCGGCAGCTGACGGCGGCGTGCAGGAGCCCGGCCCAGGTGCGGGCCTTCTCCGGGGTGGGCAGTCGGATGGGGACGTCGTTGACCACGACCGGCTGCATGAGCCGGCCGCTGGGGTGGCACAGCAGCATGACGAGCGTGCCCGCGTGCCGGTCGCGTTCGGGGGTGCACAGATCGACGACGCCGGCGGCGATCTCGGGGTCGGTGAGGGGGCGTTGCGGCCAGTCGGCCGGGAGGGATTCGAAGAGCATGGGCGCCAGACTGCCCTCTTGGGCGGGACCCCCGCGGAAGTTATCCCCAGGCACGACGGCCGGCGTGGGGGTGTGGATATCCGGGCGCCCGAGTACGGCCAAACCCCCGCCCGCATAGGCATTTCCGCGCAAGTGGGGCAGGCTTGGAGAGATGAACGGCTACGTGTTGAACGATCGTGCGGTGGTCAACGCCTACGGCCTGATCGAGGACAAGCGGTTTGTCGTCGGGACCGACTGGGACTCATCCCATCCGACGCCTGCCGACCAGACCGCCTTCCTCGAGGCGCACTCGTGGGACACCTTCGCGCTGTGGCACCTCGCGGTCGACGAGGGAGCCGCCGAAGAGACCATGGCGCGCCACCAATTCGCCGTCGGCGACTTCACCAGGGTGCATCGAAGCGCTCTGGTGCGGTGCGTCGAACGCGCCCGCGCCGGCCAGCATCACGTGCTGGAGGAGGCCGCCCAGGAGTTGCTGCATCGGCTGGACACGAAGGCCGGCATCGACGTCGGCGACGGGTCATAGCGGGGGGCGACACCCCTCGGTGTCGCCCCCCACTCCAGCTGAGGGCTTGAGCCCGGGTTCAGCTGCAGCCGGAGGTGCTGCCGCAGCCCTCGCAGACATAGCAGCTGCCGGCCGGACGCATCTTGGTGCCGCAGGTCATGCACATCGGCGCGTCGGCCGCCTTGCCCTGGAAGCGTTCCATGAGCTCGGCCGAGCTGTGCACCTCGGGCGAGACCTCCTTGGCGGCCGCTGCGCCGGCTCCGGACTTGATGTCCATGTGGCGGGCTCTCGCGGTCGCCATCTCGTGGCGGGGCTTCTCGGCGACGGTCTGGGAGTAGTTCTCCAGCTCCTCCTCGATGTCCTCCTCGTCGGTGCCGTCGAGCGGCGCGTACGAGCCGGTCTCCAACTGCCGCGACCGCTCCTGCGCGGTGTGGATCCCGATGAACGAGCGGGTGTCGAAGTCGAGATAGTCCAGGGCCAGGCGGCGGAAGACATAGTCCATGATCGACTGCGCCATCCGGATGTCCGGATCGTCGGTCAGGCCCGCCGGCTCGAACCGCAGGTTGGTGAACTTCTCGACGTACGTCTCCAGCGGCACGCCGTACTGCAACGCCACCGACACAGCCAACGAGAAGGCGTCCATGAGGCCGGCGAGAGTGGAGCCTTGCTTGCCGAACTTCAGGAAGATCTCCCCGAGCCCGTCGTCGGGGTAGCTCGACGCGGTGAGATATCCCTCGGCGCCGCCGACGGTGAACGAGGTGGTGACCGAGCTGCGGCGCTTGGGCAGCCGCTTGCGGACCGGCCGGTATTCGACGACCTTCTCGACCTTGACGTCAGCCTCGGTGGACTTCTTGGCGGCCTTGGCATCGGAGAGCGGCTGGCCGACCTTGCAGTTGTCGCGGTAGACGGCCAGTGCCTTCAGCCCCAGCTTCCAGCCCTGCAGGTAGACATCCTCGATGTCCTCGACGGTCGCCGTCTCGGGCAGATTGACGGTCTTGCTGATGGCGCCGGACAGGAACGGCTGGCAGGCCGCCATCATCCGGACGTGACCCATCGGCGAGATGGCCCGCTCCCCCATCGCGCAGTCGAAGACCTCGTAGTGCTCGGCCTTGAGCCCCGGGGCGTCCACGACATGGCCGTGCTCCGCGATGTATTCGACGACGGCCTCGATCTGTTCGTCCTGGTAGCCGAGCTTGCGCAGGGAGCGCGGGATCGTCAGGTTGACGATCTGCATCGACCCGCCACCGACCAGCTTCTTGAACTTGACCAGCGAGAAGTCGGGCTCGATGCCGGTGGTGTCGCAGTCCATCATGAAGCCGATGGTCCCGGTGGGGGCCAGGACCGAGGCCTGGGCGTTGCGGAAGCCGTGCTTGGCCCCGAGCGTGACGACGTCGTCCCAGGCGCGGCTGGCCTCACGGTGAATCTGCGCGTCCATGTCGTGCAGGCTGCGGATCGTCTCATTGGCGGCCTGGTGCTTGCGCATGACCCGCTGGTGCGCGTCGGCGTTGCGGGCGTAGCCGGCGTAGGGGCCGACCACCTCGGCGAGCTGCGCCGACCGGCGGTACGCCGCACCGGTCAGCAAGCTGGTGATGCTGGCGGCGAGGCTGCGACCGCCGTCGGAGTCGTAGCCGTGGCCGGTCGCCATCAGCAGCGCACCGAGGTTGGCGTAGCCGATCCCGAGCTGGCGGTAGTCGCGAGTGGTCGCGCCGATCGACTCGGTCGGGAAGTCGGCGAAGCAGATCGAGATGTCCATCGCCGTGATGACCAGTTCCACGACCTTGGCGAGGGTAGCCGCGTCGAAGGTGTCGTCCTCGCGCAGGAACTTGAGCAGGTTGAGGCTCGCCAGGTTGCAGCTGGAGTTGTCGAGGGACATGTATTCCGAGCACGGATTGCTCGCGGTGATCCGGCCCGTTTCGGGGTTGGTGTGCCAGGCGTTGATCGTGTCGTCGTATTGGACGCCGGGGTCCGCGCATTCCCAGGCGGCCTTGGCGATCTTGTGGAACAGTTCGCGGGCATCGATCGTCTCGACGACCTCACCGGTCATCCGGGCGGTCAGGCCGAAGCGGCTGCCGTCCTCGACCGCCTTCATAAAGGTGTCGGTGACGCGCACCGAGTTGTTCGCATTCTGGTATTGCACGGACACGATGTCCTTGCCGCCCAGATCCATGTCGAAGCCGGCGTCGCGCAGCGCGCGGATCTTGTCCTCTTCGCGCGCCTTGGTCTCGACGAACTCCTCGATGTCGGGGTGGTCGACGTCGAGCACCACCATCTTCGCCGCGCGTCGGGTGGCTCCCCCCGACTTGATCGTGCCCGCGGAGGCGTCCGCGCCACGCATGAAGCTGACCGGCCCCGACGCGGTGCCCCCCGAGGACAGCAGTTCCTTGCTCGACCGGATGCGGGACAAGTTCAGGCCCGCACCTGAACCTCCCTTGAAGATGAAGCCCTCTTCCTTGTACCAGTTCAGGATCGATTCCATCGAGTCGTCGACGGAGAGGATGAAGCAGGCACTGACCTGCTGCGGGCTCGCCGTGCCTACGTTGAACCAGACCGGGGAGTTGAAGCTGAACACCTGGTGCAGCAGGGCGTAGGTCAGCTCGTGCTCGAACAGCGTCGCGTCGTCCTCGGTGGCGAAGTAGCCGTGCTTCTTGCCGGCTGCGACGTACGTCAGCACCACCCGGTCGATGAGCGTCTTGAGCGACGCTTCGCGCTGCGGAGTGCCCAACGCGCCGCGGAAATACTTGGTCGTCACGATCGTGCTCGCGTTGACCGACCAGAAGTCGGGGAACTCGACCCCACGCTGTTCGAAGATCGTCTCGCCGGTCTTCCAGTTGGTCTGGACGACGTCTCGCTTCTCCCAGGTCACCTCGTCATAGGGGTGCACACCGGGCTGGGTGAAGATCCGCTCCACGCGCACGCCTTTGCCGGAGCCTTTCCTGGCTCCGGCGCGCGCGCCGGTCGTCTCCGTCATGATGGGTTCCTTCCGTCCGGTGTCGTACGACAACAACTGTGGCAGCCGGGTCTGACAACCCCCCCGACCTGGGCTGATGGTGCGTCAGGGCCCGGCTGTCAGGGCCTGCTCCGCGCGCAGCAGAGCGATGGCTGCTTCGAAGTCCGCCAGCGATTCGAATCCTTGATAGACCGAGGCGAACCGCAGGTAGGCAACCTCGTCGAGGTCGCGCAACGGTGGCAGGATCGCCAGCCCCACCTCGTGGGCATCGATCTGGGCGTGTCCCGTGGCCCGTACCGTCTCCTCGACGCGCTGAGCAAGCCGAGCCAGATCGTCATCGCCGACCGGACGACCCTGGCAGGCCTTCCGGAGTCCGATCACGATCTTGTCCCGGCTGAACGGTTCACTGACTCCGGAGCGCTTGAGCACGCTCAGGCTGGCGGTCTCGACGGTCGTGAACCGACGTTCGCAGAGGGGACATTGGCGCCGCCGCCGGATCGCCAGGCCGTCATCCGCCGTCCGGCTGTCGATGACCCGGCTGTCCGTATGCCTGCAGAACGGGCAGTGCATCGCCCCCTCCTTTCCTGTGACGTGATCGCTGGCGCATCCCCGCGGCGACCGGATGCCGAGCCCCGGAGCACCGCTGCGGTGCGGGCTGGCTGGGGACAACGTGTGGGCTATGTTGTGGGTGGCTTGTGGAGAACTACCCAACACCTGGGGACTACATGTGGATGACTTACATCGTTGTAACCACTAGATGTAGGGATCGTAAGTCGCCGAGACCCTATGAGCAAGCTGCGTCCGCGCGCGGCGATTCACAGCCCGCCCACCGCAGTCAAGGACGCAGCGGCGCAGGTCAGCCGGCCTCACGCGGCGAAGCGACGCCCCGTCGGGGGCCCTGACCGGCCGGTTCGGACAACTGCATGGACACAACTTCGCAGGCCCAGATCCGTCGTCCCCGCCCGGCCTCTGACCCAGCATGTGTCCTCGCGCCACGGCCGCCGACGGCCGGTACACCGGGCGCGTGGTCACCGATGGGGGGCGGCCGGCACCGGTACGACGGGCGTGGCCGGGACTCTTGGTGCGGCCGGCACGACGGGCGCGGCGAAGCCGGTACGACGGGCGTGGCCGGGACTCTTGGTGCGGCCGGTACGACGGGCGTGGCCGGGACTCTTGGTGCGGCCGGCACGACGAGCACCCGACACGATGTCCATGGCCATGAAAAAGTCCCCAGTGGTGGCCAGGTGAGGTCCCCGTTGGTGGCCAAGTAGAAGTCCCCACCCTCTGCTCGTCGTGTCGACCGGGAGCTTGAGGCCTGAGCGGTGACGG